>JAQTPW010000005.1 GCA_028712565.1 Minisyncoccota bacterium
TGTGCTCCAACCCTCGTATTTAACAAGACGAAATGCTTGCATGCGAATCTCGGGAATCTTAGGATGTGTTGTGTAAGGCATGTACATATTTTACATCAGGGTGGTGCAAAGGTATTGAACCACGACAATAGCTTGCTTTTTTAAGCAAAATATGGTATAATAGATATATTGAAAGGAGGATTTTGAAATGAAGTTCAAAGACCGAATGAAAATAATCAAGATAAGAAAATATTTTCTAGTTGGAACTGCGATAATTGTTCTTTTCCATTGGTATTTAGCTGGTGCTAAAGAAGACTGGCACGTTTGGCCAGCCATTGCCTTATACTTGTTTTGTATCCCCATAACGCCATTCCTTGATAGTTGGGTGTTATATGGGACAAAGGAGGCCATTTAGGTCTCCTTTTTGTTTTTCTTTTTTACTTTTGTTAAAATCTATTAATATGGAAGGAATAATAAAGATTAAATCGAAACTTATAATTTTTTTGATTTGCCTTACGCTTTTTATATTCCTAATTGGAATGCTTGCGATTTTACTTGGCGGAGCTCCTAAAATGACAGCAGACCTTTTTAAAAAAACCGAGCCGGTGAAACTTCATATTTACTCATATTTGCGCATCGTTTTTCAGGTGATTTTATACAGTTTCCTATTTTGGCTTCCGGGATTTTCAATTACTTTGGCGATATACCCCAAACTTCCGCTTTCTGAAAGATCGGTAATATCCTTAGCTCTGTCAGCCTTGTTATATGCATTTTATGTCAATGTTTTTATTGCGATTACGAAACTTGATTTTTTTGTGGCCGGGCAAATAGTTTTTGATTTGTCCTACGTTTTTATGGTTTCTTTTCTGGGTTTAGTTTTTTGGAGAATTAGATTAATAAAAAACAAAACAAAAAATGTTTCAGGAGATTTGTAAATTAGATCAATTGGTATTGAGAAAAATTTGGCCCTTGGATATCGGCTGTACCTGTTTGCCAGTGGGTTTTTATACAATTTTTCTGACCTTTATTTTAATTGGATTTTTGGCATATTTTTTTCGTAAAAAGCCAAGCGCAAAGACAGATCCCTTTTTCATATTTTTATTTTGGGGATTTATTTTAGTAGGAGTCAGCCAGCTAATGGATTGGCTGCAGAGTTTGATGGTATTGCGCGCCGGCGCCTTGGTTTTCTATCCGCAAATTTACTTAATTCAGGAGATTTTTAAATTTGCCGGATTTTTAATTATTTTTATAACGATGTTCAGAAGCCAAAAGCTGTAATATGAAAACTTTGATTATTGTTTTGCATTCATTTATCATTTTTCTTTCTTTTGGGAGTTTTGCATTAGCTTTGAGAATTTGGAAAAATTACCAGAAAAAAACAGGAGAGCCGATTTCAGAGTCCTGGAAATTTTTTACTTTTGGCTTGTTTTTTATTGGTTTGGCAGAAATCTTGGATATTTTTACCCCGATTTATGAACAATTAATTGCCGCCATTAATTTTTACGCCGAGGTCACTGAAACTGCAGCTTTGGCATTTTTGTTCTTAGGAATAATTATTTTTTTACGGAAAAGAATAACCAAAGCAGATTCCGTTTAAAATATTCCATACGTAAAAAACCCACGGGTTATTTACCGCGTGGGCTATTTTTTTAATTTGCGATATGCGCACCGATGGTGAAACCGGGCATTCGTACTGCGCAGGGAACATAATTTAAATCAAACACCTGGTTAATTAAAAGGTCAGTTTCTGGTTTTATGAAAAGGAACTTTACGCAACGGTGGTCTTTTTCAATGTGCGCGCATACACCATTTTTAATTGCTTCCATTAAATCCTTTAATTCTTTGTATTCTTTGGAGGGAATTTTAATAATGGTATACTCTTCTTTATTTATTCCTAAGTAAAGGATTCTGACTATGGCATATTCCATATTAATCCTCCTTTTCCTGATTAAAAATTAGCATATGCATATTTCCCAGTCAAACCCTGCTTTCAAAAAATTGATTAAATTGTTAAAATAAAAAAGGAAACAATTTTAAAAAATATAAAATGCCAAAAGAAAAAATCCGTAATAAAAATCAAAAAGAAGAATTATTTACGAGTGAAAAAAGGTACGAAACATTAATTGAAAACCTGCCGCAAAAAATATTTCTAAAAGATAAAAACTTAGTTTATATTTCTTGCAATAATAACTATGCCCGGGATTTAAAAATACCAGCGGGTGAAATTTCCGGGAAAACCGACTTCGATTTTTATCCCAAAGAATTGGCAGAAAAATACAGGGCTGATGATAAAAAAATTATGGAATTTGGCGAAATGGAAGAGATAGAAGAAAAATATTTAAAAGACGGCCAAGAAATGTATGTCAATACCATAAAAACTCCAGTCAGGGATGAAAAGGGAAATATTATCGGAATTCTGGGAATTTTTTGGGATATTACAGAAAGGAAGAGAAAAGAAGAAGAGTTGAAGAACTATATAGATAAAATGGAGAAAATAAACAAATTAATGGTTGGCAGGGAGCTGAAAATTGATGAATTAAAAAAAGAGGTGGAAGACCTAAAAAATAAAATTGCGGAAATTAACAAAGCAAATAGTAAAAAGTAAATTTATGATTATAAAAGAAATTCAAAACAGAAGAAGCGTAAGAAGTTTTAAAGAAAACCCGGTTTCGGAGGATCAAATTTTAGAAATTATAAAAGCCGGCCAGTTTGCTCCTTCGGCAAAAGGGAATCATAAAATAGAATTTATTGTCGTAAAAAACCAGGAAACTAAAAATAAGATTTGTGATGTTTTGGGCCAAGAATTCGTCAAAGAGGCGCAGGTTTTAATTGTTCCGGTTGTTGGTAAAAATAATTCTGTATTGCCTGTGCAAGACTTATCCGTGGCTTCAGAAAATATGTTATTGCAGGTTGATGCTTTGGGCTTGGGAAGCGTTTGGAAAAATGTAAGAGAAGAATTGAGGGGAGAAGTCGGGAAAATTCTAAATCTTCCCGAAGATCATCTTTTGATTAACATGCTTCCCGTAGGCGTTCCCGCAGAAAAACCTTCTCCACACACAGAAATTGATTTTTCTAAGGAAAAAATCCATTTTGAAAAATGGTAGCTTAGTCTATCAAGGGTTTTTGGTACCGCGGTTTTTATGTTGATTTCGGAAATAAGTTATACACAACTTAGTACGTTGCAGACTTAATTTCAAAAAGGTATTCTAAATAAATATATAAAGCTGACTCAATAAAATAAAGGTCGAAATTGTTGCTCGCATACTAAATATTGTTTAATAATATGCAAAATAAAAAAATATTATTAGTGTTGTTAATTGTGGTCGTGGTGGCTGGTTTGGGCGCCGGGGGATATTATTATCTAAAAATGAATGCAAAACCAATTATTTGGGATGGCACTTATCAAATGAGCGGGAATTTAAATTGTACAGGAAATTACCCAAATCTTACAACGATTCCTATGACCTCAGATGTTACTGTTATTGGGAACAAAGTAGTAGATCAAGTTGCCGGGAACACAATGACTTTTGCTATTGATAAAAAAGGTGTAGCAAAAGAAGTTATGCCAGAAATGACAAGCAATGGGATAACTATTAGCGGCGATGTTGACTATCAATTTTACCAAGAAGATGGGGCTAATAAGTTTACCGCTAATGGTTCAATGACCATGAGTGTTGTTCAAAGCGGCGTAACTTATAGTTCGGTTTGCGCAGGAACTATTTTGGGAGTTAAGAAGTAAAAATCTAGAAATTATTCAGCTATTGATAAATATTTTGCTGAATACAAAAAACCGTTCTGGGCTTATAAGCAGCGGTTTTTTGTTTGTCATAAATTTTCTGAAGGATTAAAATATATAAAAATATAAATAGGTGTTATAATAAAAAAATGGATAGAAGAAGATTATTAATATTATTGGCGGTCATTTTAATTTTGTTAATATTTCTTTTGGTTTGGTTCTTTGGCAGGCAAAATTTAGCGCAATGCCCAACAACTCTTCAGCAATGTGGCAGAGGTTGCATCCCGCAGAATGCAGATTGTCGCGACAACGGAGTTACTAATAGATATTGTTTGCTGCCTGCCGATAATCCTTATGGCCAGGAAAATTGTTTTGATTGCCCGCAGGGGCAGGCGTTTTGCGGCCTTTTTTGTTATCCAATAGGCAGAAGATGCTGTTTTGCTGGCGTCTGTCCTAATGATAATAGAAATAATGGCAATAATAATGGTAACAATAATGGAAATAACGGAAATGATGATGGAAAAAAAATTGAGGCAAATGCTACAATTTCTTCCGCAGAAGATATTATTTGCACTTTTGAAAAGAACGATTTATGGAGTCCTCAAATGCCCTGGGATGGCAGTTATATTTGCAGAGGTTCCGTAACAATTGATTTTCACGGGCTAACATTTCCCGAGAGCCGTACTTTGATGCTAAACATAGATCCGAGTCCTGAATTTTCCAGTTTTTCCGAATATGACGCAATAGCTAAAACCCCAATAAATGAAGTGACTTTCAATTATTTCCAAATAGGAGGGGATTATTTTCAAAAAGGAAAGCCCGAATGTCCAGTTTCTGAATTAAAAGGAAAATTAAAACTTTTTGAAGCAATTCCCGATATAAATCTTCCTTTTCCTCCCCAATATTTTAATATAGATATAGTTGCGCGTTGTGAATAAGTGCGGGTTTTATATAATTAATTAATAATCTTTAACTAAAGGTCGTTAATTAATAATTAAACTATTTCAAAAATATGATTTGTCCAAGCTGTAAAAGGCCAGTGCCAGAGAATTTTGCTTTTTGTCCAGAATGTGGAGGCAAACTTCCTCCAGTAGAAAAAATGAATGCAAACCCCGATGCAATGACACCAGAACAAGCCAGTGCCGCAGCCAGATCTGGTTTTGATACGGGAAAACCGTTTCTTACAAGAGGCGCAACTCAAGTTCCTCCGGTTCAAGGAGCTCCAGTCAAAAAAAAGGCAAACCCTATTGGAACTATAATTTCAATAATAGCTGTTATTATTATTGGATTTATTTCTTTAAGGGGATTTTTCACTCCAGTAAGAAATTGCATTGGTTCAATTGACGGCGCCCCCGAGTGCAGCGATTGCAGCACAAAACCTATGAAAACCACCATTAATGGTGAATCTGTTGGCACATGCACTGCTAATCCCGGAACTGGCAATTATGATGACCAGTGTACGCTCAATTGCCCGTAATAGAAATTAATTTTTAACCGAATTGGTATGTCCAGAAAAACAAAAATAATCTTTTGGATGATTTTAATTCCGCTAATTTTAATTTTCGCCTGCCTGGCTTATTGGTGGCTCTTTCACACTTGCTGTAGTCCAGAACCTCAACCCAATGGAAATGAATTGACAAAAACACAACGGCTTGCTGACCCAAATTTGTTGTATTTTTCTTCTTGGTGGTCAGGACTGTGCAGAAATTCTCACGGCGAAGAAGGGGGATGTTATGGGGAAATGTATTTTTATTCTACGGGAAAGTTTGTTAAAAAATCAGGATGGGTAGGATTAAATGATAGAAAAGAAATAAATCCTACGGTTGAAAATCAGTTTAGCACGGCGACGGTGAGCGACATTATACAAAAAATAAGAACCTCGGGTTTAATAATAAAAAATTGCTATCCACAAGAAATTATGGACGCCGGCTGGGATTATCAGATAAATTTAGACGGCGTCAAAAAATCATTTCACAATCCGCCCGAAGATTGTGAAAGCACGTTTAATTATATTGATGACATAATTGATCCCAACGTTCCAACATTTCAAAAAAATAATATTAATGATTTAAAATGAGAAACAAAATTATTTTTATTCTATTGGCGCTGGTTTTATTTTTGCCGAGATGTATTTTGGCCGATGCTCCGCCACCCCCGCCGTTTTTGGTTAATTTTACCTATGAAGGCCAAAAAATTGCTGATGAGAAATTCTACGCCGTAATCCTAGAGTGCGACGAAGGGAAAAATCAAATCGCAGTTCCGATTCCGCAGCTGAATATTAATCAGCCCAATCTAGATGGCAATTGTAATTGGCTGCCATATTTGTTGCCGTATAATAGCATTTGCGAAAGCAGCCAGTGTAATTTTAGATGGATATTGGGGAGTTTCAAGATAGCCGTGTATATTCCAAGTTTGGATAAAACCTTTGTTTCTGATGCAATAACAAGAGAATATTTGGGCCATTATGGCTCAAAAACTCAGACGGTCTATGATGTAAATATTTCAAAAGATGATAGCGTAGTTGTGATTGAAAATAATAATAATGGAGGCAATTCTATTTTTGCAGAAGAGTTCCTTTTGCCTATTCTGGCAGCCTTTCTATTAACTTTTATTTCAGAGGCAGTGGTGCTTCTTATTTTTGTCTTAGTGAAAAAATTGCCAAAAATTACATTTTTGGCATTGCTGATTGGCAACTTATTGTCCGTTCCTTTTGTCTGGTTTGTAAATATTAAGTTAATATTTCCTTATTTGCTATTGATTACAGAAATTGTAGCGATAGTATTTGAAGCATGGCTTTTAAAAATCTTTGGTAAAAAAATGTTAAGCTGGAAATTGGTTTTACTAATCAGCTTTTTAATGAACGCCGGCAGTTTTTTTGTCGGTTATTGCCTAATTTATTCTAGTAATTTGCTAAAATAAAATGAGAAAAAGCGAATTGGCGGCGATTTTAATAATTTTGATTTCTTTTGTCGTCGGAATTTATTTTTACCCGAAGATGCCTCAAGAAATGGCGTCGCATTGGAATTCTCAAGGCAAAGTTGACGGTTATACTTCAAAATTCTGGGGTCTGTTTCTGATGCCGATTATTTCTGCAGGAATGTTTCTGCTATTTGTTTTAATCCCGAGGATAGACCCCTTGAAAGAAAACATTAAAACCTTCAGGAAATACTTTGATTGGTTTATTTTTTTAATTTTCGTTTTCCTTTTTTATCTTTATGTTTTAACTATAGTTTGGAATTCCGGCTATAAATTTGATCTTGTCCGGTTTTTGGCGCCGGCTTTCGGCCTGCTTTTTTACTCTGCTGGGGTTTTGGTGGAAAACGCAAAAAGGAATTGGTTTATTGGGATCAGAACTCCCTGGACTTTGAGTAATGACGTGGTTTGGGATAAAACGCATAAGCTTGGGGGGAGATTGTTTAAAATTTCGGCTGGAATTTCTTTTTTGGGAATTTTCTTTCCGGATTTTGCAATATATTTTGTGATTATCCCTGTAATTTTGTTTTCTATTTATCTTTTTGCTTATTCTTATCTTGAATATAAAAAAAATAATAAATAATATTTATATGGAAGAAGAAATCTTAAAAAAAATTGAAGCGCAAGATAAAAAATTGGAAGAAATTTATCGCTCCATTGAAAAGACGAGAAAGTATTTTCTTTGGTCGCTAATTATAACGGTGGTAGCAATCGTTCTGCCGTTAATCGGGCTCGCCTTTGCGATTCCGGTATTTTTGAAGACGCTCGATATTGGCAGTTTGGGTTTTTAGTTTTTAATTAAAATAATAAACTTAAAATCTGAAATTGAAAAGAAAAAAGCCATCTTATAAGATGGCTTTTTTGTAGGGCAAGAGAGTAACAAAGGAAAGTAAATTTTTTTCTTGTTTCTTTTGTATTCTTTCTGTTTCTTTCTCTTTATCGTCGAGTAGTGATAAGAACGCTATCGCTTAATTAGTAATATTGCTTGTATCCAAGTAAGACGCAGGCATTTTATTTTTTATAAGCGTAATAAGTGTAATAATTCAGGTATTTTTGCGTCATTATTATATATGGCAAATAAAACTAGTTTCTTTTTCTTTTATTTTGACTTCTTTGAGAAAGAGGCTAGTTTTTACTTGAAATAATTGATTTAATATAAAGTTTGCCAAAATTAGCCTCTTTCGAAAGAGGTTTTTGTTTTTTTGAAAAGTTAATATTTGGAAAATAAATATAGGAGGAAAAGGAATGATCATCGAAATGCAAAAAGGCGCAACAGAAAAAGACATTAGGCAGGTAGTTAAACGAGTTAAGGAAAATGGATTCGATATCCAAATGAATCAAGGCAAAGAAAAAACAATTGTCGCCGTTCTTGGAAGTGGGACAGAAAGTATTGAGACCCAGATTTTTGAAGTTCTGCCCGGAGTAGAAAAAGTAATCAGGATTATGAAGCCGTACAAGCTGGCTTCCCGGGATTTCGAAAAAGAAAACACGATTGTGGAGGTGGGTAATGTTAAAATTGGAGGAAATGCAGTCGTAATAATGGCAGGTCCCTGTTCGGTAGAAAGCAAAGAACAAATTATTTCCTGCGCAAAAATAGGAAAGTCATTGGGGGCAAAGATATTAAGAGGCGGCGCTTTCAAGCCGCGAACTTCCCCATTTGCCTTTCAGGGATTAAAAGAAGAAGGGCTTAAATTATTGGCAAAAGCCAAAGAAGAAACCGGATTGCTGATTATTACCGAGATAGTGGCTCCAGAAGATGTGCCGTTGGTCGCAGAATATTCCGATATTCTTCAAATCGGAACAAGAAATATGCAAAATTACCGGCTTCTTGAAGCGGCTGGAAAATCTGGAAAGCCAGTTCTTTTGAAAAGAGGATTTTCTGCGACTCTGGAGGAATGGCTTACTGCGGCTGATTATTTATTAAGGGAGAATAACCCGAACGTAATTTTATGCGAGAGAGGCATAAGGACATTCAGCAATTCAACCCGTTTTACCTTAGATTTGGGAATAGTGCCGGTCGTGAAAAAATATACGCATTTGCCGATTATTGTTGATCCCAGCCACGCCGCCGGGCATTGGGAATACGTTCCCTCTCTTTCAAAAGCTGCAATTGCAGCCGGCGCAGACGGAATTTTAATAGAGATTCATCCGCAGCCCAAAAAAGCTCTTTCTGACGGACCCCAATCGTTAACTTTTTCAGATTTTTCCCGATTAATGGCAGAACTTAAACTTCTTGCAAAGGCGGTGGGGCGGGAGATCTGAATGCGAGAAAAGCAATATCCGCATAAAAGCGGAATTGCAAATGCGGCTTCAGCTTGAAGCCGCTTTTTAATTGGTTTTCTTGCGGTTATGAACCTTGGATTCTTAATTATTATCTGTTTGGGTTAGTTTGATAATAGATTCCCGAAACAAAAATAATGCAGGCGTTCGGAAAAATGATTTTCGGTACACGCTCTGCGCCCCTGCGAGGCGCAGGCTCAATTCCCTCGGCAAATTTTCCGCCTTGGGCGGAAGCCATGCAATTTGCCTGCGGATGGAACCGAAAATCATTTCCCCCTCACTAAAAAAAAGCACAACGCGGAATTTACCATGAAAACTTTATTGCCTCGCTTAAAAATATGTAAGATACTTTGTTGAAAATTTAATTTATTTTTCATAGAAATTATGGTATAAAAAAGAATAATCTAAGAATTCAAAACAGATTAGCCCCGTAGTAGAACCTGAGGGTTCACTACGGGACAGGCCCCGTAATACATCTTCGACTCGCTTCGCGATTACCCCCGCTTATGAAGCGGGAAGTCGAAGATGCTATACGGGGCACGCGCTCTAAGCAAATTAGCACTCGCAGGTCTTGACTGCTAATTTCAATATGATAGAATGAAAGGGTAATTAAAATATATTTATTCCAATGAACGGCGCAGGTAATTTTACACATAAAGCTCAAGAAGCAATTTTAGCGGCCCAAGATTTGGCAAGAGGAAAAAACCAGCAGCAAATTGATGCTCTCCATTTGCTTTATTCGCTTTTGGAGCAAGAAGAAAGCGTTGTTTTGAATTTACTCCAAAGAATCGGGGCTGATGTTGAGGGTTTAAAAAGAAAGACAGTTATATCTTTAGATCGGCTTCCAATTATTGCCGCGCCTCAAGCGTTCGGCCAGTTTTATTTAACCCAGGATATGGCAAAAGTTTTGGACAGGGCAAGGCAGGAATCAATGAAAATGGGAGACGAATATATTTCCATTGAGCATTTGTTTTTGGCTCTTTTGGATACAGATACCAAAGCCAAAGAAGTTTTGGATAAAACTGCTTTTTTGCAGCCGGGAGGCGGGGCAGCTTCATTGGAATTTGGGAAATTGGATTACAATACATTTTTAAAGCAATTGGCGGAAATCAGGGGCGGCCAAAAAATCACAGATCCAGAACCCGAATCAAAATATCAGGTGGTTGAAAAATACGCCAGAAATTTAACCACTCAGGCAAGACAAGGGAAATTAGATCCGGTAATTGGCAGAGAAAATGAAATCAGGAGATTAATGCAGGTTTTATCCAGAAGGACAAAAAATAACCCGGTTTTAATTGGAGAGGCGGGAGTCGGGAAAACAGCGATTGTTGAAGGTTTGGCCCAGAAAATTGTTTCTGGCGACGTTCCGGAAAGCTTGAAAGACAAAGAAATAATTGGTTTGGATTTGGGTTCTTTGATTGCCGGAACAAAATACAGAGGGGAATTTGAAGACAGAGTAAAGGCACTTTTGAAAGAAATAAACAGAGCCGGAGGAAGGTATTTGTTATTTATTGACGAGCTTCACACTTTAGTGGGAGCCGGCGCCGCCGAGGGCGCAATAGATGCCTCAAACTTGTTAAAGCCGGCTTTGGCAAGAGGAGAATTAAGAGCAATCGGAGCCACTACTTTAAAAGAATATCAAAAATATATAGAAAGAGATTCAGCGCTGGAAAGAAGATTCCAGCCGATTTATGTTGTAGAACCCACAATTGAAGATACGATTTCAATTTTAAGAGGAATTAAAGAAAAATATGAGTTGCATCACGGGGTAAGGATAAAAGATGCGGCATTGGTCGCTTGCGCGCAGTTAGCCGCAAGATATATTTCTGACAGGTTTTTGCCGGATAAAGCCGTGGATTTAATGGATGAGGCAATGAGTTCTTTAAGATTGGAAATTGAATCCCAGCCGCAAGAATTGGAGAATTTAAAAGAAGAAATCCAAAAATTGGAAATTGAAAATGAAGCCATTAAAAAAGAAAAATCTCCCCAGAGAAAAAAAGTAATTTTAAGGCAATTGGCAGATTTGAAAGAAAAAGCCAAAGGCCTTGAAGTCAAATGGCAGTCAGAAAGAGAAACTATAACTAAAATGCGAAATCTCAAAAAAGAAATTGAGGATGCTCGTTTTGAAGTAGAAAGAGGGGAGGCCCAAGGGGAGCTTCAAAAAGTGGCAGAAATAAAATACGGAAAAATGCCCCAGCTGCAAAAAGAATTAAAATCTGTTGAGAGAAAATTGGAGGTTTTCCAAAAAGCCAGGCCAATTTTAAAAGAGGAAGTTGCAGAGGAAGATGTAGCCAGAGTAGTTTCTAGATGGACAGGGATTCCGGTGATGAGATTATTAGAAGGCGAAGCAAAAAAACTGGAAAACATGGAGGAGATTTTGGCAAAAAGAGTAGTGGGCCAAGAAGAAGCGATAAGGGCAATTTCAAACGCAATCAGGAGATCCCGGGCAGGTATTTCAGAAGAAAACAGGCCCTTGGGTTCGTTTATGTTTTTGGGGCCTACCGGAGTTGGAAAAACGGAAACTGCTCGGGCTTTGGCTGAATTTTTATTTAACGATGCGAATTCGTTAGTCCGTCTGGATATGTCAGAATATATGGAAGAGCATACTGTTTCCAAAATGATTGGCTCTCCTCCGGGTTACGTTGGCTATGAAGAAGGTGGCCAGTTAACTGAAAAAATCAGGAGAAGGCCTTACAGTGTAATTCTATTTGATGAAATTGAAAAGGCTCATCCCAAAGTTTTTAATATCTTGCTTCAGATTTTGGAAGATGGAAGATTAACCGATGCCAAAGGCAGGACAGCTTCTTTTAAAAATGCGATTTTGATTATGACTTCGAATATCGGGTCTGAATACATTGCTAAAATGGGGTCTTTGGGATTTCTGGGGCAAGAAGCAGGCGAGAAAAAAGAATCTTTAAAGGATAAAGTAATGGATTCCTTGAAGGAAAACTTTAGGCCCGAATTTCTAAACAGAATTGATGAAATAATTATTTTTAACTATTTAGGAAGGCAGGAAATAAAACAAATTGTTGATTTGGAGCTTCAGAAAGTGGCAAGCCGGCTTTTGGAAAAAAGGATTGAGATAAAGGTGGCGGATTCGGTTAAAGAATTTTTGGCAAAAGAAGGATTTGACCAGAATTTGGGAGCAAGACCCTTGAAAAGAGTAATCCAGAGAGATGTTTTGGATCCTCTTTCTATGAAAATTGTAGCCGGCGAGGTAAACGAAGGGGACAGATTGTTTATTGATTTGGAAGGGGACAAAATAAAATTTTCAACACAAAGAGATTTAATGGATTTGGGAAAACGGAAAGAAAAAGTGGGGTCGAAAACGTAGAATTTAGAATTTAGGATTTAGCCCTCCCTAGGCGGGTCCGCCCTGGGCGGAGACTTAGAATGGGGAAAAACATACTGAAAATTGTCGGCATTTTTATCTTAGGGATAGCTGGCGGCATTTTTGCCGACCAGATTTTGTGGCCTTATTTAATTGAAAGGCCGCTTTTTTATAAATACAAATTGGAAAACGTTCCGGCTTTTGTGAATGAAACAAAAGAAATTACAATTCAGGAAAATACTGCTTTAGAAAATGCAGTTGAAAAAGTAGCGAAAATAGTAGTCGGGATAAAAACAAGAACTGCAAACGGGAAAGTTTTTGAGGGTTCAGGATTAATTATTACTTCAGATGGTTTGGTTGTAACTCTGGCAGAATTGGTTCCGCAGGGTTCAAACTTCACTTTTTTTGTAGATGGCAAAGCCGTTTCTTTTCAGATTTTAAAAAGGGATCTAAAGCTAAATTTGGCTTTAATAAAAATTGATGAAAATAATTTGGGAACCTCAGGTTTTGCTGATTTGGAAAAAATAAAATTAGGAGAGAGGGTGTTTCTGGTCGGAGTTATTTTTGAAAATAATGTTCCACAAAAAATAGCAAACGAGGGTATTATAAAAAGTTTTGATCCAAGCATCATAGAAACAAACATCTTTGAAGAAAAAACCATTTTAGGAAGCCCTTTGTTTGATATTGAAGGAAACGCGTTGGGGTTGAACAAAATTGATTCAGAAGGAAAAGTTATTACCATTCCTATTTCAAAAATCAAATCATTTTGTGGACTTTAATCTCAAAAGATGGCGGCGGAAGCCGTTTTTTGTTTGCATCTTGGTTTTCTCGGCAATTAGTTTTTCGGCACACGCCTCTGCGCCCCTGCGAGGCGCAGGCTCAATTCCCTCGGCAAATTTTCCGCCTTGGGCGGAAGCCATGCAATTTGCCTCGGATGGGTCCGAAAAACTAATTGTCTCGAATTATAATTGAAAATTCTGCGAAAGCTTGCCCCATATAATCTCGCAGGATTTGTACGGGGTTACCATGAAAACTTTGTTGACTTGAAATTTTATATACCCGGTCAAAAACGCATTAGATTCTAATTTATTTGACTTTTTTGGGATTTTAACTAAAAAGAAAGTAGTTTCCTTGAAAAAAGAAAAAGGAGGTAGAGGCATGGCGAAAGTTATTATAGTAACTGACAGCGCGGCTGATTTTGCCCCCGGCGTTTTGGAGGATTTGGACAATGTGCGGATGGTTCCGTTTACTGTAAGATTTGGCGAAGAAGAATATTTAGATAAGGTCACTTTATTTCAGGATGAGTTTTTCGCCAAAATGAAAGCCAAAAAAGAAAAAAAATCAGAATATCCAAAAACTGCCCAGCCGTCGCCAGAAGCCTTTAAGAATGTTTTTGAAGAAAATGGCAAAAAAAGCAAAGAAATTATTTGTATCAATATTTCAAGCAAGGTAAGCGGTGCATATGATTCGGCTTTGCTTGCCGCAAAAAGTTTGCCGAATTTGGATATCAGGGTTGTTGATACTTTGTCGCTTCTGCTTTGCCAAGGGTTTTTAGTTGAGAAAGCGGCAAGAATGGCAAAGGATGGGGAGGGGTTAGAGAAGATAGTTAAAACAATAGAGGACCTTAAGCCAAAAATGAAAATGTTTGGGGTGGTGGGAACGTTAGATTATCTTTCTGAAGGAGGAAGAATCGGGCCGGCAAAACACTTTATTGGTTCTTTACTGAACGTCAAACCCATTTTGAAATTTGACGAGGGTAAAATTGCCGTGGCGGCAATAGCAAGAACCGAACAAAAAGCAATGGAAAAAATGATTGAGCTTTTCAAAAAACAAGGCCAAATGAAGAGAGTTGGTGTTGTTCACGCCGACGCAAAAGAAAAAGCGCAGGAATTAGCAAAAATGTTGGAAAAGTATTACAAGGATATAAAAATTTTTATTACCCAAACAGGGACAGCTTTAGGGACTCATTCAGGACCCGGATTTTTTGGTCCTTGTGGCCAGCTAGAATAGGAGGTGAAGCATGGAATGGTTGAGATTAATAATAAGTATTATAGTCGCAATAGTAATAATATATTTTGTATTTTGCTGGGTAATTTCATATCTTGTAAGTCGTCTTCCAAATAAGATTATAAAAGAGATTCAAAAACACTAAGCAGGATTTTATTATGTATTTTATCTAAAAGGCGGAATTTTTCCGCCTTTTTTGTTGCGTTTTAGGGGTGGAATTTATAGAATAAAAAAATGCCCAAAACTTTGGTAGTTTTTGGATTAATTTTGCTAATTTTTGGCATAGGTTTTGTTTTTGTAAAAAATCTTGGCCACCTACCTTTTAATTTTCTAGAAGCGACAGTTTCGAGAAATGAAGAAACTACGGATATTACGGAAACTAGTGGAAATTTAACGGAAATTAATGGAAGTTTAATTGAAACTAATGGAAATATACCTGCGGAAATTGATGGAAATAACGAAGATATTATGACGGAAATTAATGGAAATTCTGTGGAAATTAAAGTAAAAGGAGTTGGCGAAGAGATTAAGAGATTAAAGAATATTGTGGAGGAAATAGACGATATTTCGGAAAAAATTGATCTGATTTCTCAAAAAGTAAGTGAATTGATGCCTTTAAAAGAAGTTGCCGGCACTTCAACTGAAAGTGAGTTTTCTGAAGTGGAGCTGAAAATGGAGCTGGAAAAAGAAATCCCTGAAGTTCCTGAAAAAGAGGAAAAAGAAGAAATCAAAGAAGAAATTCCCAAAACTCCGGAAGTTAAAATAGCGGCCTGTCCAAAAACCATAGGGAGCTTGCCAAACAGGAACAATGTTATTATTAATGAAGTGGCTTGGATGGGGAACCAAGATTCGGTTAACAATGAATGGATTGAGCTAAAAAATATTTCAGGAGAAGATCTGTCTTTGGCCGGCTGGCAGGTTTTAAATGGAGACAATAAAATTACAATATTTTTTGACGAAAAGGATAAAATTTTACAAAATTCTCTTTATCTTTTAGAAAGGACAAATGACGATGCGGTTTTGGGAATCAGAGCAGATAAAATTTATTCAGGGGCCCTGAAAAATGGAGAAGAGGCGCTTTATCTTTTTGATGAAAATTGCCAGCTTCAGGACATTGTTGAGGCAAATCCTTCTTGGCCAGCCGGTGAAAATGATTCAAAAAGGACAATGGAAAGAAAGCCGGATTTTAGTTGGCAAACGAGCCAGCCAACTGGCGGCACTCCAAAAGCAGAAAACAGTTCAGGATATATTAGTTTCAATAATAACAATAGCGGAGGAGGCGTTATAATTACTCTGCCGACTTTTTACCCAAAAATTTTAATTTCTGAAGTGCATATTTCCGGCCTTGATCCAGAAGGAAAGGTGTTAGAAAAAGAAGATTTTGTTGAATTATACAATCCAAATAATATAGATATAGATTTAACCGGCTGGTATTTGCAAAGAAAAACCAAAAATAGCGGCAGTTTTTCCTCTTATGCGCCTCAAAATTTGCTTTCCGGAAAAGAAATCCAGGCTAAAAGTTATTTTTTAATTTCCAACGCTTCGTCCTCTTTTTTGTCAGATATAAAAACTGCTTATTCCTTAACTGAAGACAATACTTTGGTTATTAAGAATCCGAATAAGGAAGTTTCAGACAAAGTTGGCTGGGGAGAGGCGCAGGATTTTGAAACAGCGACAACTTCAAATCCTTTGCCTGGAAATAGCATTGGGAGGAAATGGTCATCAACTACAGAAGGTTATATTGATACTGACAATAATTTTGAAGATTTCGAAGTCCAGAATCCTACTCCAAATTCGCAAAACAAAAGCCCTGAACCTGAAAATAAAATACCGGCTGCTCGGTTTGTTTTTTCTCCGGAAACGCCCGAAATTGGCCAGGAGATTATTTTTGACGCCTCTTCTTCGACCGATGAAGATGGCGAAATTTCAGAATATTTTTGGGATTTTGGAGGAAGCTATTGTTCGACCACGCTTTCCACGACTACCTTTTCTTTTGCCACTTCTGGAGAATTTTTAATAATCGTTTTAGTAAAGGACAATTTTGGGTCTACAAGCTTGCTGGCCACAACAACTATTACTATAAAAGAACTAGCTTTGCCAATTTTGGAAATTTCTGAAGAAAAACTGGATTTTTTGGGAGAAGAGGCAGAAATTATTTCTGGAAAAGAAGAGATTATAACAAACAGCGGACAAGGCGAGCTAAATTGGGGGATTTCTTTGGCTCAAAATTCAGGCGAGGGCTGGGTGTCTCCAAATTTTGCCTCAGGAACTGTTTTGGCTTTCTCTTCTTCTACAATAGATTTTTTGATAGATAGCGCAGGTTTATGCCCCGGAAATTATCAGGCAACGGCCACGATTTTTGCTCAAGGCTTTGAAGACAAAAAAGAGGTTAAAATTGGGTTGACTATATTTGAAAAAACAGCTAAAACAATAGTAATCAATGAAATCAGCTGGATGGGGACTTCAGCAACTAATTCCAATGATGAGTGGATAGAACTTTATAATAATACGGATTCTTTCGTTGATTTGACCGGCTGGGTCTTATCAGCCAAAGACGGGACCCCAAACATTGTTTTTTCAACCTCCAGCATTTTTGCCAAAGATTATTTTCTTTTGGAAAGGACAGACGATACTACAATTTCCGATATTGGAGCCGATTTAATTTATAAAGGAGCTTTGGAAAATTCAGGAGAGGAATTGAAATTAATTGATAATTACGGAAATTTAATTGATTTAATTGATTTTTCCTTGGGTTGGTTTGTCGGAAGCGATTCCGACTATATTTCAATGGAAAGAGTAAATTCTGAATTTGCCGGCAGTATTCCTAATAATTGGAAAAGTAATAATGGCGTATTCAGGAACGGATTAGACGCTGACGGAAACTTAATAAACGGAACCCCAAAATCAAAAAACAGCGCTACATTTTAATGGATAAAGAAGAGATAATACAATTAACCAATAAGCTTTACAGGATAACCTTGTTTTTTCCCAAAAAGGAGCCTTTGAGGTATAAAATGAGAGAGCTTGCTGATGATTTTTTGGCAAAGCCAAATGGAAAAGACCTTGATACTCTTCTTAGTTTTTTTGACGTAGCTTCTGCTCAAAATTGGGTAAAGGCAGAAGATATATTGGAAATTAAGCAAAAATATGATAGTTTAAAAGGAGGCCTAAAAGACGATGATCCGCCAGAAGATCTAATTCAAGAAGATTCCAGAATTTTGCAACCAGAACTGCCCCAAATAATAACAGACAGAAAAGAAAAGATTTTACAGATTTTAAAGGAAAAGGGCAGAGTTCAGGTTTGGGAAGTTAAAAAGGTTTTACCAGAAGTCAGTAAAAGAACCTTAAGAAGGGATTTTGATTTTCTGTTAAAACAAGGAACTATTGAAAGAATGGGGGAGAGAAACAATACTTTTTACCAAATAAAAACTGCTTAATTAGGTAGGACATACATATATATAGTAGTAGGACACAGTGTCCTACTATAAGTTATGCCCCGTTAGAAGCCTTGGGCAGAAAAATTTTTCCCAAAATTTTTCTTCAGAGGATTAGCGGGGTATATCCAGAAATAAATGTCTGTCTGAAATTGACTTTATATTTTATAATTGACAGACTTCTAACGGGGTATGGCAAACCAGAGAAAAGAATTTAGTAAAATTTATGACCAGTATCTTAATAAGATATACCGTTTTATCTTTCTAAAAGTGAGCAAAGAGGAAGTTGCCCAGGATTTGTGTTCCGAAACTTTTATTAAATGCTGGGTATCTTTTCAGCAGGAGAAAATTGATAATATTCAGGCATTCCTGTATAGAATTGCCAGAAATTTAGTTATTGATCATTATAGGGACAAAGGTAGGACACAGGTAGTGTCAACTGAAAATCTTTCAATTATTGATCCAAAACCAAGAATAGAAGAAAATGCGGCTTTGAATTCAGATATTGAACAGGTAAAAGCGAATTTAGCCGGCTTAAAAGACGATTACCAGAACGTTATTATTTGGCATTATTTGGATGACCTACCCATTCCTGAGGTAGCAAAACTTTTAGATAGATCAGAAGACGCGACCCGGGTTTTGCTTCATCGGGCCTTGGAGGCCTTAAGAGAAAAAGTCAGCTCAATTTAAGTGTAATAAAGAGCTGGATTCTGCGTCATAAAGAGTGTAATGACTGAAAAAGAGTTAGTGTCCAATTTAAAGAAACTCAAGAATACAAAACCCAGCAAAGACTGGGCTCTTTTGACTAGAGAAAAGATTTTAGGCAAAGAAGAAAAGAATTGGATTTCTGTTCTTGAAACTCTGCCCAGATTGGTTTTTCAATACAATAAGCTTGCTTTTGCTTCAGTTATCTTGTTTGGTTTTATTACTGTTGCCTTCACTTTTGCCCAAAACTCCCTGCCCGGCGACCCAGTATATATTTTAAAAAAGATTACTGAGAAAAGCCGAGCAGTTTTTGTTTCTACAGATGACCTTCCCCAAGCTCAATTAGGATTAGCAAATAAGAGATTGGAAGAATTAACCACAATTGCCCAGACCAACCAAGTGAAAAAATTAGCTCCAGCTATTTTAGAATTTCAGGCGAATGCTCAAAAAGCTGCCGAGAATTTAATGTCGGCGAAAAATCCTGATATAAAAAAGATTGCTGTTGAAACAAAAAAGATGGAAGAGAGCAAGCAAAAAATAGAATCGCTAGGAGTTATTATTGGCGAAACTGAAGAATTGGATAGTGCTTTGGAACAATTAGTTGGAAGAGAATTAAAGGATTTGGGATCAAGGACTTTGACTGATGAGCAAAAAGCAATTCTGATAAAAGCCGGAGAAGATTATTGGGCGCAAAGGTATTCTGACGCTTTGGAAAAAATACTGACTTTGAGTTATCCACAATTTTAAATTTTGAATTTGTGTTATCATTTTAAAAATGACAGTCGCATTTCGTGACCTTTAATATTGTTTGCCGCCAAATTGTTTTTTAACGATTTGGGGCAATACTAAGGCCGCGAGAATGGTCGGCGCGACAGAAATATTAATTACATTGTCGAATTATTAATCAATTAAAATTCTGAAAATAAAATAAAAATGAGTAAATTAACGAAAAAGATCGTAGCGATTGCCACTGCTTTGACAGTTTCTGTTATGCTAGTTGGCCCCAGCGTAGCTCAAGGAGAAACAGCTGCTGAATTGCAGGCGCAGATAAATTCTCTGTTAGCCACATTGCAATCATTGCAAGGTCAGCTTACAACCCTTGAAGGTGGGACAACTACAACAGGCGGAACTGTAACAGGTTGTACGATTACTTCCTTTACAAGAAACCTTACAGTAGGTTCAAGTGGCAGCGACGTAAAATGTTTACAGATTATCTTGAATTCCGATGCCGCTACTAAGGTAGCTTCATCAGGCGCAGGTTCTCCCGGAAATGAAACTACATACTTTGGTCCTTTGACTAAAGCTGCAGTTATTAAATTTCAGGAGAAATACGCTTCCGAAATTCTAACTCCTCTTGGGTTGACTGCCGGAACAGGCAATGTCGCCACAAAAACAAGACTTAAGTTAGATACATTAATATCATCGGGCTCTGTCACACCTCCAGCCGGCTGTAATTGTACAGCATGGGCAAATGGTGCTTGCGGAGTAGGTGGTTGTATAACTGGCCAAAGACAACAGACCAGAACTTGTACTCCCGCAGCCTGTGCACTTGAAACTCAGTGCGTAACTGATTCAACTTGCGCAACTGCTCCCGGAGCAGGTTTAACTGTTGCTTTGTCAGCAAGCAACCCAGCTGCAGCAACCATTGTTGATGATTCAACATCAGCAGATGGGGCGCAGTCATTGATTCCAGCTTTAAAAGTCACATTCTCAAATGGTGATGCTGCAACAGTCAAAGTCACCAGAATTGATTTTAAGAGATCTGGAATTTCATCTGACAACGATATATCACAGGCTTATATTTATGACACAGATACAGATACTTGGTTAGCTGATTACAACTCCTTCTCAAGCGGTGTTTTAACCTTCTCAAATGGAGCAGGCTTATTCACTATTGCAGCAGGTGGTTCAAAAACAGTTACCTTAAAGTTTGATTTAGCAAACGGTACTGCTTCTGGGAAAACCGTCAGGTTTGGCGTTGATGCCGCAACAAATGTGGCATCCGATGCCTCAACTGTAAACGGAACATTCCCATTAACTGGCAATTATATGTCAACTGCTCAGGCAACTGATCTTGGAAAGTTGACCATTGCCACTACAACAGCAATCAGCGCAACTATTGATCCCCAAGAGGGAGTTGAAGTTTTCAACTTCTCATTGGCAGGAGAATCCCAAAAAATTAACGTCTACAAGCTAAAATTCACAAACATCGGCTCAACTGCTTACACAGATTTAGCCAACTTTAAGCTTTATGACGGCGGGACACAGATTGGATCAACAATTGCTTCAATGAACACTGACAAAACCATCACTTTTGATTTGATGGCAAGTCCAATTGTCATTGACAAAACCACCAAGCAACTGCATCTAAAAGCTGATATTATCAGCGGAACCAACAGAACTTTCCAGTTTGCAATTAGAAGCATGACTGATGTTTTGGCTTATGATGTCCAATACGGCGTATTCATTAAGCCCAACAAATTAGATTCTTGGGATATTTCCAAGACAACTGCCGGAGTTACTACCATTAATACTGGTAAGTTAACCATCACAAGAGCTTCTGATTCCCCGTCAGGGAACATACCGTCAGATGGTACTAGCGTATCTCTTGCTAAATTTGATTTAAAAGCCACTGGCGAAGAGGTAAAGATTACAGCAATGAGTGTTAGTACTTATGGTACAATCGGAGGTTCAGGTTTATACCAAATGAAGGTCTATTTTGACGGATCCCAGAAAGGGTCAACTGTCACTAGCGCATCTTCATTTGCAACCGATGCCGCAGCAGCTTACACTTCATTCACTTTTGGAAACACTTTTGTCGTTCCAGTAGGAACCAAAACTCTTGAAATTATAGCTGATGTAAAGGATGCAGACGGCACATCTCCGACAAACAATGCCGCTCTTACTGTTAAAATTGCCAGCATAACTGCTGAAGGCAGGACATCATTAGCGTCAATTTCTGGCGTAACTGCTGCTGGTTTCCAATTAACAATAAGGACAGGCACTTTATCTACGGCTCTAAATTCAGCCGTACCTAACTGGACTGCTGTCAAACCTATGTCAGTTCCGGGAGCGACGCAAGCTCTGATCGGTTCTTATATAGTAACAGCTGGTGCTTCAGAAGGCGCAGACATTACTGCTGTTAAAATCGCTGATGATGGTACAATTGCTTTCTCTAACTTTACAAACTTGAATGTTTACAATGGCACTAAAGAAAGCGGCACCCTAATCGGGTCTACCCAGTCATCATTAACAACTGGTTCTACTTATACCTTCTATCCAACTCCTTATATATCCTTAGCCAAGAGTCAATCATTGACTTTGAATCTCTATGCTGATGTAAAAACAACTACATCAACTGGTGATGGCGGATACACAAAGTTATCGGAGGTTGATGGAACAGGCAAGGTTACCAATACTTCTGTAAACTACACAACTGCAGTTTCAGGGCAAGTAATCTACATTGGAGCAGCTGGTTCCCTGACAATAGCTCAGGATGCCAATACTCCAAAGTCAGCCTTATTGGTAGACGGGACAGCTGGTGTTGAATTTGCAAGAGTCAAATTTACCGGCTCTGTCAGCGAACCAATATCAGTTACAAAGATGGTAGTTTCCGAGACGTTAGACGCGAGCGCCCCAAGCAGCACCATTTCAAACGTCAGTTTATGGGATGCTGTTACCGGAGCTCAAGTTGGATCTACTCAGTCATTTGACATCAGCACAGGTAAGGCTACCTTTGATATCTCTGATTCTCCATGGAGCGTTCCTCTTGGAGGAGTCAAATACTTGAGTATAAAAGGTGATGTCAACACATACCTTAATGCAACTTCAGCAGGTACAGTGATATTGGGCTTTGCAATTGATGACGTTACTTATAAGGGTTCAATTAGTGGAACATCCGCCACTGGCAGCGCATCTGCTATAAATGGCAACATTATGTACACCTATAAGACAACTGTCACTGCAATTGCCAGCTCAGCTCAAGCAGCCTCTGCTAAACTCTTTAACACCACAGCACAAACCGTAATGATATTTGATGTAACCAATAATGGAAGTTATGATGCATACTTTAATAATGCAACATTCACCATTGCTTACACTCAAGGAACAGGTTATGCTACAACTCAGGGTCCTAGGACGTTCTACATCTACGATGCAACCGATCTAACTACACCTATAGCAAGCACAACTATTGCTACTAGCACTACAATTAACGCTGCTTCATTCACCCCAACATTATTCGGATACTCTTCCGGATACACAATTCCTGCTAATTCAAAGAAAACCTTTGTCTTAGTCGGTGATTTGGGAGATTGTGGCGTTCCAACAACTAGTGCAGGTTCTACAATTAGATTCGCAATTGCTTCAGGTGCCAGCTTTAATTGGGATGATGGTGTAGCTTCGGCTGTTGAATCAGCATATACAAAGTCATTCCCAATTTACGGAACTACTATTACCTTCTAACTCTGATTTGAAACCCGCATCTTTCTTCCTTGTGAGAGATTGAGCGGAAAAACCCCGCCCCCTTTGTGGGCGGGGTTTTATTTTATTTAAAATTTCATTAAAAATTATTAATTTCGGTTTGCCGGGTTTCTAAAAATGAATTTATTTTCGCGAAAAAAGTTTTCCACAGTTGACTCCATATATTGACATATGTTTTTGTGGTATAATAAAAAAATAATTTTATCCACAGGTGGAATTTTTTCCCCGTGGACGAATAAAAATTAAGATAGAAAATTTTTTAAAATAAAAATTTTTAAAAAAAATAAATTGTCGAAACTCAATCATTTATTATTAATAATTAATTAAGTGCCGTAGAAAATTTTTTTCTTCGCGGTCGATTTCGAATAAAAAAATTTTCAGGCAAAAATAAAAAATAAAAAATAATATGTCTAATATGAAAAGTAAAATAAAAATTTTAACAATTTTAACTTTTGTTATTTGTTTTTCTTTCTTAACTTTTAAAGCGGCTTTTGCCTACCCGTCTTTTGACATAGGGCCCACAAAATCAACTACCGCTGAAGTGAAAGTAAAAGCTGGTAGTGATTGGCAGAATGTAATTTATTTTGTTGCCCAAGCCAGCAGCACAGATGACTATATCAAGCAGGTTCAATTCACGGTTAACTGGATTGCCGGAACTTTTGGCGGAACTGAAATTTCTCAAATCGCACTTTATAAAAGCACTGATTCTACTATGGATACCAGCGGCGATACTTTGGTTGCATCAAAAAATTCAGCATCTATTAATTACGGGGCCTTAACTACATTTACTTGGTCAGGAACTACAACGGAAAATATGTTTTCAGCAACTGGTACTGATTATTGGTTTTATCTGGTTTTAAAAACTGATGCTTCTGTATGGAGCGACAACGGCGCCGGGGACGACGATCAGATAACGATAAGCATGGCCGCAGCCGATGTCGTATTAAGAGACGTGGCAGGTTCTGGAGATGTTAATTCTACAAGCACTCCAACTACTGATGCTTTCACAGCCGATGTTACAGCTCCAACATTGCCGGCAGCAAATATTGATGCCAAAAACAGCGTCCAGCCAAACACGGTTACTGTTGAAATGAGTGAAGTCATAACCACAAGCACCGCAGAAACGGCAGGAAATTGGACGGTGACAAATAATGGAGCCACTATTACATATAGTATAGCTTCTGCTTCTTTGGGAGGCGATGGAAAAACAGTTACTTTGACTTTGGCAGCGCTAGATCCTGATGTTGCTACAACATTTATTACAAATGCTGAAATAGACAACCATATTAAAGTAATCCCAAGCACTTCAATTGTTGATAAAGCAGGAAATACTTATGGCGGTTCAACTATTACAGAGTCTGGAGGTTCTCCTACAAAAGATACAACAGCTCCAACCCTTGCCGCTGCCAATATTGTTGTTGATAACAGCGTCCAGCCAAACACAATTACTTTAACCTTCTCAGAAAAACTAAATACTACCACTGCCCAAACCGCAACCAACTGGACAGTGACAAATAATGCAGGAGACATCACATACTCAATAGCTTCTGCATCTCTAAGCAATACAATAGTTACTTTAACCTTGGCAACAGTCAACCCATCTAACGCTACCACCTTTATTACCAATGCCGATGTTGACGCCCATATCAAAGTTACTCCTTCGGCGAATATAACCGATGTGGCAGGGAAAACATATGCAGCAGGCGAGATTACAGAAGCTGCAGCTGTCCCGACAAAAGACAGCTCAGCACCAACACTCGCCGCAGACGCCATTGTAGTCAACAACAATGTCCAGCCAAACACAATTACTTTAACCTTTAATGAAAAGTTAAATACTACGACTGCAAACGATCTTACTCACTGGACAGTGACTAACAATGCAGGAGACATCACATACTCAATAGCAACTACATCTTTGAGCAATGCAATAGTTACCTTGACTTTGAGCGCAGTTACCGCCACAGATTCTGCTTCATTTATTACCAATGCCGACGCCGACGCCCACATCAAAGTTACTCCAAGCGCTCATATAACTGATGTAGCAGGCATTACTTACGCAGCAGGTGAAATCACAGAAGCAGGAGCTACTCATACAAAAGATGAGACCGCGCCAACTATTCCAGTTGGAAACATTGATGTTGATAACAGCGTCCAGCCAAACACAATTACTCTTGAAGCCAGTGAAAAACTAAACACCACAACTGCAGAAACCGCAGCCAACTGGACAGTAACCAGCAATTCAGGAGATGTAACATATAGTATTAATTCTGTGTCTCTGGGCACAGACAGTAAAACAGTTACTTTAACCTTAGCTGCCGTAAATCCAAATTCAGCTACCACTTTTGTTACAGCTTCCCAAATCGCAGCCCATATTAAAGTGGTTTTCTCAGGAAGTTCGGTAACTGATGTGGCAGGCACTGCTTTTGCAGACGAAACTGTTACAGAATCAGGTGGTTCTCATACAGAAGACTCAACAGCTCCGACTTTAGCTGCCGCAAACATTGTAATTAACAACAGCGTCCAGCCAAACACAATTACTTTAACCTTCTCAGAAAAACTAAACACCACAACCGCAGAAGATGCAACCCATTACACAATAATAAATAATGCAGGAGATATCACATACTCAATAGCTTCTGCATCTTTGAGCAACACAATAGTTACTTTAACCTTGTCTGCTGTCAGCTCTGCAGATCCTACCACCTTTATTACCAATGCCGATGTTGACGCCCACATCAAAGTTACTCCAAGCACTCACTTAACAGATGTTTCAGGAAAAGCATATGAGGCAGGACAAGTTACAGAAGCTGCAGCTGTCCATACAAAAGATTCAACTGCGCCAACCCTGGCCGCTGCCAATATTGTTGTTGATAACAGCGTCCAGCCAAACACAATTACTTTAACCTTCTCAGAAAAACTAAACACCACAACCGCAGAAACTCTAACCAACTGGACAGTGACAAATAATGCAGGAGACATCACATACTCAATAGCTTCTGCATCTCTAAGCAATACAATAGTTACTTTAACCTTGGCAACAGTCAACCCATCTAACGCTACCACCTTTATTACCAATGCCGATGTTGACGCCCATATCAAAGTTACTCCTTCGGCGAATATAACCGATGTGGCAGGGAAAACATATGCAGCAGGCGAGATTACAGAAGCTGCAGCTGTCCCGACAAAAGACAGCTCAGCACCAACACTCGCCGCAGACGCCATTGTAGTCAACAACAATGTCCAGCCAAACACAATTACTTTAACCTTTAATGAAAAGTTAAATACTACGACTGCAAACGATCTTACTCACTGGACAGTGACTAACAATGCAGGAGACATCACATACTCAATAGCAACTACATCTTTGAGCAATGCAATAGTTACCTTGACTTTGAGCGCAGTAAATCCTTCAAACTCTACAACATTTATTACAAATGCTGCAATAGACGATCACATTAAAGTTACTCCAAGTGCTCATATAACTGATGTAGCAGGCATTACTTACGCAGCAGGTGAAATCACAGAAGCAGGAGCTACTCATACAAAAGATGAGACATCGCCAACCGTTGTGGACGATTGGACTTTAAGCATTAATGCTGGCACCATGACTATTAATTTCAGCGAAGTTATGGATAGCTCCCAGAATGTTGATGAAACAAAAATTACCGTTCAAGAAAACGCCGATACCGATACTGCCAGCCAAATAAGAACTCTTACTGACAGCACTTCTGCTTGGGCAGACAATAATACTTTAACAGTTACTTTGTCTACAGAGGATTTGGCAGCGATAAAACTTGATACAGGTTTGGGAGTTTCAACAAGCACTTCTTATCTTGAAATAATTGCTTCCAGCAACATGAAAGATGTCGCCGGCAATAATGTATCTCTAACAAACGTTACAGACGGAGCTTGCATATATGCGACAACATTTACCGGAGACACCACTGGGCCTGCTTTAAGCTATTGGACATTGAATATAAACACAGGCCATTTGGTAATGACATTTAACGAGCCAGTTAACACTACTACGTTAACTACAACTGGAATTACTGTTCAGGATGCCGCAACAAAGACCTGGCAGAGTTTAACTTTGACGGGAGGTACAACCGGAAGCTCAAATGGCACTTCTGTTGATATAGCATTATCAGCAGCGGATTTGAACTCAATTAAAGCTAAGAGTTTATTAGCAAAAGCCCAAGGATCTTCTTATCTTGTGATAACTTCTTCTGTAATTGATGACATGGCTTCAAATGCCGTAACCGCTATTACCGATGGCTCGGGCGTGAATGCTACCAGTTATGTAGCAGATGCGACAAGCCCATCAATCAGCTCTCAATACCCGACTGACGGCTCTACAAATATTGCAGTAGATGTTGATCCTTATGTTACCTTCAGCGAAGCAATGGATCCATTAACAATTACTGATTCAACTGTTCTTTTGAAAGTATATGATACAGACGCTTCAGTTTCTTCAGTTGTTTCTCTGCAAGACGGCAATACGAAAGCCGTAATCAGCCCAGATGCAAACTTGTCTCCCGGCGGACACTATTATATATCAGTTACTGCCGGAGCTAAAGATTTAGAAGCTAATGCAGTAGCAGCTTATAACACAAAAGCAAGCCAAGAATTTACAGTGATATCAAGCAGTACAGTAATCAGCAGCGTGGCGATTAGCAATATTGCAATGACAACTGCCTCTACCACCTGGACAACTGATTCTTCTTCAACCAGCAATACAGTAGAATATGGCTTAACTTCAGCTTTGGGATCAACACTTGCTGCTGCAACCGGAGATACTGTAAAATCTCATATAGCCAATTTAACAAGTTTGACAGCTGACAGATTATATTACTACAGAGTGAAATCAACTGCAGGAGGAGTAGACACTTATTCAGACATTTACACCTTTACTACGGCAGCTGCTACAACCGGAATTACAGTAGAAAGCATTTCTATGGTAAAGTACTATGCTACAGCTGATAATACCTATGCCAATGGATGGAAATGGAAGATAAGTATTACTGTTCATAATACAGCAGAAACTAGTTTGAAAATGAAATTTACTGACTGGACATCAGGAACTAATACAATAGCTATTTCTGCATCAACCGCAACCACGACAAGAATTGGCTTAACTAACGAGGAAAGCTCTGCTTCTACCTCTACTGTTGAAGCCGCAACTTACGGAGTTGGAAATGCCTACACCGATCAGGCAACTGCTTTGACCTTAGTTGATGAAGATACGAGCAAGGGAGGAATTCAAGAAACGGTATATCTCTACGTTAAGATTCCAACCGGAACTGCCGGCGGATCTTATTCTACCACTTACGGAATTTACACCTACTAATCCAAGCTTATAAGTTAAAACTTTCTAACGGAGCAAGTAACAAGGTCTTACTTGCTCCGAGAAAGAATTTAAGGTTTATGTCTAAAAAAATATTATTAGCATCGCTATTTTTAACTGCGTTAGTGGGTTTTCTTTTCGTAAGGCCTGTTTTGGGTTCAGAAACAACAGGATCTATTGTTGTTGGGATTGAATCAGGAGCCAATGGCATAGTAAGGGCAGTTCCAACAATCACGCCTGCTACGGGGGAGTACCATTCAAATCAGACCGTAACTATATCCTCTTCTGGCGCTACTGCTGTTTGTTATACAACCGGAACTTCTCCATCCACTCCAGCTTGCAATACTCCGACAGCCTGCACCACAGGAACAAAATATTCTTCTACCTTTACTGTAGCTTCTACCCAAACCGTAAAAGCCGTTTCTTGTTATGGAGACAATTCTTCCAGTTCTGCTTCTTCCAATACCTATACTATGACTTGTACAATAAGCAGTGTTTCTAATGGTTCAGTTTCTGCATATCCTGACTGTACGATTACTTGCAGTTCTGGCTATACTAAATCTGGCAATTCCTGCGTAGCCGATACTCCGAGCGGAGGAGGCGGCGGGGGAGGCGGCGGAGGAACAGATTCAGCTCCGCCTGTTATTTCTCAAATTGTATTAACTGTTTCTGATAATTACGTCACTGTATCTTGGAAAACCGATGAAGGATCTCTTTCTTGGGTTGTTTATGGGACTTCAACAGCTTATGGTAGCGAAGTAAAAACCGGTTCTTTTGTTACAACTCATGCGGTAACCCTGCCGAAT
Source organism: Minisyncoccota bacterium (assembly GCA_028712565.1). Classification (GTDB taxonomy): domain Bacteria; phylum Patescibacteriota; class Minisyncoccia; order Minisyncoccales; family JAQTPW01; genus JAQTPW01. The sequence continues at coordinate 29,078 of JAQTPW010000005.1, forward strand.
TTGACTTCTGAAACCACTTTTTATTACCAAATTAAATCCAAGGATTTTATCGGAAATACCGGCTCTTACACGGCAAAAACTGTTACAACTTTGACAACAGGGTCCGCGCCCCAACAGCAGGCAGTGACAACAACCCCATCTACGCCAACAACCCCTTCTACAACAAAACCGCTCTCTCAAATGACAATAGCCGAGTTAAAAGCCAAAATTGCTGAAATACTAGCATTAATTTATGCTCTGCAAGCTAAACTAGCCCAGCTCCAGGGTACTGCTCCGTCAAATATTGCCGGTTGCACAATCTCCACCTTTGCCAGAAGTTTAAGGCAAGGCGATACCAATGAAGACGTCAAATGCCTGCAGATTATTTTGAACTCAGATCTAGCAACTCAAATTGCAAGTTCAGGAACAGGTTCTCCGGGAAAAGAAACTAATTACTTTGGCGCTTTAACTAAGGCCGCAGTAATTCGTTTCCAGGAAAAATACGCCTCAGAAATCCTTACGCCTTCCGGGCTAACTGCCGGAACAGGAATGGTAGGAAACGCAACCCGGGAAAAATTAAATAGAATTCTGGGGCAGTAACTAGATTAAAATAATATTAAAGCCGGCCCCAATGGGGGCCGGCTTTTATTTTTAATTTTCTTATGATAAAATGGGAAAAGTTATGCAAAAAATTTTTCGGATAAAACTCGGAATTGTTTTTTTTGTCTTTCTCTATTTCTTTTTTCCTTCTTTAATTTGCGCTGATTCCCAAGGCCAGGTTAAAATTTTTTTTGTTAATTCAGAGTATTCTTTGCAAAGCAAAGATAAAATTCAAACGACTTTGCTGAAAGTTTCCCAAGAGGGGTATTTTTATGTGGAAGACGAATGGTATAAAAATTTGAGTCAAGATGACAAAAAAATTATAGATCAGAATTTGGAAATTTTATCTCAGGAATTTGACAAAAAAATCTACCCAAAATTGACCTCTTTTTACGGCCAAGAATGGAAGCCGGGAATTGATAATGACACTAGAATCACAATAGTATTTCATCAGATGAAAGAAAACCATATCGGTGGTTATTTTACTAATATTGATGAATACCCGCGGCTCCAAAATCCGGCATCCAATGAGCGGGAAATGGTTTATTTGAACACTCAAGCTCTTCTTTCGCAGAATTCCAAAAGTTATTTGGCTCATGAATTCGTCCACTTAATAAGTTTTAACCAAAAAGAAAGGTTAAGAGGAGTTACTGAAGATTTTTGGCTGAACGAATCAAGGGCAGAATATGCGCCGACTTATTTGGGGTACGATGACGAATATCAGGGGAGCAATCTTCAACAAAGGGTAAAATTATTTCTTTCGGCGCCGTCGGACTCTTTAACCGAATGGAAGAATCAAAAAAACGATTACGGAATAATTAATATTTTTACACAGTATTTAGCTGACCAGTACGGAAATTCTATTTTGGCAGATTCTTTAAAGTCAGAAAAAACCGGAATTTCTTCTATTAATGCGGCCCTCCTTAAGGCAGGATTTTCACAGGATTTCTCAAAAATTTTTACCGACTGGACAATAACTATTTATTTGAATGACTGCAAATTTGGCGAAAAATATTGCTATAAAAACCAGAATTTAAAAAATCTTAGAATTAACCCATCTTTGATTTTCTTTCCAGCTACTTATAAAACACAATTTTTGCTTGATTATTCTATTTCCCAGTGGTCGGGAAACTGGTATAGGATTGTCGGGGGAGAAGGAAAACTTACGGTGAGATTTGCCGGGGATTTGAAAGCAAAATTCCAAATTCCCTATGTTCTTTGTCAGGACAGCTCAAACTGCAAGGCTGATTTCATGATTCTGGATAACTTGCAAAAAGGGGAAATTACCTTTGATAATTTTGGCAAGGATTGGACGAGTTTAACTTTAATTCCTTCAATTGAAAACAAAACTTCTGGTTTTGGAAGCGAGGAAGATATTTACAATTTTTCCATTACTGCCTCTATGACGAATACTCCGCAGGAAGAAAAACTTATTCAAGATCTAAAAGCTCGGATTTTAGAGCTTCAAAAATTAATTTCTGAAACGCAGGCAAGAATAAATGCCATTTTGGCAAAAAAATTAGTTTGTTCGAAAATTGAAAGTAATTTGCATTACGGGCTTCAAAACAATCAGGAAGTCCGCTGTCTCCAGCAGTTTTTAAAATCGCAAGGTTCGGAAATTTATCCCGAAGGATTAATCACCGGAAACTTTTTTTCTTTGACCCAAAAGGCGGTAGTAAAATTTCAGGAAAAATATGCAGCAGAAATTTTGACTCCTTATGGTTTGACACAGGGCTCGGGGGCAGTTGATTTGGCTACAAGAAATAAAATAAACCAGCTTTTGGCAAAATAAGACCTTAAGGCATGCTTTTTGCGTCCGCCGGAAACACGGCGGCTGTTAATTTTCTGTGGAAAATTCAGCATTTTTGAGCTTACTTTACACTTTTTGACACCTCTTGACACCTGCTCCTGCTTTGCTATGCTGAACTTGGAGGCAATCGCTACGACCTTTACCCCTTATCGAAAAATAAGGGGAAAATTTTAAACAATTGTAAAATCATGCCCCGTTAGAAGCTTGCCTATTGTGACAGCTACTTTTATTGGGGCAAAGAAGAATATTTTTAAATAGATTGTCTGAAATTGTGAAAAAATTTTAATTTAAAATTTTTTCGCAAAGGACTTCTAACGGGGCATGTCCCAAATTAATCCAAACGAAATTTATACAACCAAAGAAACTCAGGATTTTTTGAAAGTAAGTTCCTCAACTATCAAAAGAATGCTAAAGCGCGGGATAATTAAGGCTTATAAAGTTGGCGGGACTTACCGGATTTGGGGCAGCGATATTTTAATTTTGATTTCTCCAAAAATAGAATCTCGGGTTTATAAAATTTACGATAAATTAAGATCTAAAACAAAAAAAACTATTGAAAAATGGTAGATTTTTCGTCTTATAAAGCAATAATTTTAGCGGGCGGAAGGGGGACAAGGCTATACCCTGTGACATACGAAATTCCAAAACCACTTTTGCCCGTAAAAAGAAAACCAATTATCAATTATTTGGTTAATCTTTTTTTGGATCAAGGCATAAAAGATATTGCTGTTTTGATAAATAATGATTTTAGAGAGGAATTTGACTGGTGGAAGAAAAGATATTATCCAGAGGATATAAAAAATAATTTCAAAATTAATTTTTTTGAAGAAGCGGAGCCCTTGGGAACTTTTGGCGGGATCTGGAATTTAAAGCAATGGATTGGAAATAGCCCTTTCTTTTTGACAAATGGAGATGAGCTTAAAAAAATAGATTTGGGAAAAATGGCAGTATTTCATGCCGAAAATCAAGTTTTGGCAACAATAGCTTTGGTTTCGGTTCCAAACCCCCAAGATTATGGGGTTGCAATTTGCGAAGGAAACTTTATAAAGGAATTTTTGGAAAAACCGAAAAATCCGCCTTCAAATTATATTAACTCGGGGCTTTATTTGTTTTCCCCAAAAATACTAAATGATTATACTAGCCCCAAATTTATAATGGTCGAAAAGGACGTGTTTCCTAACTTAGCAAAAAAACAAAAGTTAGCAGGTTTTAAATTTTCAGGCGCTTGGACGGACTGTGGGAATTTTGCCAGATGGGAAAATGCAATAAAAAGCTGGCAAGAAAATTGATTATTTAATATGAATTTAAAAAATAACGCGAAAATAGGAATATTGGGTTTTGGAGAAGTTGGGAAAGCAATTTCCAAATTTTATAAAAATCCCAAAATAAAGGATTTAAAAAGAAACGATAATTTGGCAGGTGTTGAAATTTTGAACATTTGTCTTCCTTGGAGCGGAAACTTTGTAAAAATAGCAAAAGAAGAGATAAGAAAGATAAAACCCGAATTAACCATTATTCATTCGACAGTCGCTCCCGGCACAACCAAAAATATTGGGGGGAATATAGTTCATAGTCCTATTAGGGGAGTACACCCCAATCTTTTTGAAGGTATTAAAACTTTTGTAAAATATATAGGAGCTGATAAAAAAGAGGCGGCAGAGATGGCGGAAAGGCATTTTAATTCTTTGGGCATAAAAACAAAAGTTTTTTTTCCGTCTGTAACCACCGAAATCGGAAAACTTTTGGACACAACTTATTACGGCCTTTGCATTGCTTGGCACGGAGAAATGAAAAAAATCTGCGACAAATTCGGAATAGATTTTGAAAAAGCCGTTACCGATTTTAACAAAACTTATAACGAAGGCTACAAAAAAATGGGAAAGAAAAATGTCATCCGGCCTGTTTTATATCCGCCAAAAGGCGGAATTGGAGGCCATTGTGTAATACAAAATGCTGAAATTCTTAAAAAATATTTTAAAAGCAATTTTGTTGATTTTGTTTTAAATTACAAACCAAAGAAATGAAAAAAGCTCTAATTACCGGCATTGCCGGCCAAGACGGTTCTTATCTAACAGAACTTTTATTAAGCAAGGGTTATGAAGTCCATGGGACAATAAGATGGGACAGCATATTTACCACAGAAAGGATAGACCATCTTTATCATGATCCGCATGTAAATGGAGTAAATTTATTTTTGCATTACAGCGACATGATTGACACCGGAAACCTTGAGAAACTAATTAATGAGATAAAGCCGGACGAAATTTATCATTTGGCGGCTATGTCCCATGTCAGGGTCAGTTTTGATATGCCAGAATACACGGTAAATACTGATGCGCTTGGCACTCTTAGGATACTCGAAGCAATTAAAAATTCAAAATACCCGACAAAATTTTACATGGCGGCAAGTTCAGAAATGTTTGGAGGAGTAAACCCGCCACAAAATGAAAATACTCCCTTCCATCCAAAAAGCCCCTATGCCTGTGCCAAAGTCTTTTCTTATCACATAACTCGCCTTTACAGAGAAGCTTATGGCCTTTTTGCTGCAAACGGCATGCTTTTTAACCATGAAAGCCCAAGAAGGGGCCCTACATTTGTTACTAGAAAAATTACCCGGGCAGTTTCAAGAATTAAAAAGGGCCTGGAAAAAACTATTTATTTGGGCAACTTAGATGCCAAACGCGACTGGGGTTTTGCTCCAGAATATATGGAAATAATGCATAAAATTCTCCAACATGAAAAGCCCGATGATTTTGTAACTGCAACAGGAGAAACTCATTCTGTCAGGGAATTTTTAGAAGAGGCTTTCAAATACGCCGGTTTTGAAATTGAATCAAACGGAAAACAAGGTATTGAAGAAGAATACATTGATAAAAAAACAGGGGAGGCATTGGTAAAAATTGACCCGAGATATTTTAGGCCGGCAGAGGTAGAACTTTTAGTCGGCGATCCAAAGAAAGCAAGAGAAAAACTAAATTGGCAGCCAAAAATTAAATTTTCAGATTTGGTAAAAGTTATGGTTGACGCCGATTTCCGGGAGATTGGGATGGCCGCCCCCGGCCAAGGAGATAAAATTTTAAAAGAAAGATTTCCTGATCGTTGGTGGACAGTGGATTAGAAAAAATTTAAAAGCAAATCAATGATCGATCTCAAAAAAAAGAAAATTTTAGTCACTGGAGCCCATGGTTTTTTGGGAAAACATTTAATTAAAAATTTATTAGAGAAAAGGCAGGTCCCAAAAGAAAATTTATATACGCCGACAGCTAATGAGTTAGATCTAAGAAATTTTGAAAACTGTAAAAAAGCTGCCAAAGGCCAAAATATTATTATTCATTTGGCGGCAATTGTGGGAGGAATCGGTTTCAACCTTGAGCATCCGGGCATTGCTTTTTATGACAATGCAGCTATGGCTTTAAATTTATTAGAAGCTGCAAGGCAAGAAGGTATTGAAAAGTTCACAGGAATCGGCTCTGTTTGCGAATATCCAAAAGAAATTCCCATGCCTTATCAAGAAGAAGATTTATGGTCAGGCTATCCCGAAGAAACCAATGCCCCTTACGGTCTGGCAAAAAAATTTATGCTGGTCCAATCCCAAGCCTACAGAAAAGAATATAATTTAAACGCGATTCATTTATTAATGCTAAATCTATATGGGCCAGGAGATAATTTTGATCCAAAATCAAGCCATGTAATTCCAGCTTTGATTAAAAAAATTGAGGATGCAAAGAAAGAAGGGAAAAACTATATTGAAGCTTGGGGCACGGGAAAGCCAACCAGAGAATTTTTTTACGTAGAAGATGCGGCAGAAGGAATTATTTTAGCTACAGAAAAATATGACAAAGTTGATCCTATAAATTTAGGTTCTGGGAAGGAAATCTCCATTACGGAATTACTGGAATTGCTTTGCGAATTGATGTCTTTTAAGGGCGAAATCCGTTGGGACGCGACAAAGCCAGATGGCCAGCCGAGAAGGTTTTTTGAAACATCAAAAGCGCAAAAAGAATTTGGATTCTTCGCCAAGACCGATTTAAAAGAAGGTTTGCAAAAAACTATTGAGGATTATAAAAATAGAAATAAAATCTAAAAATATGCAAAAGAAAAAAGAAATAATCCAAAAGAAAATAAATAACTTGGTAAAAGAATACTTTTCTTTGCCTAAAGAAGAAATTGTTTCAAATAAACTAAAAATTCCTTTAAATATCCCGACTTTCGGAGCAGATGAAGTAAATGAGGCAATTGATTCTTTGCTTTCTACCTATGTGACAATGAATGAAAAGGTTTATAAATTTGAAGAAATGTTTGCTAGTTATCTGGGGGTAAAATATGCAGTCATGGTAAATTCAGGATCTAGCGCAAACTTAATCGCTCTTTCTGTTTTAAGCAATCCAATTACTAAAAATCACATAAAACCCGGAGATGAAGTAATAATCCCGGCAGTTACCTGGTCTACAACTGCTTTCCCAATAATTAATATTGGAGCAGTGCCGGTTTTGGTTGATATAAATTTAAACAATTTTAATATAAATGCGGATTTAATTGAGAAAGCCATTACCAAAAAAACAAAAGCAATAATGCCTGTCCATCTTTTGGGAAATCCGGCTAATATGCCAAAAATTCTAAAAATTGCAAAAAAACACAACCTGTTCGTTATTGAAGATTCCTGTGAATCTCATGGGGCTGAAATTTCTGGAAAAAAAGTCGGGACATTTGGAGATATGGGAACATTTTCATTTTTCTTTTCCCATCATATCAGCACAATGGAAGGAGGAATGGTAGTAACTAATAATGAAAAATATGCGGAACTTGCAAAAACGCTAAGGGCTCATGGCTGGATTCGCGAATTAAAAGACAGAGGTAAGATTGCCAAAAAATATCCAAAATTTGATAAAAGCTATTTATTCGTAAACATGGGCTACAACTTGCGGCCTACTGCTCTTCAGGGCGGCTTTGGCATTCATCAGATTGGAAAATTGGAAAATATTATAAAAATTAGAAGAAAAAATGCTGATTTTTGGATAAACAAACTTTCAAAATACAATAAATACTTGATATTGCCAGAAAAAAAAGAAAAGACAGGGGAAAGACGAGTTTGGTTTGGGTTTCCTTTGATAATAAAAGAAACTTCCGGTTTTTCGACAAAAGAAATGACTGATTTTCTAAGGCAAAAAGGTATCGAAAATCGGCCGATTATGGCAGGAAACTTAGACGAACAGCCGGGCATGAAATTATTTAAATATAAAGTTTCGGGAAATCTAAAAAATTCTGAATTTGTTATGGATTCGGCCTTCTTTTTTGCCAACCATCAGGGAATTGGGGATAAAGAAAGAAGATATGTTGTAGATTGCATTGATAAATTTTTTAAATCCAAATAATGGGAAGAAAAGAATATTGGGAAAATAATTATTTAAAATATTGGCAGGAAAGAACAAGGGGTAAAAAAGAAATCATAAAGAATGATGCTAGCCCCGCTGACGAAAAGATCTTTAATTTTTATTTTAAAAAATTGAATCCAAAGCCAGGAGAAAAATTATTGGATTTAGGCTGCGGATTCGGCAGATTTTTTCCAATTTTTAAAAAAAAGAAAGTTAAAATTTTCGGAATAGATATTTCAGAGTCAATGATTAAAAAAGCAAAGAAAGATTACGAAAAAATTTGTGAAGAATTGGTTGTGTCCGAAGCGGAAAAATTGCCCTTTCAAAGTAATTATTTTGACAAAATAGTTTGCTGGGCGATTTTTGATGCGCTCTTCCAAGATAAAGCGCTTCGCGAAATAAACAGAGTTCTTAAAAAAGGAGGGATGGCCTTAATTACCGGAAAGAACGATAATTTCAGAGATGACGACCAAAAAGCAAGAATTGCTGAAATTAATGCCAGAAAAAAGGGGCACCCAAATTATTTTACTGATTTTAAAAAATTAATAGAAAATTTGGATAAATTCGGCTTTAAGATACAGGGTGAACATTATTTTGAAAAGCGGGGATATTTTTCTAAGAACAAATATTCCAAAAAAATACCCGGGTTTTTCTATGAATACTTAATTTTTTTAAAAAAAGAGGGGAATCCTAAAAATTTTTATGTCAAAATCAGCGATAAATTCAGCAAAACTTTCAAAAGGGGAATCTGAAAAAAGAGGAACGGTTTTTGTGGTTTTTGCCATGGACACAGAAGGGCCGGTAACTGATAAAAAAAACAAAAACCTATTGGGAAGCTGGGGAAAAGTGGATTTTGCAATGGGAAAACTCTTTGATAGAAAATTTCGCAATCAATATAAAGATAGTTTTGGGGGAGCATTTAAAATCAGCTGGTTTTTTTTGAACTGGACAGGATTTAAAACAAATCCTGTAAAACGGGATTTTGGATATCATAAAATCCAGGATCATTATATTAAAAAATGGGGAGATAAAATAAGACAATATGGAGACGGAATATATTGGCATTATCATCATCCTTCTAAAAACGGCGTTGGGAATGAATGGAATATTGATTGGTTTTCAAATAACGAATATTTTAACATTTTGAACAGAATGGTAATTGACAGAAAATATTTTCCGTCTGTTTTCCGGGCAGGCGGAACAATTGAAAATAATGATAGTTCGTTATGGCTTGAACAATGGATTCCTTTTGATTATTCGAGCAGGGCAAGTAAAAATATAAATTGGCAAAAAAAAGAGGCAGACGGCAGATTGTTAAAAGAGGTTTGCGATTGGACAGAAGCTCCGAGAAAATGGGGGTTTTATAATCCAAGCTCTAAGAATTATCAAAAAGAAGGATGTCTTAAAAGAAAGATATTTAGGTGCTTGGATTTTAATTCTTCCGTTCATTCAATCCAAGATTCGGAGATAGGGGAAGCTTTTTTGGAGGCAGAAAAAGGAAAAGATGTTGTTTTGGCTTTTTTTGACCATGATTTTCGGGACATTGCAAAAAATATAGCTTTTTTATTTTTCCCAAAACTAAAAAAAATAGCCAGTATGCATCCTAAAATAAAATTTAAATACGAGAATGCCAAAAATGCGGCAACATCAATTATCAATGAGAACAAAAAAGAAAAAATAAATTTTAAAGTAAAAATTTTAAATTTAAAATTAATAATTAGCTCCAATTCAGAAATATTCGGAAGCCAACCATATTTGGCTATAAAATTTGGCGAGAATAATTATAAGCATTATTCCTTGGATGTTATTGGAAAAAATATCTGGCAGCATGCCTTGGAATATCCCAAAAAGAAAATTATTTTTGGAATTGCCGCGAATAATAATTTAGGAGAAAATAAAGTTTTATTATATAAATATGAAAATTCTAGGATTAATCCCCGCTAGAGGGGGATCAAAAGGAATACCGAAAAAGAATATTTATCCGCTTTGCGGAAAGCCCATGATAGGGTACGTGATAGAAAAAGCGCTCAAATCCAAATATATTAATAGGTTGGTTGTTTCTACTGACGATACAGAAATTTCTAGGATTTCAAAGAAATTTGGAGCAGAAGTCCCTTTTATGAGGCTCAAAAATTTGGCGCAAGATAGTTCCCCGACCGTGCCAGTAGTAAAACATGCTTTAGATTGGCTAAAAAAAAATGAAAATTATTTTCCCGACATTATCGTTTTGCTTCAAGCCAATTCTCCTTTAATGAAAACAGAAGATATAGATAAGGTCGTGGAAAAGCAAATAAAAACAAAAGCCGATGTTGCTTATACTTTAATGGAAATTTCCCATCCTTCCCAATGGCTGCAGAAACTGAGAAAAGATGAGCCGTATTTTATTTTTCCAGAAAAAAATATAGAAAGCTTTAAAAACCGGCAGTCAATAAAAGAAAAGACTTACCGTTCAACGGGAGTAATATCTGCAATAAAAACAGAATATTTTCTTAAAAATTATAATAAAAATCCCCGGCTCTGCCTTCCTAAAAAAGGCCAGAAAACAAAAGCTATTGTTTTGGATCCTGTTTCTTCTGTTGATATAGATAATTTTTTGGACTTATATTTTACTGAGACCTTAATTAAAAAGTATAATTTAAAATAAATGGAAAAAGTTTTATTAATCAATCCTTTGGTTACCGATAAAGAAAAATTTAGCAATACGGCTAAAGTTACTCCTCATCATCTGCCTCCTCAAGGGCTTTGTTTTTTGGCGGCGGTTTTACGGGAAAAAGGATATGCGGTTAAAATTATTGATGCCGAAGCTACTGGTGAAGGAGATGCAATTATTTTAAATATGGTTAGGGCGGAAAACCCGGATTATATTGGAATTTCTGCAACTATTTTATCAATATTCCGGGCGGCAGAATACGTGAAGATGTTCCGAGAGAATTTTCCTGATAAAAAAATTATTTTAGGAGGTCCTCAAATTACAGCTTCTCCTGAAGAAACTATGAAAATTGTTCCGGGAATTGATGCCGGAATTTTAGGAGAAGGAGAAATAACCATCTTGGAATTATTAAATGCTTTTAAAAATAAGGGAGATTTAAATTCAGTTAAAGGTTTGATTTTAAAAGAAGGGGATGTTTTAAAAAGAACTGCGCCTCGAGAATTTATTCAAAACTTAGATGATCTGCCGCTTCCTGCCTGGGATTTATTGCCAAGTTTAACTCAATATTATAGTACTTCAGCAATTACTTATAAAAGGACTCCCGCCATTAATTTGGTTACTTCACGGGGGTGTCCTAATCAATGCATATTTTGCGACAGATCAGTTTTTGGCAGAAAATGGAGGGCTTTTTCACCGAATAGAATTATTGAAATGGTAAAGGTTTTAGTTAATAAATACGGCATAAAAGATATCTATTTTGACGATGACCATTTCTTAGTCAGCAAAGAAAGAGTTAAAGAATTTTGCAGATTATTGAAAGAAGAAAAAATCGACCTTACTTGGTCGGCAGTTGGCAGGATAGATTCAGTAGATGAAGAACTTATTTCTATTATAAAATCGGTTGGCTGCCATCAGTTGGAATTTGGGTTGGAATCCGGTTCCCAAAAAATACTAGATATCTTAAAGAAGAATGTCAAAGTAGAAAATGTTGAGAGAAATTTAAAAATGGTAAAAGCCGCAGGGTTAAGTATAAAAGGGCTTTTTATGGTAGGCAGCCCCGGGGAAACCGAAGAAACCTTAAAAGAAACAGAAGATTTTATAAAAAGAGTGGGCATCACCCGTCTTTCAGTAGCTTCCTTTACGCCCCTTCCTGGTTCTGAGGTTTATTCAAAAGCAAAGGAATACGGTTTATTTGATGATGATTGGAGAAAAATGAATTTAAGAAATACGCTTTTTGTGCCGTGGGGAGTGACAAAAGAAATGCTAAGCAAATATATAGGAATATATGAGAGAAAATAAAAATGAAAATAAAAATAGGAAAAAATTTAATAGGTAAAAATGAGCCATGCTTTATAATAGCTGAAGCTGGAGTTAATCACAACGGCGATTTAAAGCTTGCTAAAAAATTAATTGATAAAGCCAGAGAAGCCGGAGTTGATGCTGTAAAATTCCAGACATTTAAAGCAGAAAAAATTGTAACCCTTAATGCCAAACAAGCAAAATACCAGACAAAGAACACCGATAAAAAAGAATCGCAGTACGAAATGTTAAAAAGATTGGAATTATCCTATCCTGATTTTGAGGAATTAAAAAGGTATTGCAAAAGAAAGAAAATAATCTTTCTTTCCACAGCCCATTCCTGCAAAGAAGATGTAGATTTAGTCGCAAGATTATGCCCGGCAATTAAAATAGCTTCCGGAGATCTGACTAATTTGCCATTCTTGGAATATGCCGCCAAAAAAGATCTGCCGATTATTTTATCCACTGGCATGGGAAATTTGGAAGAAGTGAAAGAAGCAGTAAAAACAATTTTGCCTGTTAATGAAAAACTTATTTTGTTGCACTGCACAACCAATTATCCGACACCTTTTAATGAAGTTAATTTACTGGCAATGAAAACCATGGAAAAAGAATTTTCTTTGCCAGTCGGATATTCAGACCATACAGAAGGAATAAAAATTTCTTTGGCAGCCGCGGCTTTGGGAGCTTGTATTATTGAAAAACATTTTACTTTAGATAAAAAATTACCCGGCCCTGACCATAAAGCATCTTTGGAGCCGGAAGAATTAAAAGAAATGGTTTTGGGAATAAGGAAAATTGAGAAAAGATTAAAAAACGGAGAAAAATCAAGTGATTTAATAAAGGAGCTTAAAGTTGAAGAATCTTTAGGAAATGGCGTCAAAAAACCGACTAAAAGCGAATTAGAAGTGGCAAAAGTTGCCAGAAAAAGCATTGTGTCGGCGCAAAATATAAAAAAAGGCAAAATAATAGAAGAAAAAATGCTGGCAATTAAACGACCGGGAACGGGGTTGGAACCTAAATTTATTGATAAATTAATTGGGAAGAAAGCTAAATTTGATATTAAAAAAGATAAATTAATTAAATTTGGAGATTTATCATAATGAGAAAAATTTTGTACATATCTGGAACAAGAGCAGATTACGGATTAATGCGAGAAACATTGTTTCAGATTAAAAAAAACCCAAAACTGAAAATTGAAATAGCCGCAACTGGCATGCATTTAATGCCAGAATTTGGATTGACGATCGACGAAATAAAAAAAGATGGTTTTAAAATTCATAAAGTAAATGCAATTTATAAAAAAGACGATAAGGAATCAATGGCTTCTTTTATTGGAGAATTGATCCAATTATTGACAAAAGAAATTAAAAAAATAAAGCCGGATATTGTTTTATTATTAGGAGACAGGGGAGAAATGTTATCTGGAGCCATTGCGGGTTCTTATTTAACAATACCGGTTGCGCATATTGGAGGAGGAGATATAAGCGGAACTATTGATGAGCTGGCCCGTCACGCGATAACTAAATTATCCCATATTCATTTTCCCGTAACTGAAAATTCAGCAAAAAGGATTCAAAAAATGGGAGAAGAGTCCTGGAGAATATTTAAGGTTTCAGCTCCCGGATTGGACGATATTTTAAATGAAAAATTATTTTCTGAAAAAGAAATTTCAAAAAAATATAAATTGAATCTTTCAAAGCCAATTTTATTAGTTGTTCAGCATGCTGTAACTACTGAAATTAATGAGGCCGCAAAACAAATTAAAGAAACCTTGGAAGCAATTAGAGAATTGGGATTTCAAACAATTTTAATCTATCCCAACGCTGATGCGGGAGGAAGAGAAATGATAAAAGTTATTAACGAATACAAAAAATACCCATTTATTAAAATTTATAAAAGTATTCCCCGGAAAGATTATCTCAGTTTGATGAAAATTTCCTCTGTTTTAATAGGAAATTCTAGTTCTGGAGTGATTGAGGCTCCTTCATTTCATTTGCCCATGGTAAATATTGGAAAAAGAGAAATAGGCAGGGAAAGGACAAGAAATGTAATTGATACAAATTATAATAAAGAAGAAATAAAAAAAGCCATCGAGAGAGCCATCCACGATAAAAAATTTAAAGAATCATTAAAAAAAATAAAAAATCCTTATGGCAATGGAAATGGCGGGAAAAAAATTGCTGATATTTTAGCTAAAATAAAAATTGATAAAAAATTATTAGAAAAGAAAATAATTTATTAAAATTATTCTTATGGAAAATCGATTTAAAAATTGGAAACATCCAAAAATTAAGGAAGGAAAGCTGACAAAATATTATTGGCTTGTCCAGAATAATAAAAATCTAAAGCTCGGCAAAAAAACTGATATTGGCGCATTTACCTATATTAATGCAAAAAATGGAGTGGAAATTAAAGATAATGTCCAAATCGGCTCACACTGTTCAATTTATTCTATTTCAACAATAGATAATAAAGAAGGAAAAATTATTCTTGAGAAAAATTGCAAAATAGGTTCGCATTGCACAATTATGCCCGGCGTCATGGTTGGGGAAAATTCCGTTATCGGGGCTTTTAGCTTTATAAACAAGGACATTCCAGCTAATACTTTAGCTTATGGGATACCGGTGAAAATAATTAAAAAAATAAACGAAAAATAGGTATTTTCATAAATATGGATAAAAAAATAGACTCTATAGTTTTAAAAGAAAACAATAACGTAAAAGCGGCGATGGAGCGCATAGAAAAGAGCGGGGTACGAATAGTTTTAATAGTTGATGATGGCAGAAAGCTTCTTGGCGTAGTAACCGATGGGAATATTCGCAGGTCGCTTTTATCTGGGAAAAATTTTAATACTTCTTTGGGTGAAATTATGACAAAAAATCCCATTGTCGCAAAAGAACTTGATTCAGCCGCAGAATTATTGGAAACAATGAACAAAAGAGGCATTCAGGAAATTCCAATAGTTAATGATCAAGGGATATTGGTTGATATTGCTTTGTTATCGGATTTGAAAAATATTCCTCTTTCTAGCCCGGACATTACTAAAAAAGAAGTTGAATTGATAAACCAGGTTCTGTCCACGCCTTTTTTGAGCATAGGGCCAAAAATAAAAGAATTTGAAAAAAAGATTGCGAACTTTGTCGGAACAAAATATGCCATAGCGATAAACAGCGGGACTAGCGGGCTCCATCTTTGCGTCAGATCTTTAGATATAAAAGACGGCGACGAAGTGATTACCACCCCTTTTAGTTTTATTGCTTCATCGAATTGCATACTTTTTGAAAGAGCAAAGCCGGTATTCGTTGATATAGATGAAAACACTTTATGTATAGATCCAAATAAAATAGAAGAAAAAATTACAAAAAAAACAAAAGCTATTCTGCCAGTCCATATATTTGGTCATTCTTGTGAAATGGAAAAGATAATGGAAATTGCAAAAAGATATAATTTGGCAGTTTTAGAAGATGCCTGCGAAGCTTTGGGGGGAGAATATAAAGGTAGAAAAGTTGGAACTTTTGGGAATGCAGCAGTTTTTGCTTTTTATCCAAACAAACAAATAACTACCGGTGAGGGCGGTGTTATTGTTACGGATGATGAAAGGATTGCAAAATTATGCCAAAGTATGCGAAATCAAGGAAGAGATGAGGGTGATTCCTGGCTGTCCCATTCAAGGCTGGGATACAATTATCGGATGACTGAAATAAGCGCGGCTCTGGGAATAACTCAATTGAGCAGAATTGAAGAAATTTTAGAGAAAAGGCAGAAAGTTGCTGAAAACTACAATAAGAAATTAGAAAAAATAGATGGAGTAAAAATTCCCTATGTGAGTCCGGAGGTTAAAATAAGCTGGTTTGTTTATGTTATAAGATTAGATGGCAGATTTTCTTTGGAAGATAAAAATGCAATTTTGCAGAAATTGACGCAAAAGGGGATTAATTGTGGAAATTATTTTCCGTCCATTCACCTGGAACCCTTTTATGTTAAAATGTTTGGATATAAAAATGGGGACTTTCCAATTACGGAAAGGGTTTCAAATTCAACCATAGCACTGCCTTTCTATAACAATTTAACTGAAAAGCAGATTGACTATGTCTG
Organism: Minisyncoccota bacterium; assembly: GCA_028712565.1. Taxonomy (GTDB): domain Bacteria; phylum Patescibacteriota; class Minisyncoccia; order Minisyncoccales; family JAQTPW01; genus JAQTPW01. The sequence continues at coordinate 44,886 of JAQTPW010000005.1, forward strand.
CGATAATTTAAATTCAGCAATAAGAGAATTGAAAAAATAAATGAAAATTAGAAATTTTACTGAAATAAAATCAATATTCTTTGAAAATCTTGGGACAAAACAAACCATCTTTAAAAATACGGTCTGGTTGACTTTTGGGAATATTGCCAGCCGGCTTTTAAAAGTGATTTTGGTAATTTATGTCGCTAGGATTCTAGGAGCTACAGAATATGGAAAATTTTCTTTTGCCCTGTCTTTTGTTTCTCTATTTATTGTTTTTTCAAATTTAGGATTGCCAATTATTATTATCCGAGAATTCGCCAAGGAAAAGGGAGATGGAAATGAATTTTACTCAGTTCTTTCTCTAAAAGCTCTTTTAAGCGTGGGCGCTTTAATATTAATATTAATTGGTTCTTTTTTTATTACTCCCGATCCAAAAATACGCCAAATAATTTTTGTTTTGGCTTTATACGTTCTATTTAATAGTTTTTATTCTATTATAAACTGCTTTTTTAATGCTTATCAGCGTATGGAATACGAAGCGTTCGGGGTAATTTTTGACGCCGCAGTAACAACAGCTGTTGGCCTCTTTATTCTTTTTTATTTTCCTTCAGCATTAAATCTGGGCTACGCTTATCTTGTCGGCAGTATTTCCGTTTTGTTTTTTAGCTTAATTATTTTTCAGTGGAAGTTTTTCCCATTGAAAATTAATTGGGAAAAAAGAGTTTGGCGGAAATTTTTGTCTATGTCGTGGCCTTTGGCTTTGGTGGGATTATTGGGTTCGATTTTTAACTATACAGATTCAACAATGCTTGGTTATTTTGGCCAACTTGCCGCGACTGGCTGGTATAATGCAGCTTATAGAATAATAAACGTTTCTTTGCTTCCAATGGGGCTAGTTGCCGGCAGTTTTTTTCCAGCCTTGAGCAAATACGCAAATGCCCCAAAAGATGCGACTACAGAGGATTTGGAGAATTCCAAAAAAAATCTCCAGAAGGTTTGGGATTATGAAATGATGTTGATGATTCTTATTGCAATTCCTCTTGTGGTAGGAGGAATTGTTTTTGCCCCTAAAATTATTTTATTTCTTTATGGAGAAGGATTTTTACAGTCCATTTTGGCTTTTCAAATTTTAATAATAATGGCGGGAATTACTTTTTTATACATACCTTTTTACGATCTTTTAATCGCCTCAGGAGAACAAAAAAGAATATTTTGGGGAACTTTGGCAGCAGCTTTCTTTAATGTTATTACAAATTTAATTTTTATTCCCAAATTCAGCTTGTATGGAGCAGCTGCAACTTCAGTCGTATCTTATTTTTTGATGTTTATTTTGTTTTTCCGGTTTGCGCATAAATACACCTCTATTAATCCATTTAAAATAAAATTTATAATTTATTTGGCAGGAGCCTTTCTTTCCAGTGTTGTGATGTATTTTGCCATATCCCGGCCGCAAATTTATAATCTTCATATTGCTTTTCCCGGCAACATTATACCATCTGTTTTGGATATTATTTTCCCGATTTTAACTGGCGTAATAGTATATGGCGTATCTTTATTTATTTTAAAAATTTTTGCTGGAAAAATAAATAAAAACTTAGTTTAATAAAAAATTGCCGAAACTAATAATAAAAAAATTAAAAAATTTTGTTAAGGGGCATGATAATGTCTACAAAATTGTTTTAATTTTCTGGGGTTTCTTCTGGATAACTCGGGCAAGAATTATATTTAGTAAAATTAAAAGAATTGCCAAACAAGAAGCTTTGCCAAAAAACAGCCATAAGGTTTTAATTTTAGCGATTAGATCAATACCGACAACAAACTTAGTTTATTTTGATGCAGTTTTTGGCCACGCTTTTAAAAAGTTAGGTTGTGCGGTTAAGATGCTATACTGCGATGGGTTTTTAAACTCCTGTGATGCGAACACCGTTTTTTACAATCAAAAGCCTCAATGTTTTGTTTGCAAAACTTTAGGGCCGCAAGTCAGAAATTCTTTGGGATTGGATTGTATTTTTTATCGCCAATATGTCTCTGACTCCGATATTAAAGATATAAAAGAAAAAGTGGCCAAATTAAATACTGCAGAGATGCTAAATTACGAGTACCTAGGCGTAAATGTTGGCATTCATGCCCAGTCGTCGGCAGTAAGATATTTTCTTTTTGGTAGTTTAAATTTAGATAATCCAAAAGAAGTAGAAATGCTAAAAGAAAAACTTATTCTTGCAATGATAGCTACAAAAGTGGCCAGCAATATAGTTGAAAAAGAAAAACCAGATCGTCTTTTTTTGCTTCACGGGGTTTATAGCACTTGGGCTCCTTTTCTCGATTATTTTCGGAAAGAAGGTATTGATACTATTGTATATATGAATATGTCACAAAGAATTGGAAATTTCCTTTTCAGGCGGAATAATAGGGCAAACGACATAATGGATGTGAAAGACAAATGGCTAGATTTTAGCCGCATTCCCTTAACCGCAAGAGAAGAGGAAAAAGTGGATTCTTATTTTAAACAGCGTCTTTTGGGGATAACTCCGGACCAAGGCATGTATGCAAAGAATTTTGACAATACCGACAAAGAAAAATCTCTGCAAAAATTAGCGCCCGAAAATAAGTATTCCAGAAGATATGTTCTTTATGCCAATGTTGCCTGGGATTGCGCTATCGAGGGACAAATATCAAATATATTTAAAGACGTTTTTTCTTGGATCGACACAACGATAGAATTTTTCAAAAAAAATAAAAATTACCAGCTTATTATAAAATCACATCCGGCAGAACTTATCTGGGAAGGTTCGAGCAAAACCATGGCTGATTATATTTTTGAAAAACACGGTTCTTTGCCAGACAATATAACTATTTTAAAGCCAGACGCGCCCTTTAGCGCCTATAATCTTGTAACTTCTGACACAGTGGGCCTGGTATTTAATGGAACCGCCGGATTAGAATTAGCGGTTTTAGGGATGCCTGTATTGGTAGTTGCAGATGTGGTACATTATAAAAATGCGGGCGTGGTTTACCAAATAAGCACCCCGAAAGAGTATTTGGATTTGCTTGAGAACCCCGGTCCCGCAATTTCTTTTGCCAAAGAAAACATAAAGCTGGCAAAAAAATACGCGTATTTCTTCCTTTTTAAATCAATGATCCGGATACCTTTTTACCGTGAAGACCAATGGTCTGTAATCGACTGGCGGGCATTGTCGGATCCAAAAAAATTATTAGATAGAGAAGGCTACATAATGCAAATTTGCAAAAAAATCGTAAACGGAGAAGATATTATAATTTCTTAACAATAAACAATAATTAAAAACTATGATTTTAAAAGACAAAACTATATTAATAACAGGCGGCACAGGCTCTTTTGGCCAGAAATTTGCCGAAATTATATTAAAGGACCAGAACCCTAAGACTGTACGTATTTACGATCATGATGAGTTATCCGAAGTTGAAATGGAGCGAAAATTTAACAATCCAAGATTGAGATTTTTTATCGGCGACGTTCGGGATAAAAGCCGGCTTTACCGGGCAATGAGCGGAGTTGATGTTTTGGTTCATGCTGCTGCCTTAAAACACGTACCCATTTGCGAATACAACCCGATAGAAGCAGTAAAAACAAATATTGAAGGAACCATAAATGTCATTGATGCCGCCATTGATAATTCAGTGGAAAGGGCAATAGTAATTAGCACAGATAAGGCAGTGTATCCGGTTAACTTGTACGGCGCAACTAAAATGGTGGCTGAAAAACTTTTTATCCAGGCAAATTCTTATGTTGGCGGGCAAAGAAAAACTATATTTTCAGCGGCAAGATACGGAAACGTTCTGGGAAGCTCAGGAAGCGTAGTCCCTTTATTCGAAGAGCAGAAAAAAAATGGGGAAATTACCATTACTGACGAACGGATGACCAGGTTTTGGGTTACTTTGGAAGAGGGGATTCGTTTTGTCGCAAATTGCATTGAGATTATGAAAGGTGGGGAAGTATTTATTCCTAAAATTCCGAGCATGAAAATTATAGATTTGGCCGAAGTTATGGCGCCCAATGCGCGCAAAAAAATTGTGGGCATTAGACCTGGAGAAAAATTGCACGAGATTCTTTTGACAGAAGAAGAGGCAAAACACGCCAAGGAATTTAATGAATATTTCGTAATTGAGCCAGAGTTTCCTTTTTGGGACAATAACAATTTTAAAGAAGGAAAAAACCTTTTAGATGGCTTTGAATATACCAGCGATAAGAATACCAAATGGATTACAAAGGAAAAAATGCAGGAAATTTTAAAAAATCTAAAAATAGAAAAATGAAAAAATTAATTCCTTACGGCCATCAATGGATAGACGAAAAAGACATAAAAGAAGTGGTGAAGATATTAAAAAGCGATTGGGTGACCCAAGGCCCTAAAATTGAAGAATTCGAGAATGCGATTGCGAAGTACTGCAAGGCAAAATATGCCGTAGCGGTTTCTTCAGGAACTGCGGCTTTGTACGCAGCTTATGCTGTGGCAGGGATTTTGCCTGGAAATGAAATTATTACCACTCCGTTAACCTTTGCTGCAACCTCTTACGCCGCCCTTTTTTTCGGGGCAAAACCTGTTTTTGCAGATATTCAAGAGGATACTTTAAATATCGATCCCGTAGAAATAGAAAAGAAAATTACAAAAAAAACAAAAATAATATCTCCGGTTGATTTTGCCGGCCACCCCTGCGACTATGACCTGATCCAAAAAATAGCTAAAAAACACAAACTTTTAGTAATCGAAGACGCCGCCCATGCTTTGGGCGCTAAATATAGAGGCAAAAAAATAGGCAGCTTTTCTGACATGACAATTTTAAGCTTCCATCCGGTAAAAACCATAACTACCGGTGAAGGGGGAATGATTTTAACAAACGATAAAAAACTTTACGAGAAATTAAAAATTTTCCGAAACCATGGGATAATAAAAAATCCCAAAATTGGCGGCTGGTATTACGATATAAAAAATCCGGGCTTCAATTTGCGGCTTACTGATTTTCAAAGCGCTCTAGGAATCAGCCAGTTAAAGAAAGTAGATAAATTTATAAAAAGGAGAAGGGAAATTGTAGCAAGATATAATAGCGCATTTAAAAACATAAAAGAAATTAAAATTCCGGTTGAAAGGGATTATGTGAAGTCTTCTTGGCATATTTATATTATCCGGCTCCAGTTGGATAAATTGAAGGCAAGCCGAAAAGAAATATTTGAATCAATGCAAAAAGAAGGTTTGGGGGTTCAGGTCCATTATGTATTATTGAATCTGCAACCTTTCTGTCAGGAGGGTTTTGGGATGTCTTATGGGGCTGGAGATTTTCCGGTAGCTGAAAAATATTATTCAGAAGCAATTACAATACCACTATTTCCTAAGATGACGGATAAAGAAGTGGAATACGTTATTAAGACTGTAAAAAAGGTAATTAATCGTTACAAGAAATAAATATGAAAAAAACAAAACAAATTAAAATTTGGGAAAATAAATTTGGCAGAGATTATACAGACCGCAACGTTGTTGACCCAAAAACTCGGATTAAAATGTTTAAAAAAATGATAGGGAATTTGGATATTAAAACGATTCTTGAAGTGGGCTGCAATAAAGGCCATAATTTGGCGGCCTTATCAAAAATTGGCAAATATCAATTAATCGGAATGGAGCCGTCCGAATATGCTATTGTAAAAGGAAAAGAGGTAAGCCAATTCCCAATAATAAGAGGAAATTGCTTTGGAATTCCGTTTATTGATTCCTATTTTGATTTAGTTTTTACTTGCGGAGTTTTAATCCATATCGAAGTCCAGGATTTGCCAAAAGCCATAAATGAAATTTACCGAGTAAGCAAAAAATATATTTTAGCAATTGAATATTTTTCTCCAGAAAATACAACTATTCATTACCGGGGGCATAATGACCTGCTTTGGAAAAGGGATTTTAAAAAATATTTTTTAAAGCAAAAGCCAAATTTAAAATATTTAGGCGGCGGGCATTTGGAAAAAGAAGACGGATTCGATAATTGCAATTGGTGGCTATTTGAAAAAAGATGAAAATACTAATTATTAATATTTCTTTAAGGCCAAACAGCGAAAAAATGATGTTTCCTATTGGGTTAGGATATATTTCAACTGCTATTGAAAAGGCAGGTTTTAACTTTGAAATTTTTGATTTGGATGCCCTTCGGCCATCGGATTTAGAAATTGAAGAATATATTAAAAAAACGGATTTTGACGTGGCAGCTTTTGGATGCATAGTGACCGGTTACAAATACGTAAAAAAATTAGCAGAATTAATTAAAAAATATAAAAATGTGCCGATTATTGTAGGAAATTCGGTTGCCACTTCGATTCCAGAATTATTATTAACAAAAACCAAAGTTGATATTGCAGTTATGGGAGAAGGAGATATAACAATCATCGAATTATTAAAAGCCATTGAAAATAAAAATCCTTTGGATGATGTAAAGGGGATTGTTTTTCTAAAAGACAATAAAGTATTTTTTACTCCTGAAAGAGAGCTTATTTTGAATTTAGACGAGCTCCCCTTTATAAATTACGATCTGTTTGATATGGAAACTTATTTGGCGCACTGTAAATTTAACGTTGGCGAACCCTACCCAATGGAATTTGATCTATTAAAGGCATTGCCGATAAATACCGCTCGAGGCTGCCCAAATAATTGCACTTTTTGTTATCATGTTTTTAAAAGAAAAAGATATCGCATACGTTCAATAGAAAATATTGGTCGAGAAATAAAACATTTGAAAGAGAAATACGGATTAAATTATATTCAATTTTCCGACGAGCTTACGCTCTTTTCAAAAGAACAGGCTAATAAATTTGCAGATTATTTTTTGAAAGAAAATCTTGGAGTCTTTTGGCAAGCAGATTGCCGAGCTGGTTTATTCGGAAATACCGATCTAGACCTTGCTTTAAAATTACAAAAAGCTGGTTGCGTTGAGTTAGGATATTCCTTAGAATCTGCCGATGAAGAAATTTTAAAGGCAATGGATAAAAAAATTACTGTTCAGGATTTTGTAATTCAAACAAAAATTCTTCAGAAAGCGGGAATTTCTACTTCAACAAGCGTTGTGATTGGGTATCCGCAAGAAACAGAAGAAACCATAAAGAAAACATTGAATTGCTGTTTAGAAAACAATATTTATCCTAGCACGGGGTATTTGCTTCCTCAGCCCGGAACTCCGATGTATGATTATGCGAGAACTGAAGGAATAATAAAAGACGAAGAAGAATATTTATTAAAAATGGGAGACAGACAGGATTTCACGATTAATTTGACGAAAATGCCCCAGGAAAGAATGGAGGAGCTTGTAAAGGAATATTTAAAAAAAATTGCAGAAAAAATGGAATTAAACTTAAAGGAAGAAAGTCTTATTAAAACAGGTCATTACAGACAAAAAATATTTTTAGAAAATAAAAATGAAAAAAGTTAAAATTAAAAATAAAGTTATTGGTAACGGTAGCCCATGCTTTGTTATTGCCGAAGCCGGCTCTAATCATGACGGAAAATTCGAACAGGCAAAAAAATTAATAGATGTTGCCGCTTTTGCTGGAGCTGACGCGGTAAAATTTCAATTATTCCGAGCCGCAAAAATTTATCCTAAAACTTCAGGCAAAGTTGACACGCCTGCGGGAAAGATCGATTTATATAAATTTTTTGAACAAGTTGAGCTTCCTTCAAAATGGCTTTTCCCTTTAAAAAAGTATTCAGAGAAAAAGGGGCTAATTTTTATTGTCTCTCCCTTTGACGAAGAAAGCGCGGATCTTCTTGAGAAAATTAAAGTAGAGGTTTATAAAATTGCTTCTCCCGAATTAAACCACATACCTTTGATCAGGCATATCGCCAAAAAGAAAAAACCCATGATTCTCGCCGAAGGATTGAGCACCTTGAGCGATATCGAGGAGGCCTTAAATACTGCCTATAAGGAAAATAATTTTCAGACAATACTTTTGCATTGCGTAAGCTCCTATCCGGCTCCGCCCGAAGATTATAATTTAAATGTAATTGAAACATTAAGACGGGTCTTCCAGGTCCTGGTAGGAATTTCTGACCATACTTTAGACCCCGTCCTTATTCCAAAACTAGGAGCGGCCTTGGGAATTTCTGCGATCGAGAAGCATTTTACGATAAGCAGAAAATTAGAAGGACCAGATCATCCTTTTGCGATAGAGCCTGAAGAATTAAAATTAATGGTAAAAGAAATTAGAGAGACAGAAAAATGGAGCAATGAAAAGAAAAGTAAATTTCTTAAAAGCAAACCCCTTTACGAGAAAATTTTGGGAACTAGCCAGAAAGTTATTGCGCCTTCTGAAAAAGTACTTTATCCCGGTGACAAAAGAAGTATTTTTACAATAAAAGACGTAAAGAAAGGTGAAAAATTGGGAAAAAACAATATAGCAGTTTTGAGGGCAGAAAGATATCTAAAGCCCGGAATTCATCCCAGATATTTCAATTTAGTTTTGGGGAAAAAAGCTACGAAGCTAATCAAGAAGTTTTCAGGTTTGCAATGGGATAATTTACTGACAATTTAATTTAAAAAATATTATGAATATAGTTGCAATTATTCAGGCAAGAATGGGATCTACTCGTTTACCTCAGAAAGTTCTGCGTGCGATTGGCGGAAAACCTATGTTGCAATGGGTTGTTGAAAGAGCAAAAAGGTCGCGGATGGTAAATGACGTAATTGTTGCTACTTCAGATAAGAAACAAGATGATTTAATTGAAAAATTGTGTAAAAAATTAAAAATTGGCTATTTCCGGGGTTCTGAAAACGATGTTTTAAATAGGTTTTATCAGGCAGCGAAAAAATATAAGGCAGATAAAGTGGTAAGAATCACCGGAGATTGTCCTTTTATAGAGCCCGAAATTATAGACGAGGTAATTAGAACACATCTTAAAAATAAAAACGATTATACGTCAAATGACGCAGGTGTGGGATATCCCAGAGGCCTGGATGTTGAAGTTTTTAATTTCGGCTCTTTAGAAAAGGCAAATTTTAAAGCAAAAAAAATTTACGAAAGAGAGCACGTTACCCCATATTTTTACGAGAATCCGAGAATTTTTAAAGTACAAATATTAAAAGCAAAGGGAATTTTAAAGAGGCCAAAATTCAGGCTCTGCGTAGATAAAAAAGAAGATTTAAAATTAGTAAGGGAAATTTATAAAATTTTAAGTAAAAGGAAAAAAGGCATTAGTATATTCGATATAATTCATTTGTTGGATTCGGATAAAAAATTGGCCAGGGTCAATGAAAATATCAGGCAAAAGAAGCTGGGTGAATAATATGAAAAATAAGAAACTTAGAATTGTTTTCCGCGTTGACGGCAATAAAAAAATCGGCATGGGTCATGTAATGCGATGCCTTGCTTTGGCTGATGAGTTGAAAGAAAGAATTGGCTGCAAAATTTTTTTTGTGATGAAAAATTCCGCAGATTCCGAAAAAGAAGTTTTAAAATGCGGTTACGATATAACTGCTAATTTCCCAAAAAGTTTTTTGGATATAGCAATAGTCAGTGTTCCCGACATTGGAAACAAATATTTATCAACAATAAAAAAACAGGTAAAATTACTTGTTGTTATCGATGATTCTGCAAAAACACAATATTGCGCCGATATTGTCGTAAAATGCAGTTGCGTGCCGGAGCTATCAAGATTTGATAGAAAAGCAAAAGGGAAATTCTTAATAGGTTTGGATTATGTGATTTTGAATAAAGAATTTCAAATTATTAACCTAAGAAAAAAAATAATAAATCCGAAGGCAAAATCTGTTTTGATAACCATGGGAGGAAGCGACATAAACAATCTTACTCCAAAAATAATGGAAGCTTTGAAAAAAATCTCTGATATCAAAAAAACTGTTGTAGTGGGGCCAGCTTTTAAAAACAAATTAAAGCCAAATAAGGAATATGATTCAAAATACGGAGTTTCAAATATGGCTTCCCTTATGTTTTCTTCGGATTTGGCAATTGTGGGCGGCGGGATAACTTTGTATGAAGTAGCTTGTGTCGGGACTCCGGGAATTGTCCTTTGCCAGACTGATTATCAAAAGATGGAAGCAGAATGTTTTGAAAAAGCAGGAGCTATTTTAAATTTGGGTTTTGGGAAGAATTTGGGTGAAGAAAAAATCGCCGCAAGCGTTAAGGTCCTCCTAAAGGATAAAGAAATGCGGAAAAAAATGAGCAACATCGGAAAAAAAATAATTGACGGAAAAGGGGCAAAAAGAGTCGTTGATAAAATTTTAGATAAAATAAGAAAATATGAATAATAAAATACTTCTAATTAATCCGCCAATGACCTATTTGACTTCGGTAGAACCAATAAGATTGGCCCAACCGATGGGCATTTGTTATATTGCCGGAGTTTTAGAAAGAGCAGGTTATGATATCAAATTGCTTGACGCCCATGCGGAAGGATATTATGGCCGGCAAAAATTAGGAGATAGGACGCAGGTCGGGTTGAGTGAAAAAGAAATCAGAGATAAAATAATGGATTTTAATCCGGCAATAGTTGGTGTGTCTTCAATGTTTACTGATCAGTATCATAACGCTAAAATGGTTTGCAAAGCTGCAAAAGAAGCAAATCCTGAAATTATAACTTGCATGGGCGGAGTTCATCCGACTTTGGTTCCAGAAGAAGTTTTAAAAGATCCGAATGTAAATTATATTTTGAGGAGTGAAGCAGAATATAGCTTTTTGGATTTTTGCGATTGGCAAATAAAGGAAAAGAATATTTCCCCTGAAAAAATTGACGGGCTTAATCTAAATCCAAAAGAGCAATGGATTAAAAATTTGGATGATTTACCCTTTCCGGCTCGGCATCTTTTACCCTTGCAAAAATATTTTGAAGCAGGAAAGGCCTATAGGGAGCCGTCAAAAAGAGAGCCCGCTTTTCCGATAATTACTTCGAGGTGCTGCCCGGCCTCTTGTAGGTTTTGCGCCACTCATCTCATGCAAGGTTATTATAGGGAAAGAAGCGTAGATAATGTTATTGCCGAAATGGAATATCTTATTGATAATTACGGGATGAAGGAAATATATTTTTTAGATGACGCTTTGGCCCATGGAAATTTTCGCCAAATTTTAAAAAAAATGATTGAAAAAAAATTTGATGTGGTATGGCATGGGGCAAATGGTATTGCGGTTTACAGTATGGACGATGAAATTATTGAATTATTTGCAAAATCGGGATGTTATAAAGTATTATTGGCTATTGAATCGGGGGTTCAGGAAACCTTGGCTTATATGAGAAAGCCAGTCAGGTTGGAAAAGGTGAGGGCTGTTGTAGAGAAAATTAAAAGCTATGGCATGAAAACAGAAAGTTTGTTCATGATAGGCCTTCCCTGCGAAACTAAAGAAAGCATGCAAAACACGGTGAAATTCGCAGAAAGTTTGAATTTAGATTATGCCACTTTTCCCATTGCCACTCCTTTTCCCGGAACCGATCTCTATAAAGATTGCCTAGAAAAAGGGTATTTGGTCAAAGATTATAAATACGAAAATCTCAAATTCGGGATTGGAAATATCCAAACAGAAGAATGGGGTCCGGAATTTGTTGAGAACTTGAGAAAAGAGGCTTGGTTAAGAATAAATAAAATTGATTCCGCAAATCTAGATTAAAAAAATGAAAGCGACAATTATGCAGCCAACTTATTTGCCTTGGTTGGGATATTTTGATCTGATGGATCAAAGCGATATTTTCATTTTTTTGGACAATGTTCAGTTTGAAAAGCAAAGCTGGCAGCAGAGAAATAGAATAAAGAGCCCAAAGGGGGAATTATTGCTTACAATACCTGTTATTAGAAAGTATCCACAAGAAATTCGGGAAGTTCAGATTAATAATAATCTGCCTTGGCAATCCGAACATTTAAAAGCCATCCAGTATAATTATTCAAAAGCAAAATATTTTAATGAATATCTCTCTTTTTTTGAGATTTTTTATTCTGAAAAAAAAGAAAAACTAATCGATTTTACAATTCCTATAATTTTAAAAATTAAAGATTTCTTAGGAATTAATTGTAAAATTATAAAATCTTCTGAATTAGATGTAAAAGGGAAAAGAGTAGAATTATTAATTGATATTTGCAAAAAAGTCGGGGCGAATGAATATTTGTCGCCTCTGGGATCAAAAGAATATATCGATGAAAATAATCTCTTTGAAAAAGAAAATATAAAATTAGAATATCAGCAATTTGAACATCCTGAATACCTCCAATTATGGGGAAAGTTTGTGCCTTATCTTTCTACGATTGATTTATTATTTAATTGCGGGGCAGATTCTATTAAATATATTAGGCAGGGCAGGAAAATTTAAGTAATTAATATCTGTATGATAAAAGAAAAAAAGACAAAAATTGGAAGAAAATCTCATCCCAAAATACTCCTTTACGCAAGCTCTTTGCGAAATTTTCGTTCCTCTGTCATAGAATATTTATATGAGATTTCGCAGGTCTATCCCACGGTTTTGCTATCCGAAGAGCTTGATTCAGAAACAAAAAAAATTCTTTCCGATAAAAAAATATTTCCATATCTGGAAGAAATCTTTCCAGTTCGGCAATACGGGGGAGAAAAAATTGGATTAGTCAAAAAACATAGATATTTTTGCAAGCTTGCAAAAAATATTATCAAACAGTATCAACCAGATATCGTTATAGCCAACGGCAGTAATTTTTTTGAAGCATATCTCAGAAGGTTTGCCAGAAAACTGGGAGTAACGAATGTTTGTTTCATGGAATCTATTCCCGGGCCCAAAAAACAAATGATGGAGGAATATATATTAAGAATTGCCTATTTTAAAGCGCCGAAATTTTTACCGTTTTTTTTCAAATTATTATTCGCAAAAGCAAGAACATACGTTGGCCATTTTCTTTATTATGTTGTCGGCCCCATGTTAATTTTACAAAAGCCTTTTCTGGGAGAGCCAAGCAGTGTATTGATAGCGGATTATTCCAGATTCAAGGGAATTGATTATTTTATAGTTTTTTCAAAGAGAGATCATAATATTCTTTTAAACGATGGTTTATGGCCCGAAAAAATTTATATAGTGAATCATCCATTGAAAAAAGAAAGCAGTCTCAGAAGGTTTTTTAAAAAAATTAATTTTCCGAAAATTCTTCGAGCGAATAAAAAAACATTAATTATTTTGTGGCCACCCGAACAAGTCGGAATTAGCCGGGCAGACCGCTCTTTAATTTCTAAAAATGAAATATGGGAGAATAGGGCAAAAACCGTGAATTCTATAGCAAATATTCTTAAAAAATGGAAAATTATTATAAAACCCCATCCTTTGGCTGAAAATTTTTCAGAGATAAGCGGATATTTTAAACCTATTAGCAATATTGAAGTTAAAAACCCAACCGATTTTGCCGAAAAGTATATTGAAATTAGCAATGTTGTTGTTGGGCTGTCTCCGGCAAGTTCTATTCTTTTTAATTCCTTTTTACGAAATTCTAAAAGACCAACACTGTCTTTAGATTTTCAGCAAGAATTTTGCGGCGATGCTTACAAGGGTTTTGAAGGAATTGAGTATATTGATAGCGAAGAAAAACTTTTTAAGATTATTGAATTAATTCGAGATCAAAAATATCAAAAATCAAAAAAAACAAAAGAAGAGCAGGTCGATTTTAAAAATATTACTGAGCTGATAAAATATTTATTAAATAAAAAATTTCTGCCCAAGGCGGACTCGCCTCGAGTTGGAAAAACGCAAAGTCTGTAAAAATTATGCTTACTATAGCCACCGTCCCAAAACCATTCTTAGATCCGCATATAAATATTACCCAAAGAAATGCAATTCAGAGTTGGCTTAAATTGAAGCCGAAACCCCAAATAATTTTATTTGGAAACGATCCAGGGATAGCTGAAGCCGCAAAAGAGTTTGGGGTTTTACATGTCCCAGAAATAAAGTGCGAATTTAACGTTCCTGTTTTAAGTCTGGTTTTTGATGAAGCAAAAAAACTATCAAATAATCCATTTGTTTCCTTTATTAATACCGATATTATTTTGCTGTCTGATTTTATGGAGGCCTTAAAAATAGAAAAACCAGAATTATTTTTAATGGCTGGCAGGAGATGGGACATGAATATTACAGAATCGATTAATTTTGATAACCCTGATTGGGAAAAAAATCTTTTGGAAAAAGTTAAAAGCGAGGCAAAATTACACGGTTTGGCTGGCATGGATTATTTTGTTTTTCCAAAAAATTTGGAACTTAATATGCCGCCTTTCGTTGCCGGTCGTCCAGGATATGACAGCTGGTTAGTTTATAGGGCCCGAACCCTAGGTATTCCCGTAATAGATGCGACTTTGGTAGCTACAATTTTACACCAAAACCATGGTTATAAGCATCGGGCTGGAGGAATAAAAGTTCTAAAGAAGGCAGAGGGTAAAAGAAATATCATTTTGGCCGGAGGTTTCAATAAGATGTTAACCTTGAGAGATGCCGATTGGATTTTAACAAAAGAAGGACTAAAGAAACCGGAATTCCCGCGGAGAATTTTTAGCATGCTTTCTTTGTTTTATCCTTGGAGAGTTTTATTATCAATAAGGAGAAAAATAAAAAGTATAATTTAAAACATGAAGTGTTTAGTTGCCGGTGGAGCCGGGTTCATAGGCAGCCATCTTGCAGATACGTTAATAAAAGGGGGAAAAAAGGTAGTAATTATTGATAACCTGTCCACCGGAAAAAAGGAAAACTTAAATAAGGGAGCAAAATTCTACAAAATAGATATTTGCAATCCCAAAATTTCTGAAATTTTTAAAAAGGAAAAACCTGAAATAGTTTTTCATTATGCCGCTCAAATCGATGTTCGGAAGTCAGTGAATGATCCTGTGGGTGACGCCAAAATTAATATTCTTGGAAGCCTTAACATCTTGGAAAACTGCAAAAAATTTAAAATAAAAAAAATAATTTTTGTCTCTTCGATAGGAATATACGGCGAGCCAAAAATTTTGCCCGTAAAAGAAAACCATTTAAAAAATCCGATTTCTCCTTATTCTATAAATAAATTAGCAG
>JAQTPW010000006.1 GCA_028712565.1 Minisyncoccota bacterium
CACGGTGAAATTATAATAATTAAACCTAATGTTTATCATTATGCCTTCGTCTTGGAAGATGTTGTCTTTGTAGAGAGAAAATTGTAACCGTTTGATCCTCAAAATCCCGACACATATAGCTAAAGAGGGGGAATATTTACCCCCTTTTTTATTTTGGATTTTTAATTCGCCAGATTCTTGTTAGAATATTCTTATAATTTAAAGATAGTAAAAATTGCCAATCGTGCGGTTTTTTGATAGAGTGAAAAAACGGGAAAAAGTTAAATAATAACGCAACGTAAAAAATATTTTATATGGCTCTAAATATATATCTTGGCGATTTAGTTTATAACACCATTAAGACAAATTATGTCGTACCTTTGAATATAGGGTATGTAGCCTCATTTCTTAAAGGAAAATTCGGCCAAGAAGTTAATATCAAACTTTTCAAATATCCGGATATTCTTGAAAAAGCTCTTCGTGAAAATCCTCCTGATATTTTAGCTTTGAGCCATTACAGCTGGAATGCGCGGCTTAACCTTCTTTTTTTGGAGATGGCAAAACGTTTAAATCCAAAAATTTTGACAGTTATGGGAGGGCCAAATATTAGAACAGAATCCGTTGATCTTAAAAAATTTCTTACTAATCATAAAAATCTTGATTATCATGTGGCAAACGAAGGCGAGGAGCCTTTTGCAAGGATTGTCGGTGAAATTTTAGGAGGGTGCGCCAGACCTCATCCTTTGGGTTGCGCCACTATTATTGATGGCGAATTTTTTTATGACGCAGAACCATTAGAAAAAAGAAGCATGGAAATAAGCCAGCCTAGTCCTTATCTTACGGGATGGCTGGACCCATTTTTAGCTGATTCTAATACGATTCCTCTTTTGGAAACCAATCGAGGGTGCCCATACAGGTGCGTTTATTGCGCTTGGGGGGCTATGCTTCCGAGAATAAGGACAAGGCCGCTCGAACAGGTTTTGGAAGAAATCAAGTATGTATCTGACAAATCAGCAGGCCAGCTTACTTGGATGTTTTGCGATAGTAATTTTGGGATCTTGCCAAGAGATGTGGAAATTGCAAAAAAGGTGCGCGAGCTTGTAGACAAAAAAGGATACCCTACGCACGTAGACGTTTGGCAATCAAAAAATACGCCCGAACGAAATATAGAAATCTCTGAAATTTTAGGGAAAAACAATAGAGGATTAGTTGCTATACAATCAGCAGATCCCAAGGTTCTTGATAATATTGGCCGGGGCGCTATAAAAATGGACAGCATAAAACAGCAAATCGATTACTACCATAATGAAAATCTTGAAGTGGGGACAGATATTCTTATCGGGCTGCCCGGCGAGAGCGCAAAAAGCCATTATAATACTTTAGCGGCCGCCTTTGATATGGGGTTTGATTATCTTGAACCAATAAATATCCGGCTTTTGCAAGGCACAAGATATGAAAGCGATAAGTTCCGGCAAGAATACGCAGTTAAAACAAAATACAGGCCAATTTTCGGCGCATATGGCATATACGACAATAAAGTAGTGTTTGAGGTTGAAGAATCTGTCAGGAGCACGAAAGATATGTCAGAAGAAGAACTGAATAATTTTAAAATTCATCATTGGCTTATTTTCTTCACTTGGGATGTCGGCATATTCAAGCCCATTTTACTATTAGGAAAAAAACAAGGAATTAACCCCGAAGTAATTATAGACGAACTCTCCCGAACCCAAAATCCTATATTGAAAGATCTTTTTGACCGGATGAGAAAAGAATCAATGAAAGAATGGTTTGGGACCGAGGAAGAAATGATTTCCTTTTACAAACAGCCTGAAAATTTCAACAATCTGGTTAATAATTTTATGAAATTGAGCTTTTTCTATATTGCATTAGTGTATCAAGATCCGGAAATTCTTAAAGCTTTACAAAAAGAAATGGAGGCCATTGTAACCGAAAAACTCAAAGCAAAAAACATTTTCAGCCAGAACGTTATGAATGACGTAATTGAACTTTCAGGCCTTTTAACTTGCAAGAATCTTTTAGAAGGCGAAAAGAAAGTAACCATGAAATATCCGGGAGAGATTGTCTCTCTTGTAACTAATAATCCCAAATTCGCCAACAGAGATATTGTTGAATTAGAAATTTATCGTCCGCAGGAATTTGTTTCTTTTTGCCGATTCCATTTAAGCCCCAGCGGAAAAGAAAATTTGTCTTTAAAAAATATTGCGCGGTTTTTGGAAATAGGGGGCATGAACGTGCTAAAAAATAATATAAAAGTTTTATAATTACAAGAGCAGATTTTAATAGCGTTCGTCCTCGGAACCAACAAAATCGCCCTGCGGGCGATTTTTTGATACAATAAAAAAAATATGAAAAAAGGCGTTAATGCGGTTATCATCAATAATCAAAATAGAGTGCTTGTTTTAAAAAGAAGCCCGCAGGCTGGCTCATTCCCGAATCTTTGGAATTTTCCCGGCGGTAAAGTTGAAAATAATGAAACTTTACAAGATGCCGTAATAAGAGAAACAAAAGAAGAAGCTAATTTAGAAGTGAAACCTGAAAATAACTATTTTTCCATATATTATTATCCGGATGGAAGAGAAAAAAATGCCAAAATTGCAGTTTATGCTTTTAAAGTCAAGTTAATCAGCGGAATTATTCGGCTAGATGAGGAGCACAATGAATTTAAATGGATTTCCCGAAATAGTTGGACAAATCTCGATTATACAAAAAGTTGCAAAGCAACGTTAAAAGAATTATTTAAATAATTCTTTTAATACCTTACTTGCGAGTTGCGGTGAGACGCAGTAGAATATAATAATATGAAAGGATTTATTGAGTTTATAAGAAAACAGGGAGTTGTTGGTTTGGCCGTCGGTTTTATTTTAGGAGGCGCCGTTTCAAAACTGGTGTCGGCTTTGGTTTCAGATATAATAAATCCGATTCTTGGAGTTTTCCTTGGCAAGGTAGGAGGTTTGGAAAGTGCGACTTTTGGAATAGGCCCTGTTAAAATATTGTGGGGAGATTTTCTTTCCGTTTTTATTGATTTTTTCGTTATTGCTTTAGTTGTTTATTTTGGAGTCAAACTTCTTAAATTGGATAAGTTAGACAAAAAAGATAATTAATCACTTTGCAGAAATCCCCGAGGTTTTAAAAAGCCATTTGAACTTGCTTTTTTTAGAAGGATGATGTAATATAAATTTGTGAGAGTTTGATCACAAATAGGTATATCCGGCATTCGGATTCGGGTAAACAAAAATAATAATATTTGCAACTCAACGTTTGGGAGTTGCATTTTTATTTCCGAAATTATGCATCAAAGCCTCCAAAGATTTTTAAATAAGGAACGGTCTTCAATTCTCCCGCCTTCGAAAAATACAAAGGAAGAATTTTTATTTGAACACAACAGGCTGTCTCCCTTAAATTTGCAAGCTACAACTGCTTTGCTTTCTCGTTTTAAAATAGAAAAACAGTCTCTTTTTAAAGATGATAATTGGTCTTTAGACAAACTTCGCAGGCCGTTCATAATGTGGCTTACCTCTCTGACGGCCGCTGAAAAAGAAAATATTAGGAAAATTAAAAACGATTGAATCATATGAAAAATTCACACAATCCGAATAAAAATAGAAATAGAAGGGCGCATCGCAGATTTTTGAAAAAGCATAGGGCTTGAAAATAGCCCTTGACTTATTATCGCGAATAAGGTATTTTGATAACGTAAGTTTATGTTAATTTTCCTTTCCTTACGTATTTATTAATTATGTAAGCTTTGAAAGAGAAAATAGTAGGTCGGCTTACTTAGTAAATAAATAACGTAATAAAATCTATATGGCAAAAAAACTATTTGTTGGCGGGCTATCTTATGATACCACCGACGCAACATTAAAAGACGCTTTTGCTCAGGCAGGAACTGTTGAATCAGCAGTGATAATTATTGATAAAATGTCCGGAAGATCAAAAGGATTTGGCTTTGTTGAAATGTCTACTGAAGAAGAAGCCAAAAAAGCAATTGAAATGCTCAATGGCAAAGAGATTGATGGGAGAAACGTTACGGTAAATGAAGCCAGGCCAATGGAATCTCGCCCAAGAGGAGGCGGATTTGGCCGCGGAGGCCGCGGATTTGGCGGAGAAAGAAGCGAGCGCTGGTAAGCAAAATAAGAAAAAATCCCCGAAAGGGGATTTTTTCTTTAAGAGAATTGACAATTAACCTGGAATAGGTTATATAAACGAACAGACAAATTTCTGAAAGGAGGCAGAAATGGATGATGGAATATTGTTCTTTGCAGAAGGCGCAAAAAAAGATGGCAAGTATTTTTTCAACAAAAGAGAGATCCGTTTTGCTAAAAAGATAGCAAAACAATTTCCAAGTCACCCCGTGGATATACTTTTTATAAAAGAAGTTATAGGATTTGATCCTCCGAATTTGTATTCAGAGCTCCTAAAAAATGAGCTTCTTTTGCAGAAAGTGCCGCTTGAGTTTATAAAGATTGTCCCTGGTTACGGTCAAAGCACAATAAGCGAGATTGTAGCTGCAGAAAAGTGGTTTCTTGATTACAAAAAGAAGCGAGTTGCCAGTTTTGGTTCCATTTGCCACGCATCGAGCTTATGTGGCTGATTCGATATCATCGTTTTGTCCGGACTTATCCAATTTGGAATTTCTTACCAGTGTCCATTTTATTAGAACCTTTAAAAATTCTATTAATATTTTTCCCCGCATCGTTTCAGAACCGATTGGCAGGGATTATTTTGCGACAAAAAAACGGATAGATTCTATCCGTTTTTCTTTCGCTTGAAGATTTGAATTTTATCCCGTAATTATTTTTTTTATTTTTTGGGGATGGGGGAGAGTGCGGAAATAAAATTTATTTTGGGTTCCGGCGCTCTGGATTTCTATATCGCCATAACTCAAGAGAGTGGAAAAGACGCCGGAGATATTAACAGAAATATCTTGAATTTTATCCAAATAAACTTCGTTGAGTGTGTATTTAAAGAATCCCTTTTGTTGGTTTTCAATTACCCGTTTATTTGTCACAACAACAGTATTCAAGGAAAAAAGCATAATATTATAAAAAAGCAGAATCCAAAGGATTAAGAAATAAACCCGTGTCAAAAATTCAAATAATCCGGAAAATAGAGAATACCAGCTTTGCGAGCTTATAAAGTGGTTAACCACAGAGGGCAAGGCCATAAGTAATATAAAAAATACAACAGGGCCTAATAGCACAATCCAATGGCGGCGGGATACAAAAACCGTTGTTTCTCCGGGCTGCTGGTTTCTAAAGCTGTTTGACGATTTAAAGATTGCCATAATTTAATATAATTTTAAAAAACTATGCAAAAAGCTGAAAATATTAGGCCAATTAATTTGGGAGTATGCCTTTGTGGCAGAAGTGAATAAAATTAGGGAACTGATGAAAAATACCAAAGCCAAAAGTTTTGGAATGACCCCAATGCCGAATCTGATAAAGTGATAAATTATTGCAAAGGCGTACCAAATAAAAACTCCAAGGAACAGCAAAGAAGCCAAAAGTGAGATATTGATTGAGTTGAAAAATTGAAAAATAGAAGCCATTTATTATTTATACCTAAAATCAAAAATAGATGCAACAAAACCGCACTCTTTTATTTTATTAAAAAGAATATATAATGGGGAAAGCGAAATATATGATTAATTTTCAAAAATTTTTAAACAGTTTAAAAATCGCACTTTCTGGTTTAAAAACCGCCCTTAAAACAGAGGAGAATTTTCGTATTCAGGCGTTGATTGGGTTTATAGTTATAATTTTAATGTTTGTTCTTGGCGTATCTGTTTTGGAAAGGAGCATTTTGATTTTAGTTGTCTTTGTGGTTTTGAGCTTGGAACTTATTAATTCGCAAATTGAAAAATTTTTGGACTTAATCCAGCCGGTTTTGCACCCAAAAGTAAAAATAATAAAAGATCTTTCTGCTGCCGCGGTTTTGATTTCAGTATTCGGGGCAATTATTATAGGAATTCTTATATTTTTTCCGCATTTTTTCAAATGAAAACGCACCCAAAATTAGAAGCCGGGTGCGTTTGCGTTTTTTTTGTTTTAAATTTTTGTGAAAGAGCAACTCGCCGGTATTGGCTCACCGACTTCAAGGCGGTCATCTTCTATTAGTATCCCCATCCCATCCACTTCCGACTGTTTCTCCAAGTTATCCAAAAAGAAAGCACATTCTTCATAGTAGCTGACAAATACAAGTTCATTTAAAGATACAGCTTTTGCAATAACGTGTATCTTTTTTCCCAGAGCATTATTTAGCAGCGTGACATTTTTGTATTTGCCGACTTCTAGTTCCACAGTTCCCTCGTAAACCAGTTTGCCATCTTTGATTACAAGTTTTCCAGTCAAGCAGCAGAACCTCCTTTTTTAAAACATTAAACCTTACTATAGCATTTTATTTTAAAAATGCAAGCCAAAAAGAAGTAATCCTATTATATCGTTTAAAACTAAATTTTTTGTTAAAATTAATAAAATGGAAAAAATAAAAGGCAATTTCGATGTGGCAGTTATAGGCGGAGGGCCCTCGGGAATGATGGCTGCCGGAAGGGCGGCGGAATTAGGAAAAAAAGTTGTGCTTTTGGAAAAGAATGAAAGCTTGGGTAAAAAACTTTTGTTAACTGGAAAGGGCAGGTGCAATCTTACTAACGCCGAATTTAATCTGAGGAAATTAGTAGAAAATTACGGAAAAAACGGAGATTTTCTTTACCATCCTTTTTCTGTTTTCGGAGTAAAAGAAGTTATTGATTTTTTTGAAAAAATGGGCCTAAGAACAAAAATCGAAAGAGGGAACAGGGTTTTTCCAAAAAGCGATAATTCGCAAGACGTTTTGGATGTTTTGAAAAAATATTTGGTAAAAAATAGCGTTTCTATAATGTATAATTCTGAAATTAAATCTATTGGAAAAGAAGGAAGAAAAATTAAAAAATTAATATTGAAAAATGGAGAAATAGAAGCCGAAAAATATATTTTATGCACCGGTGGAAAAGCTTTCCCGGGAACTGGGTCTACGGGAGATGGGTTTAAATTCGCAAAAGATCTTAGCCATAATATTACAGATTTAAGCCCGGCTTTGGTTCCGATTCGCATAAAAGAGGATTTCGGGAAAGAATTGCAAGGTTTAACCTTAAAAAATATTGGAATCTCTGTTTTTCAAAATAGGAAAAAGCAATTTTCCGAATTTGGAGAGTGTTTGTTTGCTCATTTTGGATTATCTGGGCCGATAATTTTGGAAATCAGCAAAAAGGTGGGAGGGTTATTAAAGCAAGGAGAGGTGGAATTATTTTTGGATTTAAAGCCGGCTTTGGATTTTGAAATTCTTGATAAAAGAGTCCAGCGCGATTTCCAAAAATATCAGAAAAAATTATTTAAAAATTCTTTAGATGATCTTCTCCCCCAAAAAATGATACCGTTTATTATCAAGATGTCGGGACTAGAGCCGGATAGAAAAGTAGACAGTATTACCAAAGAAGAAAGGCATAATTTAGTAAGATTATTAAAAGGTGTTAAAATGACTGTTGCAGGATTGTTAGGTTTTGAAGAAGCAATTGTGACAAGCGGAGGAGTTTCTTTAAAAGAAATAGATTCGAAAACAATGAAGTCAAATTTAATTGATAACTTATTTTTTGCCGGAGAAATAATAGATGTCGACGGCCCAACCGGCGGATACAATCTGCAAATGTGCTGGAGCACGGGAAGGTTGGCAGGGGAGAGCGCGGCGAAATTGAGCTAAATAAGTGAAATAAGTTAATTAAGCTGACTAAGCTAATTAAGATAATTAAGCTATAAGATATTATGGAAAAAATTGGTCTTGTTGCTGAGGATGTGATTGATATGCCTCAGGAATTAATCGAAAAATACCAGATTTCATTAGCTAAAATGAAATTCAGCTGGCCGGAAATTGAAAATTTTCCCGGAGAAAATAATTTTCAGAAAATGCGAGAAGCCGAAAAAAGAGGGGAAAGAAGTTTTGGAAAAACTTCTCAGCCGTCCATGGGAGATTTTTTGGAAAAATATAAATTACAGCTGTCAAAATTTGATGAAGTTATTTGTTTGGCCGCGACTTCCAAGCTTTCCGGCAGTTTTAATTCGGCGACTCAAGCAAAAAGATTTCTAAAGCCGGAAGAACAAAATAGGGTGTTTGTTATTGATTCTCAAAGCGTAGCCGGTGGACAAGCCCTTTTGGTTTTAAAAGCCATTGATTTAATTAACGACGGGAAATCCGCAAAAGATATTGTAAAAGAATTGGAGGATTTTGTTCCGCAGGTTTCGCTTTTTTTGATTTTGAAAGATCCAAAATGGGTCGAGGCCTCTGGAAGATTATCGCATCTTGCCGCAAATTTGATAAGAGGGCTCGCAAAAGCCGGCATCCGTCCGATAATGGCAATAAAAAACGGAGTGCTGGGCCCAGCCGGAATCAGAACAAACGCAAAAGACATTCCAACCGCGCTTTTTAATCAGTTTGAGCACGATACTGAAAAATTACAAAAAGAAGGCAAAAGATTTCGGGTAGTAATCAATCACGGCGACGATTTGGCGGGCGCCCAAAGATTAAAAGAAATGATTGAAGGAAAATTTGCCAACACTAAAGTTGTTTTTGTGCATATTCTCGATAATGTGCTCGGGGTCCTTGCCGGGCCCGATGCCTTGGCTATATCTTGGCTGCAAGAATAAAGCCCTTTTAAGCCAATTTTTAATGAAAAATTAATGTTTCTTCGCTAAACTGCAGAAAGTGTGTTAATTTTTAATTAAAATATATGAAAATTTTAATTATCGAAGATGAAGAAAGCTTAGCTAAACTCTTAAAAATGGGATTGAAAAAAGAGGGGTATGCGGCAGATTATGTTTTGGATGGGGAGTTGGGCCAAAAAAGAATAGAGTTATATCATAGAGATTATGATGCCGTTATTTTGGATTTGATGCTGCCTAAAAAAAGCGGGCTGGAAGTTTTAAAAAATATTAGGCAGCTTAATGTTTCTATCCCGGTTTTAATTCTTACTGCAAAAGACAGCTTGGATGACAAAGTTACCCTGCTCGATGCCGGAGCTGACGATTATCTGATAAAGCCCTTCCATTTTAATGAAGTATTGGCTCGTTTGAGAGCATTAACTAGGCGGCCAGAAAAAGTTTTGCCAGCTGAATTACGAATTGCTGATTTGGTTTTGGTTCCCGAAACAAAAATTGTCTCCCGCAACGGAAAAGAGATAAAGCTTACTTTAAAAGAATTTCGGCTTCTTGAGTATCTAATGCGCCGCCCGAATCAGGCCGTTGAAAGGGAAGATTTAGTTGACAATATCTGGGATTTTCAATTTGATTCTTTAAGCAATATTGTAGATGTATATATTAACAGATTAAGGGAGAAAATAGATAAAGATAGCGGAAAAAAGTTGATAGAAACAATTCATGGAGTAGGTTATAAAATTAAAACATAAATAAAAATCCCGCCCTTGATCAGCACGAATTAGCATGATTCAAAAGGCGGGTTTTTAATTACTCGGCTTTCAGCTGCAGTGATTTTTTCTTCATGCCAGACAGAGGAATTGAAATATAAAATTCAGAACCCTTGTCTTCTTCAGATTTCACCCAAACTTTTCCTCCGCTTTGCTCTATCATATTTTTTGTAATATAGAGGCCAAGGCCTATTCCTTCAGTCTCGCTTTTTACATTATTTCCCCTGAATAATTTTGTAAAAAGCAAAGATTTTTGTTCCTTTGGTATGCCGTATCCTGTATCAGAGATCTGGAAAATTATATCTTCTTCTGTTTTTTCGATTTTAAAATAAATTTTGCCTCCTTTGGGCGTATATTTTACGGCATTAGCCAGTATGTTTTCCAGAGCAATGTGCAGAATTTTATAATCAATATTTATTGTTGGAAGGTTTTCTTCAAAATAAGTTTTAAATTTTTGTTTTTTTTCATTACATTGGGGCAGGATTTCTTTTTCCAATTCTTTTGCTATTTCAATTATTTGGGAGGGTTTTGGGTCTACCTCCAGGCGCCCAAGCTCAATGCGGGACACATTTAAAAATAGATCAATTAATCCGGCCATTTTGTGGGTATTGTTGAAAATTTCCTTTAAGTATTGTTTTTGGTCTTTACTGATATCGCCGGCAATTCCTCTTAATAACATTTCTAACGACAAACTTATTGTTGCCAGAGGGGTTCTTAATTGATGGGCAGCCAAAGAAATAAATTCAGTTTTGGCTTGATCAACTTCTTTCCTGTCGGTAATATTTCTTTCAATCCCTATAAGGCAAATTACATTTTTCTTGTCATCCAAGACTGGAGAGACGTTTAGCTCTGCCCAAAATTTTTCCCCATTTTTGGTTTTATTGACAATTTCACCAGAAAAAACTTTTTTCTTAAAGTTCACAGTTTGCCAAAGTTTTTGGAAAAATTTTGGCGGCGCCTCGCCTCCTAAAATATTGGTTTTTTTTCCGATTACCTCTTCGGCTTTATACCCCAGCAATTTTTCAACAGCTTTATTAACAAATAAAATTTTTCCATCAGGGTCGGTAATTAAAATAATATCGGAAGCATTTTCAACAGCTAACTGAAGGTTTTTCAGATTAATATTTAATTTTTCCAGTTCTTTCGCATAATTCTCTAATTTTTTTTCAGCTAAAATTCGATTTGTTACATCAAAAACCGATAAAACGAGACCTTTAACGAGATTTTTGTCGTCTTTTACTGGTATTAAGGTCCAATCCCAATAAGTTACTCCTTTTTCCGGCTGGTTTTTATAAGCAAAGGGTTTGGCAAAAAATTTAACAGGTTTTCCGGTGTCTCGGACTTTCTCAAATATCATTTTATTTTCCTTATTGGGGAAAAGATCAAAATGATTTTTGCCTATCAATTCCGATTCGGCATAATTTGAGCCTCGGCAATAAGCAGAATTTACTTTTAAAAAATTGAAATCTTTGTCTAGATAAGCCAGTTGGGCTTCAGTGTTTTCTTTTATTACGTCGAGAAGATCCCTTTCGCTGGCAATATCAACGAGTAAATTTTCTATTTGTTCTTTATCCTGCTTTAGCGCATCTTCCGCCAACTTTCTTTCAGTAATATCTTGTCCTTGGGCGATTGTAGATGATACGGTTTTGCCATCGGGGGCATATAAGTTAGCCGAATTCCAGAGGACAATTCTTATATCTCCGGTTTTATGCAAAATGGGAATTTCTACTGTTTCCCATCGCAAGCCCGCTACTGCTTTTCGAATATACTCCATTGATTTTTCTTTGCTGTCTTTAGGAAATAATATATTCAATTCTTCTCCAAGAACCTCGTTTGATTTTCTCCCAGTTAATCTTTCAAAGGCATGATTAAATAGAGTAATCTTAAATTTTGGGTTCCAGACAATAATTGGGGCATTGGCATAGTTCAATAAATTATCCAGATAATTTTTCGTGTCAATAAGCTCTTTTTTAATTTTATTTTCTCTGCTGATGTCGCGGGAAATTCCCAAGAAAGATTCTACAGAACCATCGGCTGCAAACTCGGGGATAACGCGCAGGTCATAGGTTTTTATTCCTGCAGGCCCCGGAAAATCAAACTGAATGTTTTGGGATTTTTTTGAGCGAAGGGTGATTTTAAATATTTTATTCCAAAGATTGCAAAGATGCCGCGGCATATCCATTTCTTCGTTAGTTTTTCCGATGAACTGGTCGGTTTTTATTCCGGTTATCTTTTCTACTTCTGGATTCAAATAAATAACCCGGCGGTTTTTATTAATGCGCATAATAGCATCAGGAGCGTTCTCTGCCAAAGTCTTGAATTTTTTTTCGCTTTTTTGCAACGCCTCCTCAAATTTTTTGTAATTAGTAATGTCTTGGGCCTGAAGCTGATATCCGATGATTTCTTTACCCCCTTCTTTAAATACGGGTCCTATGTAGGTATTCAGCCAGATTTTCCCGCTCTTTTTTGTTTTTCTCGGCATTTCATCAAAATTAAAGCAAGATTCAGCTATTATCGTGCCCCCTTCTTTTAAAATTTTTATTTTTTCTTTAGGCAATTTAGGATCGAAAAAAAGATTATATCCTTTTATTGTTTCAAAGTCAGGTATTCCGAACATGCTAAAACATGCCTTGTTTGCGGCAATTAAATTTCCCTCTCTATCATAAATTTCAATGGAGATGGGTGAGTTTTCGAAAATCGCCTTGAATTTTTCCAATTCTACGATGCTTTGCAGATTTTTTCTATTATGTAAATAATATTTATACACTTTTAATCTAGCCCCATTTTTTACCAATATCAAGAGTTTTAAAGAATGAAATTTTAATAATTTTTTAAGCTTTATATGATAATTTTAATGCCAGAAAGGTTAGCGTATGGAAAAGCAATGAATTAATTTATAAAGGCCGAAGAATAAAATAGCGAAGTGGAGGGGTCTCTCGTCTTATGAGCGAGAGACTTCTTCCTAAATAAGCACAAAGGAATAATTAAAATAAGATGCGCTTTGAAAATTTTGCCGGTTTTGGTTTTTGGACATGCTTATTACTTGGATTATAAAAATGAAAAGGCAAAGTTTATCGACGCCTTTTGGAATATAGTTTGCTGGGAAGAGATGGAAAAAAGATTCAGATATTAGAATATAAACAAAAAGCCGATTTAAAAACAGGGGTTTTTGCCCTTGTTTTAAATTTTGTTCCGGTATAGAATAAAAAAGTGGTTATTTTTAAGGAAAAGCTGTAAAATGGACAATAAAGAATATAAAAAAATTGAATTAGAGTGTGCTGTCTGTAAGGCGAGATTTGAAATTTGGATTTCAATGTCTGATTATAGTCCCGAGCAGGAAGAAATGATAAAAAGAAATATTTACCTTCATTGTCCAGCCTGCAAGGCCTTGGAAGATTTAAAGGGCCAAAAAGAAGGAAGCGCGGAGTTTTAAATTATATGGAAATCATCCAGGTAAAAAACCTCGTAAAAAAATTTAACGGCTTTACTGCCGTAGATGGTATTAACTTTTCCATCGACGAGGGAGAAATTTTCGGTTTTTTAGGGCCAAATGGAGCCGGAAAGACCACAACAATTAGGATTTTTACTACTCTAACAAAGCCAACTTCTGGCCAGGTCCTAATTAATGGCTACGATCCAATTAAAGATCCCGATAAAGTGAGGAGCTCTTTTGGTATAGTTTTCCAAGATCCAAGCTTGGATGAAGAGCTCACTGCTTACGAGAATATGGAGTTCCACGGTATTTTTTATAATGTGCCGAGGCCGACCTTAAAGCAAAGAATTGAAGATTTGCTGAAATTTGTTGAAATTTGGGACAGAAGAGACTATTTGGTTAAAACTTTTTCCGGCGGGATGAAAAGGAGATTGGAAATTGCCCGGAGTTTTCTTCATCATCCAAAAATTTTATTTTTAGACGAACCGACTCTGGGTCTGGACCCGCAAACCAGGGATCATATTTGGAGATATATCAAAGATTTAAATAAAAAAGAGGGAATAACTGTTTTTCTGACCACCCATTATATGGAAGAAGCGGAAAGGGTTGTTGACGATCTTGCTATTATTGACCATGGCAAAATTATTGCCCGGGGTACTCCCGAAGAAATAAAAGCAAAAACAAATAAAACTTCTTTAGAAGATGCTTTTTTGGTGTTAACCGGCAGAAGCCTTCGCGATGAAGAATCAAATGGCATTGATAATTTAAGAATACACAAAAGATTATGGAAAAGCTAAAACGTTTTTTAAATATAATTTATATCCTTTGGATCAGGCAGATAAAAAGATATTTCAGGTCGCGGGCCAGAGTAATTTCAGCTCTTGCTCAGCCACTGTTATTCCTGGTGGCTTTGGGTTTTGGCTTTAATTCAATTTTTATGCAAGCAGGGAAAGGCAATTATATTGAATTTTTAGCTCCGGGTGTAATAGCTATGACTGTAGTTTTTACAGCTGTTTTCTCGGGAGTTGAAGTAATTTCTGACCGCCAATTCGGATTTTTGAAAGAGACCTTAGTAGCTCCTGTTCCAAGATCTGCAATTATGGCCGGAAGAACTTTAGGAGGAGCTACAGTAGCTGTTATACAAGGAGTCATAGTATTTATCGCGTCCCTTTTTGTCGGATTTCATCCCAATTTGACAGGAGAGATTCCCGTTACTTTGTTATTTATGTTCTTAATTGGAATATTTTCTACTGCCTTTGGGACCGCAGTAGGATCTGTTTTGCAAGATATGCAGGCATTCCCTCTGGTTATAAACTTTCTTTTTATGCCGATGTTCTTTATTTCCGGAGCGCTTTTCCCATTAGAAAATTTGCCAAAAATTATAAATTATATTGCTGTTTTTAATCCATTATCATACGGAATTGACGGAATCCGGACAATGCTTACTGGATCCGAACTTGCCCGTTTTAGTTTAATGTCTGATTTCTTGGTAATGGGAGTTTTTTCTCTGGCTCTCATTTTTGCCGGAGCTTATTTATTTTCAAAGATTGAAGCATAAATGATCAAAAAAATCATTATCGTAATTTTTGTAATAATTTTGGCGATCCTCGCTATTTACCAGTTTTTTTTAAAAAAAGAAAAAACCGATTTTTCTATTGAAAAAGTAAAATTAGGAACTATCGTCCAGGAAGTTTCTGAATCAGGAACCGTAAAAGCAGGAGAAGAAATAAATTTAGGTTTTAAGACCGCAGGCAGAATAGAAAAAATTTATGTAAAAGTAGGGGATAATGTAAATTCAGGAAATATTTTGGCAAAAATTGAAACTTCCCAGATTTCTATCCAGAAATCAGAAGCCGAAGCATCCTTGAATGTTGCAAAGGCCCAATTAAAAAGCACTCAAACCTCGGCTGCAAATTATGAAATTTCTTTGAGAACGGCAGAACAAAATTTAGAAGATGTCACTGCCGCGGCGAAGGAGAGCTTGAACAATTCCTATGAAGACGCCTTGAATTACTTGGACGATTCTTATTTAAAAATTTATAACGCATTTGATTCGGTAAAAACAATCCAACAGCTTTATTTTTCGGGCGGAGACCAGGAAAGCATAAAGGTAAAAGATGCGAAGCTAAAAATTGAAGCAGCTTTTAATTTGGCAAAGTCATCTTTGGATGCAGCAAAACAAGATTTTGGGGCTGAAAATATAAATAATGCGCTTTCGGTGTCGAAGGAATCTTTAGAAGACGCATCTTTAGCCATGGCAGTAATCCGCCAAATATGCGATACCTCTCTTTACCGCGACGCTGTTTCTTCCGCCAATAAAACCGTTTTAGATACTCATCGCGCAAATATAAATACGGCTTTGACCAATCTCGTTAACGCCCAGCAGGCTATTTCCAATGCAGAAATAACTTATAACACAAATACAAATTCCGCCAAAAATCAGGTTTTAACAGCTGAGGGAAATTTGGCAAAAGCAAAAGATGATATTAATTTATACGAAGCCCAGGTAAAACAATCAGAAGAAAATCTGAATCTTCTGGAAAGCCAAATCAATGATGCTTCAATTTTTGCTCCTTCAAATGGAGAAATAAAAAATATTGATAAAGAAGCCGGAGAAATAGCCCAATCTTCAGAACCAGTAATTTCTTTTATTTCTTCGGGCCCTTTTGAAATTGAAACAAATATTTATGAAGAAGATATTGTTAAAGTAAGGATTGGCAATCCTGTTGATATAAAACTCACCGCTTTCCCAGACCAGATATTTTCAGGCAAAGTAATTTCCATAGATCCTGCAGAAAAATTAATCGATGGAGTCGTCTATTATAAGGTTTTAATTAATTTTGAAAATCCTCCAGAAGGAGTTAGATTGGGAATGACAGCGGATATTACAATAAAAACCGCTCAAAAAGAAAACGTGTTAATCATCTCCCAGGATGCGATAGAAGAAAGAGATGGAAAAACTTTTGTTCAAGTGGTAAATGGCAAAAATAAAATTGAAAGAGAAGTGCAAATTGGATTAAGGGGAAGCTTGGGTATGGTTGAAGTTTTATCGGGCTTGGCTGAAGGAGAAGAAGTTTCTATTAAACAATGATATGGCGGGAAACCCAATAATTAAATTAGAAAAGGTTTGGAAGATTTACAAATTAGGCAAGTCCGACCTTAATATTTTAAAGGATGTCAGCCTGGAAATTTTTCCAGGCGCTTTTGTCGTAATTTTAGGCCCTTCGGGCTCGGGGAAATCAACTTTGTTGAATATGGCAGGTTGCTTGGATTTGCCGACAAAGGGAAAAATATTTTTAGATGAAAAAGATATTGCGAAAATGTCAGAAGATGAATTGGCGGAAGCCCGAGGCAGAAAAATCGGCTTTATATTTCAGCAATTTAATTTGTTGCAAAATCTAAATGCCTTGGAAAATGTTATGATCCCGATGATATTTCAGGGAAAACCGGAGAAAGAAAGGAAAGAAAGGGCCGAATTTCTTTTGGATTCTTTGGGTTTAAAAGAAAGGTTTTTACACAAACCCTCTGAATTGTCCGGGGGCGAACAGCAAAGAATAGCCATTGCCAGAGCCCTTTCCAATAACCCCGATATTATTGTGGCTGACGAGCCGACGGGAAATTTGGATTCCGCAACCGGCAAAAAAATAATGGAAATTTTAATAGGCCTCCATAAAAAAGAGGGAAAGACAATTGTGGTTGTAACTCACGATCCTACAATAGCAGATTACAGCAACCAAATAGTTCATATTAAAGACGGGCAGATTGTCTCAAATCATTTCGCACAGGAAAAAGTATTGTGGGAGAAATGAAATTCCAAATCACAAATTACAAATCACAAAAAATATCAAATGACCGAAATCAAAAATCCAAAAATTTATGATTTAGAAGAACGTACGGCAAGATTCGCCGAAAAATGCCGGGATTATGTTATAAAATTACCCAAAACTCAGGCAAATACAGAATACGGAAAGCAACTTATTCGCTCCTCGGGATCCCAAGCTAGTAATTATATAGAAGCTAACGAATCTTTGGGTAAAAAAGATTTTAAGCTTCGTATTAGAATTTGCCGGAAAGAGACAAAAGAAAGCTGTTTATGGTTGCGTTTATCACAGGTAATTGAGAAAAGTGACTTGAGGGAAGAGAGACAGGATTTATTAAAAGAGGCGGGAGAACTTCGTAATATTTTTACTGCCATTCTTAATAAAGCAATATAATTTGAATTTTAAATAGGTTTGTTTGTAATTTGTATATTGTAATTTGTAATTTCATATGATTTTTAACGAATACCTGAAAATAGCAATTAAAAATTTAAGGACAAGGCAGTTGAGAAGCTGGCTGACGATTTTGGGCATTGTTATTGGAGTATTTTTGATAATGTCTTTGCTCTCTTTGAGCCAAGGATTAAAAAATACGGTTTTAAAACAGCTTAGCGCAATGGGAACAGATATTATTATGGTAATGCCCGGAAGCTTATCCGATTTTATGACAACAATGATGGGGGGAGTAGAGCTGACAAATTCTGATTTGCAGGCGATAGAAAAAACAAAAGGAGTGGAGGCCGTGATTCCCATGGCATACAAAGGAGAATCGGTAAAGTACGAGAGCGAAAACAAAATTGCTATTTTATACGGAATGGACATTAAAAACTCTCTTTCAATTTACAAGGAAGATATGGGTATGGATGTAAAAGAAGGCCGTTGGCTTTTGCCCGGAAAGCGGGAAATTGTTGTGGGAAGTTTGGTGCCCTTGGATGTTTTTCCGGGTTTGAAAGTAGGAAAGGTTGCCACGATAAAAGGAAAACAGTTTGAAATTGTGGGCATTTTAAAATCTTTGGGAAACAGGCAGGATGATTCAATGATTGGGATAGACCTTGATATTTTTCGTTCTATTACCGGAGAAAAAGACGGGGCTCCGCAGGCTGTGGTAAAAATTGCAGCTGGCTTTTCTGTTGATCAAGTTGCAAAAGATATAAAGAAAAATTTAGAAGAAAACGCAAAAAGAAGGGCCGGCCAGGAAGAAAACGCTTATTCGGTTTTAACCAGCGACGCCTTATCCGGCATAGTGGGGAACGTTATGGCGATTTTGCAGATTGCGATTTTTTCTTTTGCCAGCATTGCGATTATTGTAGGAGGCATAGGCATTATGAATACTATGTACACTTCTGTCAGAGAAAGGACAAAAGAAATTGGAATTCTAAAAGCAGTCGGGGCCAAAAATTCAACAATAATAATGATTTTTCTTATGGAGGCAGGAATTATAGGCCTTATTGGGGGATTGGGCGGAATGATATTCGGTTTGGGTTTGGCAAAGTCAGTTGAATTTATTGGAAAAATGAATCCATCTTTTTACATTCAAGCTTCAATTACTCCGGGTCTCATAATTTTTGGCTTCGCTTTTTCTTTTGGCGTCGGATGTCTGTCCGGCTTTTTCCCAGCCAGAAGCGCAGCAAAATTAAAGCCAGTAGAGGCGTTGAGATATGAATAAGATTAGTAACTGGTAACTGGTAACCGGTAACTGGTAATTAGTCGCCGAAGAGGCGATTTTGTTTGCCCTTGATTTTTAATTAAAATTTTAATTCAGATGTGCTAAGATAAAAAAGAGAGTTAATTTAAAAAAACTATGGCAGATAAAAGTTTTGACAGATTTAGAAAATTTAATTTTAGGATTTTTAAAAACCTGCCCCAAAAAGGGAAAGCAGGTTTTGTAAAATTTTATGGTTGTTTTCTCGGAGCTTGCAAAAAGTATAATCCGTTGAGATATTACAGGAGAAAAAGTAAATAGAATGTAGGATTTACCCGCCTGCAACGCTTCGCGTAGCGATGCGGGCAGGGAATATAGAATGAATCGCCGTAGAGGCGATTTTTTTTACACTAAGTCTTTCAAAGTGATAGAATAAATTAATTATGAATTCCTTTTTTATCGGTATTGCCGGAGGTTCAGGAGCAGGAAAAACAAAATTGGCGCAAGAACTCAAGAAACATTTTGGTAGGAAAGCCAAAATTTTACATATTGATAAATACCAAAGATTTGGCGAGAAACTGCCTAAGCTTTGCGGTATGGAAAACTGGGATTGTCCTCAAGTAATAAAATGGAATGAACTTTATAAAGATTTAATTTCCCTGAAGAAAGAAAAGAGAATAATTATTGCTGAAGGATATCTGCTTTTTTATAAAAGTTCTATCCGGCGACTTTTAGATTTCCTTATTTTTCTTACCGCTTCCGATAAGACTCGCGTTAGAAGAAGAACAAAATTTAAAAATTCAGGATATATTCAAAAAGTTCTTTTGCCGATGCATAAAAAATACATAGAGCCGACAAAAAAATTCGCCGATTTAATTTTAAATACAGAAAAATATTCAATTAAACATTGTTCTCAAGAGATAATTCAACATTTACCAAAGAAATTTTAACAGTCGTTTCGTTAGCGGTTTTTATTTTAGACCTTGATTTTTTTATCAGCAGGAATACTATGAAATCAGTCTTTACTCTTCTAAGAATAGTTAGAAAATTCGGGAAGGAGGTTTCCAATGTATTTTGAAGGCTATTCAGATCAAATAGCGCTATGCCATAAAGAACGAAAGCCGACCGCAAGGAAAGACCATGTATGTTGTGAATGTTCCGGAACAATAAAAAAGGGTGAAAAATACTCGTGTGTTTTCGGAGTCTGGCAAGATTACGGTAGCAGCCGTCCTTTTGCTGAACAATTTAAAACATGTTTTAGATGCGAAGAGGACTGGGGAGAAATCTTAAAGGTTTTCGATGGAAATGGAGAGCGTGATGCCTACCGAGTTTATGGAATGCTTCGAGAAATTATTCAGGACGCTTTTGATAAAGGATTTTTAACCGCAAAAGATCGACTTGCAAACAAATGGTTGAATATTTGGTCGGTAGAGAAGCCGGATTTGGAACAACTAGAAAGAGAGGAAGCGGTTGCGCAAATGAGAGTTCATAGTACGCCACTATTATGAAGAGTTTTATATCATCGCCCTTCTGTTTTATCGGAAGGGCTTTTTGTTCACTCCGAATTGAGGCGAAGGATTGCCTTTATTCCAAAACGGAGTTAGTTTGAAGGTAGAGTAATTTATTAAAAGGCGTAAAACAAAATAAATCTATGAAAAAGGAAAAAACAATGGGAGAATTATATCCTTATACTTCCAACGGCATTTGGGGTAAAATACTTCATTTTTTAAAAGACGGGTTTTGGTTTTTATTAATTGGTTTGGCTATTTTATATTTTAGCGATATAAAATTATTTATTTTTTATGCTTTTTTCATAATCTTATTATTGTTATTTATATTTGGCGAACATAATGAATTTAACTACGAAATGGATAGAACTCAATTTACAGAAATAAGAGTAAAACTTAATCTTATAGCTCAAAAACTAAACATAGAAGAAAAAGAAATAATAAATTATATTCAAGCAGAAAAAGGAAATGGAGATAATACAGAAAATTATACGAAGGAACTAGTAGCAAAATTAAGTAATTTTGGTGATGACTTAGACAGAATTAAAGAATTCCAAAAGAAGAAAAATAATGAAAATGAAATAAACCTATGAAGCCGGTATTTTTTTGGGGGGTAATATTCGTATTAGTAATCATATTGGTGCTTATTTTTATTCCTGAAAATCCCAGAATTTCTCAATTTCTACCCTACATTGCGATAATACCTCCTATGGTTTCTATTTATTGTCAGTCAGAATCTACAGAAAAAATGATTGAAACAACATCGCGTCCTCATATATGCGTAGGTATTATATCTTTTAAGGGTGATGGTTTAAGGGATAATTTAAGTAAAAAATATACTGACCTTTATGATAGATCGTTGTTGGATACCAGAATAATTATTAAAAATTTTTCGAATGCTCAAGCTTTTGTTTGGACAAAATTAAATTTAGAAATAAATAATAAAGAAGCAAATGAACATATAAAAATAAAAGATTATTGTTTTGGCAAGGCGACTTGGGAGCTTGACCCTAATGAACTACTCTTTCCTTATCTTTTAGAAGAATCTATTCTTGACTATAAAAATCAAAAAATAAATATTGGTATCAGTGTTTACTTTAGTCATATCCGTAAATTGCCTAAAAACCCAGATTGGATAGAATTAACAGCTTATAGTTTCAGAGAAGAACGACAATGGATAAAAAATAATTTAGGTGTTCCGTTTTTTATTCAAGGATTATCGGTAAAAGTATAAACTTTCAAAGCGACACATAATAAATAATTTTAAAAGAGCATAAAACTAAATAAATTTATGAATGAAAAAAACAAATATAATTGGGGAGAAGAAGGAGAAAAAGAAGTAGAACAAAATAATCAGCGTAAAAATAATAGTTATGGGAAAAAGATATTGATATTTGTAGTACTTTATTTAATTTCTAATGCGATAATTAAAAATAATTCCTTCATTAAACCACACTCTCTTTCTGCGCCAGCGGCTTTTTTCTATGCTCTTTTTGTTAGTACAATTTCAGTAATCTTGTCGTTTGGAATTGTATATTTTGTAGTTTTAGCGATTATTGACTCAATAGGAAAAAGAGGTGGCATAGAAAGACCCGAGAATAAAAAAGTGAGATTAATTGTGAATATTATATTTGCTATACTGATTGTTGGAGGAATATATGCTATTATTATTAGCCTTTTGCATCCTCTTAATTCATAAATATAAATACAAAAGAGATTGCTTAATAAATCTATTAAAGAAAAAATTAAGAAAATTTTAATGCAAATCAATAAAAATTGGCCCCAAGGAGCCAATCTTTATGGAAGGTATAATCTTTTGCCCGTCGTCGGAAAAAATATTTCCTTAGACGCGTGCTACTCGATTATTTTTCCAATTGACCTAATCATCAAGCTATATAGTTTTGATGGAAATTAAACCCGATAAATCAAGTTTTTCCATAAATTCCTTGGAATTGTTCCTATTCTGCTAGAGATTTCTACATTATAAAAAATAAAAAAAGGCTGGTCAAGCCCCAAAATTGCAAGAATTTGTGGAAAACTATGGTTTTTTTGTTTACACTGAGTTTATCGAAGTGGTAAAATAAACCATATGAGTGAACAAAAATTTTATCCAGAACCGGTAGTCGGAATTTTAATCTTTAATCCAGAAGGTAAAATTTTTCTTATGCGTTCGCCGAAGTGGGGAGGAGATTATAGCATTTCTGGCGGCCACATAGAATTAGGCGAAACATTTGAGCAAGCAATAAAACGGGAAGCAAAAGAAGAAACCGGACTTGATGTTTTTGATATCAATTTTCTGCAGGTGCAGGAATGTATTTTCGATAAAAATTTCTATAAGAAAAAACACTTTGTCTTTTTGGATTACTTTTGCAAAACGAAAAATACAAACGCAGTTTTAGATGAAAGAGAGGGGACGGATTATGTTTGGGTTACAATTGACGAGGCCTTAAGGTTGCCTCTTGTTTTTTATACAAAAAATACTATTTTAGGATATGAGAGGAAATATAAATAAATCAACAAAAACTGGCAATTAAAAATATGGATGTAAAATATAAGGAAATATCAACTATTAATGAATTCATTGATGCTATTCGGCTTCGAGCGGATGTATTTATTATAGAACAAGGTTTTCAGCCCGGCTGGGAGCCCGATGAAGATGATAAAATCTCTAAACATTTTATAGCTGTTGTTGATGATAAAATTGTTTCTACCGCAAGACTTAGAGAAACTGCAAAAAATGAAATAAAAATTGAAAGAATGGTGACGAAAAAAGAATATAGAGAAAAGGGTATTGGCACGGGATTGGTCAAATTTATGGTTGAAGAGATAAAAAAACTTAATCCTTCAAGAATCTGGTTACAAAGCCAAG
The DNA here is from genome assembly GCA_028712565.1 of Minisyncoccota bacterium. GTDB lineage: Bacteria > Patescibacteriota > Minisyncoccia > Minisyncoccales > JAQTPW01 > JAQTPW01. The sequence goes on from JAQTPW010000006.1 coordinate 22,719, forward strand.
TTCAGGCGCAGAAATTTTACGAAGACGTCGGTTTTAAATCGGTTTCTAAACCATTTGATATGTGGGGCGTGCCTCATATAGATATGGATTATGTTAAGGAATTGTAAATTTTTTTAAGAAATTAATGCAAATCAATAAAAATTGGCAGGCGAATCGCGCCGTGGACGGTTTTATGGTATAATAAACTTGTCGATTTAATTTAACTAAAATAAAATTATGGCAGAAGAAAAATGTAAAAAATGCGGCATGCCGCTGACAAAACCGGAAGACAAATGCTCTTGCGAAGAATCTGTTTACTGTCATTGTTGCAAATGTACTCCTGAATGCGGTTGCGGCTGCAAAACGAAATAAAGGTTCGATTATTAAAATATAAATTTAAATATTTAAAAATATGGCTTGGCAGAAAAAAAAGAGGTTAATGCGAAAATTAAGAAAGAAAGCAAGAGGGAAAATGAAAAAAAGATAATTTTGCAAAAAGTCGTCCTTTGATAATTCGGGGCGATTTTTTGGCTAAAATAATTATTAAATTTAAAAACATGAAAAAAACATTCGAAAATTTGTTAAAAGCCATTGCCGGAGAATCAATGGCAAGGAATAAATATACTTATTTTGCAGAAATTGCGATGAAAGAAGGTTTTGTTTGGATAGCAAAAGTTTTTGAAGAAACTGCTGATAATGAAAGAGCCCACGCCCAGGAAGAATTGGAAAAAATAAAAGAAACGGTTGAAATGACAAATACTTATGACATTCATCCTTTGGGAAATACTTTGCAAAATTTAAAAAATGCCGCCCAAGGAGAAAAATATGAATACAGAATGATGTATCCGGAATTTGAAAAAGTTGCCCGGCAGGAAGGCGAAAATGATATTGCAGATTTATTTCAAAAAATCAGCACCGTAGAAGAAAAACACGCTGAAAGATATGATATTTTAACTGACCGGCTGGATAAAGGAAAAATATTCCAAAGCGATACTGAAATTGAATGGAAATGCCTAAACTGCGGTTATATCCATAAAGGAAATTCAGCTCCCGAAAAATGTCCGCTTTGCCAAAAACCGCAAGGTTATTATATGCCATTGAAAGTGGTGAGATAAGTGGAAATTAATTGAAATTGATAGAAATTAATAGAAATTTATGGAAAGAAAGATTTTGTTTGCTTGGGATTTTCATGGCACTTTGGAAAAGGGAAATGAAAGGGCCGTCCAAGAGCTTTGCAATTTAGTGTTGAAAGATTTTGGCATAAACAGGGAATTAAGCTTAAAAGAAGTTTTAGATTGGTATGGATTGAGCTGGTTTGATTATTTTAAGAATGCTTTTCTGGCAGGAAGTCCTGAATTGTGGCAAAATATGGTAAATAAAGTTTTCAGCTATCAAAAAACGGGTTGGGAGTTAATAAAAAAATATATCAGCGCGCAGGATTTTGCCGAAGATGTATTAAAGAAAATAAAAGAGCGGGGGCACCAGAATATTATTTTAACGAATTCAAAACAGGACCACGCCGAAAAATTTATTGAAACATTAGGCTTTGCCAAGTATTTTGATAAAATAGCCGGAGTAGATGGCTATCTTAACGCCCACAAAAATTTAAGCACGGAAGAAAAAAAGCAAAATGCAAAAGCCGATGCATTGAAGGAATTTCTTTTAGGATCAAATTTCACAAAAATTATTATGATTGGAGATAATGAAAGCGACATTCGAGCCGGCAAAATGGTCGGGGCCAAAACTTATCTCTTTGCCGCCCCGGGAAAAAATAAAAAAACAGAAGCAACAGGCGCCGACCATATAATTTTTGATTTGCGGGAAGTTTTAAAAGAACTATAGCAAAATTCAACTTATCTACGCGGTTTGCGCCCATAAGGGCGTTTTTAATTTTATTTTAATTTGGCAAACATAGAATAAATTTGCGATATTAAAAAAGGAGGAGATGAGTTTTTATGGTTAGAAACCTTGAAGAGGCAATGAATATTTACAGAGGAATGGTGCGGGACCATTTAATAGACAAAAAAAGGATATCACGTGAAAGGAATAAAGATTACTCTATTTTGGCAATTCCTTCTGCTATGATCCGCGGTATGGAAATAGTTCTTCATCTTTCTGGAAGAGAAATTGATGCTGTTTGGCGGCCCTTAGAGCAAGAGTTGGGCGTCAGGCGCCTAAAATACCGGTAATTGCTCTTTTAAAGGGCGTTTCAGAAATTCTGGAATGCCCTTTATTTTTTCAAAAATTAATGTTTAAATAGATGGTGAAAGGTCAATATAAAATTAAAAATAATCTTAATATAAGCAAAATATGGACAATAAAATAAAAAATTATTTAGGGATTGCGATAGTTGTCGCGATCTTTGTTTTTGCGGCAGGCTATTTAAGTTATGTCGGAACTTATTCAAAATCCATTCAGCCGTCTTCCTACCGGAGTTTCTCTGTTTCTGGCGAAGGAAAGATAACAGTTATCCCAGACATTGCCCAGTTTACATTCAGCATAATTACAGAAGGCGGCAAAGATATAGTCTCTTTGCAAAAAGATAATACAGATAAAACAAATAAAGCGATAGATTTCTTAAAGGCGCAGGGCATTGAGGCAAAAGATATAAAAACAACGAATTATAATTTAGAGCCAAGATACAAAACCTATGACTGCAGATATTATTCTCCTCTAAGCAGCGTAAATCCCAGCCCTTGCCCGCCCGCAGAAATTGTAGGATATACAATAACGCAAACTGCTTTAGTAAAAATCAGGGATTTTGTAAAAATTGGCGATGTTCTTTCCGGAGTAGTTTCAAATGGGGCGAATTCAGTTTCTTCGCTAACCTTTACTATTGATGATCCGACAGCCATAGAGAATAACGCTAGAAATGAGGCGATTTCACAAGCCAGAACGAAAGCGGATCAAGTTGCCCAAGCTGGCGGCTTTACAGTAGGAAGATTAATTTCAATTGAAGAAGGGTATCAGCCGTATTATTACGGTTTGGGAGCTGAAAGCGCAAAATTTGATTCAGCCGCGCCAAGCGCAGCTCCAGTAATTGAGCCCGGTTCCCAAGAAGTGACAGTTAATGTAACCTTAAGATACGAAATACAGTAATGGAAAAACATCCTTTAGTAAGAACAATTTATCTTTATTTATTTACAATAATTGGATTGGTTCTTGTTGTAACTGGGACCGTCCGTTTTATTGATTTGGGATTAAAAGTGTTTATTTTCAAGCAAGCCGATGCCGAACAGAGATTGCAAATTCAGTACCCTTGTTCAAATTCTCTTCCAATTTCTATGTCAAAATTGGATCCTTTAGTTAACCAGTCCAGCACTAGTACAGTTTTGACTGCCGATGAATTAGCAACTCTGAAAAGTTTTTTGGATAATTATGCAAAATGCCAGGCAGAAGCTAAAAATATAAATTATTTGACATCCCAAAGGCAAAGAGATGCCTCAACGAGTTTGGCAATGATTTTAGTGGGAGCGCCATTATATTTGTTTCACTGGAGAATTATCAGCCGGGAAACAAAAAAGCGGGAAGAATCATCTCAAAATTAAATATAATTAAAAGGTCGCAGTAAAATAAAATTAATTCAAAAATATGACAGCTTTATACGTTATAATTGGCGTAATTGTCGTCGCATTTCTTTGGGTCATCGGCATTTTTAACGGCTTGGTAACCCTCAAAAATCGGGCGAAAGAAGCTTGGTCTGACATAGATGTACAATTAAAAAGAAGATATGATTTAATTCCAAATTTGGTAGAAACAGTTAAGGGTTATGCCACTCATGAAAGAGAAGCCTTTGAAAATGTAACCCAGGCAAGGTCGCGCGCTATGGGGGCAGGCACCTTGAAAGAAAAAGCCGAAGCCGAAAATGCTTTATCCGGAACCTTAAAGACCTTGTTTGCCGTAGCTGAAAATTATCCCCAATTAAGAGCTTCGGAAAATTTCCAAAAACTTCAGGATGAGTTAACCGACACCGAAGACAAAATTCAGGCAGCCAGAAGATTTTACAATGGAAATGTCAGGGATTTAAACACTAAAATAGAAATTTTCCCTTCAAATATTATTGCCTCCCTTTTTAATTTCCAGAAAATGGAATTCTTTGAGCTGGAAGAGGCAGCCCAAAAAGAGCCAGTGCAAGTTAAATTCTAAAAATCGATGGCTACAATTTATACTTATGCCGCGTCAAATACGCAGAAAACTTTTCTGCTGATTACTGTTTTTGTGATTTTCCTTATTTTTGTAGGATGGCTTTTCAGCTATTTGCTAAATGATCCGATTTTCTTGGTAATTGCAGTAATTTTAAGTATAATTCAGAGTTTTGCCAGTTATTGGTATTCTGACAAAATAGTTCTATCTTTGTCGCGGGCGCAGGAAATAAAACATGAAGAAAATCCGGAACTTTACCACACCGTTGAAAATTTGTGCATTGCGTCTGGTCTTCCTTTTCCAAAAATTTATATTATTAATGAGCCCCAGCCCAATGCTTTTGCCACAGGCCGTGACAAAAACCATGCTGTAATTGCTGTAACGAAAGGCCTTTTGGAAAAATTAGATAAACCCGAATTGGAAGGAGTGATCTCCCACGAGCTTTCTCATATCGGAAACAAAGACATATTATTAAGCACGGTTGTTGTGGTTTTGGTGGGAATTATTGCCATGCTTTCCAATTTTTTCTTTAGGATAAGTTTTTTTGGCGGGAGAAGGCGAAGTTCAAAGGAAGGCGGCGGTATACTTCAAGTTTTGGGAATTATTGCCTTGATTTTAGCTCCTATTGCGGCTACTTTAATACAATTGGCAATTTCTAGGAAGCGAGAATTTTTAGCAGACGCAGACGGCGCGCTTTTAACCCGGTATCCTGAAGGACTAGCCAGTGCTTTGGAAAAAATTTCCAAAGACCAAAATCATTTGCCCTCGGCTTCTAGCTCCACTGCTCACTTGTATATTGCAAATCCTTTAAAAGGAAAGGAAAATGAAAACTGGTTTGCAAAATTATTCTCTACTCATCCGCCTATTGCAGAAAGAATAAAAATTTTGCGAGATATGTCGGTCTAGCTAAAAATTGAAGCCTGCTTTTATGGGCATACTTTTTTTTATAATTATTGCAACATTTTTAATCAGCTTGGTTTCTTTTATAGGAGCTATTACTCTGTTTTTAAAAGAAAATCTGCTGAATAAAATCTTGCTTTTATTAGTTGCTTTTTCTGCGGGAGCTTTGATCGGGGCTGCTTTTTTAGATTTGCTTCCCGAGGCGATTAGCAAGGCAGGAAGAGGAGAAAATTACATTTTTAATATTTTTTTATTCCTAATTGCCGGGTTTTGCATTTTTTTCATCCTTGAACAATTCATCCAGTGGCACCACCATCATTCAGTGACGCATCCGGAAATTAAATCATTTTCCTACTTAATTTTATTTTCTGACGGCTTTCATAATTTTATAGATGGATTGGTAATAGCCGGATCTTTTATTGCCAGTTTTCCTCTGGGAATATCAACTAGTTTGGCAGTAGTATTCCATGAGATTCCCCAAGAAATTGGCGACTTTGCAGTTTTGGTTTACGGGGGTTTGGGGAAAACAAAAGCATTATTTCTGAACTTTATTTCGGGAACCTTAGCTATTTTGGGAGGAGTTGTTGGTTTTTTAATGTTTAAAAGAATAGGAGAAAATATTTTGTTTCTATTGCCTTTTACTGCCGGCACTTTTATCTATATTGCGGCTTCCGACCTTGTTCCGCAGATAAAAGAAGAATGGCGTTTTAAGAAATCTTTAATCCATTTTATTGTATTTTTAGCTGGAATTGCGATAATGATTTTGATGAAAATATTTATTAAAGAATAAACAATATGCCAAAATACAAAGTAAATAAAGAAAAATGCATAGGGTGTGGAGTTTGCGCAGCTACTTGCGATGGAGCTACAGAATTGGGCGAAGACGGCAAGGCAAAGGTTGTGAATCAGGAAAAGATGGAAAAATCCGGAGGAGAAACGGTTTGCCCTTACGAAGCAATTGAAAAAACAGAGTAAAAAATATGGAATTAACAGACGAAAATTTTGAAAAAGAATTAAAAGCCGCAGAAAAGCCGATTTTGGTTGATTTTTTTGCAACTTGGTGCGGGCCTTGCAGTATTTTATCTCCAATTTTAGAAAAAGTTGCTAAAGATTTTTCAGATAAGATTATTTTTGCAAAAGTAAATGTTGATGTTTCTCCGATTTCTTCTCAAAAATACAATATCTCCCAAATACCGACTGTAATTTTATTCAAAGAGGGGAGGGCTGTTGCCAGTTTTATCGGAGCGATGCCGGAAGAAGAGGTGAAAAAATGGCTGGAGGATGCGCTCGGGTAAAGCTTTTCAAGGATACACAATAATTTTCCCAGCGTGAAAATTTTGTTCATCTCTCGGCTCGCTGTCCGCCTTAGGTGGAACCATGCCAGCTCGCCTGCGAGGTGCTCCGTTGAAAAGCTTCCCCCTCGCTTTAAATAGGGATGTGCCGAAAAATCAATTGGCTCGCTTAATTATTGTAATCTGTGATTTCTATGGAACATTTTATAAAAAAATGTGAAGAATACGCCAAGGGAAAAGGATTTAAGTTAAATCCCAATAGAAAAATTGTTGAAGGAATTACTAAAGGTTTATTAGAAAGGGAGAAAAAATTTGGAAAAAAATACTGTCCTTGCCGGAGAGTGACGGGGGATAAGGAGGAAGATAAAAAGCTAATTTGCCCGTGCTTCTTTCACGAGAAAGAAATCAAGGAAGAAGGCAGGTGTTATTGCGGATTATTCGTGAGGTAGAAAATCGCCATCTCGGCGATTTTTTAGTTTTGGCTTGACAAAAGTGTTTCAATCGGTAAATATATAGATGCATATCTATATGTCAATGAAAACTATAAAAAATAAGAAAAAAATCTGTCCGAGTTGCTTGGGTTTAATAGGAGAAAATACGCGGGTAAAAATAATACAGGAACTTAAAGAAAAACCGCAAAATGTCTCAAAAATTGCGGACTGTTTTCGTTTAACCCAACCCACTATTTCTCACCATTTGAGAGCCTTGGAAGAAATCGGAATGATTTCCGGCAAAAAAGCCGGGCGGGAGATTTATTATTCCTTGAATAAAAATTATCCGTGCAAAAACTGCCAGATATTTAAATTGCCTTTTAAAATTAAATAATATGGAAAAATTTTTATTGGAAGTAAAAAATTTAAAAGCAAAAAGCGAGGAAAAAGAAATATTAAACGGAGTGGATTTGAGAATAGGCAGGGGAGAAGTCCAGGCCTTGTTAGGGCCGAATGCATCGGGAAAAAGCACGTTTTCAAAAGTAATATCCGGAAACCCAAAATATAAAGTAACCGAAGGCAAGATTATTTTTAAAGGAAAGGATATTACTCATTTTTCTCCGGAAAAGCGGGTAAAACTGGGGCTATCGATGGTTTGGCAGTCCCCGCCGGCAATTAAAGGAATAAAGCTTTCGCAATTGCTAAAAAAAATATCCAAAAAACCTGTTAATGTTCAGGAAGGAAAAGAGCTTTTAGAAAGAGAGGTTAATTTAGATTTTTCTGGAGGAGAGAAAAAGATTTCCGAATTGCTTCAAATTTTAGCATTAAAGCCAAAATTAGTTATTTTTGATGAAATCGATTCGGGTTTAGATATTAAAAAATTGGGTCTCGTCGCAAAAATTATCAAAAAAGAATTAGTAGATAAAGGAGTGTCAATTTTAATAATTACCCATTCCGGCCAGATCTTAAATTTTCTAAAGCCAAAATTCGTAAATGTTATGGTCGACGGGAAAATTACTTGCAAAGCTAATAATTTTAAAAAAGTTTTACAAACTATTAAAAAATACGGTTATGAAAGATGCAAAAAATGCGACTTATTTTCAAATTGACCACCATATAGAGAATATTTTTTCTGGAGAAGGAATTCAGGTTTTACCCAGTAAAGAGGCCTGGGAAAAATTTATTTGGACTAGAAAATTATTTGGGAAAAAACCGAAGGAGGGTTATTTTATTTGGGTGCAAAAAGAAGTAAATTTCCCGCTATCTGCTTGCATTACAATAGTTAGCCCTAAAATTTCCCAAGATCTGGAAAATTTATTAGTAATTGAAAGGGGGATACATGCCCGAGCTAATGTGGTTTGTAATGCAAAGGAAAAGAATCTTTACGGGATTCATAGGGCAAAGGGCAGAATAATTTTAAAAGAAGGGGCGACTTTAGAATACAATCATGTGCATGAATGGGGACAAAAAGATTTTGTAAGCCCAGATTACGAATTCTTTTTAGGAAAAAACTCGCATTTAATTTATAATTATAAAAATCTTTTGCCGCCCGAAAAATTGGAATTAAAAACCAAAATTCATTGTGCGGAAAATTCCTCTTTAAATTTAAATTTTGTAATCAATGGGCAAAAGTCAAAAATAAGCGTAAATGATTCTGTCTTTCTGGAAGGAAAGAACTCGCAGGGAGTTGTTAGGTTGCGTTTACTTGGCAGAGAGAAAAGCGACATTGAAGCGGTTAGTAAGATTTTTGCGATTTCTCCTTCTCGTGGCCATCTGGATTGCCAAGGATTATTAATAGATAAGACCGCCAAAATATCTTTAACCCCCCAATTGGTTTGTCAAAATAAAGAATCTCAACTTACTCATGAGGCTTCCCTTGGTAAAATTTCAGAAGAAGAATTGACTTATTTAAGGATGAGGGGCTTATCTGAAAAAGAAGCAATTGACCTAATAGTCAGCGGATTTTTAAATAAATAAGATGAAAAAAGTAATTATCGCCCTTTCCGGCGGAGTAGATTCGTCTGTTGCAGCAGCTCTTTTGAAAAAAGCAGGTTTTGAAGTGGAGGGAATTTTTATGAAATTAAATAATTTTTCCAAAAATTCGGAAGAAAGAGCAAGACAAGTAGCTAAAGTTTTAAAAATACCGATTCGCATTTTGGATCTGAGGAAGGAATTTGAAAAAGAAATAATCAATAAGTTTTTAGAAGATTATAAAAGCGGAATTACGCCGAATCCCTGCGTAATTTGCAACAAAGAAATAAAATTTGGAAAGTTATTGAAAACCGCTTTAAAAGAAAAAGCAGATTTTATTGCTACCGGCCACTATGCAAGAGTTAAAAATAATTCGAATTTACAAATTAAACCCGAATGCCACGAATATTCGGAGCATTCGGATAAAGATTCGAATCATTCGAATTATACTCTTTTGAAAGGGAAAGATGAGAATAAAGATCAATCCTATTTTTTGTGGAGATTGGATCAAAATCAGCTAAAGCACATTTTATTTCCAGTAGGCGGCAAAACAAAAGGGGAAGTTAGAAAATTAGCAAAAAAGTTTAAATTGCCGACCTACAATACCCCGGCTTCCCAAGAAATATGCTTCCTTCCGGGAAAAATCAATGATTTTTTAGAAAAAAAATTAAAGGCAAAAGAAGGAAACATTTTGGATTTAAAAGGAAATATCCTTGCAAAGCATAAGGGGCTTTGGTTTTATACAATAGGACAAAGAAAAGGGATTGGTTTGGCCGGAGGGCCTTATTATGTAATTGGCAAAGATTCCAGAAAAAATGTTTTGTTTGTATCAAAAAGCGAGGGAGATTTGCTAAAAAAAGAAGTTTTAATAAAGGAAGCAAATTGGATTTCTGGCAAAGAGCCGAAGTTGCCGTTAAAAGTTATGACAAAAATCAGGTATCGAGGGAAAGAAACTTTCGCAAAAATTTACAAAACAAAAAATAAAAAGTACAAAGTACAATTTAGTTCTCCGCAGCGGGCAGTTACCCCGGGCCAGTCAGCTGTTTTTTACTTGTCCGTCCGAAGCCCCGAAGGGGCGAAAGGGGGCGAAGGGCAGGTACTGGTAGGCGGCGGGATAATTTGTTAAGATTAAAATATGAAAATGAATAAAAAAATTTTAATTGCAGCTGCGTTGGTGTTATTGGTGGCAGCGGGGGTAATTTTTATCGTTTTGAAGAATTCTTGCGACATCAGTAAAATCGATACGAGCTCTATGATTTTGTTTTATGGTTCGGGCTGTCCGCATTGCGAGGTTGTTGATGAATATATAAAAACTAATAATGTAGGAGAAAAAATTCAATTTGTTAAAAAGGAGGCATTTTATAATAAATGCAACGCAAAGCTTATGTTGAGTTTGCAGGAAAAATGTGCCCTTTCGTCTGATTTGATCGGGTCTGTGCCATTTTTGTGGAACGGAGAGAATTCTGCTTGTTTTGTAGGATCTCAAGATATTATTAATTTTTTTAAAGCAAAATTAGGAAAATAAAATGCCTTGTCCTGTTTGTGGATTAGCTGTCGGAATTGGAGTAGGGTTATGCCGGTGGTTGGGAATTTCCGACTTGATTTCAGGCACCTGGATTGGGGCCTTAATTGTTGTTTTAGCTCTTTGGACGATTGATTGGTTAGATAAAAAAAATATCCGTTTTTTATTCAGAAAAATTTCAGTTTTTGCCTTATACTATGCGATTATAATCGTTCCTCTTTATTGGATGAAAATTATTGGAGGGCCTGCTAATAAATTTTTAGGATTTGATAAATTGGTTTTTGGCATTTTTATTGGGAGTATAGCATTTGCTATTGGGGTGGCTCTGAACAATTTTTTAAAGAAAAAAAATCAGGGAAAATCATATTTTCCTTTCCAAAAAGTCGTATTACCAATTTCATTTTTATTAATTGCAAGTTTAATTTTTTATTTCACTTGCTAATTTTTTAAATTTATGGCTGAAGAATCTCAACAACAAAAAATTCAAGAGTTCTTAAAAAAAGTAAACGAGTCAAAACAAGGGAAATTAGATTTGTCTTCCGATGAGGACTTGTCTATAGCTATTATGAATTTGGTTTCCATTGAAGAACATTTTTTCTTCACGGGAGCCAAAACCGGGAAATCGGAATACTTTGATTTGCTGAACAAAACCCGGGAAATGAGAAAAGAATTGTTAAAAAAAATAATTAAAGAATACGAGGGCGAAGTTTGGTGCATTTCCAAGCATTTATTAGCCGCAACAATGAGGTTAATGGAAGTAGGAACTAAATATTTGGGTCAAGGAGACAAAAAAGAGGCCGAAAATCTTTTTTCCAAAGCTTATGATTTGTATTCTTTGTTCTGGGGGTTGAATTTAAAATTGCTAAATGTTTCTGATGTTAAAAAAATTGACGATGATCAATTAAATGTCCACGATGAAGAAAAAGGCGGTTTTATGGGAAAAATGGGAGATTTGGTAAAAAAACTGATTAATTGCTGCATTGAATAAAAATAAAATTAATAACTATTAATTTAAATCTTTAAATCTATGGAAAAAGAAAAAAATTGCTGCGGCGGCTTAAGCGGAAAAGTCGCAATTATTACCGGCGCCAGAAGGGGAATGGGAAAGGCAGATGCTTTAACTTTGGCAAGGGCCGGAGTAAAGGTTGTAGTAGCTGATATTTCCGAAGAAGAATGCCAGCTTGTTGTTGATGAAATAAAGAAAAATGGCGGAGAAGGTTTGGCCGTAAAATGCGATGTTACTAATAAATCTGAAGTTGATGGGTTAGTTAAAAAAGCAATTGATAAATTTGGAAAGATTGATATTTTGGTTAATAATGCCGGCATTTGCCAGTTCAAACCCTTTTTGGAATTGACCGAAGAAGAATGGGATAGAACTTTAGATATTAATTTGAAAGGTTATTTCTTGTGCGCGCAAGCTGTCGCAAAAGAAATGGCAAAGCAAAAATCAGGAGTTATTATTAATATTGCTTCTGTTGCTATGGGGCAAATGGGTTTGGGAATGTCCGGGCTCGCTCATTATACTGCTTCAAAAGGAGGAATTGCCGCTTTAACCAAAACCTTGGCTTTGGAATTGGCTCCTTATAATATCAGAGTAAATGCAATAGCTCCCGGCGCAATTGATACGCCTATGTCTTCTTCGGCTGATATGGATCCTAAAGTTTTGGAAGGAACTTTGTCTATGATTCCGCTTCATAGAATGGGAAATGCGCAGGAAATTGCCAATACTGTTTTATTTTTAGTTTCTGAAAAATCTTCTTACATTACGGGTTCTATTGTTGTGGTGGATGGGGGGTGGTTAGCGGGGTAGAGAGGGCGCTCGGCAATAAGGTTTTCAGGTACCGATAATAAATCCGCCCAGCCGCGGATTTTTATCTACATTCTCGGCGGCAAACCCCAAAGGGGGCCATGCTTTGCCTCTGCGGACAGCTAACGCTGGCCTGCGAAAGTTACCTGAAAACCTTATTGCCGAGCTTTAGAAAACAAGAAAGCACCTCGATCGGTGAGGTGCTATAGGTATGGATAAATTAGGATTTATGTTTTAATTTTATAATTCCATTCCAGAAAAGAATTGGTCCCATCAGGACGTAAATAAGTGGAGAGAGAGCTAAGCTCGATAGCGATAAGAATTCGTTAATGCTTAGAGATCCTATGCTTTGAAAACCATGAAGTGAGAACCATTCAACTAATTGAGGGATACCAAATATGAACCAGAGAATTAAAAGAACTATCAATAATGACCCTAATGACATCATTAAATAACCTTGAAATTTCTTCATTCTAAACCTCCTTGCTGAAAGAATAATAGCACGAATAGTGGATTTGTTAAATTAAAATTAAGGCACTATTTAAAAAAAGAAAGCACCCGTGCGAACGATGGGGGGGTGCTTTTAAGGAGGAGATTAAATTTCATATTTTCTTGATTAGAATTTCTAGGAAAATTAGGAAGGCCTTTGCAAGATTCGCAAATTTAGTGTTAAATTCTTATATTAGAGTCGAGTTATTAGTAATATTGGTGTTCAATTCGTAAATTAGTGTCGAGTCTTATTATGAAAATAACTAAAGATACAACTTTATCAGATATTCTGGAAGTTCCCGGCGCGGAAAAGATTTTGGCAAAATATAATTTGCCTTGTTTGAGCTGTCCTTATGCAAAAATGGAGATGGGAAATCTTAAAATTGGAGAAATTTGTAAAAATTACGGCATTGATTTGGAAAAATTATTGATTGAGCTTAATAAAGACCAAAAATAGAAAGGTATTGAGTCCGTTAGAAATCACGCCCGCGTTCACGCGCCCGAAGGGCCCTTGGGGCGAGCTATTTCTAACGGACTTGACACTCATCTCAGCTTGGCCTATCCTGAACTAAGCTGTTAATAAGCGTAAAACTCATTAAAAGGTCGATTTTATTCAATTTTTCGTATTTATCACGATGCCCACAACAGGATATTGCGTAAAATGCAAAGAAAAAAAAGAGATGAAAGATGAAAAAGAAGTTTCAATGAAGGGAAAGGGAGGAGTAGCGAGAAGAGCTATGACCGGCACTTGCCCAAAATGCGGAACAAAAATGTTCCGGATTATGGGAAAAGCCTAACGAATTATTTTTTCCAAAACCGCCCCCTCTGGGGCGGTTTTGCGTCGAATAGATCGGTAAATTCATTGACATTAAATAACTATTTTGATACTAAAAATAAATGAACTGGCAGATAGCTTTATCTATTGCAATATTCGCAAATACCGCAAGCATTATCCTGATTACTTTGGCTGCTAAAAAGCTCCGCGAAAAAAGTTGGGGAATTTTTTTCCAATATCTTTTTTGCGTGCCTCTCGTTTTTCTTTATGCTTTTTACAGCAAAGAACTTATATTCAAGCCGCTAATTTTTTTATTGGGATTTTTTGTCGCCCTTGGAGCTTATTTCCAATGGAAGGCGCAGGGAATCAGCCAAAGCAAAACTGTTTTATTCATTCCGGTTATGAATATAATAACTTTGGCTTTGGCAATGGCGTTTCTGGAAGAAGCTGACTCTTGGAATTTAAAATTGGTTTCCGGCATTTCTCTTTGCTTTTTTGCAATGTATCTTTTAGGCAGATCTTACAATAAAAAGGAAAATGGTATAAGTAAAGTTTCTAATAAGGTTTGGTTATTTTTTACCTTAAGCGCGGTTGCCATTTTTGGAGTTGCGCAATTTCTTTTAAAATATTTCACTCAAAATGGTTTGCCCAGAGGAGCATTCCTTCTCGGCTGGTATGGCGGAGCTTTTCTGGGAAGCATCTTGATTTTATGGTTTGAAACGCGCTTTAAAAAGTCAGATTCTCTATCAAAAACTACAATATTAATTACTCTTTTGTTAAGCCTTTTTATAGTCGGCAATATTCTTGGCCAATACTTAAGTTATCAATTAGGAGGAAAAGTTAGTTTAGTTGTTCCTTTGCAAGGTTTAATTACTGTTGCAATACCTTTGGTTGTAGGGTTATTTCTGTTTAAAGAAGGAAAAGGCGTATCTAAATTAGAAATTGTCGGCTTCTTAACCGGAGGTCTGGGAGCTGTACTGATTTTATTGAATTAAGAAATAAGCTATTCTATTAATTTCAAGAGGTATATTCCATTTTAGAATAACCTCTTTTTTATTTCGCCAATGAGCTATTTCTTTGATAAGATAATAAAATCAATGCAAAAGAAAAAAGTTATTTTAATCTTTCTCGGAATTTTAGCTATGCTGAATATTCTCGCTTGGATTGCGGTTTTGGATTTATCAGGGCAGAAATTTCTGGAAGTTACGTTTTTTGATGTGGGGCAGGGAGATTCGAGTTTTATTGAAACTCCAAATGGATTTCAGATTTTAATTGACGGCGGGCCCTCTTCCAAGGTTTTGGAAAAATTGGGAAAGAAAATGCCTTTTTGGGACAGATCAATAGATTTGATAATTTCTTCCCATCCGGATCCCGATCATTTATTGGGTTTAATTGATGTTTCAAAAAATTATAAGGTGGGCGCTGTAGTTACCAATGGAACTGTGAGTTCGAGGCCGGAATTTTTGGAATTTAAAAATCTTCTGGAAAAAAACAAGGTTCCACTTATAGTTTTAAAGAAAAATAATCAAATTCTGATCGGGGAAAATCTCTATTTTAAAATTTTAGCCCCTTTGGAGGATTTTGAGGGCAGGGAAGTGGCAGATTTTAATAGTTCCTCAATCGTGGCAAAAATGGGATACTATAAGAGCGCCTTTTTGTTTATGGGAGATACTCCAAAATCAGTTGAAGAAGATTTGGTTTTAGAAGACGGGGCTCTTCTGGACTCTGATGTTTTAAAAGTCGCCCATCATGGAAGCAAAACTGCAAAAAGCGAGATTTTTTACGAAACAGTCAGCCCGAAATTCGCAATAATCCAAGTAGGGCTCAATAATCAGTACGGCCATCCGCACCAAGAAGTATTGGAGGCTTTGGCAAAATATGGTATATATACAATGAGAACAGACCAAGAAGGGGACATTAAAATAATTTCAGACGGGGAAAATTTAAAAATATTATCTAACAACAAAACTTTTTAAAATGAAAAACCAATTTCCAATTTTCAAAACAAAAACAAAAGGGGCAAACCAGAAATTTAATCTCAATGATCCGAAAGAAAGAGAAAAATATTTTAATTTGAAAGCCGGCCCTGAAATTGAAAAACTAAAGGCCTATTTGGAAAAAAACACTTTTATTGCCTATCTTTTGGGAAAGAAGAGCTCGGGGAAGGGGACCTATGCAAAAATGTTTGCCGAAATAATAGCCCCTGACAAAATAGATCACTTTTCAGTTGGGGACATGATAAGATCAGTTGATGGGGAATTAAAAGATAAAAAGAAAAAAGAAGAATTAATAAATTTCCTAAAAAATAATTACAGAGGCTGGCTGCCTCTTGAAGAAATAATTTCTGCTCTTGAAAAAAGAAGCACAAAAACCCTTTTGCCGACAGAATTGATTCTAGCTTTAGTAAAAAGAGAAATAGAAAAACGGGGAAAGAAGGCAATTTTTATTGATGGTTTTCCGAGAGATCTAGATCAAATTTCTTACTCTTTATTTTTTCGAGATTTAATCGGCTACAGGGACGATCCGGATGTCTTCATTTTAATCGATGTGCCAGAAAGCGTAATTGATGAAAGGATAAAATGGCGAAGGGTTTGTCCTCTTTGTAAAACCTCAAGAAACTTAAAATTGCTGCCGACTTCAAAAATCGGATATGATGAAAAGGAATTTTATTTGGTTTGTGATAATCCCGCTTGCAAAGAGGTAAGGATGGTTTCAAAAGAAGGGGATGAGCTGGGAACAAAACCAATTAAAAAAAGATTGATTTTGGATAAAAAATTGATAGATAAATCCTTTTCGCTTTACGGGATCCCGAAGATTTTTTTGAGAAATGCGATTCCCGTGAAAGAGGTTAAAAGCTATGTCGATGATTATGAAATCACGCCGGAATATTGCTATGAGTGGGATAAAAAAACGAAGAAAGTGAAAATAATTGAAAAACCTTGGTTAATTTCTGATGACTACGGGGTAAAATCTTACAGTTTATTAGCTCCTCCAGTTGCCGTGGCATTAATTAAACAAATGGCCGCAGCTCTAAAACTATAAATTTTTAATAACAAATTCATTAAAAGATTGTTAAAGAATTTTCTTGACACTGATTTTAGCTGGATGGTAAAATACAATTGACCCTGACCTTTCTAGCTAGATTCTGGGACAAACGCACTTTAAGGGAATTGGATATGATTGTAACCCGTGGGTTACATCTTAGATTCCCACTTTAATTTTTTTCCAGAAGAACTTCTAGAAGGGTAACGGGGCCACCAAAAAACCCTGCGATTTAGCAGGATTTTTTGGTTGATGAAAAATATTTTAAATTCGGGGTGCCGGGAATTGAACCCGGTTTACTACCACCCCAAGGTAGCGTACTGCCGGTATACTACACCCCGCCACGTACAATTTTTCTACAAAAAATTTACGTGGCTACGGCGTTTAAAATCTGCAGAGAGATTTTATTTCGCCACGCCACTTTTTGTAGGAGTAGTTGTTTTCTCTGGTGTTTTAGTTTTTAGTTTTTGAGAATTTCCTTTGCTCAATGCTTTTATGCATTTTGTGCAAGCTATAATTCTTTTTCCGGCAAATTCTTTATAGGCAGGGGCTTGATTTCCCAAAGGAATTCTAACCCATTGCAAATTGGGGCGTTTTTTCAGTTTAATAGTCGGATTATATTTACCTCTGAGTTTTACTATTCTCCAGGCAAAGGAATATTTTTTTTCGCAGATTGTGCAGTGTTTTGGCATATGTTTTGAACTTTATAGAAACTTGCAGCTGCGGCTGCGAAATTGGTAGAAGTTTATTGCAATTAATTTCAATAAGTTTCCATCAATTTCTATAAATTTCCACTAAATATTTTTACAAGGTATAATATAGCATAAGTTTTATTTTTTGCAAAGATCTGTTATTATTTATTTATGCCAGATGTTTTTTTATCTAAAATTTTCCTTTATGTGATTATAGTTTTTTCAGCGGTTTTTCACGAATACCTGCATGCTTGGACCGCTTATTATCTAGGAGATCCTACGGCAAAAAATTCCGGAAGATTGACCTTAAACCCAATAAAACATTTGGATCCCATTTGGACGGTTTTAGTCCCATTATTCGGATTATTTTTTTTCAATAGCTTTGTCGGAATGGCAAAGCCGGTTCCTTACAACCCATATAATCTCCGCGACCAGAAATATGGATCAATTAAAGTGGGAATATCCGGGCCTCTGGCAAATTTTGCGATAGCTGCAATTTTTGGGTTGGTAATTCGTTTTTTCCAAATTCAGGGGACTCCTTATTTGTTCTTAAAATTGATTGTATATGTAAATATTTTTCTTGGTTTATTTAATTTAATTCCAGTGCCGCCCTTGGATGGATCAAAAATTTTGATGTTCTTTTTTCCCAGATCCAGATTTCTCCGATTTTTAGAATATTCTTTTTTGGGAATTTTCTTGGCTCTGGCAATAGCTTTTATGTTTTTGCCGCCTTTTGCAGATTTCTCATATTTTATAATAACAGGTCGCAAATTTTAGCAGTTGCATTTTAACAGTTTTATAGTTGACTTTTATTTTTATATTTGTTAAGCTATTTTTATGCATAGCTTGGACATTTAATTATTTTCGAAAATCTCGGAAATAAGATCCTGCAAAAGCAGGTTCTTCTTTTGAAAAATATATGCCCAGTAATACAATCTTGCACAATCCGCCCAGGGCGGATTGGCAGGAGAAAAATATTTCTTTTTTTAAAATTACTGGGGGAAATATATTTATAATAATTTAAAGAAAAATTGTTGCGAACCTACGGGTTCGCTGCAAGATTGATATACTGGGTATGCCCACTATTCGGCAATTAATAAAAAAAGGAAGAGAAAAAATTAAAAAGCGCAATAAAACGCCGGCTTTAAAATTTGGCTTTAACCCCAAAAAGAATCGGCCAAAGAATTTTCTCTCTCCTTTCAAAAGAGGAGTTTGTTTGAAAGTTTTCACCGTCACTCCTAAAAAGCCAAATTCTGCTTTGAGAAAAGTTGCCAGAGTCAGATTGACAAATAATACGGAAGTTACGGCTTATATTGCAGGCGAGGGCCATAATCTTCAGGAACACTCGATAGTTTTAATAAGAGGCGGCAGAGTAAAAGATTTGCCGGGCGTCAGATATCATATAGTTAGAGGAATCTTAGATGCAGCCGGAGTAGAGGGGAGAAAGCAGGAAAGATCAAAATATGGAGTTAAAAGAACAAAATAAAAATTAGAATTTAGAAATTAGGATTTAGAATCTAGTAAGTTATGGCAAAAAAAATAAAAAGACAAATAATAGCTCCTGATTCGGTTTATAATAATGTCACCGTTGCAAAATTTATAAACCAAGTCATGAAATGCGGGAAAAAGACAATCGCCAGAAAAATTGTTTATGGCGCTTTTAATATTTTAAAAGAAAAAACAAAGAAAGAACCTTTGGAAGTTTTTGAAACTGCAGTTGAAAATGCTTCTCCAATGCTGGAAGTAAAACCAAAAAGAATCGGAGGCGCTACTTATCAGGTTCCAAGAGAAGTGAAAGGGGACAGGAGATTGACTTTGGCAATTCGCTGGATGTTATTGGCTGCAAGATCAAAAAAAGGAAAACCATTTAAGGAAAAATTAGCCGAAGAAATAATTAATGCGGCAAACAATACAGGGTCGGCAGTAAAGAGGAAAGAAGATACTCATAGAATGGCAGAAGCAAACAGAGCTTTCGCGCACTTCGCGTGGTAAATAGTTTGAAAAATCACAAATCACAAATTACAAATCCCAAACAAATTAAAAATAAAAAAATGGCCAATAGAATTTAGTTTTTGTTTGTAATTTGGTGCTTGTAATTTGGAATTTTTATTTATGCCTCGAATTTATCCATTAGAAAAAATCAGAGATATAGGAATTATTGCTCATATTTCAGCAGGCAAGACGACAACGTCAACCTGCATTTTGTATCATACAGGAAAGGTCCATAAAATAGGAACTTTGGAAAAAGGAACAACTCCTTTGGACTGGATGGTCCAATCCCAGGAAAGAGCAATGACAATTATGGCAGCAGCCACCACTACTTATTGGAAGCCAGAGGGGAAAGACGAGTACCAGATAAATATTATTGATACGCCCGGCCACATTGATTTTACTGCTGAAGTCCAGAGATCTCTCCGCGTTTTGGATGGAGCTGTTGTTGTTTTTGATGGAGGAGCAGGAGTCCAGTCGCAGTCGGAAACCGTATGGAGACAGGCAGATCAGTTTAATGTTCCCCGAGTTTGTTTTGTTAATAAAATGGACAAAGTCGGCGCTGACTTTGAAATGAATTTGGATTCTATTTCTAAAAGGTTAACCCAAAACGCAATTCCTGTGCAGATCCCTATTGGAGCCGAAGAAAATCTTTCCGGGGTTATTGACTTGTTAAAAATGAAAGCATTGAAATTTGAAGGCACAGAAGGAGAAATTTTAAAAGAAGAAGATGTTCCCGAAGATTTAAAAGCTAAAGCTCAAGAATGGAGAAAAAAATTAATTGAAAAAATTGTAGCTGAAGACAATGTCCTTTTGGAAAAATATTTAGAAGGAAAAGAAATATCAATTGAAGAATTAAAGGCGGGCTTGAGGAAAGCAACTGTTTCCTGCCATTTGTTTCCAGTTTTTTGGGGATCTCTTTTCAAAAGAATAGGAGTCCAGCCGTTAATTGATGCAATAGTCTATTATTTGCCGAGCCCTGCGGATTTGCCGCCCATTAAAGGCACTGATCCCAAAACCGGCAAAGAAGTTGAAAGAAAGCCGGAAGATACAGAGCCGCTTTCAGCTTTGGCATTTAAAATTATGACCGATCCTTTTGTCGGGACTTTGACTTTTTTTAGAATTTATTCAGGGCATTTGGTTAGAGGCTCTTATGTTTTAAATTCAATTACCGGAGAAAAAGAAAGAATAGGCAGGATATTAAGAATGCATGCTGATGAAAGGACCGACTTGGAAGAAGGGTTTGCCGGTGATATTTTGGCGACCGTGGGTTTGAAAAATACTTCCACTGGGAACACTTTGTGCGATGAAAATTCTCCAATTGTTTTGGAAAAAATAACTTTCCCAGAGCCCGTAATCGGAGTAAAAATTGAGCCAAAAACCAAAGCCGATCAGGAAAAAATGGGAATCGCCCTTAAAAAATTGGCTGAAGAAGATCCAACATTTAAAATAAAAAGCGATTTGGAAACTGGAGAAACCGTCATTTCCGGAATGGGGGAGCTTCATTTGGAAATTATTATAGACAGGATGAAAAGGGAATTTAAAGTAGAAGCTAATGTCGGCAGACCTCAAGTAGCCTATAAAGAAACAATAAAAGGCGAGGCTGAAGCTGAAGGAAAATATATTAAACAGTCAGGAGGCAGAGGGCAATATGGTCATGTTTGGTTGAGAGTAAAACCCAAAGAAAGAGGCCAGGGATTTGAATTTATTGATGAAATAAAAGGAGGAATTATTCCGCGTGAATTTATTCCAGCTATTGAAAAAGGAGTGAAAGAAGCTATGGACAAGGGAGTAGTTGCGGGTTATCCTTTGGTAGATATGGAGGCGGCTTTATACGATGGATCTTTCCATGAAGTTGATTCTTCGGAAGTTGCCTTTAAAATCGCAGGATCTCTTGCTTTGCAGGAGGCTGCCAAAAGGGCAAGCGCAATTTTATTGGAACCAATAATGAAATTGGAAGTAATTGTTCCTGAAGAATTTTTTGGAGATGCAATCGGAGATTTGTCAGCCAGAAGAGGAAAAATTGAAGAAACAAAAGACAGATTAAATTTAAAAATAATCAATTCCAAAGTTCCTTTGTCTGAAATGTTTGGTTATGCTACATCTTTGAGGTCCTTGACAGAAGGCCGAGGAACTTTTACTATGGAATTTGACCATTATGAAGAAGTGCCGGCGAGCATTGCGAAAGAAATTGTTGAGGGGAAAAGAAAGTAATCCACAATTGACAATTTTTACAAAATTAAATATCATATAATATAAATTAATACCTATAAAAAACAGGTAACAGTAAGCAATAAATAGTAAACCTAATAATTAATATTTAATTTGTTGACTGTTGATTGCTAACTGTTAACTAAAAATAAATATGGCAGAAAAAGAAAAATTTGTGAGGGGAAAGCCCCACGTAAACATTGGTACCATAGGCCACGTTGCCCATGGAAAAACCACAACCACCGCAGCCATTTTGAAAGTAATGGCTCTAAAAGGC
The DNA here is from genome assembly GCA_028712565.1 of Minisyncoccota bacterium. GTDB lineage: Bacteria > Patescibacteriota > Minisyncoccia > Minisyncoccales > JAQTPW01 > JAQTPW01. The sequence continues at coordinate 44,239 of JAQTPW010000006.1, forward strand.
ATGAAGGCCTCTACAAAAGGAGTTGATGATTTAAACGCAGCTCCTGAAGAAAAGGCAAGAGGGCTGACAATTTCTGTCAGTCACGTTGAATTTGAGAGCGACAAAAGGCACTATGCCCTGATTGATTGCCCCGGCCACGCCGATTATATTAAAAATATGATTACTGGCGCTGCGCAAATGGATGGCGCAATTTTGGTTGTTTCAGCTCCTGATGGACCAATGCCTCAAACAAGAGAACACGTTTTGTTAGCAAGACAAGTCGGCCTTCCAGCTATGGTTGTGTTTTTGAATAAATGTGATCAAGTTGATGATCCAGAAATTATTGATTTGGTTGAGAGCGAAGTAAGAGAAATTTTGAAAAAATACGAATTTCCCGGAGACACAACTCCAATAATAAGAGGATCTGCCATGAAAGCGCTTGAAGCAAAATCTCTTGACGATCCAGCGGCAAAACCTATTTTGGACTTGGTAAAAGCAGTTGATGATTTTGTCCCAGATCCAGTCAGGGAAATTGATAAGCCATTTTTAATGGCAATTGAAGATGTCTTTACTATAGCTGGCCGTGGGACAGTAGCTACTGGAAGAATTGAGAGAGGAGTAATTAGACCAAATGACGAGGCAGAATTAGTGGGAATTAAACAAACTATAAAAACTACAGTAGTCAGTTTGGAAATGTTTAATAAGACCTTGGACGAAGGTCAGGCAGGAGATAATGTTGGAATTTTATTGAGAGGCCTTAAAAAAGAAGATGTCGAAAGAGGCCAGATATTAGCAAAGCCGGGGAGTATTACTCCTCATGCAGAATTTGAGGGAGAAGTATACGTTTTGACAAAGGAAGAAGGCGGAAGACACACTCCATTCTTTACTGGATATAAACCCCAGCTTTATTTCAGAACAACTGACATAACAGGGGACGTAACCTTGCCCGAAGGAACTGAAATGGTGATGCCCGGGGATACTGCTAATTTGAAAGTAAAATTAATTGCTCCAATTGCAATGGAAGAGAAACAAAGATTTGCAATTAGAGAAGGTGGTAAGACCGTAGGAGCAGGAGTGGTGACAAAAATTATAAAATAGATTTTTAACGGGAGGTTCTTTAAAGATGATAAAAGAGAAAGTAAAAGAAGAAACAGAAGTAAAATCAAAGCTGCGAATTAAATTGCGGGCTTATGACCATAAAGTAATTGATAACTCTGCAAAGCAAATTGTTGAGACCGCTTTAAGATATGGAGCTGAAGTTTTAGGCCCTGTGCCCTTGCCCACAGAAATTACAAAATATACGGTCAATAGATCTTCTTTTGTCCATAAAGATGCGAGAGAACAGTTTGAGATGAGAATTCATAAAAGACTAATTGATATTTTAACTCCAAACCAAAAAGTAATTGATGCTTTGATGAGTTTAAATTTACCAGCCGGAGTGGATATAGAAATTAAAATGTAATCCAGTAGAGCAACTTCGACTCGCTTTGCGATTTTAAACCCGCCCCCATATGGGGGCGGGTTTGTCGAAGATGTCTTACTGGATGTAAGTTAAGAAAACCGCTGCGAAGCGGTTTTCTGTTTGGAATTTTTTATTCAAGGAAAACTTTTTTGTTCGACTGTTGCTAGGCAGTAGATTTTCGACCAAATTTTTTAAAAATTTGAAATTCGTTCCAGTCGAAAATCACTTACTTGGCTAACCCGGTAGAGTAATTTGGACACAATTTTATTTTCCTTTTTGCTTCGGCAAAAGTCCAAATTCTTCTAACGGGGTTGACCCCGTTAGAGGTTCACCCAAAACCTCGGTATTATCTCCGGTAAAAGGCGAAGCCGACTTCGTCTCTGGAAAAAGTAATACAACGTCCTGTAGTAAACCTCTAACGGGGTTGACATTATATTTGGCTTCTTGTATACTGTCTATTATGAGTATACTATCTATTAAGTACGTCATATGACGGAAAAATAGAACAAGTACTAATCCGAATTGAATTTAATTCACGGGGTTAGTGCCCCGTTTTTTCATGAAAGCTATTTTAGGTTTAAAAGTTGGAATGACACAGATGTTTGATGAAAAAGGAAATGTAATTCCGGTGACTTTGGTTGAGGCAGGCCCTTGCGAAGTGACCCAAATAAAAAATAAAGAGAACGATGGATATACGGCGGTACAAATTGGATTTAAAAAAATTGAAAAAGAAAAACGAATTAAAAAGCCGCAAAAAGGAAAGCCATTTAAATGGTTAAGGGAATTTGAAAATGGAGAATATAAAGTTGGAGATAAAATAGATATTTCTGTTTTTAAAGAAGGGGATGAGGTAAAAATTTCCGGAATTTCAAAAGGAAAAGGATTTGCCGGCCCTGTGAAAAGATACGGATTTCGTGGAAGATTATCATCTAGCCACGGTACAAAACATGAGTTGAGGACCCCTGGTTCCACTGGCTCTTCCATGCCAGAAAGAGTTGTTCTTGGAAAGAGAATGGCAGGCCACATGGGAGTGGAAAGAGTATCCGTTAAGAATTTAAAAATTGCAAAAATTGATTTAGAAAATAATTTATTAGCAATAAAAGGCGCAGTCCCCGGAAGAAAAGGGACATTATTGGAAATTATTAGAAATTAATGAAAACAGCAGTTTACAATTTAGAAGGAAAAGAATCCGGAGAGGCCTTGCTTCCAAAGGAGCTTTTTGAGGTTAAAATGAATCCAGATTTGGCTCATCAGGTTGTTATGATTTCTATAGGAAACAAAAGAGAAGTTATTGCTGATACAAAAAATAGAGGAGAGGTTTCAGGCGGAGGGAAAAAACCCTGGAGGCAAAAGGGTACGGGCCGCGCAAGACAAGGGTCTACAAGATCTCCATTATGGAGGCACGGAGGCATTGTTTTTGGCCCGACAAATGAAAGAAATTTTAAAAAAGAAATTCCCGACCGAATGAGAAAAGCCGCACTTTTTATGGCCTTGTCCGATAAGGCAAAAAATAATTTAATAATTGTTTTGGACGATTTAAAATTGGAAACGCCAAAAACAAAAGTTATGGCGGAGATTTTGGGGAAACTTCCTTCAAGGGATGAAAAGACTTTGATTGTTTTGCCAAAAATGGATAAAAATCTGATTTTGGCGGCAAGAAATATCAAAAATGTAAAAACTATTCAGGCAAAAGATTTGAATGCCTTGGATTTATTTTCTTTTAGATATTTGATAATTCTAAAAGAGAGCATAAAAGTAATAAAGGAAACGTTTTTAAAGAAATAATATGGCTTTTCCAGAAATTTTTAAGAAAACTGAAAAGAAGCAGGTTTTTGAAAAAAAAGAAAAGGTAAATATCAAAGACAAAAAAACAGAAGAGAAACCCGCAAAAGAAAAGGCTAAAAAAGCAACCGGTTTTTATGCTAATATTTTAGAATCCCCGCATATTACCGAAAAAGCCACAGACCTTTCCGAAAAAAACCAGTATGTTTTTAAAGTTTTTTCCAAAACAAATAAAAAGGAAATAAAGAACGCCGTTGAAGAGATTTATAAAGTAGATGTAATTTCAGTAAATATCATTAATATCCCTGATAAAAAAAGGCGGCTAGGAAGAACTTTGGGATGGAAATCCGGATATAAAAAAGCTATTGTGGGAATTAAAGCAGGGCAAAAGATAGAATTAATGCCAAGATAAAAAATGAAAAATTCAAAATTAATTTCAAAAAAAGAGCCGGAAAGGAATTTATTGATCTCTTTAAAAGAAAGAGCGGGCAGGTCTTCTACGGGCTCAATAAGCGTCCGCCACAAAGGCGGAGGGGTAAAGAAGCTTTACAGGATAGTTGATTTCGGACAGGAAAAAATAAATGTTCCCGGAAAAATTTTAGCCATTGAATACGACCCTAACCGGACTTCATTTTTGGCCTTGGTGGATTACCAGAGCGGAGAAAAAAGATATATTATAGCCCCTGCTGGCTCAAAAGAAGGGGATCAGATATTATGCGCCGATTCTGCAGAATTAAAAACAGGAAACAGGACAAAATTAAAAACTATTCCAGTAGGAACCGAAATCTTTAACATAGAATTGGTCCCTCAAATGGGTGGGAAATTAGTAAGAGGGGCAGGAACTGCGGCAAAAGTTGTAGCACAAGAAGGAAATTTTACCCATTTAGAATTGCCCTCCGGAGAGATAAGGAAAATACCCAATGAATGTTTTGCAACAATAGGAGTGGTTTCCAATACCGAACATACTTATGAAATTTTAGGAAAAGCAGGAAGCAACAGGTTAAAGGGAGTCAGGCCAAGAGTTAGAGGAACAGCAATGATTCCGCCTGACCATCCGCATGGAGGAGGCCAGGGAAAAACATCGACTGGTTTTCCATTTCCGAAAACTCCTTGGGGAAAGCCAGCACGGGGAGTCCGGACAAGAAAGAACAGATGGACTGATAAATTAATAATTAAAAGAAGGCAGAAAAAAAATAAATAATTATGCCAAGAAGTTTAAAAAAAGGTCCTTTCGTTGACCCAAGCTTAATAAAGAAAATTCAAAACACAAAGCCCGATTCTCGCGAGGTTATTAAGACATGGAAAAGAGCTTGCACTATCACCCCGGAAATGATTGGCTTTACTTTTGGAGTTTATAATGGAAAAAGCTTTATTAGCGTTAAAGTTTCTGAAGAAATGGTTGGCCATAGGTTGGGAGAATTTTCTCCAACAACAAAATTTTCAAGGCATGGAGGAAGAATGCAGAGAGAATTAGAAGCAAAGGAAGCGGCAAAAGAAACTGCAAAAATTGAAGAAGTAAAGCAGGTAGAAACAAAGCCAGCGGCAAAAAAATAAAATAAAAAATAAATAAAATAATTATGGACGCCGTCGCAAAACTTAAATATTTAAGAATAGCTCCGAGAAAAGTCAGATTGGTAGCAGATTTAATCCGCGGAAAGAAAGTGGGGATTGCCCAGAATATTTTAAGTTTTACCAAAAAGGGGTCTTCCGAAGTTTTGCTAAAATTATTGAATCAGGCGATTTCCAATGCAAAAAATAATTTAAAATTAGAAGAAGAAAATTTGTATATTTCCAAAATTTTAGTAAATGAGGGGCCAAAAATCAAAAGATTCAGGCCAAGAGCGCGGGGTTCGGCTTATGAAATCCAGAAAAAAACTTCCCATATTATTCTTACCTTAAGCGAATTTGGGAAGACGCAGAAAGCGAAAAAATCAGAAAAATTAGAGGTTAAAAGAGCATCAGAGCCCGAGGCAGCGTCCGCGGAAAAATTAGAGAAGGATGAAAAGCCCCAAAAAGAAGAGAAGTTTACTCCAGAAAAACCGAGATTTAAGGCGGAAAAAGAAATTAAGAAGTCCGAAGGCGGAAAGGTATTAAGGAAAATTTTTAGAAGACAAACTTTTTAAACAAATTATAAATATGTCACATAAGGTCCATCCAAAAGTTTTTAGAATAAGGGAAATAGCCGATTGGGATTCTAGATGGTTAAACAAAAAAAGGTATCCTGCGTATTTGGAGGAAGATTTTAAAATCAGGAAATTTTTGGATAAAAAGCTAGCCAGAGTCGGAGTGGAAAAAATTGAGATAGAAAGATCTTTTGGAAAGCTAAATGTAATAATTTCGTCTTCAAGGCCGGGGCTTATCTTCGGCAGAGGAGGTTCGGGGATAGAAGAATTAAAGAAGGAAATTGAAAAAAAATTATTAAAAAAGATTGATGGAAAAATTCCTGAATTAAAGCTTGAAATAAAGGAAATAAGAAATCCTATGATGTCCGCCACTTTATCAGCTCAAGCAGTAGCCCAGCAACTGGAAAAAAGAACCCCTTACAGAAGAGTTTTAAAACAGGCGATTGAAAAAATTATGGCAGAAAAAGAAGTAAAAGGCGTCAGAATAGAAGCTGCCGGAAGATTAGACGGAGTAGAAATCGGCAGAACAGAATGGTTGCAAAAAGGCCAGCTTCCCAGGCAGACAATCCGAGCAAATATTGATTATGGAACGGCTGAAGCGGCCTGCACTTATGGAAGAATTGGGATCAAGGTTTGGATGTATAAAGGAGAAAAATTTTAATTTTTTAGAATATGTTGTATCCTAAGAAAGTAAAACATAGAAAATGGAGAAAGCACACATCTCAAGGAATTGAAACCCGGGGGACCGATTTGATTTTTGGAGCATATGGGTTAAAAAGCTTAGGAACCAGTTTGATTTCTACGCGCCAATTGGAAGCCGCGAGAAGATCGGTCCTTAGGTTTTTGAAAAAAGGGGGGAAATTCTGGATCAGAATTTTTCCTGATAAGCCTATAACCAGAAAAGGTTCTGAAGTCCCGATGGGAGGAGGAAAGGGCGCGGTTGACCATTATGCTTTTCCGATTCGTCCCGGAAGAATAATTTTTGAATTAGAGGGCATAAAAGAAGATGTGGCGCGGGAAGCATTAAGAATTGCGGCAGACAAGCTTCCGGTTAAAACAAAATTTGTCAAAGGATAATTTTTATAAATATGAAAGCAAAAGAATTGCGCGAAAAAACAAAACCTGAATTAAATAAATTTTTGCAAGACGGCAGAGAAAAATTAAGGCAATTTAGGTTTGATCTGGCTGCTGGCAAAGTAAAAAATGTCAGGGAGATTCGCCAAACAAAAAAAGACATAGCCAGAATTCAAACTTTGTTAAAACAAATTCAATAAAAATATGCCAAAACGCCAATTAAAAGGTATAATAGTTTCTGACAAAACGCCAAAAATGGTGGTAGTTAAGGTTGAAAGGATAAAAGAGAATAAAAAATACAAAAAAAGATACAGGATCCAGAAAAAATACAAAGCCCATTATGAAACTGGAGAATATCATATTGGCGATATAGTTCAAATTGAAGAATGCCGGCCTGTTTCCAAAGATAAAAAATGGAAAGTGATTAACAAATTGGCTTCAGGGGCCGGAATAGTAGAGGAGCCGATTGAAGAAATTACTGAAGAAGTAAAAAATATATGATAAAGATAAGAACAATGTTAAAAGTCGCGGATAATACCGGAGCAAAAACTCTTCAGTGTTTTCATATTTTGGGCGGCAGCAAAAGGAATTTTGGGGTGATTGGAGATATGATTGTTGGTGTTGTAAAAGACGCAGAGCCGAGAAGACAGGTCAAAAAGCACGAAGTCCAGCACGCCGTAATCATCAGGCAGAGAAAAGAATTCAAAAGGCAAGATGGCTCTTATGTCAGATTTGATGATAATGCCTGCGTAATTTTGGAGGGCAAAACCCAAGATCCAAAAGGCGGAAGGGTATTAGGGCCTGTCGCCAGAGAAGTAAAAGAAAAATATCCGAAAGTCGCGGCATTGGCAGAAGAATTAGTATAAATAGTAAAATTAGTAATATTAGTAGAATTAGTATCAATTAGTATATTAGAATCGATATATGAAATTAAAAAAAAGCGATACAGTTTTAATAATTTCAGGCAAATACCGCGGGAAGAAAGGAAAGATTTTATCGGCTTATCCAAAAAGCGAAAAAATTTTAGTTGAAGGGATTAATTTGAAAAAAAAGCATCAGCGTCCCAAAAAAGAAGGAGAAAAAGGCCAAATCGTTGAAATTCCTTTTCCTATGGAGGCAGCTTGCGCAAAACTGGTTTGCCCTAAATGCGGAGAGGCCACAAGAGTTGGCTATAAAGTTTCTGGTGGAAAAAAATACAGAGTTTGCAAAAAATGTTCGCAAGAAATATAAATTTAATGTAATATGGCAACTAAATTAGAAGAAAAATATAAAAAAGAAGTAATTCCTGCTATGATGGAAAAGTTTGGATATAAAAATCCAATGGCAGTCCCTAAAATAAAGAAGGCGGTTTTGAATACTGGCTTTGGAAGGGAAGTTGCCGGAAAAGCTTCTGAAGAGCAGAAAAAAATCCCAGCATTTATTACTGAGGATTTAGCTCAGATTACCGGGCAAAAGCCAATTCTAAAAAAAGCCAAGAAATCAATTTCCAGCTTTAAAATCAGAGAAGGTTTGGTTATCGGGGCGGCGGTTACCTTAAGGAAAAAGATGATGTGGGATTTTTTGGAAAGGTTGATAAATATTACTTTGCCGAGATCCAGAGATTTTCAAGGTATTGATTCAAAGGCATTTGATAAAAACGGGAATTTAACCATAGGATTAAAAGAACACATCAATTTTCCCGAAGTGTCTCCGGAAAAAGCCAAAAATATTTTTGGGTTAGAGATTACTGTAGTAACGAATGCAAAAAATAAAGAAAAAGGGATTGGCTTATTAAAATTAATGGGATTTCCAATAAAATAATATGGCAACTGAAGCCCAAATTGCAAAATCAAAGAAAAAACCAAAATTTAAAAGCCGAGTTGTAAGAAGGTGTTTTAGATGTGGAAGGAAAAGAGCATATATGCGAAAATTCGGTTTGTGCAGAATATGTTTCAGAGAAATGGCAAATAAGGGATTAATTCCCGGCGTTAACAAATCATCTTGGTAAATATTAAACTATGAGCGATTCAATTTCCGATTTATTAACTTCAATAAAAAATGCCCAAGCTGTTTCAAAAGAAACAGTGGTTATCCCTTTTTCTAATCTGTGCTATAGTATTTCCCAGGTTTTGGAAAAAGAAGGTTTGGTTTCAAAAATTGAAAAGAAAGGCAAAAAAACAAAAAAGGTTATTGAAATTACGCTAAGATATGAAGAAAAAACTCCTGTAATTTCTGGAATAGAAAGGATTTCCCGGCCCGGGCAAAGAATTTATATAAAAAATAAAGAAATAAGGCCCATAAGAGGAGGATATGGCTTGGCGATAATTTCCACATCAAAGGGGTTGTTGACAAACAAAGAAGCCAAAAAGCAGAAATTGGGAGGAGAATTAATTTGCGAAATTTGGTAAATTAAATTTAATGATATTTTAAAACAATGTCACGAATAGGCAAAAAACCAATTTTAATACCGGAAAATGTTGAAGTAAAAACAGATAACTCTGGCAAGTTTTCAAAAGTTTGCGTAAAGGGTCCCAAAGGGGAACTGTCTTTGGAAATTCTTCCTGAAGTAAAAGTTGAAATCAAAGAAGGAAAAATTTTTGTCTTGCCAAATATGGAGACAAAAAGGACAAATGCTATTTGGGGATTAACCCGCGCTCTTATTTTTAATATGACAGAAGGAGTGGTAAAGGGATATGAAAAAAAATTGGAAATCGAAGGAGTGGGATATGGGGCAGCAGTAAAAGGAAATGACCTTGAATTAAAAGTGGGCTATATAAACACCCTTTCAATTGTCGCTCCTGCGGGAATTAAATTTTCAGTGGAAAAAAACGTAATTACTGTTTCCGGGATTGATAAGGAATTAGTTGGCCAGGTTGCGGCAAAAGTAAGAAAAGCAAAGCCCGCAGAGCCCTATAAAGGAAAGGGTATTAAATATTTTGGAGAAGTAATAAGAAGAAAAGTTGGTAAAAGAGTTGTGGCAACTGCTGGAGCAGGAGGTGCCGCAAAGTGACGTCCCTCCGATGGGGGACGACATATTAGCGCCCCTTCATCTTATGGGTGCTACCCAAAGCTTTAGGGCGCTATTATAACAATATGCTAGAAGAAAAAAGAAAAAAAATTAGAAGACATAAAAGAGTGAGGGCTAAAATTTTTGGGACAAAAGAAAGGCCTCGGCTTTGCGTATTTGTTTCAAATCAGCATATTTACGCCCAGCTTATTAATGATGAAAGCCACAAAACCTTAGCTTTTGTTTCCGATGCGGATTTTAAAAAAACTGCAAAAACTGAAGACAAAGAAAAAAATGAAAGAAAGGGCAAGACGGCTGTTTCTTATTGGGTCGGAAAGGAGATTGCCAAAGCCGCTTTGGAGAATAAGACCGAAAAAATTGTTTTTGACCGGGGAAACAGAAAATACCACGGAGTGGTAAAAGCATTAGCCGAAGGAGCAAGGGAAGGGGGATTAAAATTCTAAAAATAAAAAAATAAAATGGAACAACAAGAAAAGCAAACAACAAATAAAAATTTTCGTTCAGAGCGGGCCGGTTCAGGGCCGGGAAGGGTAAATTCATCGCCTTTTGGCAGGCAGGGGCAGTCAAGGAGGGGTTTTTCTGAATACGACTCAAAGCTTTTGGATTTATCCCGGGTGACCAGAGTTACAAAAGGCGGAAAACAGTTAAGATTTAGGGCTGTTATGGTAATGGGAGATAAAATAAAAAAAGTTGGAATTGGTGTGTCAAAAGGACTGGATGTGGCCCAGGCTGTTGAAAAATCAACAAGAATGGCCAAAAAGAATATGATTGAAGTTCCGATAGTGGGAGAAACAATTCCGCACGAAGTTTATGCTAAATTCGGCTCGGCAAAAGTTCTGCTTAGGCCGCAAAGAAAAGGGAGGGGGCTGGTAGCAGGGGGAACCGTCAGGATTATTTGTACTTTAGCTGGAATCAAAAATATTTCATCAAAAATTTTAGGGAGGACAAGCAATAAATTAAATAACGCCATGGCGACGATAGACGCGCTTAAAAAATTAAAACATGCAACTACACGAATTAAGACCAATTCATAAACAAAGGATGTCCAAAAAAATGGGCAGGGGCGGAGCTCACGGGTTTTACTGCGGAAGGGGGGCAAAAGGGCAGAAAGCGAGAGGCGGCATGAAGTTCAAACCCGAAATCCGCGAATTGATAAAAAGATACCCAAAGCTTCGAGGATATAAATTTAAAGCAGTGGAATTAAAACCCGCGGTTTTAAACGTTGAAATTTTGGACACTAAATTTAATGAAGGCGAGGTTATTTCACCAAAAATATTGATAGAAAAGAGATTAATCCGTAGAATAGAAGGAAAGATACCTGCGGTTAAAATTTTGGGGAAAGGAAAGATTGCCAAAAAGCTTATTATTGAAGGTTGCCTTTTTTCCAAATCTGCGAAAGAAAAAATTGAAAAAGCAGGAGGCGAAATAAAGTAATATTATGAATTGGCTTAATAAAATCATCCTAATTTTTAAAACGCCTGATCTCAGAAAAAAAATACTTTTTGTTTTGGGCGTTTTTGCGATTTTCAGATTAATGGCTCAAATAAAAGTGCCCGGAATTAGTCTTGAAAATATACAAGCCTTTTACGACCAGTTTAAAGTATTTAATTTTTACAGCGTTTTTACCGGCGGCTCTCTGGATAAAGTTTCAATAATTATGCTGGGCTTGGGCCCATATATTACCGCAACTATTATATTCCAGTTGCTAACTATGATTTTTCCCCAGCTTGAAAAATTATACAAAGAAGAAGGAGAGCAGGGCCGCCAGAGATTTAACCAATATTGCAGGATTGCAGCTATTCCTTTGGCTGCTCTTCAGGGATACGCCATGCTTTCTTTATTCCAAAAGGGGCCAAACCACCTGATTCCTGCCTTGTCTCCAGCATTGTTTTTAACTTCAATAATAACCATAACTGCCGGAGCCATATTTTTAATGTGGCTAGGCGAGCTTATTTCTGAAAAAGGAATTGGAAATGGAGTTTCCCTTTTGATTTTAGCTGGAATTGTCTCCAACTTGCCGAGCCAAATCGTGCAAATGAAAAATCAAATTGACGTGTCTAACTCCGGAATTTTGCCTTATATATTTTTCTTTACGATGTCTTTAATCATTGTTGCCGGAGTCGTCTTAATTAATGAGGCAAGAAGAAACATTCCAGTTTCTTACGCCAAGAGAATAAGAGGAATGAAAATGTATGGAGGCGTTTCCACTTATTTGCCTTTGAATATAAACCCGGCAGGAGTAATACCTATTATATTTGCCTCTTCTATTTTGTTATTTCCGGCAATGATCGGAACGGTTTTGGGAGATGGTGGCGGAGTTTTCGGAAATATTATTAGGAATGTGGGCGCCTTTTTTGATCCTGCAAAAGATCCATGGGGTTATGGGATTTCTTATTTTGTTTTAGTGGTTTTATTCACTTATTTTTATACCGCCGTTACTTTTGATCCAAAAGCGATTTCTGAAAATCTCCAAAAAATGGGGGGATTTGTTCCCGGAATCAGGCCCGGGGAAAGCACGGCAAAATTTATGTATTTTATTTTAAATCGGGTTTTATTAATTGGAGCTTTGTTTTTGGGACTGGTCGCAGTTATGCCTTCAATTATCCAGGGAATAACTAAAATTGAGCAGTTCCAGTTTTTAATAGGCGGCACATCTTTGCTTATCGTAGTTTCTGTTGTTTTGGAAACTATGCGTCAAATCCAAGCTCAGCTTCAAATGCGAGAATACGAAAATTTTTAACAAAACTCAAGTTTTAAAATGAAAAAACCTCTAATTTTAATAATTTTGGGAAAATCTGGTTCCGGAAAAGGCACTCAGGCGGATTTATTAATAAAAAAATTTAAATTAGAGCATGTTTCCAGCGGAGATTTATTGCGGGCGAGGGCGAAAAGGGCTGATTTTATCGGCAAAAAAACTAAGAAAATCTTAAACACAGGAGGTTTGGTTCCGCTTTCTGCTATTTTTAATCTTTGGTTTCAAAGGCTAGAATATTTAAAAAATAAAAAAAATATAAATGGCATCGTTTTAGACGGAATGCCGAGAAAACTTTTTGAAGCCAATTTATTAGACGATGCTTTGGGTTGGTTTGAATGGGGGAAAAACGTCAAAGCTTTTTTGGTTGACATTTCAAACAAAGAAGCAATCAGAAGATTAACAACGCGCCGGCTTTGCAAAGATTGCAAAGAAATTATTCCTTTTGTTGGGAAATTTAAAGAAATGACAAAGTGTCCAAAATGCGGGGGCGAATTAGAGAAAAGAACAGATGATAATGTAGCTGCGGCTAAAAATCGTTTGGCTTGGTTTAAAACTGATGTGCAGCCAGTTATAAATTATTATCGTAAAACAGGAAGGTTAATAAAAATAAATGGCGAGCAATCTATCGAGGACGTGTTTAAAGATGTTCTAAAATTTATTAAATAGCCATTTATGCCAAATAAAATTATCTGTATTGTTGGAATGCCGGGCTCGGGAAAAAGCTTGGTTTCCGACGAATTGGCAAAAAAAGAATTTGCCTACCTTCGGTTTGGCCAAATCACTCTTGATAAGATTAAAGAAGAAGGATTGGAAGTGAGCGAAAAAAATGAAAAAAAGATACGCGAGGAGTTCAGGAAAAATTATGGAATGGGAGCTTTTGCAAAGTTAAATATCCCCAAAATAGACGAGTTTTTGAAAAATTCAAATGTCGTAGTGGACGGCCTTTATAGCTGGTCAGAATATAAAATTCTAAAAGAAAAATACAACGATTCGTTATATATTTTGGCGGTTTTTGCCCCGCCGAAATTAAGGTACGAAAGATTGGAAAGCCGGAGCATCAAAAACGATGATGAAAAGCGATTTAGGAATTTAATTAAAGCAGATGCGAAAGCCCGCGATTATTCTGAAATTGAAAATTTAGAAAAAGGCGGCCCTATAGCAATGGCTGATTTTACAATAGTAAATACGGGCACGCCGCAAGAGCTAAAGCAGAATATTGAAAAAATTTTAAAGCAAATTTTAAATGGTTAGTTTAAAAAGCGCAGAGGAAATTAAAATAATGGCAGAAGGCGGAAAAATCCTGGCAAAAATTATGAAAGAACTAGAAAGCAAAGTCAGGCCGGGAATTACGACTTTGGAATTAAGCGAGTTGGCCGAGGGCCTGATTTTAAAATCAGGAGGCACGTGCTCTTTTTTGGGCTACAATGTGCCAGATGACAGCTCGCTCAAAAGAGTTTATCCTGCCTGCCTTTGCACTTCGGTAAACGAAGAAATTGTTCATGCAATTCCATCTACGCGAATTTTAAAAGAAGGCGATATAATTTCTCTGGATTTGGGAATCCAATATAAAGGTTTCCATAATGATATGGCGATAACGGTTCCAGTTGGAAAAATAAGCAAGGAGGCGCAGAAATTAATTGATGTTACAAAAGGAGCTTTGGAAATTGGAATTTCCCAAATAAAACCCGGAAACAAAATTGGGGATTTAAGTAAAGCCATTCAAAAATATATTGAAGACCAAGGGTTTAATGCGGTTCGCGAGCTTTGCGGCCACGGAATCGGCAGAAATATTCACGAAGATCCCGAAATTTTGAATTCTGTTTCATTTGATAGGGCGACAATAGATAAGGTGAAATATTTTGGCGACGCAAAATTAAAATTTAAAGAAGGTATGGTTATTTGTCCAGAGCCCATGGTGTCAGTTGGGGATTGGCATATTAAAAAATCAAAAGATGGTTTTGGCTGGGAAACAAAAGACGGATCATTATCCTGTCATTTTGAACATACAGTGGCTATAACAAAAGACGGCAGTTTGGTATTGACTCTTCGATGATAATCCTTAATGTCAGTTATTTGGATTCAGAAGCGCGAGCCCGAAGAATTTTTCACTCAGAGTCAACCCTGAGTTGCGTCGAAGGGTTGACAAGATTTTAGATTTTGTGTTATAGTCTAATCAGATATTTTGGTGCGGAGGTTATTTCAAAATGAAAAAAATAATTGAGTTTCCGGCTAAGATTTTTGCATTTGGTATTTATTCTTTGGTGCGAGCGATCTGTGTTGCGCCGAAAAAAGGATCCCCTGATCCTTTGGGAGTAGACAGCTTCACCGATATTCCTCGCAGATTCTCGTTTCGTTTTGAGAACCGGTATGTAACAGTTATCGGTTCTAATACCGACGAAGTTATAAAAAATCTGCGAAGAGAGTTGACTTTATCGGAAGCGCTGGTTGCTGGCTACAATCTTGAGGAGATTCGTAAGATTGTAGAAAGCAAATTCAAGTGCGAAAAGGCATCTGAACGCGAGATGTTTCTCGCTTCGAATGGGCATTCTTAAAGAGTGCCCATTTTTTGTTTTCAGTTAAAATGTTATAATTATAAAAAATATGCATCTTTCTGTAATAATCCCGGCCTATAATGAAGAAAAAAGGCTGCCAAAAACTTTAGAAGAAATTGACAAATATCTGTCAAAGCAAAATTACGATTACGAAATAATCGTAGTTTCTGATGGCTCAAAAGACAAGACCGCAGAAGTGATTGAGAAATGTAAAATGCAAATTGCAAATTTACGCTTGATTGCGAATGTGGAAAATCATGGCAAGGGTTATGTTGTCAGGCAGGGAATGTTAGGAGCGAAAGGGGATTATAGATTATTTACCGACGCCGATAACTCCACTTCTATAGATCAAGTTGAAAAAATGTGGCCAGAATTTGAAGCGGGTTACGATATAGTTATTGGTTCAAGAGACGCAAAGGGAGCAGTTTTAGATCCGCCCCAGCCCTGGTTGAGGCAGATTATTTTAGGAGAGGGTTTTAAATTGTTCAGAAAATTAGTAATTGATTTATGGGGAATTTCCGATACGCAATGCGGTTTCAAAGGTTTTACAAAAAAGGCGGCAGAAGATATTTTCCCAAAATGTAAAATTGACCGTTTTGCTTTTGACCCGGAAATTTTGATTTTAGCCAAAAAATTCGGATATAAAATAAAAGAAATACCGGTTTTATGGAAAAACGATTTGGAATCCAAAGTTAAATTTAAATCAATGCTTAAGATGGCT
>JAQTPW010000027.1 GCA_028712565.1 Minisyncoccota bacterium
TCACTATGATAGGATAAAATAAAGAAATCGCCTTTTGGGCGGTTTTTTGGTAAAATGAAGGCGTAAAGAAAGACTTAAAAAGACCAACACAATGATTAGTTTTATTAGAAAATTATTTATTGATATGATAAAAACATACAATAAAAAAGAAAATAAACAGCAAAAATTATTGTAAAAGAAAATTTTAAACGACCATGATTTTTGATAAAAGCAGTGTTCAATTTGTTAACAAGATTAATATTTCGTTAGACAAGAAGATATGAAGAGAGTTGAAGAAATAGTGGGAATCTCTTTTTTTATACTATTTTCTGTTGTTTTTTTTAGTAAAATGGGATGGAAATTGGGAGTAGTTTTTTTTGGCATCATATTAGGCATTCCGCTGCTGATATCAATATTGAAACAAATTAAGGCTAATAAAGAGTGGGATGATTATCTAAGGAAGGAGAAAAATGAAAAAGAAAAATTAAAAAATTTGGACGAAGAACGAAAAAAAATAGCGGAAATAATTTCTAAGGCAAAAGAAGAGGAGGAAAATAATCAAAGGAAGAGAATTATAGAAGAAAAAAAAGAACTAGATAGACGCAACTATGAAAAGGGAATAAACCTATTAAGTGTCAAAAATTTAGCAGGTGCTTTGAGGTCTTTTAAGGCCGTTCATGGAGACTCACCTTGTTATCAAGATGCTTTGAGATATATCTCTGAGATATCGAAAGATATTCTTGAAATAGAAAATAAATTGAATTATGAGCAAGGTTTAAAAGAATTCAATAACAAAGATTGGGAAAAAGTGATAAATTTTTTAGGTGAAGGTTTTTACGGTTCCCCGTATTATTTCGACTCTCAATCAAGGCTAAAAAAAGCTCGTGAAAAACTCAAACAGTGGGAAAATATTATAAGTAAGATCAAATTGCTTAATTATCAGGCTTGCAAACTTAAAGAAAAAAATGAAAAAGAAGAAAATGAAGGAGAATTTGATTTACCACCGTTGAAGAGAATAGGAAATCTAGAAATTTTTGAAGCCATTGACGATGAAAAGTTTTATGAAGAGTTTAATGACTTAGCATTGTTAATTAAAAAATTATTTAAACAAGCCGAAGAGATATATCCAGCAAAAACTAAAGAATTTATAAAATCAGTGTTAAGAAAGAAAAAATATAAAGATGATATAAAATATATAAAGATAGCTAATGAGCTGGCCACTAGGGGAATAGGCGGATTAGCAGATTATTATTGGACAAGGTGGTGAGTCAATCATAAACTGAAAAAATAAAACTGCACTACGTTATTTTTGTGGCAGGGTTTTAATACTGTTAAAATGCGGAGAACAATTATTCTTTCTCGTTTAATTTTTCTTCCGTAGCGGGGAGTTCTCAGATTTTTTACTTAGACCGTAAAATGTGCGATGAATGCCTCATCTTTCTATAGAAATTAGACGCGCTCGAGACCCGTCAATATGATAAAATAAAAGTACTTAAAATCTCCTTACTGGGCTTGATCCGTTACGGTTCTAGCTCGAGGAGGCCAGCCATTAACAGCTAGCTCGAGACGGGTCGTTAGTATTATATAAAATCGCCATTCGGGCGATTTTTTGGTAGAATAACAGAAACAAGGAGTTTAAAGTTGTTAATAATTTAATTAAGTAAAAATTATGAAATCTTTAGAAAATAAAATAGCGATAGTAACGGGAGCAAGAAGAGGAATCGGAAAAGGAATAGCCGTTGCGTTAGCGCAAGAGGGATGCAATGTCGTAGTTTCCGATATTGATCAGGCGGATTGCGATAAGGTGGCCGAGGAAATAAAAGCACTGGGAGTAAAAGCAATTGGCCAAAAATGTGATGTTTCCAGCTCCGAGGAGGTAAAAAATCTTTTTGATTGCGCGGCAAAGGAATTCGGAAAAGTCGATATTTTAGTTATTAATGCGGGAATATATCCATTTGTTCCTTTTTCGGAAATGAAAGAAGCCGATTGGGATAAAGTGATAGGCGTCAATTTAAAAGGAAGTTTTCTTTGCTCAAAACAGGTTTTAGGTTTTATGCCGGATGGCGGAAGGATAATAGATGTTTCTTCGGTCGCATCAGTTGTCGGTTTCTGCGGATTGGTGCATTATTGCGCTTCCAAAGGCGGAGTTAACGGAATGATACGCGCGCTCGCCTTGGAACTTGCGCCAAGAAAAATAACGGTTAACGCCGTATTACCCGGGGCAATTGATACGCCGGGGGCTCAAAATCCAAATGAAGAAGTGCAAAAGCAGACAATATCGATGATTCCCCTTGCCAGAATGGGAAAGCCTGAAGACATTGCCAATGCCGTTGTTTTTCTCGCCTCGGATAAATCTAATTATATAACCGGGCAGACAATAATCGTTGACGGCGGATGGACGTTGAGGTAAATTTTTCTTTAAAAATGAACAAAAAATTCAAATTTAAGTACCCGAAATTTTTATTGTTATTTTTGACCATTTTGTTGGCATATTTTATTTTCAAAGAAAGAAATTTTATTCCAATTCATGATTTTTTTGTATCAGTCGGTCACTTTGGTTCTTTTTTAACCGGGATATTGTTCGCATATGGATTTACTGCTGCGCCGGCAACGGCCATATTGTTTATCTTAGCCAAAGAGCAAAATATTATTTTGACCGGATTAATCGCAGGTCTTGGAACGGTACTTGCCGATTTTATTATTTTTAAACTAATAAAAAATTCTTTTTCCGATGAAGTTGAAAAACTATCGGAAGAAAAGATTATTAAGAAAGTTTTTAATTTTCTTCCAAAGGTTTTTAAAAAATATCTTTTGCCGGTTGCGGCGAGTTTAATAATCCTATCGCCATTGCCCGATGAAATAGGAATTTGTCTTCTTGTTGCTTCAAAAAGAATATCATTCGGAAAATTTGCAGTAATTTCTTACGTACTGAATGTCATCGGAATTTTTTTGGTATTATTAATAGGAAAAAACATTTAAAAATATTTTTTAGAAGGTCTTTTGGGGGAAAAATTGAGGAGGTTGTATTTTAAAATATTCGATTCATGATAAAATAAGGATGCATTTTAGCACTCCTGAATGGTTTAAAACCGCTTAATTTATGCGGTTTTTTGTTGATTTTTTTGATTGACATAGGCTCGATTTTCACTATAATGACATAAACGTTCTTTTATTTATTGCTTAAAAAGGAGTTGAAAAATGAACGAACTTGCAAAAAAACAAATAGTCGTTATTCACGGGGGAGATACATTCGAGACCTACGAGGATTATCTCGCTTTTTTGAACTCCTACGAAATAAATTTCGAGAAATTAAAGATAAAACGCTGGAAAGAAACATTGGGTGAAGGGCTGGGAAATGATTTCGAAGTTGTCTCTCCAAAAATGCCAAATCCCATGAATGCGAAATACGCG
>JAQTPW010000028.1 GCA_028712565.1 Minisyncoccota bacterium
AAAAACATGCCTTTTAAGTTCACCTTAATCATAGTATCCCATAATTCTTCTGGATATGTTTCGAATGAACCGGTATTGAATTTGGAGGTATTGGGAGGCGTATCCAACGCAGCATTATTAACTAATACATCAGGATCGCCAAAACAGGAAATAACACGTGCCAACCCTTTTTTAAGAGAATCCTTATGCGTTATGTCAACTTTCACCAAAATGAGATCTTTAGATTGAATATTTTTCAAACTGCCTTTTGGATTTTTCAGATTGATATCAAATGCTGCTACTTTAGCACCAGCTTTTAAAAATCCACGGACGAATTCTGCACCCAATTGACCAGCGGCACCCGTAACAACAACAATTTTATTTTTTAACTGAAAAAGGGATTCTAAATAATTATTCATCTCTTAACCTTTCCTTGCTTTTAAAATCAAATCACAGAATTCCCGTATTGCGCCAAATCCTCCAGCGCGTTTTGTTACATAGCCTGCTAAACGCTTAACCTCTGGATATGAATCCGCCACAGCTACAGCCAAACCCACCGCTTTGATACACTCCACATCGTTGATATCATTGCCCATATAAGCAACCTGAGATAAAGGAATATTGAGTTTTTTTGATTCCTCCTTCAGAACCCGCAGTTTATTGCTGCATCCATGCTTGCAAGACAAACGCAACTTCATACAACGATATTTAACAACAGGATTTTTTTCTTTGGACAACACCAAAAGAGGAAAACCTGTTTTCCTTAAAATTTCAATTCCTAGACCATCAGAACGATAGCAAAAAACGCCCTCCCTTCCATCTTCAAGCACTAATACCCGATTGTCCGTAAAGACGCCATCAAAATCAAAAACAATAAAACGGATACTCTTAAGTTGTTTTAATAGGTCTTGCGGTGCGATTTTTTTTCTGAGAGATTGTTTCATTGCAAATCAGGGCCTCCATTTGAATCATGTCATCTTCAGCTAACTTTTTCTTAAGACGCATGCCTATAATTTTATCCAAAAAATACGGCTGTAGTCCACCCGCAGGTGATTTAATGGCAATATGATCTTTCGTCAATACAGTTCCAGCCTTTAAAGCTTTTTTTGCGTAAAGACTTTTCCCCATTTTTATTTTTGCAGAAACTTCAATATCCTTACACGACTTCTTACCATCGCCCAACGAAAGCTCAAAACGTTGAAGATCACGGATCTGCTTTCTTAAACCTTCGGGTTCCAAGGAAAATTTGTGATCCGTTCCTTTCCAGGCGTGATTAATGGTGAAATGCTTCTCTATAACACAAGCGCCCAGCATACGCGCTATAACCGCTGCCAAAATTCCGTTATCATGGCCAGAATATCCAACTAGAACATTAGGAAACTCTCTTTTTAAGGTTGTGATTGCATTTAAATTCAGATCGGAGTACTCAGCAGGATAGGCACAGACTGTATGCAGAAAACAGATCTGGTCATGATACTTAGTTACTGTTGCGTAAGCCCTCCGCACCTCTTCCAGATTTGCCGCACCCGTAGACAAAAAAATTGGTTTATTAAGCTTGGCGATATACTCAATCAAAGGCAGGTTAGTGAGGTCTCCAGAAGCTAACTTGTAACTTGATATTCCTAATCGTTCTAAAAAGTCCACGCTTTCAAAATCAAAAGCGGTGCACATAAATTCAACGCTGTTTTCCTCTGCGCATTTTTTTAAAATCACATATTCATCCCAACCGAATTCAAGAAAATCCCTGTGTTCGCCATAGGTCATTCCAAAACTATCCTCATTATCATATGGTTTATCGTACATAGCTTTAGTGTAAAGTGTTTTATTATTTCTTTTTTGAAATTTAACAGCTTGAGCCCCGCAGGAAGCCGCTATTTTTATCATATCTGCTGCGACTTTCAAATTACCCTGGTGATTATGGCCAATCTCGGCAATTACGTAACAAGATGCCTGATCAGAAATTGTACTTTTTCCAAATTTAATAATTTTCATTGTCTCTCCACATATTATAAATTCTTGGGCCCCTTACTCCTCGATTCCCGTAAAAACGCAATATAAATTCCCAGTATTAACCCCAAAACTGAAGCAACAAAAACATATTGTTTTTTTACCGGTCTAACTGCCGGAAAGTCTGCATGAAGGGTTCCAACTAGGGCAACATTCCGAATCCTTTCCCTCCGAAGTTTTAATACATCAAGTTTAGTTTTTAAACTTTCTATCTCCACCCTCTTGTCTTTCATCTGTTTCTTGAAGATTTTTTTTTCTAACAATACACAGGAATATTGATTATACAGCTTATCGGAATAAACAGAGTTTTTCCGTATCGTATCTGAATAAATCAAAATATCGATTTTTTTATTTTTCTCAATCTTATTCTCAAGCCTACGGCTCCTTTTATCTAATAGGCCGTATATTTCTTCGCATAACTCAATCAAATAATTATTTTTTTCTATTTGGCCAGAAAGTTTATATATTAAATCTTGCGTCTCTTGCATCTTTAACTTAATTATTTCTTCGTACTCTGCGGCTATTTCAAAATAAAGCTGATTTAAAATTATCATACCAAAAGCTATGTCTTTTTGTTCTTCTTCTAAGCTGATTTTTATTAAATCAGGCCTTTCTGTTATCAAAGTCTTAAACTCTATCTTTGCCGAAAAAGGTAAATTTAACGCTCGCATTATTCCAAGATTATATACGCCTTTCTCTATTTTTGTTTTTAAATTCTGCTGGGAATCTAAAAAAAATGGTTCTTTGCTCTCTCTAATTTCAATAACACTGCTGATATCCATAGAAACATCATAAATCTTTGGCAACAAGAAACTTATTACAGTTGTCGGTATCACACACAAAAAAAATACAGCCAAAATAGTATTTCTGTGTTTGAACAAGAATTTAAAATAGATACTCAGGTCTATTTCATCTTTGCAACTATCTATATGTTGATTACACATAATTCTTACTCTTTTTATAAAATTGTTTCATTATTTCACTTGGATACTTTTTCCAAAAAAAGGGATCGCGTGCGCCTCAATTTTACTCCGCCCTACGCGTTAAATGACAAAAACAATTTAATTTACAGTCTTTTAATAACGGCCCCCCCCTTCCAAAATCGTCCTTGAGCCTGAAAATATCATCTTCAGACAAAAAGGCGCCGGCTTGAACCTCTACTATTTTTACCCGCCTCGATGTTCTGCCCAGCCTGAACGTTCACGGCGAGCGCGAGCAACAATCCTCCTGCCGACATGCGCGATGATAATGCGATACGACTCATTCGATA
>JAQTPW010000013.1 GCA_028712565.1 Minisyncoccota bacterium
ACAGTATTTCCAATCAAATAACGGCAGAAGTTGAGGTTTTTGTGCGCGATGACAGTACGAACTCGGAAACAGAGGAATTGATAAAGCAATACTCCAAGAAATTTCCCATTAGATATGTTAGGGGTAAGAAAGAGGGAATTGACCGTACCGTCATTTATTTGACAAAAGAAGCTTCCGGCGAGTTTATTTGGTGGATGGGCGATGACGTCATTAACTCGAATAGTATCGCCAAGGTTTTATCAATTATTAAAAATCATCCGGATGTAAATTTTATTTGGGCAAACTACAACATTTTCGGTCAAAATTCCTTAGCTGTTAATATTCTGGAAGATCGCCTTTTTAGCGGCATCGATGAAATATTGGGTGGCGATGTTACTGGATTAGGTTTTATATCCGCCACGATTTTTAGAAAAAAAATCGCCTTATCCGCCTTAAGCGGCGCTGAAAGATACATTGGTTCTTTATTTTCCAATCTTTACATCGTTTTATATGTTTTAGCCGCCAAGGGAAAAAGTTATTTTTTGCGCGGGCCGATTATTGAGGCTTATCCGGCTACGCCCCTGGAAATAAAAGAAATAACAACTAAAAGCGGTAAAATCGAAAACCCTGGATTCGAAGTTTACGGAGTGATATTTAGAAATATTTTTATGGAATTTTTTGAAGAGTTTGGCAGAAAAAATATAAGAAAAGTTCTTAAAAAAAGTTTTGCCAGTCTTTGGCGAGGCATGCTTGTCGGTTGGGTTGGCGGTTGGGACACACCAAGGGGTAAGCGTTGGAAAATGTTTAAGTTATATTGGAGTTTTCCGGAGTGCTGGGTCGCCTCATTTATAATGGTTATGCCTTTTTGGGTAAATAAGAAATTATATGAAATTTATAAAGTTTTTTTTGACAATAGAAGATTTATTTTTAAAAAAGATTTAAACGCGTTTTTTGGAAAAACCTAAGATATGGCATGGTAAAATCCAATACGTATCATAATTTTCTATAATGATTAAACTACAGAAATCAACTTTTCTTCACGAGAACGAAACAAAGGAAAAACTTTGCGAGTTTATTAAGCAGAGTCGATTTTTAAGTATGGGAAATGAATGCAAGAAGTTTGAAAATAATTTTTCCCAAAAACAAGGGAGAGGATATTCAGTTTTCGTAAATAGCGGCAGTGGCGCGAATCTTCTTCTTATCCAAGCCCTTTTGAACGGCGGGCAGTTAAAAAAGGGGGATGTTGTTGCTGTTTCCGCGCTAACTTGGTCGACAAACATTATGCCCATTATCCAGCTTGGCCTTCAGCCGTTTTTGGTTGATTGCGAAATTAATTCCCTGAATGTTTCTATTCGGACTTTAGAAGAAGCTTTTCAAATCGAGCCGAATATAAAGGCCCTTTTTCTGACAAATACCCTGGGTTTGGCCGATGATATTGCCGGAATAGCCGATTTTTGCTCGAAAAATAAAATTATTTTATTGGAAGACAATTGCGAGGCACTAGGTTCTATTATAAACGGAAAATTATTGGGTAATTTCGGATTAGCCTCGACATTTTCCTTTTTTGTCGGTCATCATCTTTCAACAATTGAAGGCGGAATGATTTGCACCGATAATGAAAAATTATACGAAAGTATTGTAATGTCCAGATCTCACGGTTGGGATAGGCATTTATCTCCCGATTCTCAAAAGAAAATAAGAAAGCAATATGGCATTGATGATTTTTTTGCCAAATATACTTTTTACGATCTTGCTTATAATTTAAGGCCGACGGAAATTAACGGCTTTATCGGCAATAATCAAATAAATTATTGGGATTTTATAGTGGATAAAAGATTTAATAATTTTATAAGGCTTCATAAGGCTATTGAAAACAATAAAGATTTAGTTGCTTTGAAATTTGGCCACATGGACGTGGTATCAAGTTTTGCGATACCGGTAATATTAAAGGATCAATTACTGGCGGCTGATTACAAAAAGAAGTTTACAGATGCCGAAGTTGAAATCAGGCCAATGATAGCGGGGAATATGGCTCGCCAGCCGTTTTACAGAAAATACGTTAGCAATCCAGGAAGTCAGCCCAATGCAGAATTCATACATTCTCACAGTTTTTATTTCGGAAATAATCCGGAGCTTACCAATGAAGAATTGGATGTATTAGAAAAATTATTAAGATTTTAATATTTATGGATGCTTTTTTTAAAAAAAGAGAGGGATGCGTAATATGGATTACTGGTCTTCCTGGTGCTGGGAAAACTGTTTTGGCTGATGAGTTGTATAGATTAATAAAAGACGTTACCCCGGCCGTTCGCGTTGATGGGGATGTAATTCGAGAAATGATGGGAAACGATCTGGGATATGATCCGGAGAGTAGAAAATTGAATGCTTGGAGGCTCGCCAAGTTAAATAAGTATCTTGCGGAGCATTATTTGACAGTTATTTGTTCAACAGTCTCTTTAATAAAAGAAATTCATAAGTGGAATAGAAAAAATATAAAAAATTTTATTGAGGTTTATATAGAGGTTTCCATAAAAGATCTTATTGCGCGAGATAAAAAAGGTATTTATAGTAAAGCGTTGAATGGAGAAATCAAAGATGCATACGCAATCAATCAATCGTACGATATTCCGGAGAAACCCGATTTTGTAATTAAAAATAATAAAGATTTAAACTTTTTCTTAAAAAACGCTCAAGACATAAAGAATTTGATATTAAAAAAATAAATATATGAATACACCAAAAAGCAATTCAAAGGAGTGGGACTATTCAAATCAAGCACAATATTATTCTTATCGTCCTAATTATGACGGTAGTGCAATTAATCAGTTGTGTATGCACGTGGGCGCTAAAAAAAGTGTCAGTGATTATGTCGTTGCGGATATTGGGGCAGGAACGGGTAATTTGACGATTATGCTTCTTGAGAGAGGATTAAAATGTATAGCTGTGGAGCCAAATAAATCAATGAGGGAAATAGGAATAAAAAGAACTAAGGGTCAAGATGTTGAGTGGAAAAAAGGATCCGGAGAGAGTTCAACACTTGATAATAATTCTGTCGATTGGTTTGTAATGGGTTCGTCATTTAATACGACAAACAGATCATTAACCCTAAAAGAGGCTTATAGAGTTTTAAAAGCCGGGGGATATTTCAGTTGCATGTGGAATCATCGAGATATAGAAAATGATCCAGTACAGAAAAAAATTGAAGATATAATAGTTTCATTTGTACCAAATTATCAAAGGGGTGTGCGTCGAGAGGGTCAGGCCGATATTATTCTCTCAAGCGGCTTATTTAATGATGTGAATTATATCGAGAAAGATCAAAAGGTTGTGCGAACAATTGATGAATATATAAAGGCATGGATGTCTGTAAAAAATAAATATTGGGATTTTGGTACTGAAGATGGAAGAAGTTTATTCAAAAAAATAGCCGATAAAATTATTAAAGAATTCGGAGCCATAAAAAGCTTTAATTTGGTTTATACCACAAGAATATGGACGGCTAAGGTAAATAAATAAAAAATCGTGAAAATGAAAAAGCAGTCAAAAAAAATTTCCTTTGGAACAAAAGCGGAAACCTTAGAAAGATTAAGAGGAAAAATTAAATCGGCCGTAGTTGATGAATTATTTATATTTACCGTTGGTGATTGGAAGGAAAAAAAAGATAAAATTATTTCAAGCATTAAATCAATTTTTGGTGACGGGCCGGTAATTATAAGAAGCAGCGCTTTAACAGAGGATTCTTTAGAATCTTCCAATGCCGGTCGTTTTAAATCAGAAAGTAACGTCTCAACTAAACCAAATTTATTAATAAAATCAATAGAAAGAGTTATTGTTTCTTACGAAGACTCTAATAAATCTAACCAGGTATTTATTCAAGCGTTTATTTCCAATGTTGATATGAGCGGGGTAATTTTTACTCGCGATATTAACACTTTCTCGCCGTACATAACCATAAATTATGATGATACAAGTGGAAAAACCGACACGGTTACTTCCGGAAACGGTAGAAACAGCAAAACACAAGTTATTTTTAGGGGTAAAAAAATTGCATTTAAAGATAAAAAAATTAATCAGGTTTTTAATGCCGCTATGGAGTTGGAAAAGTTTTTTGGCATGGACGCTTTGGACATAGAATTTTTATATAAAGACGGCGTTGCGCATATATTACAAGTAAGGCCCTTGACCATTAAAAACAAAAAAATTCCAGAAACAAAAAAAATCGCCGATGTTTTGGAAAAAGTTTTTATAAGGATAAAAGAGTTGAGCTTGCCTCGTTCAGATTTATGCGGCGATGGAAATTTATATGGCATTATGCCTGACTGGAATCCAGCCGAGATGATTGGAATAAAACCAAGACCGCTTACTTTGTCCCTTTATAAGGAATTAATAACTGATAATATTTGGGCATATCAAAGGGATAATTATGGCTACAAAGCATTAAGAAGTTTCCCATTAATGGTTTCGTTGGCGGGTCATCCTTATATTGATGTTCGGGTAGATTTTAACTCTTTTATTCCTAAGGTTTTAAGAAATGATTTATCTGAAAAGTTGGTTAATTTCTATCTGAATAAGCTTAAATCCATGCCCCGAAGCCATGATAAAGTTGAATTTGACATAGTTTATTCTTGTTATACATTGGATTTGCCAGAACGCATCAAAGAACTTTATAAAAACGGTTTTTCAGAATCGGAAGTAGATGAAATTAAAAGTTCGCTTCTAAGCCTGACTAATAATATAATAAAAGAAGATGGCCTTTATAAGGCAGACTTTAAAAAGGTTCTTATTTTAGAAGAGAGATTAAATCAGCTTTTGTCTTTGGACTTGATTTCCATTGATAAAATTTATTGGTTAATAGAAGATTGTAAGCGTTACGGAACTCTTCCTTTTGCGGGTATAGCCAGGGCCGCCTTTATTGCCGTTCAATTTCTTGATTCTTTGGTTAGTTTGAATATTATAAGTTCTCAAGAAAAAAACCTTTTTTTAAATTCTCTGCATACCGTTGTAAATCAACTTTCAGTGGATATTGGCAAACTTTCCAGGAAAGAAATTTCAATAGAAGAATTTCTTGGGAAATATGGACACTTACGGCCAGGGACATACGACATACTATCTGAGAGTTATGATGAAAATATAAATAAATATTTTGATTTAAATAGTAGTGTAAAATCAAAAAAGATAAAAAATATCTCGCCCTACCGTTTTTCCGACAAACAAATAAAAAAAATAAATCAGCTTTTAAGGGAGCAGAATATCAGTATTAATGCTGAACAGTTCTTGGTTTTTATTAAGGAAGTAATTGAGGGTAGGGAATATGCTAAGTTTATTTTTACCAAGAGTGTTAGTAAAATACTTAAAATAATAAAAATGTATGGCGACACCCTGGGATTTTCCACAGACGATATGTCTTACGTAGAAATTACTACGCTTACTAAATTATACCCCACCGTTATTTTACCCGATGAACGGGAAATATTAAGTAATGAAATAGCGCGGAATAAAAAAATACAAGAACTTTGCAAATATATAAAACTACCCTATCTCATTTGTAATCCAAGCGATGTATTTAGTTTTTATCTGGATGAAATAGAGCCTAATTTCATTACAATAAATCAAGTTATCGGCGAGGTCTCTATAATAAATGTGTTCAAAAACAAACAATTTGATTTAAAAGGAAAAATAGCTTTTATTGAAAGCGCGGATCCGGGTTACGATTGGATATTTTCACATGGAATTAAGGGCTTAGTAACTGCTTATGGCGGGGCTAACTCGCATATGGCCATTCGTTCGGCGGAATTAAATATTCCCGCAGTAATCGGCTGTGGGCATTTAATGTTCGATAAGTGGAAGAATGCCAAGAAATTAGAAATAGATTGCCTTAATAAAAAGGTTCATATTCTATTTTAGTTTATGAAAGCAATTATATTAGCAGCCGGAATGGGCACGAGATTAGGCAAGTATGCTAAAAATTTACCTAAAGGCATGTTGCGGTTTTTTGGTAAAACGCTTATTGAGCGGCAAATAGAAGTTCTTCGTAAATGCGGAATTAATGATATTGTGATAGTAAAAGGATATATGTCGGATAAAATAAATTTCGGCGGAATTAAATATTACACGAATAATAACTTTGCCAATACAAATATGGTTGAAACATTATTTCGGGCAGAGCAAGAAATGGACACTGATTTTTTAGTTTTATACTCGGATATAATTTATGAAAAAAAAGTGTTATTAGAAGTTTTAAAGAGTCGAGTTGACATAGGCGTAACAGCTGATATTGATTATAAAGATTATTGGAAAGCAAGATTGGATAACCCTAAAATTGATACAGAAAGTTTCAAATTAGGAGAAGGAGGAGAAATTGTTGACATTGGGAATCCTAATTGTAGTTTTTCAGACGTTGAGGCTCGTTATGTTGGAATAATCAAGGTTTCAAAAAAAGGCGCAGAGATTTTTAAAAAAAATTATAAGTTAAACAGGGATAAATATTATAACAGTGATTTATTTTGGATGCGTTCAAAAAATTTTAAAAATGCTTATATGACCTGTTTTCTTAAGGCGATAGTCGATTCTGGTTTTAAGGTTTACCCTATTTTTATAAAACGAGGTTGGTTGGAATTTGATACAGTAGAAGATTATGAAAAATCAACTATGTGGGTTAAAAATGGCAGTGTTGTACGATTTATTGATTTGACAGATTTATGAAAACAATTATTACTCAAAAAATGGTGTTGGATAAACACAATATAGTGCTTGACGCATTAGAACAAACATATAGCAAGTATTTTTCAGTTTTTGGCTTAAATCTTATTCCAATACCCAATACCCTGGAGAGTGTGGAGGACTATTTGATTAGTAGTGGGGCAGAAAGAATTATTATTTCTGGAGGAAATTCGATTATGCTTAACTTCCGTGAAAAAACGAAAGACTTGAATGGGATTGATACAAGAGATAGGGATAATACTGAAGCAAATATTATAAAATATGCGATCAATAAAAACATACCGGTTTTGGGCATTTGTAGGGGCGCTCAATTTATTAATACTTATTTTGGGGGAGGGGTATTAAGAGATCTAAAAAATTATTTAAACGGTAGCGTAGAGCATGTCGCTACAAAACATAAAATTTCCATTTCAAATATTATAACGGCAAGAATAAAAGTTTCCGACCAATACATTGTTAATTCTTATCATGATGATGGATTTACAAGGAAAGAATTATCTTCAGAGCTTATTGATTTTGCCGTCGCTCAGGATGGGATTATAGAGGGATTTTATCATAAATCAAAGCCAATAATGGGCGTAATGTGGCATCCGGAGCGTGACGGAGTAGGCTTAAGTTGTTTCAGTAGAGATTTAATAAATATTTTTATAAATAATGAATTTAATTATGCCCAAGGCAAGCACAGTTACAAAAGAAAATAAAATAAAAGAATTTTTATTCGTATCATCGCCATTTCCTTCTGGGGCAGCTTGGCTTATAAATTTTTTTCTTGAGGTTGGTATTTTAACTTATTTGGGCAAAAAAGTAGAAGATTTTTGGGATTTTAACAAGAATATCCAATCTTATACTCTTACAAAAAAACAAGAGAATTTTTCCACTCATTGCCCGATTTTATTAAAAAAGAAAAAATTTATTTTTCGAGATGATATCTCAATTCGTTTTGGTCATGAATTTCCAAATAATAAAAATATAAATAAAAAAACCATTCTATTTATTAGAGATGGTCGTGACGCAATATATTCGCATTTCAAAAGATTTCAAAATAATTGGGAAAATTTTAATGAAATGCTTAATGATTTACCTGTTCCTATTGACACAGATTGGCCTCATCCCAGGTTGCCGTATCCAGAAATATGGGCTTTGTTTAATTATTTATGGTCGGAGGCGATTTCTGAAGAAAATTTACTTACTGTTAAGTTCGAAGACATAAAAACCAATCCCATTCCTGTTTTAAAAAAAATATTAGATTTTATTGAAGTTAATAGGACCGATAAAGAAATAAACTTCGGAATTAAAGGATCAAGTTTTGAGAGTGTAAAAAAAGCCGAAGAGGAATATAAAAAGATTAGTGGAGTTTCTAACCACGCAATTATTAACAGAGGGGGAAAAATTAAAGAATGGGAACAAGTATACGATAGAGAAAAATTAAACCACTTTAAGGGCTTTCCCGATTTAATATTAAATAAATTTGGATACGAAACAAAAGAGGTAATAAATTTTCCCAATCAATTGAACAGGGATAGTTGGGGTTTGCAAAATTTTAAAAACCTTAGGGTATGTTTTAGAAAATTTAGCAATGACCCGTGTGTATTATTTTCTATGGGGAAAAAAATTTTAGCGTTTGAATGGATGAAATTATTGTGCAATACTGGAAAGATCAAGGAATTAAATAAAGCCCCGATGCTATTTCGGGCATTGCTTAGCGCCTCTGAATTGATTCCATCATCTCCGTACCTGCAATTAGAGGTTTCTAAGAGTTTGGCAAAAACAGGGTTTAAAAAACAGTCATTATCTATTTTAAGAGATATGGGGGATTATGCCAGTAGTAGGGCATTTTTAAGGGAAAGAGGAATGACTTACGCCTTAAATTATCATTTTTCCAAGGCGCGAAAAGATTTTTTAAATGCAGGATTACAAAATTGGTTCGGTATTTTTCTAAGCGAAAAAATGAATGGAAAACATATTAAATATCGTTTTAAAAATTTTCTTTCTTTTTTGCCTTTATCAGTAAATACGGGGTTTTATAAGCTTATAAGGGGAGTTAGATTAATTTTTTGTAAATAAAATATGAAAATTAAAAAAGTTTTGTTTAATGTTGTTGAATTTATTCGCGGATTATTTTCCGGATTGGGTTTGCGGAAGATAAAATTTATCAATGGATTTTATCATTTTTTGTTTTCGCGATTAAAACCCGATTTTGTTGAAGTGGGCGGCAAAAAAATTTATTTTGATAAATTTGATAATTCGCGCATTTTAAATCCGGAATTTCGAGAAAGAGCCCTAATTGATATTATGAGGAGAGAGGTAAAAAAAGGGGATATTGTCGTGGATTTAGGGGCAAATATCGGCTTTTATACCTTATTTTTGGCTGATTTAGTGGGCCCAAACGGCAAAGTCTTTGCTTTTGAGGCATCACCGGAAACGTTTTCTATTTTGAAAAAAAATATTGAAGCGAATAATTGTGAAAATGTTGTTTTGGAAAAAAAATGCATTGCGGATAAGGGCGGTTTTGAGAAATTTTTTATTTACAATGATCTTGGTTCTCATTTCAGCAGTTTGAGCGGTGACTTATATAAAGCTGAAAAAAAGATCGTTTCCGTTGAAGTGACGACAATTTCTCTTGATGAATATTTTAAAAATAATCCCAGTCGGATAGATCTTATTAAAATGGATATTGAGGGAGCTGAAAACCTCGCTTTAGAGGGGATGAAAAATATTATTTTGAAAAATAAAAATGTAAAAATTATAACCGAGTATGCTCCAATCGCTTTAAAAAAAGTTTCTGGAGTAAGACCGGAACAATATCTCATTAATTTAAAAGAGCTGGGCTTTAATTTATCCGAGATTGATAATGAAACGTTGAAGCCTGTTAATTTGAAAGAAATTACCGATAGGCTCACTCCTGAAAACGAAGAATGCTCAGGCACCAATATATTTTGCTTTAAATGATATTTATATTTTTTTTATGGCTATTTTATGAAAATAAAAAATAAAAAAATTCTTATTACGGGAGGCACTGGATTTATTGGGAGCCACTTAACTAAGGAATTGGCCGTAAATAATAAGGTTTGGGTTTTAGACAGGATAAAAAAAGAAAATCAGCCCGGTGTTGTTTTTATTAAATCGGATCTGACAAAAAAACATTCATTGTCTTTTTTGGATAGAATAAAATTTGATTATATTTTTCATCTTGCGGGAAATGCGGATTTGAATTTTGCCAGCAAGCATCCCATTGATGATTTTAATATGAATGCTGGCGCTACTTTATTTTTACTTGAAAAAATAAAATCATTAAAATCAAGACCAAAGTTTGTGTTCGCTTCTTCAGTTACCGTTTATGGGAAATGCGCCGATTCAAAATTAAAAGAAAACCGTTCTCTGACGATTCCTCTTTCCAATTATGGAGTTTCAAAGCTTGCCGCAGAAAGGTATGTTTTCGCTTTTGCCAGCCAATATAATATCCGCGCTATTTCTTTGAGGATTTTTTCCACATACGGACCCGGCCTGAAAAGACAGGTTATTTATGATTTTATTGATAAATTAAATTCAAACTCAAACCAATTGGAAATTTTGGGAGACGGAAGCCAGGCGCGGGATATGGTTTATATTGATGATCAGATAAAAAATATAATAAAAATAGCCCAAAAAGCATTTTATAAAGGGGAAGTTTATAATCTTTGTTCTGGGAATTTATATACTACGAAAGAATTAGCTCATTGCGTTGTTTTAGCCATGAAAATGAGGCCCAAGCTTGTTTTTACTAATAAAATAAGAGTATTTGATGGTCAATCCTGGAGAGGAGATAGCTCAATAATTAAAAAAATGGGTTGTTCAACCCCGACATCGCTTTCTACTGGAATCAAAAAAACAGTTTTATGGTACATGAAAGAAATTAAAGCTTTAAATAACACTAATCATAAAAAGATTATTTGAATTTTGTAAATCTATGGATAAAAAGTCAAAAATCGAAAAAATATTTTTAAGTATTTGCATTCCTACTAAAAATCAACCGCGCGCATTGCAATCAACCCTAGACAGTATTTTGCCGCAAATAAAGGATTTTGGGGTCGAAATTGTCGTATGTGACGATAGTGATAAAGAGGAAAGTAAATCTGTTATTGATTCTTATAATCACAAATCAATTCGTTATTTTAAGGGGAAAAAAGGGGGATTTGATGAAGCGATTATCTTTTTAACAAAAGAAGCGCGTGGCGATTATTTGATCTGGTTTGGCGACGATTTGATGGAAGAGGGAATGATAAAAAAAATAAAAGAGTTGGTTTATGCCAACGCCGACATTTCTTTTATATGGGTTAATTCTTGCGATAAACTAAACCCTAAAATTACGGCTTTTAAAGATAATAATGATAAATTCTTTAATGATAGAAATGAAATCATAAAAAAAGACATAGGACTTCTTGCTTTTATGTCTTCAACTATAATCAAAAAAGAAAATATTTCGGATATTATTTGCGAGGCGCATAAATATAGCGGATTAAGCTTAATGAGCCTCTTTTTTGTTTTAGGCGCGATATCCGTTGGCGGACGTTATTATTTTATTGGTCATCCTTATATTATTTCCGATTCGAAACCGTCAGGGGAGGCGCGCTGGTACGATTCTTTCCAGGTTCACGCGATAAATTTTTACATGGTTGTCAAAAGATTTAAGGGTAAGTTTGATAAATCAGCGATAAAAAAATCATTATCTGATAAATTTGCTCGCGCATGGCGAGCGGTTATTGTCGAAAGGGCAATGGGCCTTACGACGGGTTTTGGCTCAAAATCTCCAAAGGTTTTTAAGATGGCTAAATTCTATTGGACTTATCCCGAATTTTATATTGCCCTGCCCTTATTTTTAACGCCAAGGCCGATTCTTAATTTTTTTTATAAATATTATCGGTTTCTTTTCCGCCGGCGGGAAAAAATATATTCCTTATGATTTTTTCTAACAATTCATATTCTGGCGGAGGAACAACTAAGGAAATAATAGCCAAAAATTTTACATGGCTTTTTTTGGGCAATACGGGCAGCCGTTTTCTTAAGGCGCTTATTGTTCTTTACGCGGCCAGGATTTTAGGAACCGAGGGTTATGGAATATTTTCTTACGCGCTTGGGCTAGGCGGCCTTTTTGTGTTTTTTAAAAACATAGGCATTGACGGGCTTTTGACCAGAGAGGTGGCAAAAAAAAAGGAAAATGAAAGTCGTTATTTTTCGACATCGCTTTGGATAGAGTTCGGGCTTTTAGTTATTACCGCGCTTGCCATTCTTTTTATCGCTCCGTTTTTAAGTACAGCAAGGGCGGCAACCCTGCTTTTACCCCTTGTGACCATTATTATCGTTTTCGATGATTTAAGGGATTTTTTCATTGCTTATTTTCGCGGCAAAGAACGGATGGAACTTGAGGCCTTAGCGGTTGGAGTTGCCAATGTGGCTATAGTGGCTTTGGGTTTGATGGCGCTTTATTTTTTCGGCACCCCCTTTGCTTTTATGGTTGCTTATGCCGTTGCTTCTTTTTTGGGCGTAATCGTTATTTTGAGATTTTTAAGGCCGGTTATTTTCAATATTGCAAGGGATTTTTCAAAAGAAAAAGTTTTGCCGATTCTTAGCGCCGCTTGGCCGCTTGCTTTTGCGGGTTTCGCCAGTGTTTTTCTTTTTAATATTGATATTGTAATGCTTGGTTGGTGGAAAACCACCGGCGATATAGGCTTGTATTCGGTTGCCCAGCGGCTGGTGGGAATTTTAGCTTTTTTTTCCGG
Organism: Minisyncoccota bacterium; assembly: GCA_028712565.1. Taxonomy (GTDB): domain Bacteria; phylum Patescibacteriota; class Minisyncoccia; order Minisyncoccales; family JAQTPW01; genus JAQTPW01. The sequence goes on from JAQTPW010000013.1 coordinate 12,456, forward strand.
ACTTGTGGCGACCGCGACTTTTCCGGCTCTCGCGCGATTCGCGCGAAGCGAAACAAAAGAACAATTAAAAAAACTTTTTGAGGGAACAGTTAGAATTATACTTTTAATTTCAATCCCCTTTGTTTTAGGCGGTTTAATCGTCGGAAAATCTCTTCTTGGATTCATTTTCGGCCAAGATTTTGTTCCAAGCTTTACGGCTTTTGCGATACTTCTTTTTTCGGTTTTAGTCATACATCCGATGCCGATTTTTTCCAATCTTTTTTTTGCTTTTAACAAACAGATTAAATTGGTGCCGTATGCTTTTATTGCGGCTTTCCTAAATATTT
>JAQTPW010000029.1 GCA_028712565.1 Minisyncoccota bacterium
CTGGGATTGGTTGTTTTTTGCGGGAATAACACTCGTTCTTTTTCTGCCGCTTGTTAATTTCCCCCCCCTGTTTTCGCCTTCTGATTTCGGAAGAACCGTGATTTTCAGAATTATTGTCGCAATTCTCGCTTTCACTTTAATTCTTAAAATTATTTTAAATAAAAACAGAGACTCCGCTCCAAAAACCAAATCCAATAACTGGTCAAATAAATTTAAAAATATCCTATCAAATCCATTTTTTTATTTAATCGGACTTTTTTTTATATTTATTCTGGCAACTATTTTTTCAGTTGATCCGTATAAAAGCTTATTTGACTTCCCCACCCGCGCAAACGGCTCCCTTAATTATTTCTTTTATATTATATTTGCTTTTGTATCTTTTGTATCAATCCAGGATGAGAAAAAATGGAAAAAATTGTGGAATATTGCCTTATTCGTCGGAGTTTTAACCGCCCTTATCGCGATTGAACAAAAATATCAAATAACTCATTTGAATTTCATCAAGGAAGCGCCCGAGCAAACCCCGTCAACAATGGGAGGAGGAATTTTCTTTGGAAATTATCTAATTCTTTTAACCTTTTTGCCACTCTCGTTTTTTATTTCGGAAAAAAGCCGAAAAATGAAGTTTTTTTACATTTTTTCCTTTTTATTATTTGTTTTTGCTCTTATCTTTTGCGCCGAAAAAAGAGGCCCGATGGCCGGTCTTTTTGCCGGAATATTATTTTTTGCATTTTTCTATTCAAGAAAAATAAAATGGCTGAAAATCGCAATTGCAGCAATGTGCATTTTAGCCCTGTTTGGGATTAATTTCTTAAAAAATAATCCGGAAATTTCTTTATTTCCAAATAACAAAACTTTAAGCTTTTTAATCTACAAGGCAAAGACGATGTCTCCCCTTTCACCGCTTCAAACTCTTTCAGACAGAATTTCCGGTTGGAGAGTTTCTTTCGAAGCAATAAAGGAGAAACCATTTTTGGGCTGGGGACCTGAAAATTTTTCAATTGCGTTTGATAAATATTATGATCCGCAACTTTTGGGGCTGAAAATGGATCCGCGAGGATCTTGGGGATCCCATTCAAGCTGGTGGGACAAACCTCATAATTTTCTGGTTGAATATGCGGTTTCGACCGGAATATTAGGACTTTTATTCTTTTTGTTTCTAATTGGAACTTTATTTTGGAAACTTTTCCTACTTAGAAAAACACAGGTTTCTGCTGATAATAAAACTGATTTGCGCAGATATGAAAGAATAAAAATATGGGCGCATGGGGTGCAAACAACTTTTGTGGCCTATCTTATCGCGCTTTCGTTCTCTTTTGATACGGTTTCAACCTATATTATTTTCTTTTTAATGATTGGATTCTCTTTCTTCCTTATCAAGAGAACACAGATTTACGCTGATTCTGAAAACGCTGATTTACGCGGATTAAATTGGATACGAATTTACAATAATTTTTTAACTAATTTATGCCGATATAAAAAACCAGTAGTTGTCGTACTGGGAATAATCTTGTTATGGTTTTGCTGGAGCTTTAATATCAAACCTTTGAAGATAAACAAACAAATTAATGTGGCGATTGCGGAGAGCGACGCCAAGTATTGCGATAAGGCTATATCAATAATGGAAAAAATCATAAAAGATCATAGTTTCTTGGATAGCTATCTGCGGCTAAAATATCTGTATGTTTTGGAAAGCTGCATAGATCAGCAACCGCAAAATTCCAAAAAATTAAACCAGAGAGCATTGGAAATTATCAAAGAAAATATAAAATTAAGGCCTGAATATCTTCGCAATTGGCTGTATTTGGGAAATTATCTCAATATGGCAATTGAACTGCAGCCAAGTAATGTAAAAGAATTTGGCAAAGAAGCAAATACCGCATTTGAAAAAGCGTTGGAACTGTCCCCAAAAAGACAGGAAACATATCTTGAGTGGATTAAAACAGACTTACTTACCGGTGAATATAAAAAAGCTGAAGAAAAAGCAAATAAATGCATAGAGCTTAATTCGGAAACAGAAGAATGTTTTTGGCTAAAAGACCTGACAAAAATTTATCTTGGAGATTTTAAAGAAATAGATAATAAATACTCAAAAAATTATGGCTCCATGGAGGAAGGAAGACTTCTGCAGCTAACGAAAGCATTCGGCGACACCAAATATTATCCGCCGCTTGTCGATATTTATAAAAAATTGATTGAAAAAGAACCGAAGAATATTCAATATTATGCATCTCTGGCTTTTGTTTTCAAAGAAATAGGAGAATACAAAATAGCAAAAGAACAAGCGTTGGAAATTTTAAAAATGGCGCCTCAAGCAAAGGCAGATGTGGAGAAATTCATTAAGTCTCTGCCTACTGAATAAAAAACAAAAAGAAAAACAGGAAATCTAAAACCGCCCCTTTCGAGGCGGTTTTAGATTTTTCTCTGGCGCAATCTTCACACAAGGAAGAAGATGCCAGTCCGTTTCAGAATTACTTCAATGTCAAAGTTGTTGTTGGGACACCAGCGACTTTCCAGTCGTTAGTCCAATCAAGGGAGGTAAGAGAATGAACGGGTGCAACAGAGCTGCCATCAGACCACACAAATGACTCTGCGGTCGTTGTGGTGGTTGTGAATGAATCAGCGCTACTTGCTTCAACTGTAGCAGCAGCGGCTCCGGCCTGGACAGCGGCTGAAAGATCAGAGATCTTCGTGCTGATTGAACCCAAACCAGATGTTCCCGCATTACTAATGTTGAAATCACCCCTTACTTCATAGGTCTTAGTTGTGCCTTTAGCAACTGTCTCTTCGGCAGTGCTGACAAAGTACAACGTATAACCAGTAGCATTGGTATCAGCCCTATAAGTGAAGGTACCAGCAACTTGCGTACCTGTTCCGGTATTATAAAGCTTGATATTACTGACAGCCTGTGTATCATCACCAGCCGCTACGATGATATAAATACCATCGGCAGTAGTGCTTGTGGCATCAGTACCAATAGTTAAGAGGTTTGTTCCATTACCAAGACTGCCGCTTACTGTGAAGGCAACCGCATTCCAATAAACGTCATTGGCGGAATCTGCTGATACTGTGTACTT
>JAQTPW010000030.1 GCA_028712565.1 Minisyncoccota bacterium
AGAGTCGCATCGCCTCCATCGTCTATGATCAAATTCGGACCTTTGCCGTCCTTGAATTTAAATGCTTGCTCCGTGCACCACCAATACTCTTCCAATGTCTCGCCTTTCCAGGCAAAAACCGAGATTCCGGCTTTGGCTATTGCTGCCGCCGCATGATCCTGTGTCGAAAAAATATTGCAAGAAACCCAGCGAACGTCCGCCCCAAGTTCAGTCAGCGTTTCAATCAAAACAGCGGTCTGAATAGTCATATGCAAACTCCCTAAAATTCTCGCTCCTTTGAACGGCTTTTTTCCCCTGAATTTCTCCCGCAACGCCATAAGTCCGGGCATTTCTTTTTCCGCAACTATGATTTCCTTTCTGCCGTATTCAGCCAAGCTAATGTCTTTAATTTTATAATTCTGTTCTTTTTTCATATTTTTATATTTAGAAAAAGCGATTTTTTATAAACTATTAATTAATATTGTTTGCTTCAACATCCATATGTTTTTATTTTACTGTGTCCATCCATGGCTCGCAAGCGAAGAAAAATCAAAAAACCGCCCTCGGTCATAGACCTACGGGCGAGACTCCAATAAAAGAGCGGCTTTTTATGGTGTCTCTAAATCTGTGCCAATATAACTATATAATTCTTACCGTAGAACTTGGCGCATTTGGGACAGGTAGTGTAAAAAAAATACGTCTTCTTTGCTTCTTTCCCTTTTGATTTTACAAAAGTTTCCATTTCTTTCACCCATTTCCCGATATTCTGAAAGGGTCCTTCAAAAACCTTACTTAGAAAAGTTCCTGATATTTTTGCCATTTCCGCCCCTGGCACTTCTTTACTTATGGCAATATACACGTCTGCCCCCCAAAGAGATTTTTCGTCCGAAAGCATAAGAGATTCTTGATTGAGTGCGTCGGCTACTTTTATTTTTTCCATATTTTTCGTCATTATCTGTCCAAAATTCAATGGTACATGAAAAAAACTTCTGACGTGGTCTTTCAAAAATAACTTATTTTGCCAAGTTGTTTCTTTTTCGTCCCAAAGCTCGGGATTGAATCTTGAACAGCACCCTGTTTCTGATTGTTCGTAAAGTTTGTCCATGTTTTTATAATTATTTATTTAAAATATTTCGTCTTCATTCTGCAAAAAAACCGTCCTCGGGGGAATAGCTCCTGGCCGTAGCCCTCGGTCGTAACCTACGGGTGAGACTTACGAGCATAAGACCCTTTTGACGATTCTTTGATTCACTATTATTGTGCTACCGGAAATTTTTCTATCATTTTTTCAGACTTGTACAACTGCGGATCAATTGTTCTTGTGAAACAAGCTCTTTCTGCTTTATGATCCCAATTTTGTTTAAATAAACCATATCGGGAAGAAGATTTTTCTTTGTTTGAAATTATACCGACATCATCGCTGGAGGTTTTAAAGGTTGCGCATAGCTCAAACGAAAAAGAGTCTATGGTTTTATAATCATATGGCAACTTTGTTTCGGGATCTACTGGCACAATAAATCCTGAAATGCTGTCTTCTAGTCCGCTAAGTTGGGGGGGCAAAACTTGTTTTTGTATCCAATAATTAATAATTTGATCCTGCAATGTCTGAAGATTTTCTATTCTTTGTTCATCAAATCTTATTTTCCTCTGAGTTGCCGGAGAGCCAATAATGAAAAAACCTAAAATAATACTCACAACCGCGATAAAAGAAACGATCCAAGCCAGAAGATTCGGAATTTTCGACTTCATATTTTTTCGTATAAGCTCCCAGATATAATATCCAAAAACCGCCGCTGCCACTAAAAGCACAACAAAAACCTTTAAAAAGAATCGCGTGGTCAATTCCCCGTTAAAAAAATGAAAAACAAGGGTGATAAGATCTATTATTATCGTAATTGATGATATCAGAAGGGTAAAATAAATAAGCCATTTTCTTAATCTAGAATCTCTGTCTGCATATTCTCTGTTGTAATTTCTTGCCAACAACCATGAAATAAGCAAAAACACCGGAACCGCTATGGCAAGCGTTCACGCCGACGTAAGAATGGACATTGATATGGCTGTGTAATAAAAATTAAGGACATCAGGGAAAAGAACGTTGATGTACTCAATATAAAGCGTAATAAAACTAATCACGGCCGCATAAAAAGTAAATATATTCAAAAGATGTAAAAAAACATCTCTTGGCGTATTTTTTTCGATATTAGTATTTTCCATACTTTTGTTTTACCTTTAAAATAATAAATAATAACCCTTGTTTTATTATACCAAAAAACCGCCTAATTGGCGACTAGTTGGCAAAAAATTAGTCCTAATATCTTCATTCCTTTTTATCTAATTTATCCAATTTCAGCCATTTAACGCCAAAGTAAACAACGAACGCTATCACAAAAAAATCAATGAGAACACTGATAAGATCGCCGTATAAAATCTTCACGGAACCAACGCTAACAGCGGCTGTTTTTAAATCACCAGCCGCACCAAGCGCTAAGCCCAGAATGGGATTGATAATATCGGTCACTAGTGCAGATACAACCTTTGATACTGCGCCCCCAAGAATAAAACCCACAGCCAAACCTACTACTCCTTGTTTCCTTATAAAATCAATAAATCCTGACATATTTTTTATTTAACTAATATTGACCTTTTCTTATTATATCAAAAAAACGCTCTAACACATATCCGTCTGTTTATGTTACCTTAACCAATCTGATCAAATTATTAATTATTTTTATCGGCGAAACTCTTTTGTAAATTACTTTGTAAATTTCTTCAACCATTGGCAAATTCAATTTATGAATTTGCCCTAATTTTTGAAGCGCAAAAGCATTATCAAAACCTTCAACGGTTATTTTTCTTTCTTTAATTGCTTTTCTCAATTTATCGGCATCAAGAAGCAAGGCTTGTCCAAATTGATAATTTCTAGAAAGCGTGT
>JAQTPW010000014.1 GCA_028712565.1 Minisyncoccota bacterium
TTTTTATTTATAATACAAAGGAAGAGGTAAATATTTTTCTAAAGTCGATTCGTGCGTTTTTAAACAAATGAAACTGATTATAGACAAAAAAAACTACAGGAATATTTATCGGGAAATAAAAGAGAAAAAAATTCAGAGCTTGCTAATTAGATGTGGAAGCAGTTTTTTTTCTTCGCCAAAAATAAACTTGGCTTTAAAAAAAATAGCGGATTTTTGTATAGAAAGGGATATTCACTTGGAAATACGCGGAGTTCCAATTTGTTTTTTATTGGGCTATAAAAAATACCTTGTTTTTAATGGAAAAAATCATCTATTTTCGAAATCAGAAAAATGTGGGGCATGTTTATTATTTAATGAATGTCCGGGGTTTTTAAAAAAGGATGAAGGCGTCATAGAGTCCGTTATTAAACCAGTTAGGCGTAATTTTACCGATTTGGAGATTTGTATGCTAAAGATATTGGAAAAGAAAAACAACATTACAACAGAGGAGGTTTTAAAATTATCGAAGGGAATAAAAATTTGCGCTTCTTGTAGTTCTGAAGGAGAGGTTTTAAGGGTAACAGATAGGTTAATTAAAGCGGGTATTATAAAAATGGAATTAATAGGTGGAAAATATGTATGGTCGAAAAAATGAATCTACAACTTAAAACCCACTCAAGAAAAAGTAACAAGAGTCGGGTTTATGAATTAACTCTTGGTTATAGCTGTAATGTCAATTGTCTGTTTTGTTCAATTGATCCGAGAAAGAGAACTATAAATAAAAATACAAACGAGGCAATGAATGACATAAGCCAAGCTAGAAAAGAGGGGTTTAAAGTTATTGGTTTCGGCGGGGGAGAGCCTACTATTAGAAAAGACATAATAGATCTGGTAAGATTTTCTAAAAAATTGGGATTTGAGACCATTAGAATTCAAACAAACGGTGTAATGCTTCGCTATAAAGATTTTTGCAAAGACCTAATTTCGGCCGGTGTTAATTTTTTTAAATTTTCCATTCACGGGTATAGGCCAGAGATTCATGATAAACTTACAATGGTTCCCGGCAGTTTTAAAAAAAGTATAGACGGGTTAAAAAATGTTCAGTTCTTTGGCGCTAGAACCGAAATAGATGTCGTGATTAACAGGTTAAATTACAGATTTTTACCACAATTTGTTGAATATTTTTTGCTTTCTAAAGGGGTAAGCAGTTTCGTTCTGATCTACCCAATGTATACAGGAAGAATGAAAGAAAGTGCCAAATTTTTGGGTATTAAAATATCGGAAGCGATTCCCTATATCAGGGAGGCGGCTCAGTTGGCTTTGTCTCTTCAATTGGATAAATGCTTAATAATGAACGTACCTAATTGTCTTTTTGATAATTTTGATCATAAAAGAGCGTCTTTGCACCGCAAAAGTTTAGTTACCAATCTTAATTTGAAAGTAAATATGCCAGAAGGAGTAATAGAGGATGCGGACGAGGATATATCACGCGGTAAAACAAAAATCGCCAAATGTAAAAATTGTTTTTTTTCTTCGGAATGCGATGGAATATGGAAAAATTATATAGATGTTTTTGGGATGGAAGAGTTTAAATAATTATGAATTTTGATATTCTCGATATTCTTTTTTTACCACTACTTTTTTTTATTGGCGCCATAACCAGTTATCAGGATTTTAAATATGGAAAAATAAAGAATAAATGGATAATTTTAGGATTATCTTATGGGCTTGGAGCGTATCTCATATTTACTGTTTTAAATTTAACTGGCTACGGGTCATTTTTTTCTTCTGTTCTTGCCAACTCCTTATTCAAAAATAATTGGACAAATTTAATAGGAAATATTTTATTAAACAGTTTTTGTTCATTTTTTCTTACTTTTGTGCTTTGGCGATTTAATCTTTGGTCGGCTGGCGATGCTAAGCTATTTTTTGTTTTCTCTTGGATTTTGCCACTCAAGTATTATTTCAATAGCTTTATTCAAGTTTTCCCGGCGATTAACCTGTTTATTAATACATTTATAGTAGCTTTTCTGTTTCTTTTCACGGTTATTGCCATTCATTTTCTAAAAGAATTTTTTCCCACTCTAAGGGTCGCCGGATTAAAAAATTTATTCAAAAAAATTTTTATTGAATCAAGGGTTCATTTAAAATCAGTTTTGGACGTAGCCCTGATACTGATTTCTATTTTTCTGACAATAAAAATAATAATTGAAAAACTTCAAATTTCTTCTCCTTTTAATCTTAAATTTTTAACAATTTTGACAATTATTGGTTTGGTAGTTTTTAGGAATCAAATGAGTATTGTCCTTAAAAAATACCATAGAATAATTTATATTTATTTTTTTCTAGTGATTATTTATCTTATTATTTTTTCTAATCAACAATTAGGTGAAATTTTAACATTTGTTTTGAAAACGATATTCATTTTTTCTTTAATGTTTGGCGCAATTATTTTAATGCCGCAATTTTATCTTCAAAAAAATCAGAAAGTGGACATGCCATTTGCCGTTTGGCTGACTCTGGGCGCTATAATTACAATTATTTTAAGGGGATCAGTGCTTCGTCTTCTGAGCGGAAATTAATCTTAGAAATAACGTAAAAATAGTAAAATCATAAGATGATTAAAATAGGGCTAATTACATCACCTTCATCATTAAAAATAAATGACTTTAGTATAAAAGGAGCGATTTTGGGGGTGGAAAAAAATTTGAAATTTTCTCCCTTGCCCCGGCTTTGGTCTTTGGCCCTAGCGACATATTTAAGAGAGTCTCTTCCGGTGGTTAAAGTGGATATAATAGACGGAAGCTTGATTGATTTTCAAGATATTATTTATAGAATTAGAAATGAAAAATTTGATATTATTGGTTTGAGTCCCTTGGTGATAAATTATAAAGAAACATTAAAGATAGCCCGTTTTGCAAAAAAATGCGGCGCTAAAATTGTTCTTGGTGGTCATTATGCCACAGCATTAAGAAGAGAAATTTTGCAAAACAGAGGGCCGGGATCCGACGATTATTGCGTTGACGCCGTAATCCAATATGATGGCGAAAAAGCCTTCTACGAATATGTTGCTGGAAAGCCGAGCTCAAAAATCAACAATTTGGTTTATCGTGAAAATAACCAAATTATGGAAAATCCAGTGGAAATTTTAAATTTGGATGAATTACCGGCTATAAATTACGATTTGGTTAATTTAAATGATTATTTTGTTCGTCAGGACCCAAGATTCAGAAGGGCGATTACTTTCGTTTCTCAAAGGGGGTGTCTTTGGGCTGAAAAATCAAAAAGATGTTTTTTTTGCAGCATTCAGGACAAAAAACTAAGATTAAGATCGCCAGAAAAAGTTTTCCGGGAAATAAAAGTTCTTATTAAAAAATATGGGATTAAAACTATTCATGAGGTTGGCGATGATTTTCTGGGGTCAAAAGAGTGGTTTGGGGAATTTTCAGATTATTTTTCCGGCATAAAAAATAAGCCGTCTTTTAAAATAGAAGTCCGGCCATCTCATATTGATTTTAAAACCGCTCTAGCTTTTAAAAAAATGAATATAAAATATGTAACTTTAGGAGCAGAGTCTTTTAGCGAACAAATTCTTTCTCGATTTAAAAAGGGATTGACTCCGGAAATTAATAAAAGAGCAGTTTTCCTCTTAGCCGAGGCTGGGCTTTTCCCCATGCCAAATATAATTTTGGGCGGACCAGGCGAGAACGCAAAAACTTTGTCGGAAACGGATTTGGCAATTAGAACAATTTCGGAAAAGATTTCTTTGACTGGTGGGGAATGCGGGTTCAGTATTTTAATCTTTCGTCCCGATCCCGGGTCTTTGGCCTGGCAAGAATTTTTAAAAAAGGAGACAAAATACAAAGGGAAGGATTCTTTTAGTCTCATTAAATCAATGAAGGATTGGAATAGGGATTTTTGCAAGGCGGATCTTAAAAAAATAAATTTAGCTAGAAACAGAATGATCAGTTTTATCAGAAGGAAAAATCGTGATACTTTGGCGAATTGTAGTGATAAATTATTTTGAGAGATGGTTTAAAACGTGGGAAGAAACTAATTAATAATTTTCCGAAAATTTATTATATGAAAAAGGTTTTATTAATTCAATTAAGCGGAGAAGAATATATAAGCGGGGTAGGGCTGCGTTCGGATGATTATGCTAGCAAAATTAATCAAGAGCCATTGGGCTTGGAATATATTGGATCCCAAATAGCGGGCGATTATAAGGTAAAAATTGTTTTACAGGAAAATGGGCCAGACGAGAAAATATTGAAAGAAGTGAAAAATTTTAAACCCGATGTTATTGGTTTTTCTGTTTTTACTTTTGCGGCGCCAAGTACTCAAAGATTTTGTAAAAAAGTAAAAGAGTATAATTCAAAAATCATAATTATTGTCGGAGGATGTCACCCCTCCGGATATCCGCAAATAGTTGAAGATAAAAATATAGATTTTGCTGTTATTGGTGAGGGAGAAATAACATTCAAGGAATTAATAGAAACATTATGGTGCGGCGGAGATGTCTCCAAGGTGGATGGTATCGCTTATTGGGATGGAGGGATAAAAGTAACTCGACCGAGGGAAAGAATTAAAGATCTGGACTGTTTAAAATTTCCTCTTCGCGTTAAGAGTCAGGTAAAAGAAAAATTCTTTTTAAGTATTACCTATTCAAGAGGATGTCCTTTTGGCTGTTCTTTTTGTGATTCAAAAAAAATATGGGGAACCAAAGTGTTTTGGAGGTCTCCAAGAAACGTAGTTAAAGAGATAAAAGAGCTTCAAAAGATGGGAGCTAAAGAGTTTTATTTTACCGACTTAACTTTTAACCTTGACAAAGGAAGGGTTTTAGCACTTTGCGATGAAATAAAAAAAGAGAGACTGGATATTAATTATGGCACAATGTGTACCCCTAGACTTATGGATAGAGAGTTGTTGGAAAAGATGAGGGAGTCCGGATGCAGAAGAATTCAATATGGCATTGAGACTTTTGATGAAGCTACTCTAAGAATGCTTGGTGGCAAAAAAGAAACGCAGGTTTTCTCAAAAATAAAGGAAGTATTAAGCCTTACAAGTTCTGTGGGAATTCATATGAGAAATTTTTTTATGATTGGATATCCGACAGACAACAAAGAAAAGCTTTTGCAGACCAGAAAGGTTTTAAAAATTCTGTACGGAGACATTAAAAAATCAAAATCTCCGGCAGGGGACATAAGGATAACTTTTTTTACTCCGCTTCCGACGCAATCGTTATATGAGCAGTATAGAAAGAAAAATTTGCTTTTGACTGAAGATTTCGGTAAATATACTACGAATATTCCGGTGGTGAAGTGTGGCGTTTCTCCGGGTGAGTTAATTAAAATAAGAGATGATATCTATAAGGACATTAATCAGCGTTAATAGATTTTTTGGCAGATAAAATTTATGGACGATTTTAATTTAGAAAAAAAATTTAAAATGTCGCCGGTTTTTACCGTTTTGATAGGACTATTATATAGGTGCCAATGTAATTGTGTTCATTGTGCGGTAGCTGATTATTCAAAAAGTGGAAAGGAATTAACGACTGCTGAGGTGATAAAATTAATGAATCAATTGCCGGATGTTCTAAAAAAGTCGACAAAAGAAAAGAAAATTCATGTTCAGTTTACCGGTGGTGAGCCGCTCCTAAGAAAGGATTTATTAATTCTTATAAAATACGCTCATCAACGAAGTTTTGAACCTCAACTCAACACTAATGGTCTTCTTCTGACAGAAACTATGGTTAAAAAATTAAAAAAAGCCGGATTAAAGAAAGTTGCCGTGAGTATTGATAGTTCAAACGATAGAATACATGATGCAGCCAGGGGAGTTAAGGGCTGTTTTAAATCGGCAATAATAGGAATGAAAAATTGTTTGCGGGGGGGTATAAAATGCTGCATCGGGACATGCGCAAATAATAAAAGCGTAAATAATGGAGAATTAGAAAAAATAATATTATTAGGAAAAAAAATAGGAGTAGATTATATAAGGATTATTCCTTCGGTATTGGCGGGAAAATGGCAGGATAAAGGACAAGGACTAAATAAAAATAATCTTTGGCATCTTGAAAAATTAAAAGATTCATATAAAGATTTTGTTATGTTTGAAGGAAATCTTTGCGGGGCCTACAGAAAAAAAAGCATAACGATTTCTCCCTATGGAGATGTTTTGGCTTGTCCGTATATTCCCATAACATTCGGCAATATAAGAGAAGAATCGTTGACAGATATTTTGAGCAGAATGTTTTTGCATCCGATATTTAAAACAAAAATTCGGACAGGCGAGTGTTTTGGAAATAATCAGAAAATCAGAAAAAGATATTTTAAAACAAAACGTCCCAAGGGTTCTTTGATAAGATTATAATTTATGAGAAAGAAAAAAATTTGTCTTTTGTCCCCCCCGATTTTGTTAACAAACTATTATAAAAATACCCAGAGTGGTCCAACGAGTATGCTTTGGGCATTGTTTTTGGCAACTTATTTAAAAGAAGCGTTTTTCGGCGTTGTTATAGAAATAATTGACGGGCAATTATACGATTTTCGGTATATTTTTAAAAGACTAAAAAAAGAGAGGTTTGATGTGGTAGGAATAAGTCCGTGTTTTGATAATTATGAGAAGGCTTTAAAAATAGCCCGTTTGGCTAAAGAATATGGGGCTAAGGTAGTATTGGGAGGTCATTACGCCACTCCATTAAGGAATGAAATTATTAAAAATAGAGGATTAAAATCAGATGATTATTGCGTTGATGCCGTGATTCAATATGATGGTGAAAAAGCTTTTTATGAGTATGTATCTGAAAGACCTTTGTCGCAGATAAAAAATCTTGTTTATCAGGATAAAACTGGTCAAATTGAAGAAAACCAAATTGAATTTTTAAACTTAGACAAATTTTCTCCGATAAATTACGGAATGAATGATTTTCAAAAATATTTTAATCTTCAATTACCCAATTCAAAAAGAACAGCTAATATTATTTCTCATCGCGGGTGTTTTTGGAGGGAAAAAACCGGAGGCTGCATTTTTTGCAGCATAATGGATAAGAAGTTAAGGGTTATTTCTCCCGAGAAAACTTGGCAAGAGATTAATCTTTTGGTCAAAAAATATGGAGTCACAAGAATATTTGATGGCAGCGATGATTTTTTGCACCCGAAAGAGTGGTTTAAGAAATTTTGCGACATTGCTCCTCTTTTTAAAAGCAGGGCTCGTTTAAGGATCAATTTAAGAGGTGAACCGTTTGTTTTGAAAAACATTCCGATTTTTAAAAAAATTAATGTTGATGAAGTGATTTTAGGAATGGAATCATTGGATAAGGAAATTCTTTTTAAAATCAATAAAGGAATAAATGTAGGGGTCAGTAAGAAGCTGCCATTTGCCTTGTTTAAAAATAATATAATTCCGCGGATGAATTTTATTGTCGGGTTGCCTGGAGAAAATAAAGAAAATATAAGGAATATGGCAAGATATCTGAAACTTTTCCCCAAAGAAGTAAGAAGCAGAAGCCTTTTTGCAAGGTTTTATCCCTTGCCCGGATCTCCGGCGTGGGGCAAACTTTTGGATAAAGAACCGAAATACAAAGGAGAAGACTTAATTGATTTTAAATTAGCAAGAATTGATTGGATAAAACATTTCTGTAAAATTGAATTTAAAGACTTGGAGAGAGAATTTTTAAATGGATGCGAAGTCGTCTACGGTCGAAAATCTCGGGGGTAAGAAGTATTTGATTGCTAGTATAATTTTGTTAAGGGGTGTTTTGCGCAAAATTTTAACGGATGAATTCAGCCATAAATTAATTAAAATTATTTTAAGATTAAGTTTGATTTAAGTTATCATCCCAGCGATAATTTAAGCATACTGAATTTTTTTAAATAAATTATGTTTAAAAATATTTCAAAAATTAAAATAAAAATAATAGTTAGTGTTGTTATTGCTATTTTAGCCGTTGTTTTTTTGGTAGTTTGCTATTTATTAAATTCCAATAAAGATAATAAGAATAATGTGATTAGAATAGGTTATCAACCATATTGGTCTCTTCACTCTAATATGATACAGACAATGAAACGCTTAAAGTTGCTGGAGAAGAGGGGATACAATCCGGAATATGTTTCATTTCTTTCCGGTCCTCCTTTAAATCAAGCAATGGTATCGGAAAATTTAGACGCTGGATTCGGGGGGAATTTACCGGCGGTTTCTCTTATTGCCTCTGGTGCGGGGGTAAAAATCATAGCCGAAACAGTTAAGTCATACAGACAGGCGATTATTGTTGATAAAGAAAAGTCAAAAGAAATAAAAACGGTAAAAGACTTGGCCGGGAAGAAAATCGGTTTAGTTGTTGGGTCCGGTTCGCATTATTACTTTTATAAAACCTTAAAAGATAACGGGATGGATTTAAAAGATGTAAATCTTGTAAATTTAGCCGTAACTGAGCAATCGCAGGCCTTATTATTACATCAAATTGATGCTTGTGATCCATGGGAACCGTGGACGACAAAAATAGAAAAAAACGGATCAGGAGTAATTATCAGCCAGACTGAAAAAGAGGCGGGATTTCCATGCTACGCTTACGTCAGAGGAAAGTTTGTTGACGCAAATCCAAAAGCCGTTCTGGCATTTGTTGAGGCGATGCAGGAAGCTTTAGTATATATGCAAAAAAACTATGATCAAACTTGCGGATGGGTGGCCGAAGAGACGAAAGAAGAGCAGTCTATAATTTATGATTCTTCAAAAAACGATAAAATTTTAGAAATCGGAGAAAACATAAAACCAAGATCGAGTACGTTAGAGCATTTAACGGACGTTGGAAATTTTGCCCTTTCGCAAGGTTTAATAAAAGATATCCCGGATTTTTCCAAGGCGGTGGATACAAGTTTTGTTGATAAGGTTCTCAAAATTAAATAGCGGGTATGGAAATATTTAACAGAACAAAAAGTTTCTGTCCTGTATGTAAAAGAATTGTGGAAACTGATATTGCGGAGAGGTCAGGTTCTGTTTTTATGGAAAAAAAGTGTCCGGAACACGGAAATTTTGAGATAAAAATAGCCAAACATGCCTGGTATTATAGAGGATTACACGATTATTATGACAAATTATATAATGATAATAATAAAAAGATAGGGCAGCCAAAAATTTTTGTTTTAACCGTTAATTCAAAATGCAATGTACAATGCCCGATATGTTCTACTGCCGGTGTGGGGAGAAAAAATGACGTTTCGCTGAATGTTATCAAAAATCAGCTAAAAAAGATAAAAAATAAAGGTATTATTGTGCAGCTTATGGGCGGGGAACCGACCTTAAGAGAGGATTTGCCCGAAATAATTAATCTTATAAGCAAATCTGGAAATTTAGCCTCTATAAATACTAACGGGATCAGGATAGCGCAGGATATTAATTACTTGGATGTTTTAAAAAGTAAGGGGATAAGAAATGTTATAACATGGATTGATACGGTAAAAAATCCGAAAATTTACAGAAAAATGCGCGGAAAAGATTTTATAGATTTAAAACAAAGTCTTTTTAGAAATTTGGAGAAACTCGATATTGTTACTAGGGTTATTCACGTGATAGTCGGTGGCCTTAATGAGAGGGAAATAGGGGATTGTTTAAACTTTCTTAGAAAAAAAGAATTTGTCAGTCTTTATTGGGTCCGAGGCTATAATTATTTGGGAAGATGTGGTTTTTCACCGAAGCAAGAATTTCTTTCCGATGAACTGGCAGAATCGGCAGCCAAGAACAGTAAAGATTTATTTAGTTTAGAGGACTTATTTATTTGGCAGAAAATATACATAACGATTTCAGCTCTAAAAGGGAGAAAAGATTGGTGTTATCGGGTTCCTTGGATATTAGTTCCAAGAAATAATGAAAAATCCCTCCGAGAAACTTTTGCCTTTAAAGATTTTCCTAGAGTTTTTGAAGAATTTGAAAAAATTTGGCTGAAAGATCGCAGAAAAGCAAAAAATTATTTTTTTTCGAAATATCTTTCTTTGCTTTTGAAAAATCATCCATTAACCAAATTTTTTAAAAAAGCAGATGCTTCAAAATTCGGCATACAAAATTTTACCTCAAAGCACTATATGCAAGTGGCAATAAATAATTGCGCCAACGTTTTAAACTACGATTTTAAAATGATAAAACAGCAGTGTATTAATTATTCATTGGATCCCGGATCTGAAAAAAATATTTCTCGTTGTTATGCGTTGAATAAATTTTATTCGCCAAAATTTAGAAAAAAATAATTTTTTAATGAAAAAATATAAAATACCAAAGCAGCTTATTTATTTTTCCGGTCCATTAATTATTTTAATTATTTGGAAATTAATTAGTTATTTTAGTTTAGTGAGTTCGTTGATGTTGCCGTCACCGGAATCGGTTATGTCAGTCTTTCTGTCTGAAATAAAAAAAGGAGATTTATTAAGACACGTGGGAGTGAGCGTTTTTCGGGTTTTGATGGGTTTTGGGTTGGCATCTGTTGTCGGAATTTCTTTGGGTTTGTTGATGGGTTGGTTTGAGTTAGCAAGAAAATTTTTTGACAGTATAATAGAGTTTTTGAGGCCCATACCTCCAATTGCTTGGATTCCTTTAGCGATTCTTTGGTTTGGGATAGGGGAGTTGTCTAAAATTTATTTAATAGCCTATGGGGCCTTTTTCCCGATTGTTTTAAATACTATCCTTGGAGTCAGGTCTATAGACAGAAAATTATTACTTTTAGCAAAAAGCATGAATTTGAAAGGATTTGAGCTTTTTAAAGAAGTTATTTTACCTGCATCTTTCCCGTCTATTTTTGCCGGATTAAGAATCGGCTTGGGTGTTGGATGGATGTGCTTAATAGCGGCAGAACTGATAGCTGCTCAGTCCGGAATAGGATATATGATAGAGGAATCAAAAATGCTTTTATTGACGAACAGAGTGATTTTGGGGATGATTATTATAGGTTTTCTTGGTTTTTTAGCAGACAGAATTATAAGATTAATTGAAAAAAAATTTGTTCATTGGGTTTAATTT
>JAQTPW010000031.1 GCA_028712565.1 Minisyncoccota bacterium
TGCATCTTTTTATAGGAGAACAGATTTCTAATATTGAAAATATGAAAAATCTAATAAGGAAAGCTTTTGAAAAATTCCATTTGCCATACATTACAATAACCCCGACTTTTTCAATTTGTCCCGTTCACGGATATTTGTCGGGAGAACATTTTTTCTGCCCGAAAGATGTGGTAAAACAACCTTGCGAAGTATATTCCAGAGTTGTAGGATATATAAGGCCGGTTCAGCAATGGCATTTAAGCAAACAAGAAGAGTTCAGACAGAGAAAAGAATTTAAGGTTCCAAAACAATTGGTAGGGGTTAAATAGTATTTATTATGCGCCGATGCAAATCGGAAACTTGGAAAAATTTACTCTGATTGATTACCCGGGCAAACTCGCAGCCACGGTTTTTTGTCTCGGGTGCAATTTTGCCTGCCCGTGGTGTTATAATTCAGAATTAGTCTTGCCGGAAAAAATTAAAAAACAGCCGACGATTTCAGAAGAAGAATTGTTGTTTTTTCTTAAAGACAGAAGAGGTTTATTAGAGGGAGTTTGCGTTTGCGGAGGAGAACCGACTCTTTACCAGGATTTGCCGGAATTTTTGAAAAAAATTAAAAATTTGGATTATTCGGTAAAGCTTGATACTAACGGTTCAAATCCGGAAATGCTGGAAAAATTAATTGAAGAAAATTTAGTTGATTACATTGCGATGGATATTAAAGCTCCGAAAGAAAAGTATGAGAAAATTATCGGAAATGCAAAAGACATTAAAAATATTGTCGGAAGAATACAGAGAAGCATTGCGATTCTTAACAACAGCAATGTTGATTATGAATTCCGCACGACGATAATTCCGATTTTATTAAAAAAAGAAGACATTTTGGAAATTGCCCGCTGGATAATGCCTGCCAAAAAATATTTTCTGCAAAATTTTCAACCGATAAAAACAGTAGATCCTGATTTCAACGGAGTTAAGCCGTATTCTAAAGATTATCTTTTAGAAATTCAAAAAGCTATTGAGCCGTTTTTTGAAATCTGCCAGGTAAGGTAATTTAAAAATTAGTTTTTAGTTATTAAATAATCAAGCCGAGAGGGCTTGATTATTTTATTTGATATGATAAACTAAAATATCAAAAAAATCGGGAGGGAATAATGTTTAAAGTAACGATAGAGGGAAAAGAAGTTGGCGATTTCGATACTTTTATTGAGGCGTTTAAAACCTTTTTCGACAAAGTAAAAGAAATAATAGACAGGGGTACACCATGGCAAATGCTAGAAACGGCTTGTTGGATTGAATGTAATGGAAAAAATCCAATTGGGTTTTATGCCGTCAAAAATCTCGCATATGCTATAGGTCTTTTAAAAGACGGTAAATTGCAGGATAGCGTAAGAGAATTACCGCAAGACATAATGGAATCCGTATTTCATACTCTACATACTACGGCTTGTATCAACGATTGCTTAGAAATAATTAAGCGTGTAACCAGGCACATGTCCAATGTATCTTAGTTTTTCAAGAACCGGGAAAAAGAGGGAGTCTTAAACGACTCCCTTTATTATTTATAGCTAGGTTATAATATAGATAGTATTTTTAAGCATGGTTAATTTTCTCTGATTTTATTGTGTGATAAAATGAGAAAATGACCACTTCAAAGATATTTTTGTATTTTTGTCTCTCTTTCGTCGGAGGGATTTTTATTAGTTCTTTAATTTTTTTGTCCCAAATTTTACTGCTGGGCTTTGTTATTATTGGCTTAATTTTAATTTCCGTTCTGTGGCGATATAAAAAAATAGCTATTTTCGGATTTTGCATATTATTTTTAGTTTTTGGCATCTGGCGGCACCAAAATAGCGAATTGCAGATAATTAACAGCAAACTGCAAATTTACAATGATACAAACGAGAAGATTACTTTGATCGGAATAGTATCTGAAGAGCCGGACATAAAAGAAAAAGTCATCAGATTGACGGTCGAAGTTCAGGAATTAAACAAAGAAAAATCCAATGGGAAACTTTTAATAACTACAAATCGGTATCCTGAATATAAATACGGAGATAAATTAGAAATCAATGGAAAATTAAAAAATCCCTCAGAAGACCTGCCTGCCGGTAGGCAAGGTCTTAATGGTTTCAATTACAAAAATTATCTTCAGAAAGACGGAATTTATTCAGTGATGGAATGGCCAAAAATAGAGACAATCGGTTCGGGTTTTGGGAATCCTGTAATGGAAATAATTTATTCTTTTAAAAATAAATTTAAAGAAGTCTGCAGAAAGTTTATTTCTCCTCCGCAACTTGGCCTTTTAGAGGCACTGGTTTTCGGCGATGAACAAAATTTTTCCCAAGAATTTAAAGACAAACTGAATATTACTGGTACAAGGCACATTGCTGCTGTTTCCGGGATGAATATTACAATTATTTCCTCCCTGATTTTAAACTTTATTTTATTATTCGGTTTGTGGCGGAAACAGGCATTTTATCTGGCGATTATTTTGTTGATAGTTTATATTTTGATGATTGGCGCACCCGCTTCGGCGGTAAGGGCCGGAATTTTGGGCGGACTATTTATGATCGGCCAGAATCTCGGCAGATTTTCTACGGCTTCCCGGGCGGTTGTTTTTGCAGCAACGTTTATGCTTTTATTAAATCCGTTTTTATTAAAATTGGATATCGGATTTCAATTGTCTTTTCTGGCGATTTTAGGAATAATTTTCCTGCAGCCGATGATTAGTAGTTTTTTTCAAAAAATCCTCCCG
>JAQTPW010000007.1:0-21109 GCA_028712565.1 Minisyncoccota bacterium
ATTCTTTGGTTGATTTTAACAGAGCCGGAATTCCCTTGATGGAATTGGTTACTGAGCCCGATTTAAATTCTGCTGAAGATGCCAAAAGATTTGCCGAAGAATTGCATAGGATTTTCCATTATTTAAATGTTTCCGATGCTGATATGGAAAAGGGCCAAATGCGGGTTGAAGTTAACATTTCGCTAATGCGCACAAATGCGAGCACAAATAACACGAATAATATTCGTGGAATTAGTGGTCAAATTAGTGGAAATTCGCGAAAGTTGGGGACTAAAGTAGAAATCAAGAATCTGAATTCCTTCAGGGCAGTGGAAAGATCAATCGAATACGAAATTAAAAGGCAGGAAAAATTATTAGAAAAAGGCGAGAAAGTAGTCCAGGAAACTCGAGGTTGGGACGACGCAAAGGGCCAAACTTTTAGCCAGAGGGCGAAAGAAGAAGCGCATGATTATAGGTATTTTCCCGAGCCGGACTTGCCGATTTTGCATTTAGGAACTCCCGAATTTATAAATAAAATAAAATCTGAAATTCCCGAACTTCCCCAGCAAAAACGAGAAAGATTTAAGAGGGAATACGAGATGGCTGAAGCAGAAATAGAAATTTTTATTCAAAATAAAGAGCTGGGAGAATATTTTGAAAAAGTGATTAGCGAGTTTGAACCAAAACTAGATCATAAAAAACTATTAAACTTAATAAAGCTAACCTCCAATTACCTAATTTCCGACCTGCTGGGGCTTTTAAAAGGCGCCTCTGTCGCCGGAGAAAAATTTTTAATTACTCCAGAAAACTTTTCTGAATTCATATCTTTAATTGAAACGGGGAGAATTTCCAGTAAGGCCGCAAAAATGGTTTTATCTGAAATGTTTGCAAAAGGCGGCGATCCCTCAAATATTATAAAAGAAAAAGGCTTGGAGCAGGTGAGCGATACAGGCGAATTAGAGTCTGTAATTGCAGATATTTTAAAAAATAATCCCAAAGTTGTTGAAGATTATAAAAATGGCAGAACCAACGCCTTTCAGTTTTTAGTTGGCCAAATTATGGCAAAAACGAAAGGAAAAGCAAATCCAAAAATAGTTCAGGAAATACTTACTAAACTATTGACAAAATAGAAAATAATAATTATAATTAAATAATAAAAAATAGCTATTTAACTTAAAGAATATTGAAGGAGGTTGAGATGGCTGCGAGAACTGGAATAATTAATCAGAAACGTGTCCATTGGAAGAAAGGAGGGGATCTTATATTGGGGATAATTGAAGATGATGATCCTCGGATTAGTGAAGCAGTAGTAACTCTGTCGCTTTCCCTTGTATTCGGCATAATATCTGCAGCGCTTGGGACCAAAAACATTTCCATTTCTGAACTTTCTAATCGTGACTGGGAAAATATATTGAATAAATTCCCGCCTTTGGACGATTATCTAAAACTAATCAAAAATCCTCAACTTAGTCGGAACTAGAGATGATGAAAAACGGAGGGGGAGAAAGTAATTAAAATTTACTTTCTCCCTATTTGTTTTTTAGAGGAATTTTTTTACCAAAATTTCAGCTTCCTTATAGTTTTTAACCCAGCGGATTCTTTTATCTTTTTTGAACCACGTCATTTGGCGCTTGGCAAAATGCTCGATTTCTTTTTGCAAGACATTTAGCATTTCCGAATAACTTAATTTCTTTTGAAGATATAGCGAAATAAAGCGATATTCTAAACCAAATTCTTCCAATCTTTTCCAGGAAACTCCATTTTTACGGAGTTTTTTTATCTCATTAATCATCCCCTGATTCAGCCTTTTTTTCAATCTTTTTTGTATGAATTTTTTTAATTCTTCTGGAGTTTTTTTAATTCCAATCATTAAAACTGGGTAGGGAAGAGGATTTTTTTTCAAAGGGGGAATCGCTTTTTTTATTTTTCTGATTATTTCAATTGCCCTGATTAACCTTCGGGGATTATTTTTATCAATTGTTTTTGCCCGGATAGGATCAAGTTTCTTTAGAATTTTAAAAAGCTCTTTAACAGATTTCTTTTCAAGCGCTTTCCTTAATTTCCAATCAGGGGCAACTTCTGGAATTACCAATCCGTCAATTAAGGCCTGGATATAAAAACCAGTTCCTCCGCAAATAATTGGAATTTTTCCATTTTTGAAAATTTTTTCAATAGCTTTTTGCGCCAACTTTCGATATTCTGCAACCGTAAAATGTTTTTTAGGCGAAGCTACGTCAAGTAAATAGTGGATAATTCCTCCGGAAATATACGGCGAATTTGAATTTTTAGTTTTTTGATTTTGGATTTGTTTAGGGTTTAGAATTTTGGATTTAGAAATTAAGTCGCGAGGGACTTTTCCCGTTCCTATATCCATACCTTTATAAACCTGTCGGGAGTCGGCAGAAATCACTTCGCCATTAAATTTTTTGGCGATTTTTACTGCCAAATCCGATTTCCCCGAAGCAGTAGGTCCTAAAATTGTAATTAATTTATTTTGGGGCATTGTCAGCAATTACTTTTTTTAATATTTTTTCTCTGCGTTTTTTCTCTTCAAGTAAAATATTGTCTTTTAATTTAAAAGCCGCGGTTCCTTTTCGTGGAGAATATTTTGCCACATAAGCTAAATTGAATTTTATATCCTTGAATAATTTTAGCGTATTTTCGAATTGCCTTTTTGTTTCTCCGGGAAATCCCACTATAACATCTGTCGTCAGGTTTATATCCGGGATTTTTTCTCTTATTTTTTGGACTAATTTTTTATATTGTTTTCTCGTATAGGGCCTGTTCATGGCTTTTAAAATTTTATTATCACCTGACTGTACGGGTAAATTTAGGAATTTTGCAACCTTTTCACAATTTGCCATAGCATCAATCAACTCATCTGAAAAATTTTTGGGATTTGGCGACATAAATCTTATCTTAAAATCACCCGGGAGTTTATTTATCAATTCCAGAAGTTTGGAAAAATTAATTACTTGTTTTCTGTTATTTGTTATTTGTTCACTGTGGTAATCATTTACATTTTGGCCTAATAACCAGATCTCTTTACAACCTTTTCTTATCGCCGATTTCGCTTCATTTAAAATCTTTTTATGGCTAAAACATTTCAAAGGCCCTCTTGTATAAGGAACTACGCAGTAGGTGCAAAAATTATTGCAGCCGTTGGAAATAGGTATATACGCTAATTTTTTGTCCTTATATTTTGGCCTTAGATTTAAAAAAGTTTTTTTGTCTAAAATTTCATCAAATTTTTCTTTGAATAATTTCCTGTTGGATTTTAAAATGCAGCCCGTTAAGACAGTTTTTAGCTTTGGTTTTTTTATTCTTAAAGCATCAAAATTTCGGCTAACGCCAAAAACCCGGTCAACTGCAGATTGTCTGACAGAACACATATTAACCATCAACAAATCGGCCTCCTCTTTTTTTGAACCGGGCTTATAACCTTCTTTTTCCAAATAAGTGGCAATTCTTTCGCTATCTGACACATTCATTTGGCAGCCGAAAGTAATGATAAAATATTTCATAATTTATCTTAAGATTTTACAACAAAAACTCGGTTTTCTCAACCGAGCTTTTATGTTTTAAACTAATGAATTTCCTCTTCCTTCTCTTTCAGGAAGGCTCGCCATCTTTCTATAAATTCTACAAAAATCAAGAAAGGCATATCTATCAAGGCATTAAAGAAGGCGGCTATTGCATTATACTGACGCCATTTGTTTGAAAACCATTTTCCGGTTTCAGCAACTGGGAGAGATAAAATATCAAAAACAAATCCAGATAGGTTTCTTTTTTCGTCTTCCACGGAGAGTTCCCGGGCCCTTTTTCTGATAGCTAAACCTGCAAACATTATCAAGGAAACAAATAAAATATTTATTACGACGGACGTTCGCGGAAATCCTGCTAACTTAAAAATTAAATAAACTAATCCAAAAGAAATTACAGCGCCTAAAAGATAAATAAAATTGATAAATGCATTTAAGGCGGTTCCTCTTTTTTTCGTAACTTTTATTAAATACGTATCGGTATTTTCTTTTTGGTAGGCAATTTTCATAGTTTCCAATACAACCATATCTAAATTGCTTTTTGAGGGCGTCTGGACAGTAATTGTCAGAAAAAACATTAAAAGTGTAGGACCCAAAATATCTACAATTATCGTTATTGGCGTGAAATTTCCAGTAATTAATTTTGCTAAAGGAATTTCCAAGACGAAAAATGAAAAAATGTTGGTTAGTAAAATTGAAAGAGTTGAATAAAGGGCGGCTCGATAAAGCCGCTTTTTCAGGGTGGCCAATCTGGCGTTATATGTTTTTTTAATCTGTATTTCCAAAACCTCCGGTTCTGAAATATTTTTGGCAGTTTCTGACGGGTTGCCGTGAGATAAAATATCCCCTAAAAGCAAAAAGGGCGTATCATATTTTTCGCAGACGGCATAAAATTTTTTAGCCAAGGGGTTCGATAAATCTTTTTCTATAATATCCCAAATTTTAAATATATTTTTTGTTATTTCCAAAAGCAGTGCCGGGCTCGGGTCATTCCATCCCAAAATTCTGTATTTTAAAAGATGGTAGGTGATAATCGGCTCGTCTAATTTGAACAATGCTTGCTGGACGGCGATATAAATTTGGATATTTTTATCTTCATCAAATAAGGCATTTTCAGCGACCATAATTCGCGCCTTCATTATTTCAAACATATAATCAATAAGCGCTCTTCCTCTGGTAAATGGGTCTAAAATATCTTCTATTTCGCAGGCGGCAATTTCCAAAATCCAGTTGTAAAAATGCAATCTTCCTCTTTTGGTCTTAGCCGACGCCTCATTGTTGCTTTGAAGGATAAAATTATATTTATTAACTATTTTTTGGACTTCATCTATTTTAGATTCTTCAATTTTATCGTTTGGAAAATGCCCGCCGCGGATCAATTCCATAATCAGGGGCTCTGCCACATCTTCGGCTTTTCCGCTATTATTCAATTCCCAGCCCAAAAATCTTCTCTTTAATTTTCTGATTATTGCCGCCCTCCGCATTAAATGTTCTTCTTTCCAGTCAACTATTGTTCTTATTTTTTCATAAAATCCGGCAACCCGGCTGGCGATTTCGTCAACATGCATAGTTGGCAAATTTCCTTTTGCCTGATTGTTATTGTACCAAGATTCGTATCGATGTATTAATTTTTGTGTTTGTGTAGACAAGTCGCTCATAATGGTTGTGATTGAGCAGTTGCTCAATTTTTATTTTCTATTTCTGTTTTTATTTTTTCTATAAATTCATTTAATTTCATTGTGCTTATATTTTTTGTTCCTCTTTCTCGGACGGCAACAGTTTCTGCCGAGGCTTCTTTATCTCCAACAACTAATAAGTAGGGGATCTTCTGCAATTCTCCATTTCTTATTCTTTTTCCCATAGTTTCATTTTCTCGGTCTATTTCAACCCGAAAGTCAGAAAGAATTGACTTTACTTTTTCAGCATAGGGCAAATGCTTGTCCGATACTGGAATTATTTTTATCTGCACAGGAGATATCCATAAAGGGAGATTTCCTGCAGTTTTCTCGATTAGGAAAGCAAAAAATCTGTCAAAAGAGCCAAGAATTGCCCTATGAATAATAACTGGCAATTGCTTTTTTCCGTTTTTATTTATGTAAAATAAATCAAATCTTTTTGCGGAATAATAATCAACCTGGACAGTAGCTATCGTATCTTCTTTTCCATAAATATCTTTAATTTGAATATCTATTTTTGGTCCATAAAATGAAGCTTCGCCAATTGCTTCTTTGAAATCTAATTTAAGGTTTCTCAAAGCTTTTTTTAATTGCGTCTGGCCCTTTTCCCACATTTCTTTATTTTCGACATCGCCGTATTTCTCTTTATTTTTGAAATCAGGCAAGGATAACCTGAACCAATAATCATGGATATCAAAATCATCGTAGACCTTCTTGAATAATCTCAAAATAGAAGTAATTTCAGTTTCCAAAGTTTCATCAGTCCCATAAATATGAGAATCGTTCTGAGTAAATCCTCTCACTCTGATTAATCCCGACAAAACTCCTGATTTTTCGTATCTAAAAACTGTTCCGAATTCAGCGATTCTTAAAGGGAGATTTTTGTAGCTTCTTCGTTCTTTTTTATAAATTGAATGATGGTGCGGGCAATTCATAGGCCTCAAATAATATTTTTCATCTTCAATTATAATCGGAGCATACATATCATCTTTATAATGAGCCAGATGGCCTGAAGTTTTATAAAGTTCTTCTTTTGCCAAAATCGGAGTCATTACATGCAAATATCCGTTTTCTCTTTCTAATTTATACATATAATCTTCTAATTGCTTCAGCACAAAATGCCCATTTGGCAAATATAAAGGCAAACCCTTTCCAATTTTTTCATCAAACATAAAAAACCCCAATCTTTCTCCTAAAATTCTATGGTCTCTTTTTTCAGCTTCTTGCTGAAGTTTTATATATTCTTCAAGCTGCGCTTTTGTTTCAAAAGCTAACCCATAAATTCTTGTTAGCATGGCATTTTTTTCCGATCCTTTCCAGTAAGCCCCTGCAATTTTAGTCAGTTTAAAAGCATCGGCTGGAATATCTTTTGTGGACTTTACATGGGGGCCTGCGCAAAGGTCAACAAAATCACCAGATTCATAAACCGTTAATTTTTCATTTTGGCCCTTTAATTCATTTACGAGTTCCAGCTTGTATGGCTGATCCTTAAATATTTTTTTAGCTTCGCCAAATTCTATATTCCTTTTTCTAAATTCTATATCCTTACGGATTATTTCCTTCATTTTTTCTTCAATCTTTGGTAAATCCTCTGGTGTAATCAGCGTTGATTCGCGTTTATCAGCTTCTATGAAATCGAAGTCATAATAAAAACCGTTTTCAATTGCAGGTCCTATTCCAAGCTTTGTCCCAGGATACATCTCTGAAACCGAAGAGGCCAAAATATGAGATAAAGAATGACGAATTTTTTCCATTTCCATAATTTTATTTTTTTATGTTTCCAATACTTCTTCAATTGTTTCGCAAATAATTTTAGTAGTTCCGTCCCTGTTATCAGTGTGCCCGGAAATAAATACTACTTTATTTTCCTGAAAGACGGTGGGATTTCTATCAATTATGCTCGGGAAAACAACTACCTCAATTTTATCATTCAAATCTTCAAGATTTACAAAAAGCATGGGCCTGCCGGTTTTAGTAATTATTTTTTTAAATGAGGCAATAATTCCACCTACTTTTATATTTTTATTTTTGGATAGGGTCTTTACTTTTGAAATTTCGGAGACTTTTTTTTCTAAAATATGCCTGAAATTTTCCAAAGGATGGCTGGTTACAAAAAGGCCTAATAATTCCTTTTCCCAAGCCAGTTTTTCCTGGTCGGTTGCGGGCTTTGCCGAGAGTAAAGTAATTTTTGTATTAAAACTTTTTGCTTCAAAAAGCCCTTTTTGGCCATTGGTCTTTCCTTTTTGCATTTCTCTTGCCAATTCCAGCAATCTTTCAAGATTAAATAACAATTGGTTTCTTTCAGCTAATTTATCAAAGGCGCCGGATTTTATCAAGCTTTCCAGAGATTTTTTATTCAAATCTTTTGAACTAATCCGGTTTACGAAATCTTCGATTGATAAAAAGGGGCCCGCTGCTTTTCTTTCCGTGACCACGGCCTCAATTATGTTGGTCCCGACATTTTTTATTGCCGACAATCCAAAACGGATCTGGTTTTGCCTCGGGACTATTGTAAAGTTAGCCAAGCTTTCATTAATATCTGGCGGCAGCACTCCGATTCCCATTTTTTTGCTTTCGGAAATCAAAAATCCTATTCTTTCAACATCTGCCTTTTCTGAGGTTAAAAGAGAACCCATAAATTCAACAGGAAAGTGCGATTTTAAATAAGCGGTTTGATAGGCGATCAACGCATAGGCGGCGGCGTGAGAGCGGTTAAATGAATAGCTGGCAAAAGGTTCTATCCATTGCCAAATTTTTCTCCCGACATCTTCTCTTATGCCATTTTTTTTCACGCCTTCAATGAATTTTTCTTTCTGGGCCATCAATAATTTTTTAATTTTCTTTCCAATGGCTTTTCGCAAAACATCGGCTTCAGATAAAGTAAATCCGGCTAATTCTTGGGCGATTTTCATCACCTGCTCCTGATAAACAATAATTCCATAAGTTGATTCCAAAATCGGCTGTAATCTTGGATGGAGATATTCCACTTGTTTCTTTTTATTTTTTCCAGCAATATATTCAGGGATCAAGGCGATGGGGCCCGGCCTGTACAAAGCCACCATGGCAATTATGTCTTCAATTGATGTTGGTTTTAATTGCCTTAAATATGCCTGCATGCCTTCCGATTCCAGTTGAAATATGCCTATTGTCTGGGCTTTTTGAAATAATTTTAAGGCTTCTTTGTCATCCAAAGGCAAGGCCTCAATATCAATTTTTTTATTATGGATTACATAAATTCTAGCCAAAGTGTCTTCAATTATGGTCAGGTTTTTCAGCCCTAATAAATCCATTTTCAAAAGTCCCAAATCTTCAATTGAGTGCATTTCATATTGGGTGACAATATTTTCATCATCCTGGGTCGGATGCTGCAGAGGAACTATATTATCAAGCGAGGCCGCCGAAATCACCACTCCGCAGGCATGAGTTGAGGCATGGCGGGCAACTCCTTCTAATTTCTTTGCAAATTCCAATAATCTGTGGGCTCTGGCATCATTTAAATAAATATCCCGAAATTCATCTACGCTGGCCAAGGATTGGTCCAAAGTCAGGCCAAAAGGTATTAATTTTGCCAATCTGTCGCAATATCCGTATTCATAGCCTAAAGCTCTTCCCACGTCTCGGACTGCAGCCCGGGCTGCCATTGTTCCAAAAGTGATAATTTGGGCAACATGGTCCCGGCCATATTTTTGGGCGACATAATCTAAAACTTCATTTCTTCTTCTGTCAGTAAAATCCAAATCAATATCGGGCATTGAAATTCTTTCGGGATTCAAAAACCTTTCAAATAAAAGATTATATCTCAGAGGATCTACGTTAGTTATGTTTAGAATATAAGCTACAATGGAGCCTCCGGCAGATCCTCTTCCCGGGCCGACGACAATCCTGTTTTGCTTTGCCCAGTTTACAAAATCCTGAACAATCAAAAAATAAGATGCAAAACCGGTTTGCTTGATTGATTTCAATTCATATTCCAAGCGCTCAATTACTTCTGGCGCTTTCTGCGGATATTTATTTCCCAGCCGCTGGTAACAAAGTTCTTTTATATAATCATCTGCTGTTTTTCCTTCCGGCAGGGGGAAATAGGGAAGCTTTGTTTTTCCTAATTCAAAATCAAAATTGCACAAGTCTGCAATTTTTTGGGTGTTACTAATTGCTTCCGGAACATCTTTGAATAATTCTGACATCTCTTCGGCAGTTCTCATCGAAAAATTATCCTGTTTTAAAGTTAATCTTTCCGGGTCATTCGGGTCGGCTCCCGTATTAATCAACATTAAAATATCCTGAGCGTCGGCATCTTCAGGTTTTATATAATGGGAGTCGCAGGTTGCAACCAAAGGAATTCCTGTTTTTTTGGAAATGGAAATTAGGGCATCATTTATGATTTTTTGGCCTTGGACTTTCGGGTGGTGCTGGAGTTCCAAATAAAAACTGTCTTTTTCAAAAATTTTCTGGTATTTTAGAGCCAACTCTTCTGCCTCTTTTGTTTTGTTTGATAAAATTAATTGGGGAATTTTTCCTTGAATGCAGGCAGAAAGGCCGATTAATCCTGAACTATATTGGGAGAGCAATTCCTCGTCAATCCTCGGTTTGTAATAAAAGCCCTCCAAATGGGCTTTAGTGATAAGTTTAACTAAATTTTTATAACCCTCCTCATTTTTGGCCAAAAGCACTAAATGATATCTTTTATCATCTATATTTGGCCTTTCATCTGTCATTTTTTCAAAAGCGACATAGGCCTCAGACCCAATTATTGGTTTTATTCCTTTTTCTTTTGCTTTCTTGTAAAACTCAACTGCCCCGTATAAAACTCCGTGGTCGGTCAAAGCGCAAGAATCCATTCCAAGTTTTTTTACATGGTCTAAAATCTCATCAATTTTGGGCAATCCGTCCAGCAAACTATAGTGCGAGTGCACATGTAGGTGAGTGAATTTCATATTTATCCCATTGCTCCGTATGTGTTAATTTGGATATTATTCGCAGATTGGGATTGTTTTATATTACAAAATTTTAAGCAGAAAAGAAAGCATTGACAGAAATAAGCCGATATGGTTTGCCGCATGCTTTCATCCAATCCAAAGTTCATCCAGAAGCCAAAGTTCATCCAGAAGGATTTTGCTTATATATCGTGTTGCACCCATATCCATGCCCTATGGTCTATTTTATACTGTCGTTCATAACTGCGGTCGCAGATTTTGTAGACAGATTTACTTTATAGTATAATTTAAATTACATGAAAGATAATTTAACAAAAAAAGTTTTATTAAGCTTAGTTATTGTTGGAGCTTTTGCTATTGCAGCGACTTCGCCTTATTTTTTAATGCATATCGCTCGGGCTTATTTTAAAGAAAAAAAATATAACAAAAGAAAAGTCGCCAAAACCCTTTCGGCCTTGCAAAAAGACGGCCTTGTCATCGGCAGAGAGAAAAACGGTATTTTTAAAATTACACTTACCGAAAAAGGAAAGGAAGTAATTAAAAAATATCAATTTGATGATCTGAAAATTGAAGAACAAAGAGTCTGGGATAAAAAATGGCGTGTTGCAATTTTTGATATCCCCGAAAAAACTCGAAAAGTTGCCCGCGAGGCCCTGAGAGAAAAGCTAAAAAAATTAAATTTTTATCTGCTTCAAAAAAGCGTTTTGGTTTACCCTTATCCCTGCGAGAAAGAAATCAGATTTTTAGCCGAGGCTTTTGAAATCAGTCCGTATGTAAACGTTATTTTGGCAGAGAAAATTTTTGATGATATAAAACTGAAAAAGTATTTTGAATTGGCTTAGCTCGGTAGTTTATCTGTCTGCTGAAACTTGCGGTCGCAAAAATTACAGACAAAAATTAATTCCGCTACTGGAGTACTGGAGTAATTTATTAATTCAATTGCTCCAATTATTCCGATTACTCCAATTAATTATGAAGTATTCGAATTTTAATGAGGAAAAAAAGTTACGGAAGAAAGGCTTCAAAAGAGTAGCGTGTTTGGACGAGGCAGGAAGGGGCCCGCTTGCGGGCCCTGTTGCCGCGGCAGCGGTGTTTGTCCGACAATTTTCAATTTTGAATTTATCTGCCCGCCCCGGCTGCCCGCCAACATCTTCTAAGTTATGGCGGGCTGCTGGCGGGCAATTTTCAAAACTTCGAGATTCCAAGCAACTTTCTGAAAAGCAAAGAGAGTATTTTTATAAACTTATAATTAAAAATCCAAATATAAAATGGGGGATTGGGATTGTTTCTGAAAAAGTTATTGATAAGATAAATATCTTGGAAGCGACAAAATTAGCAATGGAAAAGGCGGTAAAGAAAATGCCGCAAAGGCCCGATTTTTTAGTTTTGGATGGGAATATGAAAATTAATTCAGAAATTCCCCAAAAATCAGTAATTGGCGCCGACGAGAAAATTTCCTCTTGCGCTTTAGCCTCAATTTTGGCAAAAGTGACCCGAGACAGGATAATGA
The DNA here is from genome assembly GCA_028712565.1 of Minisyncoccota bacterium. Taxonomy (GTDB): domain Bacteria; phylum Patescibacteriota; class Minisyncoccia; order Minisyncoccales; family JAQTPW01; genus JAQTPW01. The sequence continues at coordinate 11,642 of JAQTPW010000007.1, forward strand.
TGAGATACCATAAAAAATACCCAAAATATAAATTTAATTTGCACAAAGGTTATCCTACAAAATTGCACAAAAAACTGCTGGAAAAATACGGCGCTTCAAAAATCCACAGAATGAGCTTCGGTCCAGTAAAAAGACTTGCATTTTAAAATAATATCTGTTAACGTAAAAGTTAGTTAAAATTAACCAGATTCCCATGGGAGGCGTTCCGAAACAGCATAAAACAAAATCAAGCAGAAACCAGCGCCGGATGCATATTTTTGCAAAAGCGCCGTCTTTGACTATTTGCCCAAAATGTGGAAAGCCAGTTTTGCCTCATAATGTTTGCCAAAACTGCGGATTTTATAAAGGAGTGGAAATTCTTAATGTTTTGGAAAAATTAACAAAAAAAGAAAGAAAGCAAAGAGAAAAAGAGTTGAAGGCAAAAGAAAAAGGAGAAAAGGGAGAAAAATCAGAAAACAGCGGAAAACCAGTAACTTGGGAAAATTTATCGAAAAAGTAGTTCCATGGCTTCCAGACATTTATCAAGGTCAATAGTTATGCAGTCTCTTTATGAGTGGGATTTTTTGGGTAAAAAAGCAGATGACCTAAAAGGGATTACTGAAAAAAATATAAAAGAATTCGGGCCGGGGCTTGAAGATGTGACATTCATTTGGCAGTTAATCGCAGGAGTCATAAAATATTTGCCAAAAATAAATAAGATTATAGAAAAGGCAGCTCCGGAATGGCCCATAGACCAGATTACAATTATTGATAGGAATGTTTTGAGAATCGGGCTTTATGAATTATTATATGGAAATAAAGAAGAAGTTCCGCCAAAGGTTGCAATAAATGAGGCGATTGAGCTTGCAAAAAATTTTGGGGGAGAGAGTTCCGGGAAATTTATAAACGGAGTTTTGGGAACGGTTTTTAAGCAAATTCAGGGAGAAGAAAAATAATGCGATACAAATATACGAATGCATACTAATTATACGAATATTTGCATCATTAGTATTAATTAGTATATTGGTATCGATTTATAATGAAAGATTTTTCTAAGCTTGAAAAACAATTAGGCGTTGAATTTAAAAATAAAAATCTCCTAACCCAGGCATTTTGCCACAGATCCTATTTAAATGAAAATCCGGATTCCGGCTTGGAAAACAATGAAAGATTGGAATTTTTAGGAGATGCAGTTTTGGAATTAGTGGTTACGGAATATCTTTATGAAAAGTATCCAAAGCAATCAGAAGGGGAGCTTACCAACTGGAGGGCAGCCTTAGTTAATGCCAAAATGCTTTCTGAAATTGCAAAAAAATTGGGCTTTAATGATTTTATTCTGTTATCTCATGGCGAGGCAAAAGAATTAGGAAAAGCAAGGCAATATATTTTAGCCAACACCTTTGAAGCATTTATCGGCGCTATTTATTTGGACAGAGGATACAAGATTTGCCAAGATTTCGTCAAAAAAAATGTGGTTAGAGAGCTCCCGGAAATTATTGAAAAAGGGCTCTTCAAAGACGCCAAATCCCGTTTTCAGGAAGTGGCTCAGGAGATAACCGGGATCACTCCAACTTATAAAGTTTTGGAAGAATGGGGGCCGGATCACGAAAAGCACTTTATCATCGGAGTTTTTTTGGGAGAGGAGTTAGTTGCAAAGGGAGAGGGTTCTTCAAAACAGGAAGCAGAATTGGAGGCGGCAAAAGAAGGATTGGAGGTAAAGCATTGGTAGACATGCCAATTAAGATGCTAATTTTATGCGAATAATGCCAATGCAAATTATGCTAATCCATGAAAGAAGCTGAATTAATTTATCCCAAACTTTCATATCAATTAAATGGTTTATTTTTTGAGGTTCAAAACAGGTTAGGGCGGTATTCTACTGAAAGACAATATTCTAAAGCACTTGAAGAGTTGCTAAAGGATCGGGATATAAAATACGCAAAAGAAAAAGAGATTTTCATTCCCTTTGGAGATAAAAAAATTGGCGGCAATAAAGTTGATTTCGAAATAGGAAAAATATTAGTGGATGTTAAGGCCAAAAGGTATATTACAAAGGAAGATTATTTACAAATGCAAAGATATTTACAAGCGGCTAAATTTAAGTTAGGATTAATTGTAAATTTTAAAGGAAAGTCAGTGGTTGTCAAACGAGTAATTAATTTTAAAATCAATTAGTATAATTAGCATTAAATTCGCATTTTAACTCGCATATTTTATTTTTATGCTAGTCATTCGTTATTTCAGGATCGGTAAAAAAAATCAGCCATATTTTAAAATAGTTGTGACTGATAAAAGAAGGCCAACAAGAGGTGGCCGTTTTGTGGAAGAAGTAGGGAATATAAGCCCTATTACAAAACAAAAAGTTTTAAAAGCAGACAGAATAAAATACTGGATTTCAGTCGGAGCTAAACCTTCGGCTACTGTTTATAATTTATTAATTTCAGAAAAAATTATTGAAGGAAAGAAAATTCCAGTGCAAAAAAAGAAAAAGCTGAAAGAAGGCGAGATCGCGCAGGCAGCAAAGGTAGCACCTGCGCCAGCAGTCGCAGAAAAGCCCGCAGAAAAACCTGCAGAAAAGCCCGTAGAAAAACCAGTTGAAGTTCCGAAGGAACCCTTCGATACGACTCAGGGCAAGGAACCGAAAACAGAAGCACCAAAAGACGAGCCGAAAATAGAAGCTCCTGTTGAAGAGAAAAAGATAGAGGCACCAAAAGAAGAGCCAAAAAAAGAGTAAAAAATATCTATTTCAGCCGCCCTTTCGGGCGGTTTTTAGTTTCAGCAAAAGCCCTTGACAAGTTTAAAGTAGTATGCTATAATAGAGGTATTAGAGAATAAAAATAATTTATATTAATTTAATTCTTCTCGATGAAGGAGAGAGCAACGGGAAGAAAAATAAATTTAATTTTACGCGCTCTCTCCAAAGAGAGCGTTCGTGTTATAAGAACATTGAAAATATTTCACCTTCTCGTTAGCCAGAGAGTGCTATCGCTGACGAGGAGGTGCAAAATGAAGACAAATAATTTTGCAAACAGGGACGCACGGCTTTCCTCGGCCGTGCGGTCCTGCGAGGCGGTGTATCGTCGCCTCGAAAAGCCGCTGGAAGCAGCGGCAAATAAAGGGGATTTCTATCTCCCGCGCCCAACCGCGTGGACGGGGGATGGAAACAGGGTCTGGTCATTCCGCAATTACTGACTAGATCCAACGAGAGGGCTGCTCGCAAATCGCAAAACCTGCAGCCAAGGGGATCAAAGTGAATTCTGCTCCGAACTTTGATCCCTAACTTCCCAGAGTTCATAATAAAAAATTGTGAGTTGCGGGAAGTTAATAGTTCTTTTATAAAACTTCATAGCGGCGGAATGTCCTTTATGCGGTTTTCTGCAGATGAGGACATCTCGCCGCTATGAGAAATAGCGGTCTCGTACTCCGTAAATCTGGACTGTGAAATTCAGCCAGTTGGAGAAGGAGGAAAAATGTCTCAGTTTGATATGATTTCCAAGCGTGCGGAGAGGTTGCTCCGCAAAAATTGGACTTCGGTCGTAGCCGAGGCCCACAGATTGGGTGGTCTGGGACTGCCTGGTCTGCAGGTGGATGTGACAGAGGATTCTGTCATTCTTCGCCTGTATCCCGAAACCCTGCCTCGTGGATACTACGTTCGCATAGTTGCTGATGGCAGCGTCTATGCGGAAACAACCATCCAGTGGCAGGATGGCCACTGGGAAACGGACGATGTCTTGGGGAATGGCGTACAAGACGTCGCACTGGCATTGTCCGCCGCCCTTGAGGAGGCCCAGAATAGGGCTTCCAAAATGGGGGACATTGCCCAGGAGTTGACGAAAATTCGTTAGCTCTGGGTCAAGAAGAGGAGCCGATTAGAGGGTTTTAATCCTTCCGGCTCCTCATACTTCTAGAGGTTATAAAAAATTTTTAATTTGTAGAAGTAAGAAATTAGTTCCCCGCCTGCAACGCTTTGCGTAGCAATGCGGGCAGGTTTTCCAAATCTTCATGGCGGCGACCTGTCCTTCTAGCTTTATGCGAAAGAGGACAGATCAGCGCTATGAAAGGAAATGTATTGAAAAATCTTAATTCAAAACTATGATTTCAATTATCCAGTATTTGTTAGGAATGATAGGAATTTATTTTCAAACTAATCGCAAATTGAAAAGTTAATATGACATTTTGCTATAGCACATTTCCTACGGCCGTGGAAATTGTAATATAGGAATTTGGCGGTTCCTTGAAAAAATATTTTCGTTTCCGTTAAGTTCGTCTAATTTAGATTAGTTTAGCGGAAACGAAAAAATAGGAGAGGAAGTAAATGCTACAGAAAGAATGTGTTTCCGATAAGGGACTGAAGTACCTGCTGGCATTACCGTCGCCAGATAATGCGTCGGTAAAACTTCCGGCGTTGATATTTCTTCATGGAATAGGAGAAAGAGGCAATGACTTGGAGCTCGTGAAAAGGTACGGGCTTCCAAAATTCGTTAAAGAAGGGAAAAGTTTTCCCTTCTTGGTAATTTCTCCGCAATGTCCGAGGGACAAACGCTGGGAAGATGAAGATGTTGCCGAAGCAGTAATCGGGCTACTGGAGGAAGTTGTCCGAAGTTATCCCGTGGATACCAGCCGGATTTATCTGACTGGTTACAGCATGGGCGGACAGGGGGTTTGGGAGTTGGCAATTCGGTATCCGGGCTATTTCGCCGCACTCTTGCCTGTTTCAGGCCGTCGCTGGCGGAATTTTCCCCAAAGTGTGGAAAATCTCAGAAATACTCCGATTTGGATTTTCCATAGTATTGACGACGGGATTATTCCTGCATCAGAAGTGTGGGAAATTGAAAAAGTTATCGGAGGCAATGTTCATGTCACTTATTTATTAGGGGGCCATTACATATGTGATGAGGCATATGCGGAACCCGAATTGTATAAGTGGCTGGGCGAACAAAAAAAAGGGAACGAATAGAAAGTTTAAATCTTTCCGTTCCCTTACTTGTAGAGTTTTCAAAGAAATTTGAAGATTGTAGAAGTAAATTGAAAAGTTAATAAAGGAGATAGAATGAAAATAGAGGATATGAAAGAAATACCGGGAAAAAAAATTGTAATGGTTCAGGGACAGGAAGTGTGGTATTCAGATTGCGGTGAAGGTTTGTCAATTCTAATTCTTGCTGGATGGGGAGGGCCAACTAATGCCTACGGTCCCTTTCAGCAAAAACTTGCGGCAAAGGGGTATAGAGTGGTGATGCCTGATTTGCCAGGCCTTGGCGGAAGGACTTCTGCAAGGTATATTGCTTTGTCTGAGTGGGGCGATTGGGTTAATCAATTTGCTAAATTAACAATTGGAAATCCATTCGTATTATTTTCTCACTCTGGCAGCGCAAGTATCGCCCTAAGCTATTTACATAGCGAGCATCCAGAATGTCTGGCCAATATCTACCTTGGTCCGGGATTAGTAAATTATTTACAGGGTTTATTATGGAGAGCCGTGAACTTAATTGGCATATTGCAATTGGTTTCGATGAAATTCTCCGATATGAAGTGTTTAAGAAATAAGCTGGTTAATAAAACCGGAAGAAATTTCTTAACACCCGTTCGGGAAGAAGCGCCAAAAATCCCGTGTGTTGTATTTTTGGGCAGTCGGGATCCCGTCAGATTTTTTTTCACCGGCTGGAAAAAATTGAATTGCCCGGTGAGAAAATTTAATTGGGATCACTCGCCGCAAATCCGCGCGACGGATGAATTGGTTAAGGAAATAGATAGATTTATAAAGGAGATAGAATGAAAACAAAAAAACCGTTAATACACTGTCTGCCTGTTTTATCCGCGATTATTTTTTTTGCGATAACCATTCCCATTCATGAATTCGGCCATTTTATAATGGGAAGAATTCTTTTTGGGACTGGGGGCAAAGTAATATTCGAAACAACAAGCGCATATTATTTTGCGCCGCCAAAAATTATTTCTTCTTTAGATCCGATTGTGTCTTTAGCTGGCGGATGGGTCGCAGGGATAGTATTGTTTTTCTTGTATTTTCTTTTTAGTAAGATTAAGAAGTACAAGATATTTATGCAAGGAGTTTCTTTCGGAATCGCGGCGGCCACAATGGGATCTTTCCTATATGGTTTCGCGGAAGAAATTTCGTCACTTTTAAGACGTGACATCGCCTCTTTTTTCTATTCGAATTTGACCGCGTTAGTGTTATTTTTTCTTGTTTTGATCCTGGCTTTGCTTCGTAAAGAAGTATTTGCCTGGGTCGAACAAGTATTAAGTTCTGACTGAAGAACTTCTGGGAGACAAATTAATTCAGTTCAAAGTTTGTCTTCCCTCAATTTTAGCTCACCCCTCAATAAAATTCAGGGCGGGTTAAAAGATGGGATATCGAATTTTAAATCGCAAATTAAAAATTTAATATGTGATTTCATAGCGGCGGAATGTCCTTCTAGCTTTATGCGAAAGAGGACAGATCAACGCTATGAAATTTGCGTTTTAAATATCATTCGGCGTCATAGTGCATTTCCTACGGCCGTGGAAATTGTGCTATAAGAATTTGAGACGAAAAAAACAAAAAACAGCAATTAGCTGTTTATAAAGATAGAGGAGAGAAAATAATTAATTCAAATCAACGCCGAGTTTTTCTTTAATGACTTCCTTGACTCTCTTTAAATCTTCTTTTATGATTACGAATTCGGTTTCCAGCCTATCAACAATTTTGATAAAACCATCAACAGCGTTGTAGGTGTCATTTATCTTTGAGTTCATCTCAGACAATTCCAGCTTTATTTCTCTGAAACTTTCCTGCGTATCAGCTTTGTGTGTTCCTAAATCTGTCTTTATATCCTTTATGTCTTTTCTTATTTCCCTGAAATTTTCTTGTGTATCAGTTTTTTGCACCTCAAGACCTGTCTTTATTTCTGTAAGGAATTCTTCTATATTATTGAGTTTTGACGACATTTCGCTGTCCATAAATTAAGTTTAGCAATTTATAAAATAGTGTCAACTTTCTTTTTCAGAAGTTATCCAAATTTTAGGATAGTTTCCGAAAGGGAAAGAAATTTAGTAGCTCTTTTTAATCTCCGCAAGGAGTAAATATAGAAAGTTAGAATATAGAAAGGGAAAAGAATGAAGTTAAAAAAACTGTTAATATGCAGTATCCCTGAATTGTTGGCGCCTGTTTTTTTCATTATAACTGTTTCTGTCCATGAGTTTGGCCATTATTTGGCCGGGAAAATATTTTTCGGGGGAGGAAAAATAAAATTAACGATTTTGAGTGGCTGGTATTTACCAGCGGGAGCCGATAGTTTTCAATTACCCGTTGATCTGGCTGGCGGTTGGTTAGTGGGAACAGTATTACTTTGTTTTTATTTTTTGATTAAGCGATACCGTAATCATCACAAAGTAATCGTAGAGATTATTTCTTTGGGCCTTGTGGCAGTAGCTGCGGGGTCGTTTGCGTGGGGGATTGAGGAGGTCGTTCTGGATTTCTTAAATATAAATTCCACTTTTCCATTTTTTCTTTCCCACCCAGCTTTTATTGTTTTAATTTTAGTTTACATAATTATGTTGCTAAAAAATAAAACATTTATCAGCTGGGTGAATGAGATGTTAAGTTCTGACTGAAGAACTTCTGGGAGACAAATTAATTCAGTTCAAAGTTTGTCTTCCCTCAATTTTAGCTCACCCCTCAATAAAATTCAGGGCGGGTTAAAAGATGGGATATCGAATTTTAAATCGCAAATTGAAAATTTAATATGTTTTGCTTCGGTACACTCAGTGCCTTCGGCATGGCGGTGAAATGTTTTTCTTCAGTAGAAATTTAATTTTGATTCGTTCTTGAACTTGGAGAAAAACATCTCGCCGCTATGAGAGTTCAGAAGCGCTTTCATAATCGGAAAACTCTCTCCTTGCCCGTAAAATTTTTTATAAATTCTGCGGGCACTGATTATGGAAGCACTTCTGTATTCTGCCGGCGGCTATTGACATTCGTGGAATACGGAGTATAATGGAATATAGTCAAAGTAGTAGCTTATAGATGGTCGCAGCTACTGATAGAAATAATGATATTAATCCTTAACATACAGATTTATGACAAAAGCAACCAGTGATCAAGAATTCCTTGAATATATAATCAAGGCCTTAGTTGATCACCCAGAAGATGTCAAAATCGACCGAAAGGTTGATGAGATGGGAGTATTACTTTCTTTGAAAGTAAACCCAGAAGATATGGGCCAGATCATCGGAAAAGAAGGTTCCACTGCCAGATCAATAAGATCTTTGGTCAGAATCGTCGGTCTGAAAAATCACGCAAGAGTGAATTTGAAGATCGAAGAACCAGAGGGTAGCACTAGAGTCATGAGACCTAGAAAAGCTCCTGAGGGAACCGATTTAGAAGAATTAAAGCTGTAAGCGCTACCTCGTAGGTTTACAGAATTCAGAAAACCGTGCTATCATTTTGGTAGTACGGTTTTCGTATACGATAATATAATCCTAACCTACTAATTAATACGAATGACGCTAATTATTCGTGCATTCGGATGTAATTCGAATCATTCGGATTATGATATTTGATATTATAACAATTTTCCCTCATATTTTCGATTCTTATCTGAAAGAATCGTTTATTAAAAAGGCGCAGGAAAGCGGTAAAATTTCAATTAGAATTCATGATTTAAGAAGTTTTACAAAAGATCGCCATAAATCCGTTGACGACCGGCCTTATGGCGGGGGATTAGGAATGGTTTTAAAAGTGGAGCCGATATACAAAGCATTACATTCGTTAAAACTTAAATCTAAAAACTTAAAACTTAAAACTATTTTATTTACTCCTCGGGGGAAAAAGTTTAATCAGCAGTTAGCTTATAAATTAAGCAAGTTGGACAGAATAGTTTTTATCTGCGGAAGGTATGAAGGTGTCGACGAAAGGGTGGCAAAAAATTTGGCAGATATTGAATTATCAATCGGGGATTACGATTTAATGGGAGGCGAGCTGCCGGCAATGGTAGTGATGGAAACAATTGCAAGATTGATTCCGGGAGTTTTGGGGAAGCCGGAATTTTTAAAAGAAAGAATTACAAAAGAAAAAGGATTTATTGAGTATCCGCAGTATACTCGCCCGCCGCAATTTATTCCAAAGAAACTTGAGCGGGAAAAAACAAAAGTTTGGAAAGTGCCGAAAGTTTTATTATCCGGGAATCATAAAAAAATTGAAGAGTGGCGAAAAAAATACGGCAGAGATATTGGCAAATAAGAAAAATTTTGCTAACATAATTTACGTACGGGGGCAGGTGGCAGAGCGGTCAATTGCTTCAGACTGTAAATCTGACGGCCTCTGGCCTACGGGGGTTCGAATCCCTCCCTGCCCACATGAAATTTTTTTTGAAAAATTTCGGTAATTAGTTATTGGTTAATAGTTTCTGGGCGTTAATTCAAAATATTAAGCATTGTTTACTAGTTACTAGCACTAGTTACAATCTACTCAGGAAATTGCCCGGATAGCTCAGT
>JAQTPW010000007.1:21209-45936 GCA_028712565.1 Minisyncoccota bacterium
TTTGAAAAATTTCGGTAATTAGTTATTGGTTAATAGTTTCTGGGCGTTAATTCAAAATATTAAGCATTGTTTACTAGTTACTAGCACTAGTTACAATCTACTCAGGAAATTGCCCGGATAGCTCAGTCAGCACCCCCTCTTGTCTGCGTAGAATGGTTGGTAGACCATAATGATTTATAAGATGTAGTTGACCAATATTCGCATTAGATTTATAATGGAATAATTATAATTCAAATGCGATATGAATAATAAATTATCGTTTAAAAAGCTTGCCAATTTATACCTAAATAAAAATGAATCTGCCTTTGAAATAGCAAAGGCATCGGGTTGTTCGGAGAATAAAATAAATTATTGGTTGCATAAGTATGCAATTCAAAAAAGAACGATAAGCGAAGCAATATATATAAAACATAATCCTGCGGGAGATCCTTTTAAAATAAAAAATAGACTTAATAAGAAAGAGGTTGAACTTAAGGGGCTTGGATTGGGAATTTATTGGGGAGAGGGGGATAAAAGTCCAAATAACACGGCGGTTCGGGTAGGGAATACAGACCCCTTTTTAATTAAAAAGTTTAGAGAGTTCTTAAGAAAAATATATAGAGTGAAAGAAGAAAAATTTTTCTACGGATTAATTTTATTCAATGATATTAAAAAAGCAAACGCCGTGGAATTTTGGGAAAAGCAATTAGGAATAAAAAGAAGTCAATTAGGTAAGATAACTATTATACCACCGCAAGGAAAGGGAACATATAAGAAGAAAAGTGAAAACGGAGTCTTAATATTAGGGTTTACCAACAAAAAACTAAAAGAGCAAATTTTGAATGAAATTAAAAAATATAAATAATTTTGCCGAAGTAGTTCAGTGGTAGAACGCTTTCTTGGTAAGAAAGAGGCCATGGGTTCAATTCCCGTCTTCGGCTAAGTCGGTTAAATTATTTGATAAAAATTAAAATATAAAATCAACACGATGCTAGAGCAAGAGAAAGATATTTAAAATCTGGCATGGGTAGAAAATACCTCAAAAACAGATTAAAATTCTTTTTCGCCTCTGGTTTCTAACGGGGTATGCCAGCAGCTAAAAAACCGTTTACAAAACTTCAGTGCTCGGTGTGCAAACGAATCAACTATTTCACTAACAAATCGAAAAAAGTCAGTGAGAAAAAATTAGAGTTGAGCAAATTCTGCAAATGGTGTCGGAAACACACACTCCATAAAGAGACAAAAAAATAAAGGAGGTAAAGATATGGAGACATATAATAAGCTTGTCAGAGACAGGATACCCGAAATAATTGAGAGAGATGGGAAAAGAGCGAAAACCAGAGTTCTTAATGACGAAGATTACAAATTAGAGTTATTAAGGAAACTCATGGAAGAAGCTCAAGAAACTTTGAAGACAGAAGGAGATAAAAAAGAACTCACAAAAGAAGTCGGTGATATTATCGAAATTATCGGCTATTTGATTAAAATCTTTGAGCTCGACCCAAAAGAAATAGAAAAGATTAAGTTGGAAAGAAGAGAATCGAGAGGGGGATTTGACAAGAAGTTATTCTTAGAATATGTGGAGTAGGCGTGTTTCCGACACCACATTATTCTGCGAATGGTGTCGGAAACACACACCTCACCGTGAACTGCGTTGAGTTCACGGTTGCCCTAAATCCTATGTGCTTTAGGGCATAAAGAAGTAAAGCGTTGAGCATCCAATTCTTGAGTGGGAAGAAGTGATAGCGATAAAGTGAATAACGTTGACAATACCACATAAATGTGGTATTGCTTAGGTAGCATAAATAAAAATGAGGAGGAGAAATTGAAAAAGGTAAAGAATATTGTTATTGTTGGTCGTCAATGTGGCGAGGGTTCTGTTGATTTGACACTAAAAGGTGTTTTTACGGCTAAATTAATTTTTGAACGTTTTGAGCAATGGGAGGATGGCATAAAAACTGCCAAAAATAGGATAGGCGAGAAGTCACCCGATTGCTGTCAGGTTCCAACAGAGAAGGGACTATTTTCCTGTGATTGCGGGAGGCACCTGATTAGTAACGCAGACTATGAAGAGCCGGAAAAATCTCGGTCAGTGTTCTTGCGACAAATTATCGAATTGCCAGAATGTGTTGTTATCGAATATTATAAAGGAAGACGTAGAGTTAAAGTTGAATAATTTCTACCTTAATGAGTTTTCCAGTTCTCTCAAAACTGGTTTTTTATTTTAGAAAGTTTCTATCCACAAAGAAACCCGATAAATAGCACCCAATTCTTGGGCGGGAAGAAACAATCTCTCTGAAATAGGGGAGGTTGTTTTGTTTAGAAAAATAAGGTAGTATTTGACAGCATTTCCTTGAAAGATATAATAAAAATATGAAAGAAGATTTCTCGGAATTAGTAGATTATTTGGATAAAAAATTTGATAGGGTAGACCAACAATTTTCTGGTGTAGACCGGCGGTTTATTAACGGTGAACAAAAAATTATTGATATAAGTGAAAAAATAGAAAGCCTAGTGGAGACAAAGGCGGATAAATCGGATATAAATAATTTAGTGAATGCGGTTGATGCCTACGCTAAAAAAGCTGATGCTTATTTTCAGGAAATGCTCATGTTGGCTCAAAAAGTTGACCGCCATGAAAAATGGCTTCATCAGGTTGCCGAGAAACTGGGCGTTAAACTGGAATACTAAAAAAATTAAGAAACAGTTTTTATTCTAGCAATAAGAAACAATCTCTCTGAAATAGGGGGATTGTTTTGGTTGAAAATTAGAAATCGCCATTCAGGCGGTTTTTTGGTAAAGCTTGATTTTTTATTATTTTTTTATCAAAATAAAAATAGAAGAAATTAATAATTAAATCAATGGGAAGAAGGAGGCGTTATGGATTCCAAAGAGATTGCTAACGCGATTTATAGAGCCAAAAGGCGTGTCAAAAAATGGCGGAAGGAAGGTCTTATAGTTGATTTGACTATTCCCGAAGGATTTGCGGTTGCTTGCGCAAGTTATGTAAAAATAGTCCGGCCCGGATTAGAGGCAGCGGACAGAGAAGCAATAAATTCTCGTGTAAGAGCCGGTTTTTTATCCGCAGGCTACTAATTTCGGATTTATCTTAATAGAAGGAGGTGACTAGAATGGCGCGTATTTGTGATAAGTGTGGAAGTGTTCATTCATTTGGAGTGGTCGGCTGTAGAGACGCAGCAAGAATATTGAAAAGAAACGCCGAAGTGTTTAACCGTCGGGTAAAGTATCATATGGAACATTGCCCCGGATGCCCAGACCCTGAACAACACGTTAGAGATCTAGATGAGCTGAATAATTCGCGTCGAGAACCAATAATCTTTGGACGGCACGTTTAAAAATTAACTAGTAAAATAGCCCAGAGTTCGTTTAGTGACCCCGGGCTATTTATTTTATTATTACTCTTTATTTTGGTAGAATATTAAAAGAAGGTCGAATAGTATAAATAATAAAAATTAAAAAATGCTAATAAAATTTATCTATACGTTATTTTTAGCTCTGCTTGTTGCTTTATTTGTGGGATTGGGCATTGACAGTTTTTACCAAGGTCCTAAAGCCCCAAACTACCCGCTGGAATCGCAACAGGTAAAACAGGGCTGTGAGCAGACTTTAGAGCAGCAGACATTGGAAAAAGAATTTGCTAAAGCTCAAGAAAAGTATATGGAAGATTCAAAGCCATATAACCGGAATGTTTCAATTATTTCGTTGGTGGCTTCGATTATAATTTTAGTTTTGAGTTTGACGCTTTTGACAAGAATTAAAATGATTGCCGATGGAATTCTTTTGGGAGGAGTTTTTACTACAATATATGCAATTATTCGGGGGTTAATGAGCGATAATTCCCAATTCAGATTTTTAGTTGTAACTGTTGGTTTGATAATCGCTTTTGCTTTGGGGTATATCAAATTTATCCGGCCGCGGGAAAAGCTGCAACAAAATTAATTTTCTTACTATCAAAAAAGCGCCCCGAGGGGTGCTTTTTTGGTTAACAGTTAATTTTGCATTTCATCATCAAATTCATCGGCGGCTTCATCTTCAGACATATCCTTTAATCTATTGGCTTCTTGCAAATCGCCTCGTTTTTCCGCATCCGCTATATGCTTTTGTTTCACATTTCTGGCTTTTGCATAAACTACAGCAAACATGCAAATTACAGCGATTATAACGAAAAAAATAATAGATATAAACATAGGATTTATAATTTAAGTATAACTCTTATATCGAATTTAGTAAACGATCGTCTATTGGGAAAACTTGACAAGAACTATAAATTGATTATAGTTAAATAACAAAATGTAATTTAAAAAATTGGAGGTAAAAATGAAATGGCAAGATAGGCTGCGAAATTTAAGTGGTTCAGAAGAACGAATTCAACAGAAAATTCAGCAGGAACAGGAGGAAGAGCGTAAACGAAAATACGAAGAAGAGCGACGAAAAAATAATAAGAACAAATTTGAAAATTTACTCAGAGAACTTTCGCCTCGAATAGAAAATGTTTGTGTTATTTTCGCGAAAAGTACAAAATGGAAGTGGAGTAGATCAGTAGATCAGCGTGAATTTCGTTTCACATTTACGGTTGATCGAAGAGATGGTGGATTCTTTGCAGATTATACTTATGTAGTCTTCATTAATGTAATTGTAAGTACCGAAGCTGATAAAATCTTTGTTGAAAAAGGGTATTACATTGATCCTCCTCGGAAAGTAGAAGATTATGGCGAGAATAGTTCCCGCGAAGTTCATTCGGTTATCCCAATATCCGAATTTAACGAAGAAAAATTAACGGATGCTCTTATCGAAGCATACAAAGAACATATTAAAGGATGTTTTTAACCCTTTTATTTTTAAAACTTAATTTATAGTATTTTGGTGTGAAGAAGTAATCAGTCTAAAAAACTCGTCTATATGACGAGTTTTTACATGTTTTAGATACAGACATTTTGCACTCATGATCTGAGAGCTTGGTTAGGTGTTAATTCATTAAGTCCGCAATGTTTTGTGTTATTGTATTCTGCATTCCAAATTCTTAATTTCCTCCTCAATTCTTTGAATGATTTAAATTGATTTTCCTCGTAGAACTTTTCCTGGTCTGTCCTATGAGACCTTTCCACAAAACTATTCTGCTGGGGTTTCCCCGGATCAATCAAGTAGTGAGGTATTTTTAATTCTTGGCACAACAAATCAAAAGCATGCAGCCTTGGATTTAAAGGATCAGATGATTTATTATATCCGGTATATCTGTTGGTAAAGCAGGAGCCGTTATCCGTTTTTACAGCCGTTATCTTAAAATCTGCAGCAGCCATCAGTTCTTTGAGAAAAGATACGGCTGAGAAAGTAGAAGCGTCAGGGTAGGCCTGCAGGTATCTCCATCTTGAAGAACAATCAATGGCCGTAAACTGGTAGCATCTCTGTCTTTCTATTCTGTCTGGGACGAATTTAATGTCTATTTCCACCAATTCACCCTTCTTTAGAGGAATTCTAACATATTTATATTGAACCTTCCTGGTTCTGTATTTCCTGGTCAAACCTTCTGCTTTGATTATTTTCTGAACAGTCTGGAAATGCACGCTTATTCCTTCTTCCTCCAAATCCCATTTCAGCTTTAAGGCACACTGCTTCTTTTCCTTTCTCAATTCAATAATTCTTTCTTTTACTCTGATGGGTGTTTCTCTGGGATTAGATTTTGGCCTGGTGGATTTATTCTCCAAACCCTCAAGGCCGTATTCTCTGAAGTCTGACAGCCAGTACTTTATCGATCTTTCTGAAAAAGGACAAACCTTGGCCATGTCCTTAATGGATATCTCTTTTTTCAGAATGGGTTTTATCCATCTTAATTTCTCTTCTTTTGTTGATTTGGGCATGGTTTTCATATGCCCTCAGATTACCAAAAAAGTGCAATATGTGTGTATACATTACCTACATGACTTGAAATAATCAGATTTTTTAGATATAATATGAATATGAAATTTAATGAATATCAAAAACTTTGTAAAAAAACTGCCAAAAAAGACAAGAGAAGAGATTGGGATGAGTAAATTAAAAAAGTAATTTGGCCCGTCTTCTCCGCCTTCGGCGGATTCGGCGAGGCAATGGGGGCGTAGTTTAACGGTAAAATATTCCTCTCCAAAAGGAATGATCAGGGTTCAATTCCATGCGCCCCCGCCTTCGTCCGCCCCGGGCGGACTACGGCGGGCAAAGCCCGCAGCGTAATAAATTTTTGAAAAATTAAACGCTGCTGGGACGTAAAATTATGAAATAATTTGTACGTCCCGCAGTCAACATTTTTTATCGAGGACCGAGGCATCTCGAATCGCCATTTTGACAATTTCTTGGTATAATATTAAAAGATGAAACAATTTTTTAAACTCAAAAAATTTAAGATAGTTTTTTTCTTAATATTTAGCATTGTAATCTTGATAGGAGTTATATACTTGGGTTTCTATGCGAAAAATAAACTTGATTGGAATAAAAGAGTATCGCAAGCCAATCAAAGTGATTTGTATGGTCAGCAAACTAACGGAATCGAAAATGATGAGTTAATTCAGATAGCTAGACAATATATTGAATCGAAACCCTCTGTATATTTAAATGACAATCTCTCTAATCTCAGCAAAGCGGATTTTGGTCCCGATTGGTTTGTGAAACATGCTCCAGAAGGAATAACTTATAATCCAGCGGGCAAGTGGAAAAGTCCCTACGATTATCTAAATGACAAATATATTGTTTATTGGCGGTTTATGCCAGGTTGCGAAAAAAGACCAGAGGATAAAGTTTCTGCGCCAAATTGGTTTGATGCTCGCGGCCTCCAATGTTTAGGTGGGTACGGCTTCAGCGTAATTATTGATAAGTCATTAAAACCACAAAGAATTGATATCAACACTCTAAATTAGTGAGTTGTATATTACGTTCTGTAATTTATGACCGAGACACCTCATTTTGGGAGAAACGGAAAAAGCCGATTTTCCCTCCGGGGGTCTCATTTCAAGTCCGACTCACGCCGCCTTCGTCCGCCCCGGGCGGACTCTATAAAATTTATTAAATGGCATTTTTGGAAATAAAAAAATATCCAAATCCGATTCTTCGGAAAAAAGCGCAGGAAGTAAAAGAAATGACTCCCGAAATAAAACGGCTGGCTTTTGATATGGCAGAGACGATGAAAAAGAATAAAGGAGCGGGTTTGGCAGCGCCGCAGGTTGGGGAGTTGCAAAGAATAATAGCTGTTCAGACAAATGAAGGAGCAAAAATTTTTATAAATCCTGAAATTCTAAAAAAGTCAAAAGAAACTCAAATAAATGAAGAGGGTTGTTTGAGCGCGCCCGGTTTATTTTTTAAAATAAAAAGATCAAAAGAGGTTGAGGTAAAAGCATTGGACGAAAATGGAAGCGAAATAAATATTTCGGCTTCTGGACTTTTAGCAACAGTTTTTCAGCACGAAATTGATCATTTAAATGGAGTTTTATTTATTGACCACTTAGCATTACCTAAAAAAATCTGGGAAATTATTAAATATAGGTTTAAAAAATAGCAGCTTAAAAACTGAAACGGAGATGAGAAAATGTCGGGAAGATTTACCATTGAGGAGATTAGAGCAATAAGGTTTTTTTGCAAAGAAAATAATGGGAAATACAATGAAATAGATGAAGAGACTTTGTGGAATGTAATTTTTTCCGTAGTGATCCCCGGCCACAACTCAAAACTTGCTTTTCTTGATGAACTAAAACAACACTCAGAAAGAAGAGATGCTTGGGGAAAGGAATTACATCATCGGCTTTCGCATAAGGGCTACAGTATTAATAACATTTCATATAAGATGCGGAAAATTTCATTGATCAATGAGGAAGGCCAAATGTTAATTCTCGAAAAAGTATGCAAAGAATCTGTTTCCTACGGTTTAGCCCGGTTAAAAGCGAGAAAAGAGTTAAAAATTTTGACCGAGGCGCAGATTAAAATAGAGATTCATTTTCATCCTGAATGGCGTAGTCACTGGACAAATAATCCGCGCGAAGCTCAAGATTTGCTTTACGATTTATTGAATAAATCGTAAGAGGGTAAGGACAATTAAGGTTCTTACCCTTTTTAATTTTTAAAAAAGTGTATAATAAGATAAAAATGGTTCTAATAGATGATTTAATTAAAGACGGCTGGCTAAAGACGCCGAGAATTATTTCTGCTTTTAGGAAAATAAATAGAGTTGATTTTTTGCCTGCCCGCATTGCTACGCAAGGCGTTGCAGGCGGGCCTGATAATATGAAAAATCTAGCAGAAGTTAATGAGGCCTTGCAAATTGGCTATGGCCAAACAATTTCCCAGCCTTTAACAGTGGCTTTTATGTTGGAACAGTTGGCACCCAAAGAAGGAGATAAGATTTTAGACGTGGGGGCGGGATCGGGGTGGACTACTGCCCTCCTAGCTCACATTGTGAGCGGAGAGCAGATATCAAATATAAAAAATCAAATATCAAAAATAAGTGGACGGGTGACAGCAATTGAGGTGGTGCCGGAGTTGAAGGAGTTTGGAGAGAAAAATGTGGCAAAATATAATTTTGTTAAAAAAGGAATAGTTAAATTTATTTTAGGTAATGGCTCTTTAGGTTATGAAAAAGAAGCGCCTTATGATAAAATTTTAGCGTCGGCATCTGCTGAAAAATTGCCAGAAGCTTGGAAAAAACAATTGAAGGTAGGGGGCAGAATTGTGGCTCCAATAGGAAATTCAATCTGGCTATTTATTAAGAAATCAAAAACAGATTTTGAAGAAATTGAATATCCGGGATTTGCATTTGTTCCATTAATTGAGAAATAATATGAAAAAATATATAAATTATTTAATTTTAATATTTATATTGCTGTTTGGATTTTTAATCTATGTAATATTTGCGCCCTTGAATTGTTCAATTCAGGGTGAAGTGGTTTTTAAAATAGAAAAAGGCGAGGGGTCTAAAGAAATTTCGCATAATTTGCAAAATCAGGGATTTTTGTTGTGGGCGCCTATTTTTAGAGCATACACCCTATTAAATGGCACTTCCGGAAAATTGCAGGCAGGCACTTATTTTATTTCTCCTTCTGAACAAAATATGCCCTCTCTTATAAAAAAATTTGCATCTGGAGATGTTGCAAAAACAAGAATAACTATTCCCGAAGGATTTACGGCTTTGCAGATTTATGAACGGCTTAAAAATTTCGTAAATATTGATCTTTCTTCGCTTAAAGAGAAGGAAGGCTTCCTTTTCCCGGATACTTACGATATAGTTTATAGGACAAAAGGAGAAGAGGTTATTAAAATGATGACTGAAAATTTTGATAAAAAGGTGACTGTGGATTTAAAAACAGAAATCGAAAAGCAGAAAAAAACATTAAAAGACATAGTTATTATGGCTTCACTTATTGAAAAGGAAGTGGCAACTAAAGAAGATAAAGAAATTGTTTCTGGAATTTTATGGAAAAGAATAAAAAATAATATGCCATTGCAAGTGGATGCAGATATGTGGACTTATAAAAATAAAGGCTTGCCAGAGGCACCTATTTGCAATCCGGGTTTGGAAACTATAAAAGCTGCAATTTATCCAAAAGATAGCCCTTATTGGTTTTACCTTTCAACTCCAGAAGGAAAAACTATTTTTAGCAAAACTTATGAGGAGCACGTGGCCGCAAAAGAAAAATATTTAAAATAAATGAAAAATAAAAAAATTACGATAATTTTAGCTTTTCGGGATTTCAGGGATGAGGAATATTTTATACCAAAAGAAATTTTTGTGGCTTCTGGGATAGATGTAAAAACTGTCTCAAATAAATCTGGAATTGCAATTGGCGCAGATGGGGGAGAGGCAAAAGTAGACTTTTTGGTTTCCGAAATAAATCCTGCAGATTTTGATGCAATAGTTTTTATCGGGGGTCCCGGATGCCTTCAGAATCTCGATAATGAAGATTCTTATAAGTTAATAAAAGAAGCAGTTTTACAAAATAAGATTTTGGCCGCGCTTTGCATTTCTCCATTGATACTTGCCAACGCGGGCGTTTTGAAAGGGAAAAAAGCTACGGTTTGGAATTCGGCAATGGACAAAAGCGCCATAAAAATCTTGGAGCAAAACGGAGCCATTTTCCAAGATGCTTCCGTTGTAATTGACGAAAAAATAATTACCGGAAACGGGCCTGATGCTTCAGAAGTATTTGCTAAGAAAATTATCGAGGGGTTGACAGGAAATTAAGTATTTGCTAAATTAATATTATCCGCAGACAGCAGGTAGCCGAAAAGCGTAAAACCTGCCGAGGATAATGTTAGTTGCTGGTAACTGGTAACTAGTAACTAGTGGCTAGTCGCTAGTCGCTAAAATTGTCTGCGGGGAACGCAGATTTTGTTTTTAAAAAACAACCCTTCCGAAGCCCCAAAGGGGCGGAGGAGGGTAAACATTTTATTCATTAATACCATAGCTAAAAGAAGGAGTTTATCCTCCTTCGCCAAGGCTACGGAGGACGCAGTGCCATTAACAAAAGAGCAAAAGAAAAAAGCATTAGAAGCTTTACGAGATAAAATTTCCAAAAAGAAATCAATAGTTTTTGTTGACTTTGCAGGATTAAAAGTGAAAGATATGTCAGCTTTGAGAAAAAAATTAAGGCAGGCAGATTCTGAATTTAAAGCCGCAAAGAAAACATTGATGGGAATTGTCTTCAAGGAGGCAAAAATTGATGCAGATATTAAAAAATTACCGGGAGAAATAGCTTTGGTTTTGGGTTATAAGGACGAAGTGACGCCGGCAAAATTAGCCTGGGATGCTTCTAAAGAATATCAAAATTTGAAAATTTTGGGAGGAATTTTAGAAAATAAATTTGTCGGAGTTAATCAAATTGAGGCTTTGGCAAAGTTGCCTGCAAGAGAAGTATTATTGGCGAATTTGGTTGGAAGTTTAAATTCCCCAATTTCAAATTTAGTCTATGCGTTAAATTACAATATTAAAGGTCTGGTATATTTATTAAATAAAATAGAAGCAGATAAGCGCTGATTGCTACGCTGAAAAACGCTGAAATTCAGCGTAAATCAGCGTGAATATCCGCGTAAATCAGCTTATACAAATTATGGCAGAAGAAGAAAAAGTAGAAGTACCGGAAAAATTCAAGAAGTTCGTTGAGGATGTTGAAAAAATGTCAGTCTTGGATTTAGCAGAGTTGGTGAAGATTTTGGAAAAGAAATTCGGAGTTTCCGCTGCAGCTCCAGTAGCAGTGGCAGCAGCTCCAGCAGCTGGTGCTCCGGGAGCTAACGCAACGGAAGAAAAATCAAGCTTTAATGTGGTTTTAACTGCTGTTGGTGATAAAAAGATTGAAGTGATAAAAGTTGTCAGAGATGCCACTCAAAAAGGATTGAAAGAAGCAAAGGACTTGGTTGATGCAGCAGCTAGCGCAGCTCAGGTAGTAAAAGAAAACGCAAAGAAAGAAGAAGCAGAAGATTTGAAAAAGAAACTTGAAACAGCCGGTGCAAAAGTTGAACTAAAGTAAAATAAGCAAGAAAACCAAAAACTCCCCATTCGGGGAGTTTTTGGTTTTCTTGCGAAAGTTGCCGTAAAAACTTTATTGCTTCGCTTTTGGTTAAAAGTTAAGTTAAAAATTCACTTTAAATAAGGTATTTCCATTTAGCAGCCAGATTATGTTTCCATATTCAGATATTGAAAAATCAAGCAAATTGTCAAATTTTTCACTTTGGAATTGTTTTATAACTTTTCCTGCCTTGTTTGCGATTATTATGCGATTTTGCGCAGGTTCAAGAATATAAATATAAGGAAGAATGGGGGAGAGATAAATTTTTGAAAAGAGTTTTGTTTTTGGAAAAGTGTTTAAATTTATTTCTTCCTGAAAGTATCCTGAATGGTATTTTAAAATGGAATTATTGCCATCTAAAACCCAGACTGAACCGTCAACAGAAATTGATTTTGCATCCTTCGGCTTTATTGCGTCTTTTAGCCAAATTTGAGGATTATCTTTCCCTTCTGAAATTGGCGACAAATACCGGATGATTTCCTGCCGATCCTTGTCTAAAAAATAAATATTTTCCCAAAAAGAAGTAAAATCGGAAAAACTAGATCCAGAAGCTGGGAGCGTAAGGGAAATTTGCCCGAAAAAAGTATCGTCTTTAAAAGCATAAATTTTATCCGGCTTTATAAAAAATAAAATAGCTTCATCTGAAAGCGAAGCGGAATTTAACTTTTCGGCATAGCTTATAATCTCCCCATTTTTATTTTCGCTAATCTTGAATAAGTTTTGTGAATAAGGGCTGAAAAGATAAAGGTTTTTATTATCCGATACTATTTTTTGGGGAATAAACTGGTTTTTATCAATCTCATAAAATATTTCCGGATTTTCTATTTCAATTAAATTATTTAGATTTTTAAGATTTTTTTCCGCTATTTCCTTTATTTCCAGCGCCTCTGGTTTTATCGGACCTTCAGAATTAGCCATTGGCAAAACCTCCTGCCAAATTTCAAGAAAAAGAGAATTGGCTTTTTCAGTAAATTCTGGATCAGCATTCTTTAATAATAAAAAACTTTCTGCCTGATCTATTTTTTTGCGGATTATTTCTATTGAATTTTCGTACCCTATTAATTTTTGCTGTTCTTCTCGGCGGAAAATAATGAACCCTACAAGAAGCGTAAAAAGGAACAAGGAGACCAAAATTAAATTTTTCTTTAATTTTCCAGTAAATATCATTTTGGACCGATGCTGGGAAATGTCTTGGACTTTTGGCATTTTAAGGTGAGGAATTCCAATTTTTGGGATTTTAAATCCAGAAGCGGAAAAAGAAGGCATTTTTACCGGAATTTTTGGCACGGAAAAATGAAAAGATGGCCGGGGAAGCGTTTTTATCTTTTTTGCCAGATTAATTATATTTTTCTTCAAGAATACAAAAATACCCAGCAGCATTTTCAGCAGAGGAGCAAATATTTTTTTTATTGAAAATTTCTCTGCCTCTTTTTGGAAAACGGTTTTTACGGTTTTTTCCCGGGGGAAATTTTTTGCCGGCAAATCTTTATTCAGGGTAATTATTAAGCAAACCCCGGAAATATTTGAAAGGGAGCCAGATTTTGTTTTTAGAAGTTCCCGCATTTTTTTCTCATCAAACGGGAAAATTTTTGCAATTTCTTCCAAAAAAATTTTAAAAGCGCCATAAACTTCTTTTGTCAAAATTAAAATTAAATCATTTTCTGATAGTCCTCCAGAAACTATGTTATTGAAAATTTTCAAAGGGTAGGGCTCAATATCCTGCAAATCTAATTTTGAACCGATGTCTATTATATGGCCGCCTCTTAATAGAAAAATTTTCAGCGCTCCAATTTTGGTAAAATTCAGATCCATGCCTTTTAGGGACAATATCGCAAAGCTCAGATTTCCAAGCCAATCGGTATTTTCTTTGGCAACTTCTTCGGATAAAAACTCATTCGCTTCTTTCAAAGACGTCTTTAGCGCCGCTTCGTTTGACCTTTGGAATTTGGAATAATATTCTTTTTTAATTGTCGAAGACAATCTTTCCAAAAGCCGATAATTATGGGGAAGCGCATTTTTCAATTCGCCGACCATAAAAAGAGCCCCCAATCTTTTTTCATAGATATTTTCGGGCTCGTAGCAAAAACTGTCAAAAATCAGATTATCTTTTTCTTCGGGATTAAAATGAAATTCAAGCGCTTTCATAATATATTATTCATTTTAGCTTATTTAAAAGAGGTAATAAAGCCGAGAATTCTATTCCAAAGTGCAACATTTTCCCATCATCCCGGTTGCATTAAAGCTTAGGAAATAGTCAGAAAAGAAGTTGGGAAAATATTCTTTTCAGCTTTCATAAATGGCAAATCAATAGGGTAGAGATCTAATCTCCACCTTTTTATTGTAAAAATTTTAATTTCGAACCGAACACTGCCCGATTTTTGGTTTGATAGAAGTTCATGTTTCGAGATTTACATATATTATTAACATAGCTATCGCTTAGTTAGTAATATTCTAAATTTGTTGATTTGGGATAGTTTTCATATGCCCTCAGATCACCAAAAAAGTGCAATATGTGTGTATATCACCCCCTCCTCTTTATGGGCTTGACAAGATTTGTAGGCATGCTATAATGTGCTATCGAAAGATTAAGTCGGGGGGAGGCCTTTCCTCTCTGAATTTCAAGATTGGAATTTAGAGAGGAGGGTTCTGCACCATCTGTGCGAAAATTAAAGCCCTCTGGCTCGCGACCGGGATAGATAGAAATAGGCCTTCTTGACATTCTGGCCGTCCAGCCACTTTTTTGAAAAAATATATTATAATTTTTCCTCTTGATTGCCCCCTGTGGAATGAGAAAATCTCTTCCTGGCAGATAAGGGAATCGAGAGGCGTTGGGAAGAATCTTTGGGCCTATCATTGGTTCCTCCCTTCGCTCTTTCTAGGCTTTTTGCCTTTTATATGAGAGCGAGTGATGGTATTTCGGATTGTTCTTTGCCGAGCAATTGGAGAGATGGCCCGGCCAGGTAAGTGTGCCTGTTGCAAGATTACAGGACCGACACACCTGGAAAAAGTGGGTGATTCTTTATGGGATCATCAATGAGGCCCTAGAAAAATATAGGGAGGGCTTCGAAAGTAGAATCTCCATCCGAACATTACTCGTTCTCACCAAAAAATCATAAGCCAGTTGAATCAATCTTGGATTCCTGGCTTTTGTGTTTTTAGAGATGAATTATACAAAAATTTTTTGCATTTTTTTATACAATATTCGTAGTGCGCATATTGTTAACATAGCTATCGCTTGGTTAGTAATATTCTGTATTTACTGGTTAAGCTTAGTGGTGTTTTATTACCGCCTGTTTTTTTTATCACCTGTTTTTTTGTAAACTTTTTAATATCTTATGTTATATACCAAACGTTGCACTTTGGAGTAGAATGTACCAGCCGGAATTTGACAATAAAAGAAAAAATGCGTAGAATATTGACAAGATGCCAAATTTAATGCCAAGTCAGTTAAAACTAATTTTTATTCCGTGCGAGGAAAATAAATACCGCCCAAAGTTTTTGGCAGGCAATTTTTTGTATTATTACGCAATTATTCTTCTTATCCTAAAAATAATTATTATACCTGTTTTTATATATCTTCCAAAAAG
The DNA here is from genome assembly GCA_028712565.1 of Minisyncoccota bacterium. GTDB lineage: Bacteria > Patescibacteriota > Minisyncoccia > Minisyncoccales > JAQTPW01 > JAQTPW01. The sequence goes on from JAQTPW010000007.1 coordinate 36,313, forward strand.
TCTTTTATTTGCCGACCTCACTGAAGTTTCTTTAATAGAGCTTACAAATAAAAATAGGGAATCATTGGGAATCTCGACATTAACAGAGAGCCAAGTGTTGAAGACGGCTGCATATTTGAAAGCAAAAGATATGCTGGAAAAAGATTATTTTTCTCACAGCAGCCCGGAAGGTTTGACGCCTTGGTATTGGTTCAAAGCCAGCGGTTATAATTACAAATATGCTGGCGAAAATTTAGCCATTGGATTTTTGGATTCAGAAGAGGTAAATCAGGCCTGGCTGTCTTCGCCTTCGCATAAAGAAAACATTTTGGACCCAAATTACAGCGAGATAGGAATTGCGGTTTTAAAAGGGGATTTTGCAGGGAAAGAAACCACGATTGTTGTCCAATTTTTTGGCACGTCGCAAGCAAAGGCAGCTGTTTTGCCAGCTGAAACTCAGCAAAATTTACCGCAAGCGGCTGCAGAAAATGAAAATGTTTTGCCAAAAGAATCTGCCGCAGAAACCGGACAGATTTCAATTCAGGAAGTTGCGTCTGCTTCAAAAACAACAAAAAATAACCTTACTTTTAATTTTCTTTCCTTCTTGTCTTCAGGATATTACGGCCTGCTTCAGGGAGTGATTTACGGTTCTTTATTGTTTATCACCATTTCTTTATTTATTACTGTCTTTTTTGATATTTTTATCTATCGCGCTTTTGAAATCCAATATAAAGATATAGTTTTGAAAGCGGCAAGTTTTAGTGTTTTGTTAATTATTTTGCTTTCTTTTGACAAGGGAACGATATTGCAGCTGATCCCGCATAATTTAATAATCTTTTAATTTCTCTTAATTATGATAAAGGACGATTTCAAAAAACTTTGGAAGCCCTTCGTTTTTATTTTTTTGGCTTTGTGCGTCGTAATTAATTGGGACCACGTTTCCTGGCTTTTTAACTACACAGCAGTTTCCAGAGTGGCTGGCACTGTTTTTCATAAAGACGTTCAAATCACAAACAACCAGAAATTTGAGTATACTGATAAAGAAAATTCAATAGAAATACCAAAGATAGAAACCTCGGTTCCCTTGGTTTTTCCGGTGGGCTCAAGCACGAAAGATATAAGCCAAGCGCTGAATGTTGGAACGGTTCATTTTCCAAATTCTGCCTTGCCCGGAGAATCCGGCCAGACAATAATTTTGGGGCACAGCGCGCCGGCCAATTGGCCAAAAATAAAATATGATTGGGTTTTTTCAAAACTCAATGATTTGGAAGCAGGGGATGAAATTTTTGTTTATTTTCAGTATAAAAAAATAAAATATGCAGTTTTCAAAAAAATATTTTTAGAAAAAGGGGAAGATGTTCCAGTCTTGACAAATTCTGAAAACACTTTAGTATTAATCAGTTGCTGGCCACCTGGCAAAGACATCAGAAGAATTGCAGTGGAGGCCGCAATGGAACAATAGAACATTAATATCTCAATAAATTCTACTTTCAGATAAAATCTGTTGACATAATATGAAAGATTAAGGAGGAAGATATGACACAGCAAAATAGAGGGGATCAAACACGGAATCAAAATATTGCAGACTTGGATCCAGTAGTTGCCGGAATAAAAAAATCTGATGCGATAAAGGTAGCAGAAGAAAAAGTCAACGGGGCAAGGCGGGCAGATGATGCGGCCAAGGCCAGGGTAAGAGACCTCGAACGTGAGGTGGGAGAAAAAACTACCAGGAATTTGACCGCAGCTCAGAACGTGGTTAATGCTGCCGATGCAAATGCCAGGCAAGTGGCAGAGGGAAATGCCAGGCTTGCTACTGCGCAATTATTTGAAGCGCAAGAGAGACTTAGAGTCGCTAGAGTTGAGGCGGAAAAGACCGGCGCAGATCTTATTACGGCAGAAAGAGTTTTAAGGTCTGCAAATAATGCGGCAAAACTTCAGTGGTATGAAAGATCTTGGGTATTGTGGGTAATACTAACAGCTATTTTAATAGTCGCCGGAATTTTGATCGCTTACTTCACAAGCTCATGCAGTTTAATTCCCGCGCCGGCCAAGACGCCAACTGCAACATCTACGCCGACCTCTGCATCCCAGACTATTACCAGATATCAAGTTGAAAACTATTTACAGTTTCTTCTACGGAACGGTCGGCTCGGGCGCGATACAGTTGTCAATGATCTTACGAATCAGTTTGTTGGTTATGATATTTACGCCACGGTCCGGTATTATAACAGCGTTCCTTATGTTTTGGTTGTGCTCAATAAAACTGAGTTTTATGTTATAGAGAGGACAACGCTAGTAGCTCCGCCGTGGGGGCCAACATATTAAAGCTAAACCCGTCCAGTGAAGCTTTCGTCTTCACTGGATGGGTTAATTTTTCTTTTGAATTTTTGAAATGAAATTTTTACTAAAAATAAAACTAAAATGAAATTAAACATTATTAATAAAAAATTTTTGATACTGCTTTTCGGAGCTTTTCTTGCTGCCGCAGTTTTTGTTTTAATTCCGGAAAGAATGGTGTTTGCATCGGATTGTAATAGTTTTTATTGTGGAGATGGCGTGTGTGACTCCGTCTGTGGTGAGACTAATTCTAGTTGCTTGCTCGATTGCCAAGCCACAAGCTTCTGCGATACTACTTATTGTGGAGATGGAACATGCGATTCGAACTGCAATGAAAATCATTCGAATTGTTCACTCGACTGCAAAGTATCAAATTCCTGTAGCAGTTTTTATTGTGGAGATGGTGTTTGTGATTCTAATTGTGGGGAAAATTCATATAGTTGTCAGTTAGATTGCGGACCTGCGCCGGCTAAATGCACGAATACTTGCTCTCCGGTTAACAAAAAAGAGTGTGCAGGAGTAAATAGTTTCAGAACCTGCGGAGATTACAATTTAGATGGTTGCAACGAATGGTCATCTCCACAATATTGCTCCTATGACCAGACTTGTCAAAATGGAACCTGCATAACCAACATTATTAATCAATGCAGTCGGCATGCTTCATTAAAATGTTATGACAACGACATTTATTGGTATGATTCCTGCGGGAATCAGCAAGAAAAATACCAGGAATGCAGTTCCGATTTTTTCACCAGCGATTTTCGGTGTTTTGGAAATGTAGCGCAAAGAGAGAAAATTTCTCAAGGCTGCGCGAACAGCGCTTGTTATAGCAATATAGTTTGGGAAAATTTTCAAGAATGTTCTGCTTTGGGAAAAGTTTGCCAAAACGGAAGCTGCGCATCGCAGACAATTATAAATAATCCCACCGTTGATCTGGACGCAAACTCCTCAGACGGCCCAATTACTATTTCCTATAATACTTCAGCCACTTTATCGTGGACTTCAACTAATTCCAATTCTTGCCAAGCTTCGGGCGCCTGGTCAGGTTCAAGAAATACTTCTGGTTCTGAATCTACAGGAAACCTTACATCTTCAAGAACATATACTTTGACTTGCACAGGCCAAGGAGGCACGGTTTCTGATAGCGTGACAGTAAATGTGGCATCTCAACAAAATCAAAATACATCTCCGGTAGCTGATGCCGGCCCCAATAAATCAGTTATAGAGAACAATTCTGTTATTTTAGAAGGTTCAGGCTATGACCCAGACGGCGATAACGTAAGTTTTAGCTGGTATTGTAATGGCGGAAATTTATCAAATTCAAATACCAATAGGCCCACATTTTTTGCACCTTCTGTTTATCAAGACACAAATTATACGTGTACCCTGACAGTTACCGATTCGCATGGTTTAAGCAATTCTGACCAGATGAATGTTTTTATTGACGATATTGACCAACAGCAAAACATTTCTGTTTCTCTTTTTGCCACTCCATCTTCAGGGTGCGCGCCATTGAATAATGTTGACTTAACCGCCAATGTTTTTGGCAATTTTTACTCAGACAATATTACATATTTGTTTGACTGCACAAATAACGGGGATTGGGAAAGGAGAGTTGTCGCAAATTCAAATAGTTTTACTGCTTATGATCTTTGCAATTATTATTCATCGGGATTATATACTGCGCGGGTTCGAGTTGAAAGGCAAGGAAATTTTTCCGAAAACACGACTCAAATTAATGTTTCAAACTGCCAGACAAATTATAATGCTCCGACCGTAGATTTAGATGCTAACGGTTCAGAGGGCCCGATTACAATTGCATATAATACTTCAGCTAATTTAACTTGGAATTCGACAAATGCAAATTATTGCCAAGCCTATAATGGTTGGTCGGGATCGAAGAACACTTCGGGTTCCGAATCCACAGGAAATTTAACTTCGTCCAGAATTTTTACTTTGACTTGCACAGGCCAAGGCGGCACGGTTTCTGATAGCGTGACAGTAAATGTGACGAATATTTTATCGGTACTGGCTGTAAATAAATTGGTAAAAAATCTTTCCAATGGAACTGCATATTTAGATTCAGTTTCTGCAGGGCCAAATGATGTTGTTTCTTTTTCAATACAAATTACTGCGGGGAATTCTTACTTGCAAAACATTATAGTAAAAGACACATTGCCTGATAAAATTAAATTCCGGGGAAACTTAAAAATCGATGGAGCAACTTTGGCCGGCGATATAACCCAAGGAATTAATATTGGAAGCATTTCTGCGGGCCAGACAAGAACTATTACTTTTGACGCCGACGTATTGGGAGCCAACCAATTTGCTTTTGGGAATACAGAATTAATTAATACTGTTTTAGTTTATAATACCATTGCATCTGTTTTAGATACGGCAAAAATTACGGTTGCAAAAGCTGCCGTAGCCGGAGCCGCAACCGGAATTCCAACCGGTTTTACCAACAATATCCTTTTTGATTCATTTATTATTCCTTTGTTGATAACTTTGGTATTGATTTGGATTTTTAAATCCCGTATATTAAAAGTTGAAGAATACTTGGACTCTCGAAAAAGAGCATACCAAAAATATAAATCCGATAAGACTCTTCAGTTAAAAATTGGAAAAGTCAAAGCGCAGGAATTTCTAAAAAATCTTCAAAAAAAAGTATTCTAATTGTTCGTTGAAAGAAAGGAGGATTTGAGAGTGAATATAGCATCAGATGCGGATGGAGTGGTTTTTATTTCTAGTTTGTATAATCCCAATATAAAAATACCGCAGTGGTTGTTTATTTTTATAATTCCCATAATTATTCTGCAAATTCCGGATAGAAAGTTTGTTGAATTCTTGCGGAAAAGAAGGATCCAAGGCGATACAATCATAATAATTTCAGCAAGGCCCAAATTCTGTTTTAAGCTAACCCGGCTGTTGCTTCGGTTCCGCCGCGTAGAATTCGACGAATTGTATTGCGTTGGATTTGGCAAGGGCACGAAAGAACGTAAGTTAAAAACGTGCCGGGACAATTCGGTTGTTTTGTACTTTGACGACGACCGAAGAGTTGTTGATTTCTTGAATGAAAATTCAATCCGGGCAATAAGATATTCCAGAAGAGAAAATTGCGTTTTATGACCCCATCTAAAATTTGAGATGGGGTTTTTACAACTCAAAACAAGTATAGTAAGATTTAATAAGATTAGGGCGCATAGCTCAGTTGGTTAGAGCGTTTCGTTCACATCGAAAAGGTCTCCCGTTCGAATCGGGATGCGCCCACCACTTCGCTAAAGCTTCGAGGTGCAAGCACCACTTTACTAAAGCTTCAAGGTGCAAACACCAAAATAAATTCGCCGAAAGGATTAAACCTTCCGGCGATTTTATTTATTTTTCCCAACTTGTTTCAAGCGTTCTTTCCTTACCTTGCCATAGCCGTTTCCAGTTTTCTCGGTGCTGTATTAAAACTGCTGAAGCCATTAAAAAAACAGGAACAGCGAGCTTGGTAGGACATACAAAAGCATCTAATAAGCCAAAAAATGGTATGCTTAAAATCATAAGAGAAATACTTGCAAGTCCCATCTTTTTCCGAGAAACTATAAGCCAAATCCAGACGGCGACAATTACGGTAAAAAGGGCAATTATCCAAGCAGATGGATAATTAATAATATATAGCAGCAAGGAAGGAATTAAAACTCCAGCACTTGTTGCAACACCCTTGCCACCCTTGAACTTTATAAAAATAGGAAAAACATGGCCAAGGAAAGCGAAAAACCCGACAAAACCAGCGTTCCAATCACGAGCCAAAAAGAGAAAAGCCAAAGATGTTGGAATGAAACCCTTGAGAAAATCCAAAATGGCAACAACCAAGCCCCATCTCCAGCCGCATAGTCGAGATACATTAGTCGCGCCCGTAACAAAGCTGCCAGTAGTTCGGATATCAATTCCCTTTTTCCTCTTTACGATTAGATAGCCAAATGGGACTGATCCCAGCAGGTAAGCAAAAACAATCAATATTATCAATAAAAAAGTTTTCATCTAACGCCTCCTTCCAGAATTTTCTCTCCAAAAAAAAGTTATTAAGGTCCTGTGAAAGTAATTTCATTTATGCTATCGTAAAATAAGGTTAATGTCAAAAACTTATGGTAAAAGTAGCAGAAAGACAAGGTATATTTTTCCAGTGGCTGGTTTTCCATTTTTTTGATTTCCCAAAAGAATTATTGCGGGTTTGGCGCAATTTCCTCTCGTTTTATCTAAATTATTTTTCCATTCCTTTATTATTTAGGACCCTATTTGCGTATTGGAGGCGCCACCAGTGGGCTTACCCCAATAGTTTTGATATTGGCAAATATATTGAGGCGCTTGCATCGAATTTAGTTTCCCGGATTTTAGGAGCAATAATGCGGATTATTTTTATTTTAGTAGGAGTTTCTGTAGAAATTTTTATAGTTTTTATGGGAATTATTGTGATTTTGGGCTGGGTATTTTTACCCGCCATTTTAATTTTAGGAATTTATTATGGCTCTAGAATTTTATTTTAACCCAACAGGAACCGCAATTATGCGGGCGGTAAAATGGCAAAGAAAGCTCGTTTTCCGGCTTGCAAAGCCGCTGAAAATAATATTTTTTATATTTTCCCTTTTAAGCTCAGCCGCCTTTATATATTTTTATTTTGCCGGAAAAATCTTTGGAAAACCGCCGGAATCTTTACTAGGGCTGTCTGTTGTTTTCATTGCAGTTGCAATAGGTTTTACCGTAACGGAATTATTTTTTGACTTTAAAATAAAGAATCCGAAATTAAAGATACCGGCTGAAAATGTTTTTTCGCAATCAGGCACAATCAATTTGGCAGAATATTTGAGTTTTGATGCGGCAAAAACTGTGGCAGAAGCAGTTAAATTTGCGAAATCAAAACCTTTGCCGGAAGTCAGCTCTACAGCTTTATTTTATAGTTTGCTTTCTGAAAACCCGAAATTAAATTTTATTTTTTTCCGGGCAATTCTTGAGCCAAAAAATATAAAGAAAACCTTGGAGGATTATTTTAAAATTCTAAAAGCGGAAGAGTTTACCGAGGCATATTCCCATAATTTTTATGAAACCATATTCGGGGCTTTGGAAATTTCTGCGAAAAAAAATCACAAAAGGATAGAAGTTGGCGACATGTTAGCTTCCTTGGCAAAAAATGACCAGATTTTTAACAAGATTTTGATTGACTCAAATTTAAAAGTAGAAGATGTTGATAATTTAGTCAGATGGGAGGAATCATTGGAAGTGAAAATAAACGAAGAAAAGGAATTTTGGGAATATAAAAATCTCGTGAAAAAAGGGAATTTGGCAAAAGAATGGACATCGGGATACACGGTAGTTTTGGACCAGTTCTCCATTGATTGGACAGAATTTATAAGGAAGCACGGTTTTTCGGAAATTGTTGGCCACAATGAAGCATTAGAACAGGTGGAAAGGATTTTATCACGAAACGAAATAAATAATGTTTTATTGATCGGCGAGCCGGGTTCGGGCAGGGGATCCATACTGCAGGCATTGGCGCAAAAGTGCATTTTAGGAGAGAGCTTGCCGGGTTTAAATTACAAAAGAGTTGTTGAATTGGATCTTACTTCCTTATTGTCGCAGGTTGAAGATTTGGAAAGGGTGGAAATGATCCTTGATAAAATTTTCCAAGAGGTGGTTACTGCCGGGAACATTATCTTGATAATTAATGAATTTCATAGTTATATCGGCCAATTAGTCAGGCCCGGGATAATTGATATCTCTGGCATTTTAGCATCTTATTTAAAATCTCCGCTGTTTAGAATTATTGCTGTCACCAGCTACAGCGGGCTTCATGAAAACATTGAGCAGAATTCGTCTATTTTGTCGTTTTTTGAAAAAGTGGAAATTTCTGAAATATCAACTGAAGAAACAATCTTGCTTTTGGAAAATATGTCTTTAGCATTAGAAAACAGGTACAAAAAATTCGTGACTTACCCGGCGATAAAGGATTTGGTTTTTTATGCGGATAAATATTTGAAAAATGTTTCTTTTCCAAAAAAAGCAATTGACCTTTTGGATGAAACAATGATCTATGTTTCACAAAGCACAAAAGATCAGCTGGTCTTGCCAAGGCATGTGGCAAATATTATTTCAGAAAAAACCCAAATTCCGATTGGCGAATTAAAACAGAAAGAAAAAGAAATTTTGCTGAATCTGGAAGAACTTATCCACCAGCGTATTATTAACCAAGAAGAAGCGGTAAGCGAAATCTCTTCGGCGTTAAGAAGAACGCGGGCAGACATTACGATAAGGCGGGGGCCGATGGGAGTTTTCCTTTTTTTGGGGCCAACCGGAGTTGGAAAGACAGAAACCGCAAAAGCCCTTTCTGAAATTTATTTTGGCTCTGAAGAGAAAATGATTCGGCTTGATATGTCAGAATTTCAAACAACAGCCGATATCCAGCGATTGCTGGGAACGACTGGAAAAGAGGGCCTGCTTTCAACAAAAGTTGCAGAAAATCCTTTCTCTTTGATTTTATTGGATGAAATCGAAAAGGCCCATCCCGACATTCTTAATTTATTTTTGCAGGTTTTTGATGAAGGAAATTTGACTGACGGCATGGGGAGGAGAATTGATTTTAAGAATTCTTTGATTATCTGCACTTCCAATGCCGGGTACCAGATAATTTTGGACGCATTAAAAGAAACAAAACCGCTTTCGGAGATAAAAGACGAATTATTGGATTTTCTTTTTAAAGAAGGAAAATTTCGGCCAGAATTTATCAACCGGTTTGATGGAGTTATAATTTTCAGATCTTTAACAAAAGAAAATTTATTGGAAATATCAGAATTATTGCTTAATAAATTAAAAGAAAATTTAAAAGAAAAAGGAATAGAATTTAAGATTACTCAAGATTTAAAAGAAAAAATTGTAGAACTGTCTTTTAATCCAGTTTTTGGCGCAAGAGAAATGAGGAGAGTAATACAAGATAAAATTGAAAATGTTTTATCGTTTTCTTTGCTGTCAGGGAAAATAAAAAGAGGGGATATTATAGAAATTAATTCCAATGATTTTAAAATAAAAATTAATTAAAGATTAATAAATTAATTTAAGGAGAAAACAGCTTTTTAGCTGTTTTTTGTTCTGTGCAGAATGTGAATTACCTGTGAATAAGTCGGTTTTTTTAAGCTTATTTCTAATAGTGGCTAATTGTGGTTGACTAGGTGCCATAAAATGAGGTAAAGTGAAGACAGATGGGGAATTGTGGATAAGTGTGGGAAAACTGGCACTTTCTGGGGATAACTCGAGAAACGAAGTAACGAAGACCCC
>JAQTPW010000032.1 GCA_028712565.1 Minisyncoccota bacterium
AAAAACAAAATGTTTTTGCCTAGATAGGGTTTACTCCGCCTAAGCAGAACCTATTGTCTCCGGCTTTTTATGATATTTTATAATATACTTATATATTACTTATTTAAAAAAGAATGTCAACCCCGTTTATTTATTATTCTCCAAACTAAGCTTAGCTTAGTTTTCCACAGGTTTGACCAAAGCTAAACTAAGCTTAGCTTAGTTTTGGATTAGTTTTTGGAGTCTATTGCTCAACGCAGACAAGATACTGTCTTGTTGAACAAGACTTGCCAATGTTGTTATAAAAAATTCCATTGCCTCTCTCTCCTTTCAAAGCCGAAGAAAGGCCGCCCAAAGCGCCCACATAGGTAAATTCTCCGGTAGGAGTATAACAATAAGGAAAACTGTCATCAAGAATCATCCCCCGCTGATAATTGCCGGCGTAAGTTGTGCCTTGGGTCCAATTTTGACAGGTTGTAGTATAGCTGTATCTCTCGGCAAGAATAGAGTAGCTATATTCAAAAGTAGAATCAATAGGAAGACAATTTTTTAAAGAAGATTCGTTAATTCTTCCCAACCAAACCTTTCCCATTTTTTTTAAAAAATTATCGCTTAAAACATTTTTATTGATTGCCTCCCAAGCGGAAAACTTTGCCAAAAGCTCATCAAAGCTACTACCCAACAATCTGTGGCAGGTAGCGCCTCTTAATAAAACCGCTCCTGAATCGGCTTCAACAAAAACGCCTCCTAACCCGCTCAAAGTGCTTTCCATCCTTTTAACTATTGTATTTTCGGGGCTCTCCCCGCCAATAAGCGCTATCCATTGTCCGCCATATCCTTTTTTTTCGGCGGATGTTTGGCATTTTTCATCCGCTCCTTCCAACCCTCCCAAATTTCCGATATATTCTTCATCGGTTATAAAAACTCTTCTTACATTGGGAGCATCGCTTGCTAAAAATGGCCATTCGTTTTGAATTGATAAAAAATCGCAATTAGAAAGTTCGGGATAAACAATAGAAAAAGACCCCAAAGAGTAACTTATTTCGTTTTTGTTTCTCCAAGGATGTTCAAACACAGCAATCCAAAAATTTGAACCATATTCATGACCAGGCTGGATTCTCCACTCATATTCTCCCGAAGAAGCGGAAATATTTTCGGCAATCCATTCGGGCTTTTCGCCGTTAAACAAAACAATTCCTACCCTGTCCACTCCTCTTGATTTCCATTTTATAGTATAAGTTTCGCCAATTTCCCAAGACTCTCCGCCTAAAGGAGCAACAATTTCTAACTTTTTGGAAGAATACCCGTAAAACAAATAAAAGAAAAAAATAAACACCACAAAAATTGCCCCGATTATAATCAAAATCAATGCTTTTTCTATTTTAAGTTTTTCAAAAATTGATTCTTTCATAAATAATTAATTTGTTTTAAATTGCAAAACTTTCCGCAATCCTTGGCGGACGCATATTTTTATTTTTTTTGACAGACCGGATTTATAGTTTTCTTAAATCTATCAACTCTTTCTTTATCTTCGGATGCGCTGCCTCTTTCAAAACCATAGAAAGAAATATAGGTGTTGGCCGGGTCGCAACTTTCTGTCCAACATTCATAATTAGCATAGTTGGAAACCGGAGTATAATTATAAATCATATCTGTATCTATTATATCATAACCCGTTTCTTTTTTGCACAATACGGCAAAAATAGAATTTCCCGGCATAATTGTCTCTGTTGACAAAAATTGGGGCTGAGAAAATCCAAAACCCAAAATTTCAAAAAACTGGGGCGCAGGAGGAAATTTTCCAACCGGAGAGACAGGAAACTCCGAATCACTTTCTTTTGGCTGAAAAATCGCTCCCCTTTGGACCATTACGCTAACTCCGGCAAAAATCAAAAAAGCCACCAAAAAAACCAAAAAATAAATAAGTGATTTTATTACAATTTCCATTCCCCTTTCAGAGTTATTGGAAAAAAGTAAATTTAAAGCGCCATTAATAAAAAATCCAAATATAACAACAAGAGCGCCTCCAAAAACGACCAGAGGAATAACATTAAAAATTCCTAAATCAAAAATACTAAGCATACTTATCTTATCTTAAATTATTTTACAAAATTAATTCACACTTTTCGTTTTTTCAATCATTTTTAATCATCTTGTTTTTAGCAAGGCGATAAATTACCACGAATTAACTTTCTAAATTCCCAATTTCTTGTTCTCAATTCATAATTCATAATTCCTAATTCTGATTGTTTCATTATACCAATAAAAAAATTTATTTTAAATACTCTTCTCTGGCAAGCAGATGCTCTTGGTAGGTGGAGCTAAAAATCGTTTCGCCTGTTTTGGCAGAAAGATAAAACCAATATTTGGTGTTAATAGGATAGATAGCCGCTATTATGCTGTCCAGCCCGGGATTAGAAATAGGGCCTGGTGGCAAACCTTTATATTTGTAAGTGTTGTATTTTGAATCTATGGCAAGCTCTTCTTTGGTAATTGCGGTTGACTTTTTGCCGGTAAGATAAACAATGGTTGCATCTACCTGCAAAAGCATATTGCTCTCTAATCTTTTCCACCAAATTCCCGAAAC
>JAQTPW010000001.1 GCA_028712565.1 Minisyncoccota bacterium
GTTAATTTTTTTAGCTACTATAATATTAATACAGTTACTCTTTTTCATCATTCCTAGTCAGAACTTTCTTTTGCCGTCTCCATTTGACGTATTGAATGCGCTATCCGTTCAGATACGACAAGGAGAAATATTAATTGATATGGCTATGAGTCTGGAAAGAGTTGTTGTGGGTTTTTTCTTAGCTGTTATAATAGCTATTCCTATTGGTATTTTGTGCGGGTATAGCCAAAAATTGGGCAGCTTTTTTAGACCATTTGTCGAACTTTTGAGGCCGATTCCGCCAATTGCATGGATACCTATTGCTATTTTATTATTTGGCATAGGTAATGGATCATCGTACTTTATAGTTTTTTTGGGAGCATTTTTCCCTATTTTTATTAATACATACTTCGGTTCAACCTCATTGCCGGCTGTTTATAAAAACGTTGCGCAATCTTTTGAAATTAAAAAAAGCGTTTTTATTACAAAAATATTATTTTATTTTTCATTGCCGTATATCTTTACTGGATTAAAAATTGGCATTGGAATGGCATGGATGAGCTTAATAGCCGCTGAACTAATTGGTGCCCAATCTGGTTTGGGTTATTTCATACAAATTAATAGATTGTTATTAAGAACCGACAATATCTTAGTGGGAATGATTCTGATTGGAATAATTGGTTTTATGTTAAGCAAACTGCTATCATTCATAGAAAAAATTGTCATGCCGTGGCATAAAAACTAATTTATGATAAAAATAAAAAATATTTATCATTTTTATTTGAATAACGATAGAAATAAAATCGTCGTCTTTGATGCACTTAATTTAGAAATTAAAGAGAAAGAAATTGTTTCTATTGTTGGCCCATCTGGTTGTGGGAAAACCACGTTGGTTAATATTGTAGCGGGTTATATAAAACCAATAAGTGGGGAAGTATTAATTAATAATAAATCGATTACGGGGCCCGGGAGAGATAGAGTTGTCATAAATCAAGGGGATGACTTGTTTGAATGGATGACGGTAGCTAACAATATAAGATTAGTCGCTAAAAATAAAAGTGAAGACAATATCGAAAAATACATAAAATTAGTACATCTAAGTGACTTTAAAAACGCTTATCCTAAAGAATTATCGGGTGGAATGAAAAAGAAATTATCATTAGTAAGGGCATTAGCGGCTGAGCCAGAATTTATTATAATGGATGAGCCTTTTGCTTCTTTAGACTATCAAGCGAAAGAGGAATTGTACGAAGAATTTCTAAATATTGTTATGGTTTCTCATAAGACCATATTATTAGTTACTCACGATATTGAAGAAGCCATATTTTTATCTAATAGAGTTGTTGTATTTTTCGGGACCCCGGCATCAATTAAACAAGAAGTTATGATACCATTCCTTTACCCTAGAGATAAAAATATTAAAGAATTAAATGAGTTTAAAGAATTAAAACTTAAAATTAGACTATAGCGAGAGTTATTTTTTTATGGCTTTTTTATCCTTAAAGCATTAATCCTGAGTCGGAGTACACGACTAATAAAATCGCCGAGAAAACGGCTTTTAATTTTTTAAATCTGTGGTATGATAATTTGAATTAATAAAGAAATCCGTACGTACGCTTGTACGTAAATGAACCGCCCGCGAGGGCAATTTTTCTTTTACACTGAATCTGTTAAAGTGGTAGAATATAAAATTAAATTACATGGATAACGCAAATCAACATTCGAATTTAAGTTTTTACGGCTTGGGGATTGCTCCGGGGATTCTTGAAATTCTGAAAAAAATAAATTTTACAACTCCAACTCCCATTCAGCACCAGTCGATTCCCATTGCCATTGAAGGAAAGGACATTGTGGGAATTGCCCAAACGGGCACCGGCAAAACTTTAGCTTTTGGCATTCCAATGATTCAGCGTTTGGCGGTGTCAAAAGGCATGGGATTGATATTATTGCCGACTCGGGAACTGGCAATGCAGACCGATGTGGAACTTCGCAAGGTCGGAAATTTCCTCGGCTTGAGAACCGCGATTTTAATTGGCGGAGTCCCGATAGGGCCGCAAAAAGAAGCCATCCGGAGAAATCCGCATATTATTATTGCAACTCCCGGGCGCCTCATTGATCATTTGCATCAAAAAACAGTCAGTCTTCAAAAGGTGAATATTTTAATTCTTGACGAATCCGATCGCATGCTGGATATGGGTTTTCTGCCGCAGATATCGGAAATTTTGAAAATGGTTCCAAGAGAACGGCAAACGATGCTTTTTTCAGCTACGATTTCTCACGAAATTATGAAGATCGCGTCGGCGAATATGAAACTTCCGATCCGCGTTGAAATAGCTCCCACCGGCACGACGGTTGACAGCGTTTCCCAAGATATTTTTATAATAGCCAGAGAAGAAAAACTGCGCTTGCTCGAAAAAGTTTTGGGCCAGTATAAAGGTTCAACTCTTATATTCACGAGGACAAAATACGGCGCGCGCCGTTTGGCAAAAGCAATAAAAGCAATGGGGCATTCGTCAGCTGAAATCCATTCAAACTGCACCTTTTCGCAGAGAAAAAGCGCATTGGAGGGTTTTAAAGCCGGCAGGTACCGCGTGCTTGTGGCAACCGACATTATGGCGCGGGGGATTGATGTGGTCGGCATTGAATTGGTTATAAATTATGATTTGCCTTCGCAGGCGGAAGATTATGTCCATAGAATCGGCAGGACCGCAAGAGCCGGCAGAGAAGGACACGCGATTTCTTTTGTGACGCCGTCGGAGCAAGGAGAAATTCGCGCGATCGAATGGCTAATCAGAAAAAAATTGCACATATCTACGCTTCCTGAATTTCCAACTATGCAATTTGCAAAGCCGAGGCTAGTTTATTCCAGCGAGAAATACCGGAGGCGGAGGATGGGCGGAAGAAGATAAAATAAATTATGCTTATTGATGATGTAAAAATAAATGTGGCGGCGGGGAGCGGCGGAAAGGGAACGGTAACATTTAATAGGACTAAAATGAATCGCGGGCCTACGGGCGGCAGCGGAGGAAAGGGCGGCAGTGTTTTTGTTGAAGGAATTTCCGATTTAAGCGCGTTGAATAAATTTCGTTTTAAAAAAGTATTTAATGCAGAAAACGGAGAAGACGGCATGTCTCGGCTTCACGACGGCCGCGACGGAAAGGATTTAATTTTGTCTGTTCCCCTCGGAACCGTGGTGCATAAATTAAATACAGGAGAAGATGTTGAAATAACTAAAATAGGTCAGCGCGAGATTATTGCCCGGGGCGGAAGGGGCGGAAAAGGAAATTATCTTTTTCGGTCATCAACCAATACTACTCCGAAAGAATTTGAAGAAGGAAAAATCGGCGAATCGTTCGATTTGCGTTTGGAATTAAAATTAATTGCGGATGTGGGATTTGTCGGGCTGCCAAATGTCGGCAAATCAAGTTTGCTTAACGAGCTGACAAACGCCAAAAGCAAGGTGGCTAATTACCCTTTTACGACGTTGGAGCCGAACTTGGGGGTTTATTACGAATTGATATTGGCCGATCTTCCCGGACTGATTGAAGGGGCTTCCAAAGGCAAGGGTTTAGGCATTAAATTTTTGCGGCACGTGGAGCGCACAAAAATACTTTTTCATATTATTGCCGCCGATTCAGCAGATCCGGTTTTGGATTATAAAACCGTGAGAGGCGAATTAGAGGCATACAATAAATTGCTTTTAGAAAAAAAAGAATATATTTTTGTAAGCAAAAGCGATGCGGTTTCGCAAGATGCGGCCGATAAGATAATCGATAAACTTGAAAAATTAAATCAAAACGTGATGCTAATTTCCATATATGACTGGGACAGCATTGAGCGCGTCAAAAAAATACTCAACGATTTGATTTCAGAGAAAAAAGTTGTGGTATAGCATTTAAATTATAACTTCTAGAGGGATAAGTACGTACGCTTGTACGTACGCTTGTACGTACGGGCGTACGTACGGGCGTACGTAAATGAATTGTCCTGCGAGAGGCGGTTTTTGTTTACACTAAACCGGTCGAGGTGGTAGAATGAAAATATGAAAATATTTATTACGGGGAGTTCGGGATATATCGGCAGGGAATTGGTAAAATTCTTAAATTCAAGATACCAAATTATTGAATATGATTTTGCCAGCGGTCAGGACATTTTGGATTATGAGCAAGAGATATTTTAGGTTATAGTCCTAATTAGTTCCAGATAATATAATGTACTAAAAATACTTCACACTAGGCGGGCCGGTGTGAAATAAAAAAATATTATTTTTATGAAAATACGCTTTGCCACTTCGCAAGATAAAGAACAAATACTTAAATTAATGGACGAGTTTAACGTTTTGCTTAAATCGCAAGACGTGCCTTCGAAAATCGGCGGCGCGATGTTTGATGAAATAATTAAGAGTGGTGACAATAAAATATTTGTTGCGGAAGAAAATAATAAATTAATCGGCACGGCTACCCTTTATTTTTTGCCCAATATTCGGCATGGAGAGAAGATGGGCTATGTTAAAAACTTTTATGTCACGGAACGCATGCGCGACAAAGGTGTGGGGAGGGCGATTTTCGGGGCGATAAAAAAATATTGCCTCGAAAATAACGTTAAAGTGATAAAATTGACTTCCAGTAATAAGCTCAAGAACGCTCATAATTTTTACGAAGCAATGGGCGGGAAATCTACCGAAAGATCTTTCAGATTCGATATCGAGTGAACGAGGATCCTCTTGTTAAAAGGTAATTAAAATAAAAATTAATTATAAAAAACTATGAAATTTGATTATATCCTACTTTACGTATCTGATTTGGAAAAAACATCTGATTTTTACGAAAAACTTGGGTTTGAAATCGTAAAATCTACGGCAAAAAAATAGTTGTTAAATTGGGCGATTTTGAACTTCATTGCTACGATCAGTCAAAAGTATTTTTCAAGCAGGATGTGGACAGAACCAAAGGCGCTGGCGTTTTTATTTATATTTCTGTTGAAGACGTAGATGAAAAGTATTCGGAATTAATGAGTAAAGGATTGCAGCCCTCTGGAGAACCGAAAGATTTTGATTGGGGAAATCGAGAGTTTGCAATTAAAGACCCCGACGGCTATAAGATAATTTTCTATAAGAAAAAGTAATTTTCGGACGGGGAAGCAATAAAATCGCTAGATTTTCTCCAAGATCAGAATAAATTGCAGAAAAGAAAATTTTACGTATAATAAAAATATATGTCAAAGCAAGAAAGTATCCCCTACGAAGAAGTTTTTTTGGCTTTAAACAAAGAAGGTATAAATTACGCAGTTTGCGGAGGATTGGCAGTGGTTCTATATGGATATGCCAGACTGACCGTAGATCTGGATTTGATCGTCGGTTTAGAGAAAGAAAATCTGGAAAAACTTTATAACACCTTAATTAAATTAAACTATAAACCGCAGATTCCAATTAAAAAAGAGGAATTTATCCAAAAAGAAATGCTTGAAAAATTAGCCGAAGAAAAAAATATGAAAGTGGTTTCTTTTTATAACCCAAAAGAACCCTTCAACGTGATTGATATTGGCGTTAATTTGCCCAACATCTCAAAAATTTTGGAAAAGAAAAAACAAATTAGGATTAATGGCTTTTCTGTGCCGATAATTTTAATAGACGATTTAATCAAAATGAAAGAGGATTTAGCGCGTCCTCGCGACTTAACCGATGTTGAAAACCTTAAAAAAATCAAAAAAGAAAAAAGATATTGACGAGCATTTGCTTTATATCCTCAAAAACACAACTCCTTATCAGAGAATGGTTTGGTTAAAAAAAACTTTAGATTTCTGGAAAACATTAAAAAGAAAAGAGCGGGTTGGCAACTAAAATTTAGAATACGTAAAAACCGCCCTGAGTCACCCGAAGGGCGGTTTTTGTTTACACTAAATTTGCTAAAGTGGTAGTATAAAATATATGCCAAACGAAAGATTCAAATTAATAGCTTCTGTCTATTTGGTTTTAATAAGAGATAATAAAATTCTTCTCTCAAGAAGGTATAATACCGGGTATTTTGACGGCAATTATAGTTTTCCCGCGGGGCATATTGATGGAAATGAAACATTAAAGCAAGGTTTGGTTAGAGAAGTAAAAGAAGAAATCGGCGTTGATCTGGAATCGAATGATTTGGAGTTAATCCATGTAATGGACAGAAAAATACCAGATGACGAAAGATTGGATTTCTTTTTTAGAACAAAGAAATACTTGGGTGAGCCAAAAATTATGGAAACGAACAAGTGTGATGATTTAAGCTGGTTCGAACTTAATAATTTGCCTCAAAATATAATTCCGTATATAAAACAAGCGATTGATTCTATTTTGAATAATATAATTTACAGCGAAAGAGAAGGTTTGGAGAAATAATATGAAAAAACGGCCGGATGTGACGGTGAAAATGATGCTACGGTATAAAGATGAAGTTTTGATGGTAAAACATAAGGACGGGCATTTCGGTTTTCCCGGCGGGCACGTGGAGTGGGAAGAATCTTTATTCGGCGCGTTAAAAAGAGAGTTGAGGGAAGAATTGAATTATAATTTAAAGAAAGAGCCCAAATTATTTGATGTTTGGAATTACATTCCAAAGGAAAATCCCGGCGCAACGCATAAGGGCCACACGGTTTTTCTTAATTATATTTTAAAACTTAATAAAAAGCCGGTTCTTTCTTCTCCCGAGAAGCTCGGAATTTTTTGGCTGAAAAGAAAAGATATTGTTAAAATGAATATTGTTAGAGATAAACAATTTTTAGATAAAGTTTTCAAAAAGATAATGGATAGATATATTAATTAAAAACGATGGAAAAAATAAACACGAAAAGTTTTATCCTTGCGGTTTATGCAAGGGGTAACGAATCTTCGGAAAAGATAGCTTTAGTTTTACCGGGGAAACTCGACACTAAAGATTACCCGCACATGAGAAGCCATGTGGATTTTTTAGCAAACCAAGGCTTTTTTGCGCTGTCGTTCGATCCGCCGGGAACTTGGGAGAGCCCGGGAGGTATCGAGCTTTATACTATGACTAATTATCTAAAAGCCATAAATGAACTTATTGGATACTTCGGTAATAAGCCAACGATTCTTTTAGGCCATAGCAGAGGTGGCAGTATGGCGATGCTTGGAGCAATCACAAGCCCTTATGTTACTCATTTTGTTGCGGTAATGTCCAGAGCCGGAGAACGCATGCCAAATAAACCGATGAAAGCTGGTGATACCAGCATAAGCTACAGAGATATGCCTGGGAGCCCAAATGAAAAGAAAAAGTTTGAGTTGCCGTTCAGTTATTTCGAAGACTCCGCCCGTTATAATATTCTTGAAGGGCTTAAGAGTTGCACTAAATCAAAATTATTCATAATGGGAACCCGAGATATAACCGTAAAACCGGAGGAAGTGAAGGCAGCTTATGAAGCGGCGGCACAGCCTAAGGAGTTCCGAGAAATCGATTCGGATCATGATTACCGCTGGCATTCAGATTTAATCGATAAAGTAAATCAAATTGTTGGAGATTTTCTTAGTAAGAGGGAGAAATAAAAACATGAAACAGTGGAATAAGATTTTTAAAAAAGAGGGAAAGGTTTTTCTTGAACATCAAGAAGATATGCCGAGAATTGCAAAGGTGTTTAAGGAAAAGGGAGTTAAAAAAATTTTGGATTTGGGTTGCGGTTCAGGTAGGCATACGGTTTATCTGGCACGACTTGGCTTCGATGTTTATGGTATTGATATAGCTTCTGATGGCATGAAATTAGCAAAAGTTTGGCTAAGGAAGGAAAAACTGAAGGCAAATTCAAAAATTGGGAATATTTATAAAAAACTGCCTTATACGAATAATTTTTTTGACGCCGTGATCTCAACCCAGACAATCCATCATGAAAAAATTGAGAATATCCGTAAAACCATTAGGGAAGTTGAGAGAATTTTGAGACCAGGTGGCTTGATTTTTGTGAGCGTGCGTAAGAGAAAATTAGGGAAGAATTGGAAGAGTGGCGTGATAATCGAGAAATACGGCCTTCAAAGGTCCAGATATAAAGTAATCGGTCCCAGAACCTATGTTCCAATAGAAAGAGGCGAAAAAGGATTGATTCATTATCTTTTTAACAAAGAAATAATAAAAAAAGAATTCAAAAATTTCAGCCCGCGTATCTGGGTTGATCAAGATGGAAGGCATTATTGTTTTCTAGGAAAATTAAAAAAATAATATGAATAATAAAATAATTAGAAGTATTTGTTATTTTGATAAAGAACCGTCAGACGAGACGATCGAAAGATTAGATAAAATAGCGGGCATTCTCACGGGGAGGGGATTTGAAATTCAAACGAAAAGAGTTTGTTCGTCATCTGTTGATAAAATAATTGAACTTGACTCAAAATATGCCAGTAATAGTTATATTTTCGGCATCGGATCTTTGCAGAAAGACGAAATACGTCGACGATTTAACGATGTGCTCTCCTGCAAGGACACTTCATTCAATCTGGATTTAACCGGGAGGGAGATTACAATTGACGACGCACAATTACTTTTCGAAATCATCAGAAGGAATTCCAGCAAGACATTTAATTTTACTTACGTATTTAATAACCGGCCTTCGAGCCCTTTCTTTCCTTCGGGATCATATCAAAAGGACGGATTTTCAATCGGTCTGCAGCCAACGGATTTATCCGAAGATTGCAATTCAATTGGAGAATGGCTCGAGAAGATGAAGGAAGTGTGGCTGGAAATTTATAATTTATTCAAAGACGATCCCGAATTTTTAGGCATTGATTCGTCGATAGCTCCGCTCTTTTCGGGGAAAAGCAGCTTGATTGGTTTTATAAAAAAATTAGGGTTGGATTTCTCGCGCTCGGCGACAACGGATACTTATCTCGCCATAACTAAATTTTTAAAAGAAAATAACCCAAAACCGGTTGGTTTGTGCGGATTAATGTTTCCTTGCCTTGAGGATTTCGAGCTGGCCGAAGAATATGAAAAAGGTAATTTTTCAATAGAACGCAATGTTTTCCTTTCTTTGCATTCGGGTTTGGGCATAGATACATATCCCATTGCTATTGATGAAAAACCGGAAAGGGTATTGGAAATTTTGAAATTAGTGCAAGGATTATCGGATAAATATAAAAAGCCGCTGTCTGCGCGTTTCGTTTCAGATGGCAAGGCTAAAATTGGCGAAAAAACTGATTTCCAAAATCAATATTTAAAAGACATTACAGTTAGATCTCTATAATAAAATGAAATTATTTTTGACGTCGGCGGGGTTGCCGCCGGAGACAACTGAAGAATTTTTAAAACTGCTGGTTAAAAAGCCTGAAGAAACTAAGGTTTGTTTTATTGCCACGGCTTCTCATCCTGAAGAAAATAAATGGTATGTAGAAAAAGACAAGGAGAGATTATTAGAATTGGGTTTTAAAATAACCGAACTGGATTTGAAAGAAGAAAATGAGAATTCTTTAACGGATAAATTAAAAGATTTTGATGTAATTTTTGTTGAAGGAGGCAATACGTTTTATTTGCTAAAATATGTCAGGGAAAGCGGTTTTGATAAAGCTTTAAAATTATTTTTAGAAAGAGGAGGAATTTATCTTGGAGTTAGCGCCGGCACGATTATTACCGGTCCGAATATTGATACGGCTTGGTGGAAATACGGAGAACCTAGTAAAAATAAGGTGGGCATAAGAGATTTAACGGGATTAAATTTAGTTCCCTTTTTAACCGCAGTTCATATAAACGAAGCAAATGTCGCGATTATTAGAAGTTACGCTGGCAAGAGTAGTTATAAAGTTGTTGCTTTGACCGATAATCAGGCAATTTTAGTACAAAACGGAGAATATAAATTAGTCGGAGAGGGAGAGAAGTATGTTTTTAATACAAATGTAAAACTATGAGTGTTAAAAATAAACAACTGAAAATAATTGGCATATCTGGAAGCCCAAGAGGACGGAATACAAATTATATGTTGCAGACGGTTTTGGATGCTTCGGGTTGTTATTACGAAATTATTTTGTTGAAGGATAAAAAAATAAAACCCTGCGCCGCTTGCGGCGGATGTTACAAATCGCACAAATGCGTTGTAAATGACGATATGCAAGAATTGTATGAAAAATTACCAAAAGCCGATATTATTATTCTGGCCTCACCGACATTCTTCGCAAACGTTACTGGCATAATGAAAAATTTTATTGATAGGTGTTTGCCTTTATATCTTTCGGAAAAACTAAAAGGCAAAAAGGCAGTTTTGCTTACAGTTGGTAATTTCAGGAAGGATGAAGTGAGATATTTAGATAATTTCGATATTGAAAAAGCAATGAAAAATCCTGCCAGTAGAAGGAAATTAGGAGAATCAATCCGAAGATGCTTGAATATAATGAAAATTTTTTGCCAAAAACATATGAAAATGAAAGTAATCGGAAGCGTTTATGTTATTAATGGAGATCCCGAATCAAAAAAGAAAGAATTAATAAAATTAGGAAGAATAATTGCAAATAAATAAAACTATGATAAAAGCAGTAATTTTCGATATGGATGGAGTAATTTCGGATACCCAAAAATTGCATGCTTCCATAGAAGTTGATTTGCTTAAGAAATATGGAGTATTCGTGACGGCGGAGGAAATAACTAAGAATTACAACGGACTTCCCGATAAGGTTTTCTTTGAAAAAATTTTTAAAGCATATAACGTTCTCGCAGATATAGATTCCATTCGTAAAGAAAAGTGGGAAAAGATGATGGTTTCTGCTCCCGGCAATATTTTTGCGATTCCGGGCGCGGTAAAAATTATAAATGATTTGCGGCTTATGGGTCTAAAACTAGGCGTTGCGTCAAGCTCATCAGCTGAATTTGTTGAATTGGTTCTTTCGGAATTGGAAATAAAAAATAATTTTGATGCCATTACCTCTACAGCAGAGGTAAAATTTGGAAAACCGAATCCCGATATTTTTTTATTAGCGGCAAAAAAACTTGGCGCAGATCCTAAAGAGTGCGTGGTAATAGAAGACGCGATTAGCGGAATGACGGCGGCAAAATCCGCCGGAATGATGTGCGTCGGTTTAATCCATGACGATAGAAATTACCCGGCGGACTTAACAGTCACTACTTTGGAAGATTTAACCGTAGAAAAAATTATAAATTTAAAATAATGAAAATATATTTTGCGGCGCATTCGACGACGAAAGATATTTAAAATATTTAAATTATCAACTGCTAGCGAAATCCGTACGTACGGATGTACGTACAAAAATCGTCCTTCGGCGCGGCTCAGGGCGGTTTTTTGTTTACACTGAATATGGTTAGGTGTAAGATAAAATATGTGGGAAAAAATGTTTTGCAAACTGGAATAACGAAAAAATAACTAAACACACAGCAAGAAATTTATGAAAAATAAAAGAGATATAGAATTTTTATTTGAAATTGGTTCAACCCGCAATTTACAAAGAGGATGGCGGCAACATTTAGGTGTGGATTGCGCCGATGATTTGGAACACACTGTGCGTGTAATATGGCTGGCTTTAATTATCGCCAGAAAGGAAAAAATAAAAAATGAAGAAAAAATTATCAAAATGGCGCTGATCCACGACGTTGAAGAAACACGCACAAGCGATTTAAGTTATGTGCAAAAAGTTTATGTTAAAGCGGATGGCGAACATGCGGCTAAAGATTTATTTTATGGGACCATACTAAATGATTTTTATAAATCGATTTTCAAGGAATATGAAGAAAGGAAATCAATCGAATCAAAAATAGTTAAAGATGCTGATAATTTGGATATCGATTTAGAGCTAAAGGAATTAGAGGAAAGGGGATCACAAATGCGTAAAAAATGGGCCCCATTTCGTAAAAAAGTAAGATACGAAAAATTATATACAAAGGCAGCTAAAGAAATATGGGACGATATCCAAAAAGCAGATGTTTCAAGCTGGCATTTGGCTGCGAATAAGTGGCTTAAAATTAAGAGGGCTGGTAAGTAATTCTCTAATAGAAGAAAATTTATTTAAAATTTAATAATCGCCCGAAGGGCGGTTTTTGGTTCAAAACAAGAAAAGATGAAGCGGACAAATATGTAGCGTAAAAGCTAACGTCCAAGAATATAAAGCGCGTAAGCCCGTGGAGTTTCATTAATATTGCTGGAATTTTTTCGGCTTTTGGTATAAAATTAAAAGATGTAATTGCAATTTCAAATGGACTACGATTTACGAAATATAATAATTGTCAAAAATCTTATTAAGCAATTTAACGGCCAAAAAGCCGTCGATGATATATCTTTTGATGTAAAAAAAGGAGAGATTTTTGCATTTTTGGGGCCAAATGGCGCGGGAAAAACCACAACTATCAGGATTCTAATTACACTTTTAGCTCCTACCAGCGGAGAAGCAATTATTGACGGCAAAAGCGTAATTCATAATCCGGCAGATGTGAGGAGGGTTATAGGTTACGTTCCCCAAATGATTTCTGTTGACGGGACTTTAACAGCATATGAAAATTTAGCCCTTTTTGCCCGGCTTTATGATATTCCCAGACGGGAAAGAAAAGAACGCATTGAAGAAATTTTGGAATTTTTAAAATTGGGGGAATATGCCAATTCTCTAGTCAGGAATTTTTCAGGGGGAATGATTAGAAAGCTTGAGGTTGGGCAGGCAATGATCCATCATCCGCATTTATTATTTCTTGACGAGCCAACAACTGGGTTGGATCCGGTGGCAAAAAGAAATGTTTGGGAGCATTTATTGGAGCTTAGAGATAAATTTGGAACGACAATTTTCTTTTCAACGCATAATATGGAAGAAGCAAATGAAGTGTCAAACAGGGTTGCAATTATTAATGCCGGAAAAATTTCTGCCATAGGCACAGTTTCCGAATTAAAAGAAAAAACACAAAAAGAAAAAGCCACTCTTGAAGACGCTTTTATATTTTTTACCGGAAATTCGCTTGTTGAAAAGGGGAATTTTCATGAAATAAAAAGAGAAAGGCAAACATTTAATAGATTGGGTTAATAATATGATAAAGCTTATTACGCAAACTGTCGTAAAATCTTATGTGATGGCGGAAATGGAAGTAAGAAAACTTCTTCATGATCCAACCGAGCTTGCCACCAGAGCAATTCAGCCGATTTTGTGGCTGGGAATTTTTGGAGAAGCTATGAGCAAAATTAAGGCAATACCTGCTGGAGAATATACTTATTTGCAATTTATTACTCCTGGCATTTTAACCCAGTCAATTACTTTTTTGGCAATCTTTTATGGCTTATCAATAATTTGGGAAAGAGATATGGGGTTGCTTCAAAAGTTTTTGGTAACTCCGACTCCGAGATTGGCTTTGGTCTGGGGGAAAATGATTTCAGCTGGAATCCGGGGATTGAGCCAGGCAATTATTATTTTTATTTTCGCTTTTATTTTAAAAATTCCTTTGATTCTCACTCCACTTTCAATTTTGGGGGTAATTTTAATTACAATGCTTGGGGCTTCAGTTTTTTCAGGGTTATCTATGATTATTGCCTCTTTGGTTAAAACTCGGGAAAGATTTATGGGAATTGGGCAAGTTTTAACCCTGCCCTTATTCTTTGCGTCAAATGCAATTTACCCGATTGATATTATGCCAGTTTGGCTGCAGACAGTGGCTAAAATAAATCCATTAAGTTATATGGTTGAAGGGCTTAGAGCTTTGTTGGTTTCAGGAGATCTTTCCCGCCTTCCAATTGATATTCTTGTTTTGGTATTTGTTGCGGGAGCCATTTCAACAATCAGCGCGTATATGTATCCAAAAGTGGTGGCATAAACTTGTCTTTTAAAAGACAGGGCTTTTTGTTATAATAGAAAATATGAAAAAAATAATTATAATTATTATTGCTATATTCGTTTTAGGTTTTGGAGTTTTTGAATTAATAAATTTTAATAAAATGAAAAATCAAAATCAAAGCGAAAGTAAAAATGAGAATCAGTCGACCTCAACTGAAGAATCAGAAAGCGGCGCAACCACAACAGGAGAAGCAGAAAATAATCTTGTCGAAAATAAAAATTCTGCAAAAGAAGAATTAAAAATAGAGACATTAAGGCAGGGGACGGGAGCCGAAGCTAAAAATGGCGACAACGTCAGGGTAGATTATATTGGTACGCTTGAAGACGGGACAAAATTTGATTCCAGTTATGACAGAGGAATGCCAATTTTGTTTACTTTGGGAAACGGTTCGGTAATTAAGGGATGGGAAATGGGAATTTTGGGGATGAAAGTCGGGGAGAAAAGGAGATTAACAGTTCCGCCAGATTTAGCTTATGGAGAATCGGGGTATCCCGGGGTGATTCCTCCAAATGCCACTCTTATTTTTGAAGTGGAATTAATAGGATTTAATTAATAAAAACTGCCTTTTCTAAACCGCGCGGTTAGATAACCTCGCGGTTTTTTGTTAATATGAAATAACTCAAATTAAATGATTGAAAACCAGGATAGAAATACAAAAATTTTTTTGAATCTTAATCTTTTGCTCTGTTTTGTTTTAATCCAGATTTTGCTTGCCTATTGGTTTAAGATTTTTCCTTTGGAAGACAAAATTTTATTTATAATTTCCTTTGCCGCAACCCTGCCAGTTCTTTTTAGCGCCATAAACTCTCTGAAAAATAAAAAAATCTCCATTGATTTGTTAGCCAGCATTGCTTTAATAGTTTCCTTGGCAAAAAAAGAATGGCTGCCGGCGATTTTTATAAATCTGATGGTAGCTTCCGCAAGGGCTTTTATGGATTACGTAAAAATCAGATCTCATTCTGCGATTGAAAGCTTAAGAAAATTAAAACCTCAAAATGTAAAAGTGGAAGAAAATGGAAAAATTATAGAAATGCCTTTAGAAGATGTAAAAGTAGGCAATAATATTGTTGTCGAATTGGGAGAATGCGTTCCGGTTGACGGATTTATCATAAAGGGGCAGGCGACTATTGACCAATCATCTTTGACAGGAGAGTCGGCTCCAGTTTTAAAAAAAGAAGGGGATAATATTTTAAGTTTTACCACTGTTTTGGCCGGGCATTTGGTAATTCGGGCAGAAAAAGTGGGAAAGGAAACAACTCTCGAAAAAATTATTGATTTAGTTGAGCAGTCGCAGAGCAACAAAGCCCCGATTTATTCTCTGATAGATAAATTTGCCAAGTGGTATATCTTTATTACTTTAGGAGGAGCTATCTTAATTTATTTAGTTTCAAAAAATACAGATTTAGTTGTGGGCCTTCTTTTGGTGAGTTGCGCAGATGATATTGCCGTGGCGACTCCCATGGCTTTAATGTCTGCTATTACTCACAGCGCAAGGCACGGAGCAATAATTAAAGGCGGAGATTATTTGGAGGGTTTGGCAAAACTGAAAACAATTGTTTTTGATAAAACCGGCACATTAACACAAGGAAAATTAAAAATTGAAGAAATTGTTCCCCTTGGCAATAAAACTATAGACGAGATTTTAGAGGTGGCCGCTGTCGCTTCTTCCTGTTCCAGCCATCCGATTGCGCACGCAATTATCAGCTATGCTCAGGAAAAAAATATTCCTATTGGAGAGCCGGAAAATTTCGAAGAGTATGGCGGAAAGGGCATGTCCGCATATTTTAAAGGAAAAATAATTCTAATAGGAAAATTGTCATTTTTCCAAGATTTAAAAATTAAAATTAGCCAGTCACAAATTTCCGAGATTAAAAAAAGAATATCAAACAGATTTAATGTCAGCTTAGTTGCTTATGGAAACGAATTGGCAGGCTTTATTGATTTGGTTGATACGGTAAAACCACAGGTAAAAGAAACCATAGCAGAATTAAAAAAATTAGGCATAGAAAAAACTGTAATGTTAACCGGAGATAATGAGAGAGTCGCGCAAAAAGTAGCCGAGGAAACAGGGATTGATGAATTTTATGCAAATCTCCTGCCGGGTGATAAACTCGAATATCTGAAAAAATTCTTAAACAAAAAATACAAAGTAGCTATGGTCGGGGATGGAGTAAACGACGCGCCGGGTTTGGCCCTGTCCGATGTGGGAATTGCAATGGGGGCGATAGGATCAGATGCATCTATAGAAGCGGCTGATATTGCTTTGATGAAAGATGATTTGTCTCAGGTCCCGGAATTGATTAAGATAGGCCGTTCTACTATGGGAGTGATAAAACAGAATATAATAATATGGGCAATTTTAAATGTTTTAGGTTTTATTTTAGTTTTCAGCCACGTCCTTAATCCTTCGGGAGCTGCAGCCTATAATTTTATTTGCGACTTCATCCCAATTTTTAATTCTCTTCGGTTATTTAGATAATAAAAATTCATTTTAATTTAATCTTTTTAAGATAATATATTCTTGCATTTAAAATTTCTTTATCTTTTGTGATAGAAAAAATCCGAAAAACCGAGGAGGAATGGAAAAAAATTCTTACTCCGAAACAATATCAAATAATGCGCGATCGCGGAACCGAACCTGCCTTTTCTTGCACCTGGGAAAAACAGGAAAATGGTATTTATCATTGCGCTGCGTGTGATTTGCCGCTTTTCCGGTCGAAAGCAAAATACGAGTCGGGTACTGGCTGGCCAAGTTTTTTCGTGCCGATAAACTCAGAATATATTGATGAATGCCCGGATAATTCTTCTGCTCTTCAGAGGATAGAAGTTCTTTGCGCAAGATGCGGATCCCATCTCGGCCATGTTTTTGCCGACGGCCCGCCGCCTACCGGAAAGCGCTACTGCATAAATTCCCTGGCTTTAAATTTTAAGCCAAATGGAAAAGAATAATAAAATATAAGAATCCGTCCGGCTCCAGAAAACCGGGCGGATTTTTTAATAAGCTGGCATAACATCAATTAGTTCTTGCAAATTTAACACAAAGCCGAAAAGCATTATGTTAAGTTGGCACAAAACTGAAAAGTTTATGTCAAGAATTGACACAAAGCCGAAAAGCATTATATTTAATTAATGGCAAGGAAAAAGAAAAAAAATAAAAAGCGGGTTTTCGAAGGCAAAAAAGATTTGCCAGAAAGATTGGGTATGCCGGAAGTAAAAAATGAAGAGCCGAAAGTAAAAGCCACAAAAATCAGGGTAGTCGGAATTGGGGGCGGGGGAAGTTCAATTGTTTCAGAAATTGCTTCCAGAATAACAAAAGCTTCTTTTGTCGCGGCAAATACAGACAGCAAGGCATTGAAGGAGGTCAACAAAAATGTCATCCGTTTTCAATTTGGAGAAGATTTGACCCGAGGATTAGGAACGGGCATGAATCCGGAAATAGGCGAAACGGCGGCTTTGAACGAAAAAGATAAAATAAAAAATTTATTTGAAGGGCAGGATCTTTCAATAATAGTTGCTTGTTTGGGAAGCGGAACCGGGTCTGGAGCTGCTCCCATTTTTGCAAAAATTTCAAAAAATCTCGGAAATTTAACTTACGGAATTTTCACTCTGCCTTTTGCTTTTGAAGGAGAAAAGAAAATGGCAATTGCCAAAGCTGCTTTGGAAAAAATAAAGCCGAGATTGCATGCGTTATCCGTAATACCCAATGAAAGGATTTTCCAAATTATCCAAAAAGAAACTCCACTGAGACAGGCCCTATCTGCAATAAATGACAGATTAGCTGCGGCTTTGGAGGGATTGATTGAAATAATTTACGACGTGGGTTTGATTAATATTGATTTTGCGGATTTCAGGACAATTTTGCAGGGGCAAGGAAGATTGGCATATTTAAATACAATTCGAGTCCAGAAAAAAGAAGGAGCTGTCCAGGAAGCAATTGAAAAATTATTAAATTCACCGCTTTATCCTTACAGCATTAAAGGCGCAAAAAGCGTTTTATATAATATTGCCGGAGAAAAGGGGTTGACTTTGTCTGAAGTCAGCCAGATTTCAAAAACTATTTCTGAACTGGTAAACAAAGAGGCAAAAATTATTTTTGGGGTGTCGCAAAATCAAAAATTTGCAGGCGTAATCAAAACAACCTTGCTGGCAACTGGCTGCGGAAATAAAATTTTTGCGGGCGGGGGAAAAGAAACCAGAAAAAAAACGAAAAAAAATTCGGGGAAAAAATCTGCGTCCGCCAAAACCATTGATTCTGCAGTTTCAGGCAAAAAGTCGCCAGAAAACAAGAAAAAAACAAATAAGAAGCCCAAAATAAATAAAAGAAGGGCAAAAAGATTCAAAGCCCCAAAAATTAAAATAATCCCTACTCCTGAAAATGAAATAGGAACCGAAGCAATTTTCACTTCTTTGGAAAATAAAAATGCACAAAAGGTGAGGAAAAACGCCCTCCAATTAAAAAAAGAAGCAGAAGCAGAAGAGGCAATAATGCTGGCTCGGGAGCAAGCTTGGGAAGTGCCGGCCTTTTTGAGGAGAAAAAAAATTATTTAACTAGTTTTTTATTCCACTGGCTCAAGGGCCAGTTTTTTGTGCGCTTCGGGAAAGTAAGTTCTGGTACGCGCTTCGCTTGCCCAGCGTGCTCGCTCGCTCAGGTCCTCACCTCGCTCTTCCCTTCGGGAAACCATGCCCGCTCGGTTCCGGATCGTCCCAAAACTCACTTTCCCTCGCTTTGAAAAAGTGAAATGCGAAAGCGTGCCCCGAAAAGGCGGTTTTTGTTTTTGTGAAGGCTTGATTTTCCTTTCAAGTTTATTAAAATCTAAAATCATAGTAAATTAACAAATAAGGAGGAGTTAATGAGGATTGTAAACATTGAGAAGAATCGTCAAAGCCTCGCTATTTTATGATGAGCGAAGACAAACAAATATGTAGACCTGCCTCGCTTATTTTTATTGTAAATTTAAATATGATAATATAGATAAATAAATATATGGAAATTCAAAAAGTCGTAATTCCGGCTGCTGGCTGGGGGACAAGATTTTTGCCCCAAACCAAAGCTCTTCCTAAAGAGATGCTGCCAGTTGTGGACAAGCCCGTTGTCCAATATGTGGCTGAAGAAGCCGCGGCTTCGGGAATTAAAGATATTGTCTTAATAACCGGCTGGCATAAAAGGGCAATAGAAGACCATTTTGACAGGTCTTTGGAACTGGAAAAATATCTTCAAGATAGGGGAAAAGAAAAAGAACTGGCTGAAATAAAAAGAATTGCCGACCTTGCCAATTTTATTTATATCCGTCAAAAAGGCCCAGCTTATGGGAATGCAATTCCAGTGTTGGCGGCCGAGCCCGTAATAGGAAAAGAATATTTTGCGGTTTTATGGGGAGATGAATTTATTTGGGCAGATCCGCCAAGGTTAGCCCAGATGATTGAAGTTTACAAAAAATATAAAGGGGCGGTAATTTCTGCTGTCCGAATTGATTCAAAAGATAATCTTTCCAGATACGGCATTGCAGACTTGGAAGATGTCAAAGGAAATGTTTTTAAGATTAAAAAAATTGTTGAAAAGCCGCTTCCCCAAGAAGCTCCATCAAATTTGGCAACTCACGGAGCCTATATTCTGCCGCCCGAAATTTTTGACATTATCAGGAATTTGAAACCGGGCCGGGGAGGTGAAATTTGGCTGACTGATGCGATAAACGCATTAATTTTACAGGGTTTTCCGGTTTTTGCCTGCGAAATAAAAAACGCAAAATATTATGACACCGGAAATAAAATAGAATATTTAAAAACTGTAGTTGAATTTGCTCTGCGCCATCAGGATTTCGGAAAAGAGTTCAAAAAATATCTTAAAGATTTAAAATTATAATTTTTTTAAAAAATTAAAATATGATTGAAGTTAAAAAAGATATTTTAAAAAATATATATAAAGAAAGAACGGAAGAAGAGGTAAAAAAATACGACTACGGATTATTAATTGTAATCGGAGGGTCGGATTTTTACAGCGGCTCTCCAGCTTTGTCTTCTCTTGCCGCTTTCCGGGCAGGAGCGGATATGGTAAGAATCATTGCCCCAAAAAGAGCAGCTGATATTATTGCTTCTTTTTCGCCAATTTTGGCAGCTTATCCTTTGGAGGGAAAATGGCTGGAAAAAAATCATTTGGCAACTTTGGTAGGAATGACTGAAGCCGCAAAAGTGTCGGCCAAGGGGAAGGTTTCGGTTGTAATTGGCGGAGGAATCGGAAGATCAGATGAGACGCAAGATGTCATTTTGGAATATTTGGAACAAATCAACGTTCCTGTTGTAATTGATGCCGATGCCATTCACGCGATTTCTAAAAAGCCGGAAGTTATCAAAGGCAAAAATTTTTTGATTACTCCCAATACTTATGAATTTTTTGTTTTAACGAAAAGAGAAATTTATAAATTACCGATTGATGAAAAAATAAAAGCGATTCAGGAAGAGTCTGGAAAAATTGGAGCCACAATTTTGCAAAAAGGAGGTATTGATATAATTTCAAACGGAAAAGAATTGGCAATATCACAAGGCGGGTCCCCTTATATGACAAAAGGAGGAATGGGGGACACTTTAGCCGGAGTCTGCGGGGCCCTTCTTGCAAGAGGCGTTAACGTATTTGAGGCGGCCTGCGCCGCGTCCTATATTAATAAAAAAGCCGGAGAAGCGGCTGTAAAAAAACTGAGAGACGGCGTGACAGCAAAAGATTTAATTGAAAAAATTCCGGAAGTTTTGTACTAAATTTTATGGAAGACCTATATGATTTAATTATAATTGGCGGGGGGCCTGCTGGAATTTCAGCAGGCATTTATGCGTCGCGGCAAAATTTGAAAACCTTGCTTCTGTCTAAAAGTTTTGGCGGGCAAATGACAAGAAAAGCCGTGAATATTGAAAATTATCCGGGCTTTGAGGAGATTTCGGGCTTTGACCTAATCCAAAAGTTTGAGAGGCAGTTGAGGCGTCAGAAAATTGACATTCGGTTAGAAGAAGTTACAAAATTAAAAAAAAGCGGAAATAAGTTTTTAGTTTTTGTAAAAAATAAGCAAGAATTTTCCGCAAAAACCGTGATTGTTGCCACGGGCGCAGATCCAAGGCCGCTGGAGGCGCCGGGAGAAAAAAAATTTATTGGCCGGGGAGTAAGCTATTGCACGGCCTGCGATGGCCCAATCTTCAAGGATAAAAGCGTTTCAGTAATCGGCGGCGGAAATTCAGGGTTTGAGGCGGCGATATTTTTGAGCGAATATGCAAAAAAAGTTTATATTTTAGAATGCGGAAAAACGGCCTGCGCCGATGAAACTATTCAAAAGCAGGCAAAGGCGACGAAAAAAATCGAAGTAATAACCGGTGCGGTTCTAAAAAGAATCCAAGGCCAAGATTTTGTTGATTCCATCATTTATGAAAATTTAAAAACCAAAGAGCTGGAAAAACTTGATGTCCAAGGGGTTTTTATTGAAATCGGCTCACAGCCGGCAACTTCTTTTTTGGAGGATTTGGTTGATTTTAACAAAAGGGATGAAATCATAGTTGACCCGAAATCAGGGCAGACAAAAACTCCCGGGCTTTTTTCGGCCGGCGATGTTGACGATGTTCCTTACAAGCAAATTGTAATTGCCGCCGGGGAAGGGGCAAAAGCCGCCCTTTCTGCGTATAACTATATCAAAAAATTTTAATATGTTTGTATTCAGCATTACCGGAGCTTCTTATTTATTTTTGTCTTTAGTATCGCTTCTTTGGATTTTTCGCATTTTCCAATTTTGGAGAAAAGAAAACACAATTGTTTCCCGCCTTCTTTTGCTGTATCTGATTTTTTTCCAGATTTTTTGCCTTATTACAACTTTAGGAGTGTTTTTTTTCGCAAAAAACAGCGGAGTTTTAAAATTAATAGTCGTTAACGCCAGTTTCGCCCAAGGATTAATGTCTGCCGTTCTCGGATATTTGATATTCCATTTGAAATTTCCAAAAATTTCTCCTTGGCTCGGATTTTTTATTGTCTTTAGCATTGGTTTTGCCGGGGCTGTTTTGAGCTTTTTAAAAATCTCAAATCCTCAGCTTGAAGGCATTTCCGTAAACTGGGACATAGTTCCTATTGCTGATATTTTAAGATTTTTGACCATAATGATAAGCATACTTCCGATGGGAATTATTTTAATTCAAGAAGGAAAAGGGGCAAAGGATCCAAAAATAAAAAACAGGTCTTATGGTTTGGCATTTCTGTTTTTTGCGGGATTGGTTGCAGCCGCAACCGGATTTTTCCTTGAGAAGTATTTGCGGTTTGGGGCAATAAGCTCTGACATTTCCATTTTCTTTTTAGGCCTTTCCTTATTAATAATATTTTTAATTACCCAAAAAAGGCAGTCCGATATTTATTTAAAGGAAATAAATGGCGAATTCAAATATTAAAGTCAAATTTATTTGTGCCCGGGAAATTTTGGATTCAAAAGGCATGCCGACAGTGGAAGCCGAGTTAAAAACAAATTCCGGCAATTTTTTGGCGTCCGTTCCTTCGGGAATTTCAACTGGAAAATATGAAGCCGCAGAACTAAGGGATTCAGATGGCAAAGGAGTAAAGAAAGCGATTGAAAACATAGAAAAAATCATATCTCCTGCGCTGGAAAATGAGGATTTAAACGATCAAAAAAGAATTGATGAAATTTTAATTACTTTGGATGGGACTAAAAATAAATCTCGTTTGGGAGCCAATGCAATTTTGCCGGTTTCTATTGCAGTTTGCCGCGCGATTGCCTCTTCAAAAGCTATATCGCTTTATCAATATATTTCTGAAATTTCGGCAGATCCAATTATAAAACTTCCCAAGCCTTCTTTTAATATGATAGAAGGCGGAAAACATGCAAAATCGGGTTTGGCTTTCCAAGAGTTTATGGCAGTTCCGCAAAGCGAAAGTTTCAAAGAAAATTTGGAGGGAGGGAAAAAAGTATATAAAAAACTTGGAGAGATTTTAAATAATAAATTTCCTAAAGTAGAATTAAGCGCAGAAGGCGCATTTGCTTCACCAGAAAAGGAAATTTCGAAAGTTTTGGATTTGCTTTCAGAGGCCATAGAAGACGTTGGGAAAAAAGATATGGTAAAAATTGCAATTGATGCGGCCGCTTCAGAATTCTGCGAGAATGGAAATTATAAAATAGGGGATGAAATTATTTCTGGAAAAGAATTAGTCGAACTCTATAAGGGTTTGGCAAAAATTTATCCGATTATTTCAGTTGAGGATCCTTTTTTTGAAGAAGATTTTGATAATTTTTCGCAATTAAAAAAAGAAACTAATGATAAGTTTATAATTTTAGGCGACGATTTAACGGCGACAAATATTGAGAGAATAAAATTGGCAAAAGAAAAAGATGCGTGCTCGGGCTTGATTTTAAAGCCGAATCAGATTGGTTCAGTTACGGAAGCAATAGACGCGGCAAAACTGGCAAAATCCTTTGGCTGGAAAATTATGGTGGCAAATAGGGCAGGAGAAACAGAAGACAGTTTTATTGCTGACTTGGCAGTAGGAATTTCTGCAGATTTTATTAAGTCCGGCGCCCCTTTTCCAAAAGAACGAATGGCAAAATATGAAAGATTGGCGGAGATAGAGAAAGAGGTAGTGGGCGCTTCGGGAATGTGAATTTTGTCACACATTCGCTCGCCCAGCGCGCTCGCTCATTCATGTTCTCGCCTCGCTCTTCCCTTCGGGAAACCATGCCCGCTCGGCTCCGGATGGAGACAAAATTCACATTCCCTCGCTTAAAAAATATATTTTAAAACCTTATTGCTTCGCTTTTCAAATGTGACAATTCGCCGGCGAGGTGCTCCATTGAAAAGCTTCACCCTCGCTTGAGTAACGAAAAATTTATTGACTCGCTTTTTAAATTAATCCGTTCCGGATGGAGACAAAATTCACATTCCCTCGCGCTAAACGAAAAATATTTGATATTTAATATTTGATATTAATATGAAACTAATTTTACTTCGTCATTTTAAATCGCAGTGGAATTTGGAAAACCGCTTTACCGGCTGGACTGATGTGCCTTTGTGCAAAGAGGGAGTAGAGAGCGCTCCAGACATTTCAAAAAAATTAGCTAATGAAAAAATTGATGTTGTTTACACCTCTCCTTTAATAAGAAACCGAGAAACTGTTTCTTTGGTATTGGAAAATCTCGGCAAAAAAGATCTGCCGGTCGTAATTGACAAAGCCCTAAATGAAAGGAATTACGGAAAGCTTCAGGGATTAAATAAAGACGAAACAAAAAAGAAATTCGGGGAGGAGCAAGTCAGATTGTGGCGAAGAAGTTGGGACCAGGCGCCGCCAGAGGGGGAGAGCTTAAAAGAGGTGTTTAACCGGGTCGTGCCTTTTTATCGAAAGCATATTGAAAAAGATTTGCGGGCTGGGAAAAATGTTTTGGTCGTGGCAAGCCATAATTCACTTCGGGCCATAATAAAATATGTTGACAAAATTTCAGATAAGGATATTATTTCTGCGGAGATGGAGTCAGGCGGAATGATCAAATACGAATTTGATGAAAAGTTGAATTTAAAGGGAAAAACCAATTAATCATTTGCAAAAAATAACAAATTTAATATACTAAATTATATGAATAAAAACTTTTTATTGCCCATTTCTATTGTTGTTGCCGGCTTAATAATTGCCGGAGGAATTTATTATGTAAACCAGGGGAAAGCCGCAAATCAGAATATGGATCAGGCTGAAACCCAATTTCTATCGCAAAGCGAGGCCGCAGTCCTGGCAATTGATTTTATTAATAAAAGCTTGGCCTCAGAGGGAGTGACAACTACCGCCGATTTGCTAGAAGCTACCACTACAGACAGCGTTTACCAGATACGTTTTAAAATTGAAGAAAATGAATATACTGCTTTTGTTTCAAAGGCAGGAAAGTATCTTTTTCCGACAGCTTACGAATTGGCTAAGAATAACAGCGATACAAATTCTGGCGATTCAAATAATAATCAACAGGGAAATACATGCGAGACGCTTTCAAAAGCAGACAGTCCCGTTTTTGACGCTTTTGTTGTAAGCCAGTGCCCTTATGGCCTGCAAATGCAGAGAGTTTTGGCAGAGGTTGTGAAAAATATTCCGTCTTTGGCCCAAAATATAAAAGTAAGATATATCGGCGCTGTCCAAGATAATAAAATAACTTCAATGCACGGCGATGTTGAAGCCCAAGAAAATTTGCGGCAAATTTGCATCAGGGAAGAGCAGGTAAATAAATACTGGAACTATGTTTCTTGCTATATGCAAGCCGGCAATACCGATGCCTGCCTGACAAGTTCTGGCGTTGATAAGACAAAGCTTTCTTCTTGCATGACTGATGTTGCAAAGGGATTAAAATATGCCCAGCAAGATTTTAATTTGCAAAATCAGCGGGATGTTTCCGGTTCCCCGACTTTATTTATAAATGGGAAACAGGTTGCCGAATCCAATTTTGGCGGAAGGACAGCAGATGCTTTGAAAACTATAATTTGCTGCGGATTCAACCAAGAACCCAGCTTTTGTTCGCAAACTTTAAATACAAATTCCGCGGGAACAGGATTTTCTAGCACTTATGAAGGTTCTGGCGGTTCTTCCTCCGGAGGCTGCAATTAAGATATGAAGGTAAAAATTTTTGACACTCCAACCTGCCCTTACTGCGAAACTTTAAAAGCATTTCTAAAAGAGAAAGGAGTTGAATTTGAAGAAGTTAATATTTGCCGAGACGAGAAAACAAAAGATGAATTTATCAAAAAAACCGGGCAAATGACGGTTCCGGTAGTGGAAATAGATGGGAAAATTGTGGTAGGATTTGATAAAGAGAAAATTTGTAAATTATTGCAAATCAAAGAATAAAATATGACAAAAATTGCAATTTCGGGTTTTGGAAGAATAGGCAGGCCCGTTTTCAAACAAATTTTGGAAAGCCACAGAGATTTGGACGTGGTTGCAATCAATGATTTAGCTGATGCAAAAACTTTAGCTTATTTATTAAGATACGATTCGGTTTACGGGGTTTATGACAAAACTGTAAAATTTGCAAACGATTCTCTTTTGATTGACGGAACTAAGTTTGGAAAACAAGTAAGGACTTTTGCTGAAACCCAGCCGGAAAAGTTGCCCTGGAAGGAACTTGGTGTGGATGTTGTTTTGGAATGCACTGGAAACTTTACCGACTATGAAGGAGCTAAAAAACATTTAACTGCCGGAGCGAAAGCCGTGATAATTTCCGCTCCCTCAAAGGATCCTGAAAAAATCCCTTCTTTTGTTTTAGGAGTTAACGAAGAAAAATTTGACGCGAAAAAATATAATATTGTGGATATGGGTTCTTGCACGACAAATTGTTTGGCCCCAGTAGCCAAGGTTTTGAACGATGAATATAAAATCAAAAAAGGATTTATGTCCACCATTCACAGTTATACAAATGACCAAAGGATTTTGGATCTGCCGCATAAAGACTTAAGAAGGGCAAGGGCCGCGGCTTTAAATATTATTCCAACCAGTACGGGAGCGGCAAAAGCAATTGGCAAAGTTATTCCGGAATTAAAGGGAAAATTAGATGGTTTGGCTTTTCGCGTTCCAACTCCTTCAGTTTCGGTACTGGATTTGATTTGCGAAGTGGAAAAGAAAGTTTCTGCAGAAGAGGTAAATTATGAATTTAAAAAAGCATCAATGAAAGAAGGGCTAAAGGGGATTTTAGGAATTGAAGACGCGCTTTTGGTCTCTTCAGATTATATTAAAAATTCTTTTTCTGCGGTTGTGGATTCATCTTTGACTATGGCAATAGAAAATTTAGTGAAAGTTGTCGCTTGGTACGACAATGAATGGGCGTATGCTGCGAGATTAGCTGAATTTGCCGAATATGTTGGCAAAAAAATCTAATTAATTTAAAAACCCCGCCCCTTCGACAAAGCTCAGGGCGGGGTTTTGCTTTCTTTAAATACGATTTTTTGGTAAAATGAGATTAATATAAAACAGATCGTGAATTATAAATTGGTATTACCATTATGATCAAAAAAGATAATCTATATTTTCCGCCGGAAAAATTTAAGAAATCTGCCTGGATAAACAAAAAAGGCATTTATCAGGAGGCAGAAAAAGACCCAATTAAATTTTGGGAAAAAATTGCAAAAGAGGCTTATTGGAAAAAGCCCTGGAATCTGGCATTTGAGCACAAAGCCCCTTATTTTAAGTGGTTTTTGGGCGGACAAATTAATCTTGCTGAAAATTGCCTAGATAAAAATCTTGAAAAGAAAAAAGATAAAATTGCCTTAATTTGGGAGCCCGAACCCGTTGAGGAACAGCCGAGAATTTTTACGTACAAAGAGCTTTTAAAAGAAGTTAATAAGGCCGCCAATGCTTTGAAAAAATTAGGAGTAAAAAAGGGAGATAGGGTGGGAATTTATTTGCCGATGATTCCGGAAGTAATAATTTCTATGTTGGCTTGCGCAAGAATAGGGGCTGTTCATACTGTTGTGTTTTCTGCTTTTTCTCCCCAAGCCCTTAAAGTGCGGCTTCAAGATACTGAGGCCAGAATTCTAATTACCGCTGATGGATATTTTAGGCGAGGTCAGATAATTAATCTAAAGTCCAATGCCGACGAAGCTACAAAAGAAACAAAAGTAGAAAAAGTTGTTGTGGTGAAAAGGACTAAAAACGAAGTTGTTTGGAATCCTGAAATTAATTTTTGGTTTGAGGACTTGTTAAAGAAT
Organism: Minisyncoccota bacterium; assembly: GCA_028712565.1. Taxonomy (GTDB): domain Bacteria; phylum Patescibacteriota; class Minisyncoccia; order Minisyncoccales; family JAQTPW01; genus JAQTPW01. The sequence continues at coordinate 27,462 of JAQTPW010000001.1, forward strand.
GAAAAAGAGGTTTGCGAGCCAGAAGCCATGGATTCGGAAGATCTTTTATTTATACTCTACACTTCAGGTTCTACCGGAAAACCCAAAGGGATTCTTCATACCTGCGGCGGATACACAGTCCAGTCAAAATTTACCGGAAAAATAATTTTTGACTTGCACGATAACGATATAATCTGGTGCACGTCCGATGCTGGCTGGATTACTGGCCACACTTACGCAATTTATTCGCCATTATTAAATGGCGCAACGACTGTTATTTTTGAAGGAGCGCCTGATTGGCCGACTCCTGAAAGATGGGCGCAGATTATTGAAGAGCACAAAGTCACTATTTTTTATACCGCTCCTACGGCCATTAGAATGTTTGAAAAATATGGGGCTGAAATAATTAAAAAATATAAATTTTCAACCTTGCGGCTTCTAGGCTCAGTAGGAGAGCCAATTGATGAATCAGCTTGGAATTGGTATTTTGCGGAAGTCGGGAAAGGAAAATGCCCTTTGGTTGATACTTGGTGGCAAACAGAAACCGGAGGAATATTAATTACTTCTTTGCCGGGAATCGGGCCTTTCAAACCTTCATTTACCGGACTTCCCTTGCCCGGAGTTAAAATTGATATTCTTGATGATGAAGGGAAATCCTGTCCTGTAAATAAAGAAGGGAATTTAGTTATTCTTCCTCCATTTACTCCCGGAATGCTAAGAGGAGTTTACAAAAACCCTGAAAAATATTTAGAGACCTACTGGGCAAAATATGGAACCAATACTTATTTTACCTCTGATGGCGCTTTTCGTGATGAAGGCGGTTTGGTCAGAATAGTAGGAAGAGTGGACGATGTATTAAAGGTTGCGGGACACAGAGTTTCTACCGGAGAATTGGAGAACGCGGCGGCTAAGCATCCTGATATTATTGAAAGCGCGGTAGTCGGGATTCCTGACGAAATAAAAGGAGAAGTTCCTATCATTTTTGCGGTTTCAAGAAAAGAAAAGCCGGAAGAAGAATTAAAAAAGGGAATAATTGATCAGATCAAAAAAGAAATTGGCCCGATTGCGCTTCCAAAAGAAGTTTATATAGTTGAAGATTTGCCAAAGACTAGGTCCGGAAAAATAATGAGAAGGATTTTAAAACGGCTTTTCACAGGTGAGGAATTGGGGGATTTGTCTACTTTATCAAATCCGGAAATCGTGGAAAAAATAAAGGGAAAAATGCAAAACCTTAATGGGAAAAATAAATCTTAAAAATTTTATAGAACGGGAAAGAAGGCTGGACCGCATCGTAAGATTTAGCGCCCATAGCCGGATCCGGGACCAAAGCGTATCCGAGCATTCATTCCATTGCGCAATTTACGCTATGATTTTAGCAGATATGGAAGAAAAAATCTTTGGGAAAAAAGTAGATAAAGAAAGAGTCCTAAAATCTGCTCTTTTGCACGACCTGGAGGAATGTTTGACCGGAGACATAATCCACAGTTTCAAATATACTGATAAAAACTTAGCGGGAGAGATTGAAAAAGTCGGACAAAGATTTCTTCTGGGCTTATTAGATAATTTGCCCCCGAAAATTTCAAAAAATTATTTAGAATTGTGGAAAGATTCGAGAGATGCAAAAACCATAGAAGGGAAAATCGTTGAAGCTGCGGATAAATTAGAAGGATTGTTTTATACCTTAGATGAATTTTCGATGGGAAATAAAAAATTTAAAAATATAATAAAAATATATCTGGAATTATTGGGAAAAATAAATTTAGGGTCGGTAAAATTAATTTTAAAAGAAATTAAAAAAGGCATCTAAAATGACAAAACAAAAATATATCCTTTGGTTTAACGAAACATCAAGAAAAAATGTCCCCGAGGTGGGAGGAAAAAATGCGTCTTTGGGAGAGATGTATTCTAATTTAACCGAAAAAGGGATTTCAATTCCTAATGGCTTTGCCACGACAAGCGGCGCTTATTGGTATTTTTTGAAAAAAAATCAATTATTGCCCAAATTAAAACACCTTTTTACGAAATTAAATGTAAAAAATATTAAAAATTTGCAGGAAATTGGAAAGGGCGCAAGAGAATTGATATTAAGGGCTGAATTTCCTGATGATTTAAAAAATGAAATTATCCGAGATTACCGGAAATTAGGCGAGGAATATGGAAAAAATCCAGACGTTGCGGTGAGAAGTTCTGCGACTGCCGAAGACCTTCCTACTGCGAGCTTTGCCGGGCTCCATGAAACGTATTTGAATATCAAAGGAGAAAAAGAATTATTATTGGCGGTTAAAAAATGCATCGCCTCCTTATTTAACGATCGGGCGATTTTTTACAGAGTAGAAAAGGGATTTGACCATTTTAAAATTGCCTTATCTGTTGGAATTATGAAAATGGTAAGAAGCGATTTGGATTCAGCAGGCGTTATGTTTACTTTGGATACTGAAACAGGTTTTCGGGGAACCGTTTTAATTAATGGAAGCTGGGGCTTGGGAGAAATGGTGGTGAAAGGAAAAGCCACTCCTGATGAATTTTTAGTTTTCAAACCGACGTTAATGGAAGGATTCAGGCCTATTATATTAAAAAATTTAGGCCCCAAAAGAATAAAATTAATTTATGGCAAAACTGAAACAAAAGAAGTAAATGTCCCCCTGGGAGACCAAAAAAGATTTGTTTTAAACGATGATGAAATTTTGCAGCTGGCAAAATGGGCTGTTTTAATCGAAGAGCATTACGGCATGCCCATGGATATTGAATGGGCAAAAGACGGGATAAACAAAAAATTATTTATTGTTCAGGCAAGGCCAGAAACTGTTCATGCGGCAAATAAAACTCACAGTTATGTCCAATATCTTTTAAAAGAAAAAGGAGAGCTTATTCTGGAAGGCGAGGCAATCGGTTCTAAAATAGCTTCTGGTAAGGCCCGGGTAATTCCGAATGTTTCGGAAATAAAACAGTTTAATCCCGGTGAAATTTTGGTGACCAGAATTACCGATCCCGATTGGACAAGCATTATGAAAGAAGCCAAAGCCATAATTACTGAAGAAGGGGGGAGAACCTGCCATGCGGCAATTGTCAGCAGGGAGCTCGGGATTCCCTGCATTGTTGGGGCAGACAGGGCTACTAAAATTTTAAAAACAGGAAAGGTTTTGACAGTTGATTGTTCTGGAGGCCAAAGAGGGCAAATTTATAACGGCGAATTAAAGTTTGAAATTAAAAAAACTGATTTAAAGAGCATTCCCAAAACCAGAACTAAAATTATGATGAATGTAGGCCAGCCGGATATTGCTTTCCAAAATTCATTTTTACCAAATTCCGGAGTGGGTTTGGCCAGAGAGGAATTTATTATTGCTTCTCAAATTAAGATCCATCCTTTGGCGCTTTATAATTTTAACAAAATTAAAGACGCGAATTTAAAACGAAAAATTGAAGAATTGACAAACGGCTACTCGGATAAAAAAGATTATTATATTGATAAGCTTGCCGAGGGAGTTGGTAAAATCGGAGCTGCTTTTTATCCAAATCCAGTAATTGTCAGATTTTCAGATTTTAAATCGAATGAATATGCCGAGCTTTTGGGCGGCGCTTCCTTTGAGCCCAAAGAATCAAATCCTATGCTCGGTTGGAGAGGAGCATCAAGATATTACGATGAAAATTTCAGGCCGGCTTTTAAAATGGAATGCCAGGCGATTAAAAAAGTACGAGAAGTTTTTGGCCTTAAAAATGTTTGGACAATGATTCCATTTTGCCGGACTATAAAAGAAGGGAAAACCGTTCTTGGGGAGATGGCAAAAAATGGCTTGGAAAAAGGAAAAGACGGCCTTAGGGTTATAGTCATGTGCGAAATTCCTTCCAATGTTATTTTGGCTGAAAAATTTTTGGATATTTTTGACGGAATGAGCATTGGCAGTAATGATTTAACTCAGTTGGTTTTGGGGCTAGACCGTGATTCCGCTTTGGTTTATAGTGTCGGAGATGAAAGAAACGAAGCCGTAAAAGAAATGGTAAAAAAGGTAATTGAGATTTGCAAAAAAAGAAGAAAATATGTTGGAATTTGCGGAGAAGCGCCAAGCAATTGGCCGGAATTTGCTGAATTTTTAGTAGAGCAGGGGATTGAATCAATGTCTTTAAATCCCGATACAGTGGTTAAAACTACTTTATTAGTAGCTAAAAAAGAATCTGCCCGCGGGCAGAAATAATATGTTTGATATCATAACTTTCGGTTCGGCGAGCCAGGATATTTATTTAAAATCAGGAAAATTCATCCCGATTTTAAATAAAAAATTTACGACTGGAAAAGCGGTTTGTTTGGATTTTGGCTCAAAAAATGAGGTAGATGAAGTTTTCCTGTCTACGGGCGGCGGAGGAACAAATGCAGCTGCGACCTTTGCGCTTCAAGGTTTAAAAACGGCGTACTGCGGAAAGTTGGGCGCAGATCTCGCCTCCGAAAGCATAATTTCTGAGTTAAAAAAATTTGGAATTTGCACCGACTTTATTTTGAAAGACAAAAATTTCTCCACAAATATTTCCGTAATTTTAACTGGCTTTGGGAACGAAAGAACTATCTTAGTTTACCGGGGAGCGTCTGACAATCTAGGAAAAAAAGATATTCCTTGGCAAAAAATAAAAAATGCAAAATGGTTCTATTTTGCGCCCTTTTCCGGGAAATTGGCAGAAAATACCCAAGAATTAATTGATTTTGCAAAGAAAAATGGAATTTTTATCGCGTTCAATCCCGGCTATGCCCAGTTAAATTTCAAAACAGATCTTTTGAAACGAATTTTGCAGAAAATAGACATTTTGATTTTAAATCAAGAGGAAGCGGCCCATCTTACAAAAATTCCTTATAAAAAAGAGACAGAAATATTTAAAAAAATTGATAAATTAACAAAAGGAATAGTGATTATGACAAAAGGTGCAGAAGGCGCAACTGTTTCTGACGGAAAATATATTTATTTTGCAAAACCATTGGATGTAAAAGTTGCTGAAAAAACAGGAGCCGGGGATGCGTTCGGATCAGGTTTTGTTTCAGGAATTATTGAAAAAAATGATTTAGTTTATGCTATTCAGCTGGCAGTGGCAAATTCCGCAGCCAACATCACAGAAATCGGAGCGAAAACAGGATTGCTGCGGAGAGGTCAGAAATGGGAGAAGGTTAAAGTTAAAATCAACAAAATTTAAAATTTAATTTTATGAATTTCCGGGATTACATTATAGAAGCCCAAAAAGAAAAATGGGCAATCGGGCAGTTTAATATTTCAAATTTGGAAACCTTAAAAGCCATAGTTGCGGCTGCCCAGAAATTAAAAAGCCCAATTATTATTGGCACGTCAGAAAATGAAAGCAAGTTTTTGGGCTTGGAGGAAACAGTCGCCTTAATTTCTGCGGTTCGGAAAAAAAGCGGCCTTCCTATCATTTTAAATCTTGACCATGGAAAAACTTTAGATTATATTAAAGAGGCGGTATCTTTAGGATATGATGCCGTTCATTTTGACGGTTCAAAGCTTTCTTTGGCTGAAAATATAGACATTACAAAAAAAGTTGTTGAATTTGCGTATAGAAAAAAGGTTTTAGTCGAAGGTGAGGTCGGAATTATTTTTGGAAGTTCTGAGCTTCATGAAGAAAAAATTGAAGTAAAAAAAGAAGATTTAACAGATCCAGAAAAAGCGCTGAAATTTATAAACGAAACTAAAGTTGATACTTTGGCAGTAAATGTTGGCACCTTCCACGGGCTAGAGACAACGGGAGAAAAACATGTTAATATTAAAAGGTTAAAAGAGATTAAAAACAAGGTTAAAAACCAATTTCTGGTTTTGCATGGAGGTTCCGGGATTCCCGAAAAAGACATAAAAGAAGCGGTAAGGGGCGGAATTGTAAAAATCAATATTAACACTGAACTAAGATTGGCTTTTACCGAAGGGCTGAAAAAGAGTTTTTCTGAAGATTCTAAAGAAAGTGTGCCTTATAAATATATGCCAGAAGTAATTTCTGGAATACAAAAAGTCGTTGAAGAAAAAATAAAATTATTCGGTTCAAATAATAAAATAAAATGAAAATTACATTAGAAAGAGAAAAATGCATTGGCTGCGGTTCTTGCGTTTCTGTCTGCGGAAAATTTTTTGAAATGGCAGATGATGGAAAATCTACAATCAAGGGCGCAAAAACTGGCCAGGGCGGAAATCTTGAATTAGAAACGAATGAGGCCGAATGCGCAAAAGACGCAGCTGATATTTGCCCGGTTCAAATAATCCATATAAACTAAAAATTTAGAAATATTTATGTTAAGTTTATCCGTAAAAACTAGAGAAATTCTTGGAAAGAAAACAAAAACCCTCAGGAAAAAAAATATAATTCCCGCTGTTTTGTATGGCCCGGAAGTAAAAAATATTTCTTTGGACATTGATGAAAAGCAATTTGAAAAAATCTTCAGCGAAGTCGGAGAATCCTCTTTGATAAGCCTTGAATTGGAAGGAAAAACGAAAAAAGATTTTCAGGTTTTAATACATGAGGTCCAAAGAAACAATTTGGATGGAAAACTAATCCATGTTGATTTTTATGCCCCGCCATTGTCAGAAGAAATCATCATTAAAGTGCCTCTTACAATCGTAGGCCAATCTCCGGCGATTAAAGATTTAGGGGGGACTTTGGTAAGAGACATCCATGAAATAGAAATTAAAGGTTTGGTTTCCGATTTGCCAAAAGAAATTAAAGTGGACATATCTTCTCTTAAAACTTTTGAAGATCATATTTTGATTAAGCATTTGGATCTTCCTTTAAAAATTAAAGTTTTGAAAAATCCGGAAGATATCATAATTTCAGTAGCTCCGCCGGAAAAGGTGGAAGAAGAATTAGCAAAGCCGGCAGAAGAAAAAATAGAAGAGGTGGAAAAAGTAGAAAAGCCCAAAAAGGCAGAAGCGGCAGAAGCCGAGGAAGAAACTGCAAAAACCGAGGTACAAAAATCAAAATAATAATGAAGCGTTTTTGCTTTTCAAAAATTCTCTTATCTTTTTTTGTATGTTTGGCGTTGTTTGCGCCTAATTTGGGATTTTTGGTTTTGGCCGATTCCGATCCGGCTTCCGAAAGAACCGCCCTTGAGTTAGAACTGAAGGAGCTGGAAAATCAAATTGCAAATTATGAAAAAGACATATCCAAAACCCAAGCCCAAAAAAATACTCTTAAAAATCAAATTTCTCTTTTGAAAAAAAAGATTGATAAGTTGAATCTTCAGATCCAGCAGGGAAACATAATGATAAAGGATTTGAATATTCAAATTTCTGACACTGAAACGTCTATTATTAAGACTTCAAAAAAGATTGACGATTCCAAAGAAAAATTAACAAGTATTTTAAGGATAATTTACGAAGAAGATCAAAAATCCGGCCTTGAGGTTCTTTTGTCTGGCAAAGAAATTTCTGATTTTTTTGACAATCTTATGGCTTTGGAGGTTTTAAACTCAAAAAACCAGGATCTTTTGAAGGAAATAAAGAATTTAAAATCAGATTTGGAGAGCCAAAAAACTTCGTTAGACAGCGAAAAATCAGATTTGGAAAATGTTGTAAAAATACAGACATTGCAGAAAAAGGAAAATGAAAGCAATAAAATAACTCAGGAAAGCCTGTTGAAATTAACAGAAGCTGAATACCAAAAGAGTTTGCAGCAGAAAGCCGAAGCCGAAAAAAAAGCGGCTGAAATAAGAAGCAGAATTTTCCAATTAATTGGCGTTTCAAAAGCTCCGACTTTCGGCGAGGCTTATGAGATTGCAAAATATGTTTCTGGAATTACTGGGATCCGTCCCGCATTTTTGCTGGCAATATTAACTCAAGAATCAAATATTGGGCAGAATGTGGGCCAGTGTTATCTAAAGGACCCCAAAACTGGCAGCGGAATTTATATAAAAACTGGTGCAACTGCTCCAAACACAATGAGCCCGAAAGAGGTCCCTTATTTTTTGGAAATTATAAATAACTTAAATAAATCTAAAGGACTGTCTCGCGACGCTTACCAAACTCCGGTTTCCTGCTGCATGTATTCCAACGGAAAGCCCTACGGTTGGGGAGGAGCAATGGGGCCTAGCCAATTTATTCCTTCTACGTGGTCAAAATATGGGCAAAAAGTAACAGAAATCACTGGCAAGGCTTCTGATCCTTGGAATATCAGCGACGCTTTTTTGGCAACCGGCCTGTATCTTAGGGATTTGGGAGGGGCTCAAAAAGAATTTAATGCCGCAATGCATTATTTTTCCGGGGCAACTTGGGCGAAATGGGAAGAATTTTATGGGAGATCGGCTGTCCAAATTGCAAATCAATACGAGGCAGATATTAAAGATCTTGAAGGGGCTAAGTAATCAGGTATTTAAATTTTTTTCCAAACTTTCTATAATTTGGTCTAATTTTCCGTCCATAATCGCCTCTAGATTATGGAAGCTTTTTTTGATGCGGTGGTCAGTCAATCTGTCTTGGGGAAAATTATAGGTTCTAATTTTTTCTGCTCTTTTTGCCTGTCCAATCTGGGTTTTTCTTTTTCCGGAAATCTTTTCATTTTCTGAAGTAATTTGCTGCTCCAGTAATTTTGCTTCCAAAATAGAAAGCGCATTGTTTTTATTTTGGAATTGGTCTCTTTCAGTTTGAGAAGTCACAACCAAGCCGGTCGGCAAATGGGTTATTCTTACTGCTGTATGCCTTTTATTTACATACTGGCCGCCCGGACCAGAAGAGCAATAAAAATCAATTTTTATTTCATCTGGCTTTATTTTAATTTCCGCTTTTTTAGGTTTGGGTAAAACCGCAACTGACGCGGTTGAAGTGTGGATTCTGCCGCTTTTTTCGGTTTCAGGTATCCTTTGAACCCTGTGCACTCCTCCCTCATACTGCATTTTTTCAAAAACATTTCCGCTTAATTCAAAAATTATTTCTTTAAATCCTCCTATTCCAGCGGGGCTGGAATCCAAGTTTTTTAGCCGCCATCCTTTATTTTGCGCATATCGCGAATACATTCTGTACAAATCTCCCACAAACAGGGCAGCTTCGTCGCCGCCTGTCCCGGCCCTGATTTCAATAATTGCAGACATCCCTTCGCTTTTTTGGGCATTGGCAGACAAAGCTTCTTCAGGGTCTTCATTTCCATTTAATAAACTATCCAGATTCTTAATTAATGATTTTTCCTTTTCCTGAAGTTGAAGAATTTCTCCTTCCGCCAAGGATACGAGTTCCGGATCTTCGCCGCCTGAAATTATTAATTTATTTTCTTCAATTTTATTTTTTGTTTCGCTTATCTCCTTTTCTGTTTCAAATATTTTTTCCAAAAAATTTTTCCTTTTCAAAAGTTCCTGAAATTTTTCCCAATCTGAAAGCAACTCAGGGTTGCTGAGTTGCGCTAAAATATCTTCGTGTTCCTTTCTTAGAGTTTCGATGTTATTCATGCGAATAGATATACTAATTTGATGCTAATCATGCGAATTTGCATTATTTGAATAAAATTCGCATTTGAATTCGCATGCTTACTTCTTCTTTTTCAGCTCTTCTTTCTTTGCCATTCTTTTCCTGAATTTTTCAACTCTTCCCATGGTGTCCACCATTTTTTCCTTGCCCGTATAAAAAGGATGGCATTTCGAACAAATTTCAACTTCAAGATATTCTTTAGTAGAACCTACAGTAAAAGTGTTTCCGCACGCGCAGCGGACCTGCGCATTTGGATAATATTTTGGATGGATTTTTTCTTTCATATATGTTAATATAACAAATTGATTTTAAAAATCAAGAGATTTTCCGCAGATCTTGATTTAAAATCAGGGAATGATATACTAATTATTGATTTATTATGGCAATTAATAACGAAAAAATTAAAGAAGAAGATTTAAAGTTAGACATTGAAGAAATGGCGAAAGCCGGCCTGCATTTTGGGCATCGTGTTTCTAATACAAATCCCAAGATGAAACCTTATATTTTTGGCGTAAGGAATTCAATGCATATTTTGGATCTTGAAAAAACCTCAGAGAAATTAAAAGAAGCCGTAAAATTTATCCAGAAATTAATTTCCGAGGGGAAAGTTTTATTAGTAGTCGGCACAAAAATTCAAATTAATTCTTTAGTTAAGGATTTTGCAAAAGAATGCGACCTTCCTTATGTTTCAGAGAGATGGTTAGGAGGAACTTTTACTAATTTTGAAACTATTTCAAAAAGGATCGCCTTTTTTAAAGATTTGGAAAGAAAAAAGCAGACGGGAGAGCTGGAAAAATACACAAAAAAAGAAAGATCTCAATTTGATCAAAAGCTTAAAGATTTTGAAAATAAATTTGGCGGTATTAAAGATTTGGGCCGCTTGCCTGATGCGATTTTAATTTTAGATATGAAAAAAGATGAAATAGCGGTTAGAGAGGCAAAAAATGTCGGAATAAAAATAATCGGGATAACCCATACCAATGTTGATCCGACTTTGGCGGATTTTCCGATTCCCGCAAACGACGACGCTATTTCTTCAGTAAAATATATTTTGGACAAAATAAAAGAGGCAATACAGAAGGTACGACCAAATCCTAAATCCTAATTTCTAAATTCTAAACAAATTCAAAACAGTTTTTTATTTCGGTCACTATAATTTTTTTATTGTTTAGGATTTCGTGCTTATAATTTAGAATTTATAATTCTATGGCAAATATTGAGCAAATCAAAAAACTTAGAGAAGAAACGGGATTGTCCGTTATAGAATGCCAAAAAGCTTTAAAAGAAGCTGACGGGGATTCCGAAGCCGCAAAAGAAATTTTAAAAAAATGGGGAAAAGATTTTGCCCAGACCCGAACCGATAGGGCAGTTAAACAAGGCATAGTTGACGCTTATGTTCATTGCGGAAGCAAGATAGGAGTAATGATTGAGCTTCGGTGTGAGTCAGATTTTGTCGCAAAGTCAGATGATTTTAAAAATTTAGCCCATGAATTGTGCTTACAAATTGCAGCTATATCTCCGGATGATATGCCATTGTTGGACCAGCCCTGGATTCGCGATCAAGCAAAAACTATAAAAGACCTGATATCTGAATATATTGCAAAATTAGGCGAGAATATTACCCTAGAAAAGTTTGTAAGATATGCGATGTAATAGAATCTCAAATAATTATGAGTCTTGAAACATTTAGTTTGGCAATATTAATTTCTAGCTTTTTAGGATTATTATTTTTTGTATTTAGGAAAATCCCTTCTCTAATTAAATTACCAGAGGCATCTTTGGAAGTTTCTGGAGGAAATTTTTTTTCGAAAGTAAAAGATAAGATTAAAAATAAGACAGGGTTTAAATCCTTTTCTCCCAATATAATTTTGCAGAAAATAATTTCTCAAATCAGGATTCTCAGCTTAAAAACCGACAGCAAAACCTTTAGTTGGCTAAAGAAAATGAGAGAAAAAGATCAGGAAAATAAACTGACCGACGATAATTATTGGGAGGAATTAAAGGACCCAACGGAAGATTCTAAAGACTTAAAAAAATAGAGCGAAATATTTTTAAGCTGCCTCCTTAGCTTAGTGGCAAAGCAGTAGTTTTGTAAACTACTGACGCGGGTTCGATTCCTGCAGGAGGCTTTTTCTGTTGTTCGCGAGCTCGATTCTTTTAATCGGCTTCTCATTGTAGAAAATTGTTTCTGCGAGAACGATGGAAAAAACAAAAATTTTGCTCCAATAAATGTGCGATGAAAGTAATTGGTGGGAAACCAACTTCTCCCAAGGCCGCGAGGGGGAAAGCGGGCATTAGGCAAGACATCAATGGGAAAATTTATTTTTACAGTCGTTGGGAAGCAAACGTCGCTCGTTTATATAATTATTTAGGGATTAAGTGGTTATATCAGCCTAAAACCTTCGATTTGGGTTCACAAAGCTATACCCCCGATTTTTATCTGCCAAAAGAAAAAGCTTATATTGAGGTTAAGAATTTTCTTTGGAAATATTCAAAAATAAGAGATGAAAAATTTAGAAAAATTTACCCCGATATTAAATTAAAATTGATTTTAAAAGCTGAATATTCAAAGCTTGAAAACAAATATTCAAAACTCATAAGGAATTGGGAGTATAGGAATAGCCCTTTTCCTTGTAGAACGAATGTTTGCAAACTCCGAAGGGGTAAGGTAGAATAACGCTATGAAAATAATGATTTGCGGTTCCATGCATTTTGCTAGGGAAATGCTGGATGTGCAGAAAAAATTAGAAGCAAACGGGCATACCGTTTTTATCCCCTTAGATACTCAAGATTGTTTAAAGAATCCCGATTTAAATATGGATATGGAATATTGCATTAATACTAACGTCCAGGAGGAAAGTTTTAATAATATTCCCAAAAGTGATGCGGTTTTGGTTTTAAATTACCAAAGAAATGGAATCCCTGGTTATATAGGAGGAGCTACCTTAATGGAGATAGGAATTGCGCAGCATTTGAAGAAAAAGATTTTCCTCCTAAATCCGCCGCCAAAAGTTAAAGATTTGAGATATTCCATAGAAATTCAATTAGCAAAGCCGATAATTTTAAACGGTAATTTAAATTTAATAAATGAGATATGAAAATTACACTTTGCGGGAGCGTAAAATTTGCCAAAAATATAGTTGAAATTTATCGCCAACTTGAAAAGTTAGGGCACACGCCTATGATGCATGAAAAAATGTTTGGGATAGCTGATGGTACAGCCAAAGAAATAATTGATGGTATTGCCAAAGACCACGCAAAGTTAAAAAGGCAGGAAGGATTTATCAAGTGGTGGTATAACTGCATTAAAAGTGGTGATGCAATTTTGGTTTGTAATTTTGATAAAAACGGAATCAAAAATTATATTGGCGGGAATACTTTAATGGAAATCGGGTTTGCGCACGTAAATGATAAAAAAGTATTTTTATTAAATCCTATACCCAAAGATGTTTCTTATACGGCTGAAATAGAAGCGATGACTGATGTTATTCTAAATGGAGACCTAAGCAAGATAAAATGAAAATAATTTTAGCAACAACATCGCCTTACCGAAAAGAAGCATTTGCTTTTTTGGGAATTCCGTTTGAAGCAGAAGGAAGCAAGGTTGACGAATCGCAAGTTAAAAGGAGAAATCCGGAAGATCTGGTGAAACAACTTTCAAAATTAAAAGCCGAAGCGGTGGCGAAAAATTACGCCGACGCAGTTGTCATTGGTCTGGATTCAGTGGGTTTTTTTGAAGGTAAAATTTTGGAAAAACCGAAATCGAAAGAAAAAGGATTTGAAAGATTAAAATCTCTATCAGGCAATAATTTTCAATTTTATACAGGAATTTATATGATTAATACGGCCGAAAATAGGTTTGTCGAAAATGTTGTGAAAACAGATGCCTTTTTGAGAAATATTTCTGATGATGAAATTAATAAATACCTTTCCGAAGATCAGAATTATAACACTTACGCGCTTGGATTTGATCCTCTCTGCCATTCCAGCTCGTCATTTATTCAAAAAATAGAAGGGAGTTACAATAATCTTTTGAGGGGCATTCCTTTGGAAGTTGTTCCTGAAATGTTGAGAGAGGCTGGCAATAATAATTTCTAATATGATTTTTATTTATACTACGTGTAAAAATAAAAAAGAGGCGGAAAAAATCGGCTTGCATTTGGTTAAAAAACAACTGGTGGCGTGCGTGAATATTTTTCCCCTGATAAAATCTATTTTCAGTTGGCAGGGCAAAATTGAAAAAAAGAGCGAGTCGGTCTTAATTATCAAAACAAAAAAGGAAAATTTTGCTAAAATTGAAAAAGACATTAAAAAAATAAGCGGTTTTACGACACCTTGTATCTTGGAAATTCCGATCGCGAGGGGAAACAAAGATTATTTAAAATGGATAGAAAAAGAAGTTAAATGGAACGGGGTATTGACAACGGTTTTAAAAAAAGTAAAATAGAAAACGTAGAGAGATTTAATTAATAATATGGCAAAGAAAAAAGGAAAAAAAGGAGGCTGTTCTTGCTAAAGGATAGATAGTAAAATAAATTGGAGATTATAAATCAGGAAATCTCGTCCTGGTTTTTATTTGTCGCTTCTCGCTATTGTTCAGTAAAATATAATCCGAATATCATTCGAATCGCATCCGAATGCTTCGAATATTAATTAGGAGATTCGGATTATAGATCAATAGCGAGCAGCGATGGGAAAGAACATTGTAAAATAACCCCGTTAGAAATTTGCTTGTGGCTGATAAGATATACTAAATATTATTCTTTATTTAGTTTCAGTCTTGCTGGAAAAGATTGCTATCTTTTCCAGCCGGGAAAACATAGGCAAATTTCTAACGGGGTAAATAGCCATCATACTTAAGTTCCACTAAGTATCGGGTGGTCGTTAATTAGTTTTTTAGAGTTGTCCCGAATGTTCCGACATTGGTCGGAACGCGCGGATTGACGCTGATACGAGTCGCTTCGGCGACTGTCGCTGATTAACGCTGATATTTTTCAGCGTAAATCTGCGTAGATATCTGCGTAAAATCTGCGTTTTTTTTGAGGATTTGATCCTGGTCCAGGATGAACGCTGGCGGCGTGGATAAGGCATGCAAGTCGTGCGGCCTGAGTCGCAAGACGAAGGCAGCGGCAAACGGGTTAATAACACGTAGATTACCAACCCCAATCACGGGCATAATCCGCCGAAAGGCGGACTAATTCCCGATGGTCCGCGCGGGCGTAAGCTTTGCGCGGTAAAGACGTAAGTCGGAATGGGATGGGTCTGCGGCCCATCAGCTAGTTGGTGAGGTAAAGGCCCACCAAGGCGATGACGGGTAGGGGGGATGAGAGTCTATTCCCCAACAAGGACACTGCGACACGGGTCCTACTCCTACGGGAGGCAGCAGTCGAGGATATTCGGCAATGGGCGAAAGCCTGACCGAGCGACGCCGCGTGAACGAAGAAGGACTTCGGTCTGTAAAATTCTTTTCTAGGGGATGAACCCGCAAGGGTGACAGTACCCTAGGAATAAGGGGGTGCAAATTCTGTGCCAGCAGCCGCGGTAAGACAGAACCCCCAAGCGTTATCCGGATTTATTGGGCGTAAAGGGTCCGTAGGTGTCCCATCGCATCTTTTGTTAAACTTTCAAGGCTCAACCTTGGAAATGCGAAAGACATGGATGGGATTGAGGGCATTAAGGGCTGATGGAACGGTCGGTGTAGGGGTGAAATCCGTTGATATCGATCGGAACACCAAAAGCGAAAGCATTCAGCTAGGGTGACCCTGACACTGAGGGACGAAAGCGTGGGGAGCAAAAAGGATTAGATACCCTTGTAGTCCACGCTGTAAACAATGAACACTAGCTATCTGAAGTGTCGACCCTTCGGGTGGCGAAGCCAACGCATTAAGTGTTCCGCCTGGGAAGTACGATGGCAACATTAAAACTCAAAGGAATAGACGGGGACTCACACAAGCGGTGGATCATGTGGCTCAATTCGACAACAAACGAGGAACCTTACCAGGACTTGAAAAGCTAGTGAAATCCGCCAGAAACGGCGGACTACCCACAAGGACACTAGCCCAGGTGCTGCATGGTTGTCGTCAGCTCGTACTCTGAAGCGTACGCTTAAGTGCGATAACGAGCGCAACCCTTATTGTTTGTTTTATTTGTCAAACGAAACCGCCCGCGATAAGCGGGAGGAAGGTAAGGATGACGCCAAATCAGCACGGCCCTTTGATGTCCTGGGCTGCACACATGATACAATGGGGCTGACAATGGGTTGCCAAGCCGTAAGGCGGAGCTAATCCCATCAAACGGTCCCTCAATTCGGATTGAGGTCTGCAACTTGACCTCATGAAGCCGGAATCGCTAGTAATCGCCAATCAGCTATGTGGCGATGAATATGTTCCTGAGTCTTGTACTCACAATAAAAGCGCTCGGCAGTTTATTTTTCTATGCGGTTAAAATCCGCGCCTCTAGCCGTCCTAGAGAGTAGCCAAAGGATAGTTTGTTACCGCGAGGTAATAAGCGAAGGATTCGGCGGCAAAAGACAGCCCGAACAAAAAAAGGCAAACCGACCCATCAATGAGCGGTGAGGATGGGGAAGGTCAAAGTAAAGCCTGTTTGGGATGCCCGGAAGAGAAAATTAAATAACCCGAGGAGATCTGACGTTGTTGCCATGAAAATTGCATGGTATAATGAACTTACGCAGCGTCAGAAGTCAGCTGAATCATAGTAACCTGAGTCCTAAATTTATAAAAGGACAAAGGAGAAGGATTCACTCTAGTAATTATGCTTAATCCTAATTATATCGTAGGTTTAGTTGATGGAGAGGGAAGCTTTACGGTGTACGTAAGGCAACCTAATTCTGCCAAGAAAGTAAAACGAAGAGCGAGAGCGGAACCAAGATTTTATCTGAAACTTATAGAGAAAGATAAAGATATTCTCTATATGATCAAAAGATTCTTTTCTTGCGGAAGCGTTTATTTCCAGAAAGATAATCGTATAAACCATCAAAATTGTTATCGATACGAAGTGGCAAACAGAAAAGATTTGGAAGAAATTATTATTCCTTTTTTCAAACGGCATCAACTGAAATTATTGTCGAAGAAAAAAGATTTCCGGATTTTCTGTGAATTAATGAGAAGAATTAAAAAAGGAGAACATCATACGAAATTAGGATTACGGCATTTATATCTTATAAAACAAGGTATGCATTAGAGCTCGTCGCATGCGGGAAATCTGCAGGTGCGATGGGAACATCAACTCTAAGTTCGTAGAGGATACTCGCCCGTCACGCCAAGCGAGCTGGGAATAGCCAAAGTTCTCCGCAAGGAGACCTAAGCTGGGCTCAGTGAGAGGGGCGAAGTCGTAACAAGGCACGCGTAGGGGAACCTGCACGTGGATAAATTATTTTTTTCTAGTATTTCTTAATGAGATACTAGAGTCGACTAAAGTTGAAGGGCGAAAATTTTCTCTTTAACTTTAAGGTGTTAATCTCTAACCTAAAATAAAGATTCCTTGGTCTCGCGGAACGAGACCCGGGACAACTCTAAAGGACTAAATCGTGGAAACTAGTAACTGGTTTACTAGTAACTAGTAACAAACTTCGGGCATTGCCCGATTTTTGGTTTGATAGAAGTTCGGGTTTGGCGATATACCCGTATATTATTAACATAGCTATCGCTTGGTTAGTAATATTCTGTATTAGTTGGTAATTTTAATGTTTTGGTTTGGCGATTCGAAAGTAAGGTCCTAGCCAGTCCAAGGAGAGATTTCCAATTATTTCTCCTTTTTCTTTTTAATAATTTTTTAATCTTAAAATTATAAGCTATAAGTGGGTTCTATCTTTGCCCAGAGTCCGATTTTTATAACACTAAATCTCCTCCCTTTATCGGGGCGGGCGGCAAATCGCGCGCCGCCCGCCCCCAAAAGCCCTTTAAAAATTTATATGGTGGAGAAAAATTCGCAGTTCGGCCGTATACGATCAAAGAGCAGGTCTGTCCGAAAGAACCATTACCTAATAAGGATAAATAGTTCCGCTATAGCTCAGCGAATCCGCGGAAACTCTAGTTAACCGCGGCTCCACCGACCCGAAAATCGTAAGCCAGATGAATCAATCTTCGATTCCTGGCTTTTGTGTTTTTAGAGATAAATTATCGCAAAAATTTTTCCATTTTTTTTGCTACAATATCTGTAGCACCATATATTATTAATATAGCTATCGCCTAGATAATAATATTTGATATTTACTGATTAAAATTAGTGATGTTTTATTGTAGCTTGTTTTTTTAATTATTTTTTGTTAAAATCTTAAATTGAAAGTTAAATTTTCTATATGCCCCGCAGTAGAATTTTGAACCCTACGGAGGCGTATAAAATTTTTTCTAAATTTTAATTCAAAATTCACTGACAGGGTATGCAAATACCGGCAAAAATTTTAAAATTCTTGGATTCGAAAAAGATAAAATATGTTGTAATAAATCATAGGACAGTTTATACTGCTTATGATAAAGCCACGACGTTGAAGGTGAAACCGAATGTGATTGGAAAGACACTGGTTTTGAAAATAGATTCCAACTTAATTATGGTTTTGGTGCCGGGAAATAAAAATTTGGATTTGTCAAAAATAAAAAAAGCAGTTGGTGTCCAAAAAATTAATATAGTTTCTGAAACGATTATAAAAAATAAATTCAAGGGAATAAAAATCGGCGCGATTCCGCCAGCGGCGGAAATTTGGAAATTACGGATATTTATTGATAATAATTTGATGAAAGAAAAAAATATTTTTGTAAATTCGGGAATTTACGAAGCATCATTCAAATTATCGCCAAAAGTTTTCGAAAAGTTGGGAGCGGTCGTGGGAAATTTTGGCAAACCCCGTTAGAAGTTTTGCTAAGATCTGTGGTAGATTTATAATTTTAAAGATCAAATCGGCTCCGCCTTAAGTAAGATTTTATAAAAAATCTTTAGCGGAACTTCTAACGGGGCAAAGCTAAAAAATAAAATTTGGGCGGAACGTAAAATCGCTTTGCGATTAACGTTCCAGCCCCGTGAATTTTCAAGATCAAATTTTAAGGGCGATTAGCTCAGCTGGTTAGAGCGCGTCAATGCTTAATTGATTTTCATAAGCGAGAAAACGGGGGCGTGTAGCTCAGTTGGTTAGAGCACGTCACTGATAATGACGGGGTCAGAGGTTCGAGTCCTCTCATGCCCACTCTCGCTTATGAAAATCAATTATCCGACGAGCGTAGTGAGGAGATCATAATGACGAGGTCAATGGTTCGAGTCCATTATCGCCCACAAAGGGGCCTGTAGTTCAGTGGTAGAACACCCGGTTTGCATCCGGGAGATCGGGAGTCCAAATCTCCCCGGGTCCACCGAGTCAAACTCGGTTTGACCGAGTCAAACTCGGTTTACGAGTTTGCGAGGTAGGCAAGTCAGACTTGCCACAATATTTTATAGCAATACCATTTGCAACGTTAGACGTTGCATAAAAAAGAAAATTTTTCATATTTATTTTTATACAAAAAATCATCCTTCGACACGGCTCAAGATGTTTTTTTATTCTTGACAAACTAAGCTCTGTACGGGGGAATAAAATCTGATATGATTTTACTAACGAGTTAAGCTCGTTAAAATAAAAAAATTGGGAGATAAATTTTTTATCTCGGGAGGAAAAAATGAATGAGTTGGCTAATGTAACTGACGCAAGAATTAACCAGATTGCTTTAGGTACCATGGGTATTTTTTTGAGGGAACATCCCGTTCCGGAAGATGAAAATAAGTACAAGATGTTTGTGGGCATATACCAGATGTGTGAGGGTATGTGTAAGGAATGGGAAATGGCAGAGATTAAGGTGACCCCCAGCGAACTTCTTGAAGTTTTCTCGTATGTAGTAGGTGGCGGAAGCGAGGTAATTTCCGACAGGATGGGACAGATCGCAAACGCCTTCATGAGTATTAAATTGCGAGAAAAGAATCGAGGGGAAGTTGAGGGCGTCAAACATGTAATTGTCAAATATGTCTGCCCAAAGCCTGAAATGACAAGGATAAATGCCTTGCCTGAAGAACTTTTCGCGGCATATATGCGGATCCGTGTAAAAATTCTTCGGCACGAGAAGAATCAACCACTTTCCGTCGGGAGCTCCAATAGGAGCGAGAGTTAAAAAAAAGATTTAATTTCAAAAAGTCTTAGAAAAAAGTCCTTAGGGTTCAAAAACTCTTTGGACTTTTTCATTTGTGAAAAATTTGTTTACTTAAGCTTAAAAAAATACGCTCTATACAGGGCAAAGAGAATTTGCTATATTGTATTAACGAGCTAAAAGAGCTTATTTTATAAAGGTCGCGGTAATTAAAAAATTTTTATATTCATATGGCAAAAGCTAATTCAGCATTTATGAAGCCAATGAAAGTCAGCGAAGATTTATCAGCTGTCGTCGGCAAAGGCCCCCTTCCAAGATCCGAAGTTGTTAAGAAACTTTGGGCATACATTAAGAAGAACGGCCTTCAGGATGCAAAGAATAAACGCAATATTAACGCTGATGCTAATTTGAAAAAAGTTTTCGGCGGAAAAGGGACAGTTAATATGTTTGAGATGACAAAGCTTGTTTCAAAGCATCTTTCATAAGCCAGTTTTTCATTATTTTATACAAAAAATCCGTTGTAAGGCGGATTTTTTGTTGGAGAAAGATAAGTTTTCCACAGCCGGGCTTTTATGTTTTTGCATACACTGTATAATAGACTAATGACAAAAAAGGTCGAATAAATTGTTATAATAAAACCTTAAATTTAATAAACTATGTTTTTTCAAAATTTAGGAATATCAATTAGCGACGCTCTGATAAATATCTGGAATAGATTTATAAATTTTGCTCCAAATATCATAGTGGCAATAATTATTTTTGTTATTGGCTGGTTTATTGCGCTTTTTGTTGGAAAATTAATTGCTGAAATCCTAAAGAGATTGAAATTCAATGAGATTTTTGAGAAAGGAAATTGGGATGAGGCACTGGCAAAAGCTGATATTAAAGTAGATGTATCTGAGTTTATTGGAGCTATTTTCAAATGGGTTTTAGTGATTGTTTTTCTTCAGCTTTCAGTTGGTCTTTTGGGTTGGATGCAATTTACCTTGCTTTTGGATAAAATTATAAATTATCTTCCGCATGTAATAGTTGCGGCTTTGATTTTTGTTGTTACAGTTGTGGTTGTTGATATTGTTGAAAAGTTAGTCAGGGTTACCGTAGAAAGAATGAAAGTGGGCTATGGCCAGACAGTTAGCGCGGTTGTCAGGTGGGCGATTTGGACTTTTGCAATTCTGATGATTTTACGGGAATTGATTATTGTGCCTGCATTTATTGACACGATATTTAACGCAATGATTTATGGGACAGTGGCATTTTTGGTGATATCTTTTGGGCTTTCATTTGGCTTGGGCGGGAAGGAGGCTGCGGCAAAAATGATTGAAGAATTAAAGAGCAAAATTGCAAGATAGGTTTCTTTATTAATGTGCATAACCAATGCCGCCCTCTTCGGGGGCGGCATTGTATATTGCGGGCTTGACACGCACTTTTGTTTTGCTAATATATTAGCAGGATTATATATGAATATAAAAACAAAAACTATAAACAAAGAGAGCGGCTAATTTGCTGTTTTTCGCGCGTGATTGAAGCCGCTTCTCCAAAGCGGTTTTTGTTTTTTCAGTAGAGCAACTTCGACAAAAGTTTTTAAAGAAAACTTTTAAATCTTAAAAAGAGTCGAAGATGTCTTGCTGGATTTTTCCGAACGGTAAGAACTTTAAAAATTTATCAGTAAATATTAGGGTCTACAATTAATTAAATTATTTAAAACGATTATTAATTGCTAGCCAAGATGGTAAATTAAGGGCGTATGGTGGATGCCTTGGGAGATTGAGGCGATGAAGGACGCGGCGTGACTGCGATAAGCCTCGGGTAGGTGTCTAGCAACCTCTAATCCGGGGATTTCCGAATGGGGAAACCCAATTCCATTTTATGGAATTGCCCTGAGAGCAATCGAAGGGCGCATACCCGCTGAAGCGAAACATCCCAGTAAGCGGAGGAAAAGAAAAAAACTTTTTATTTCCTGAGTAGCGGCGAGCGAAAAGGAAACAGTCCAAACTTATTACTCCTCACTATTGTTCGGAGCAAAATAATCCGAATATCATCCGAATCTTATCCGAATGCTACGAATTTAATTTGCAGATTCGGATTTCATTCGTAGATTCGTATTATTTTTAGCGACGAGCAGCAGCGAGGAGTAATGAGGGTTGCAAGGAAATGTCGTCGGGAGCACCCCTCACGTTGAATTAAATTAATGTGAGGGGTTAACCCGAGGGAGAATATTTAGATAAAGTTTTGCTAGTTAAATGCCCCTGGAACGGGCAACCATAGAAGGTAATAGTCCTGTAAACGAAAACAACTTTATGCTCCTTGATGTTTTTCTTAAGTACCACGGGAAAAGAAAGTCCTGTGGGAAACAGGCCCAACTATAAGGGCCAAGACTAAATACTCAATCTCACCGATAGTGAACTAGTACCGTGAGGGAAAGGTGAAAAGCAGGGAGGTGATCCCGGTGAAATAGAAACTGAAACCATATGCTCACAAAAAGTTCGAGCCCCGTTACAATTTTGCTCCTGACATGGCGAGCGAAGCGCGAGTGGCGAATAGCCACATCCTTTTATGGGCGCAGCGCTTCGCCCAGCAAGGGTGCACCTATTCGGTGCGCGCGCTGCGCAAAATAATTCAGAGGCAAAATTGTAACGGGGTGAGAGCGTACTTTTTGGAGAACGAGCCAACGAGTTTCTTCACGCTTTTTGTCTAAGCCCCTATGGGGCGGAGGCGTAGTGAAAGCAAGCGTTAATAGCGCAAAAAAATAAAGCGTGGGGAAGACCCGAAGCCAAGCGAGCTTGCCATGATCAGGGCGAACTCTGGAGAAATCTGGAGGGAGGCCCGAACCTATGAGCCGTGCAATACTCTGGGACGAATTGTGGCAAGAAGAGAAAACCTAAACGAGCTTGGTAATAGCTGGTTCTCCCCGAAACAGCTTTGGGGCTAATGGCAGGTAAAAACTTTTGGAGGTAGAGCACTAAATGGATAACCGTGGACTTCGTCCAGGTAATCCAATTAAACTCCGAATACCAGAAGTCTATTTCCTGCTAGCAAGACCGTGGGGGCTAAGCTTCACGGTCAAAAGGGAAGCAGCCCAGATCTTCATCTAAGGTCCCTAAACTGAGCTAAGTGTTATTAAGGAAGTGGAGTTCCTTTGATAGTTAGGAGGTTTGCTTAGAAGCAGTAACCCTTTAAAAAGTGCGTAACAGCTTACTAACTAAGGAATTCTGCGCTAAAGATTTAGGGGCTAAGCTCAGTACCGAAGATAAGAATGAACATGCAATTTATTGCGTGTTCGTGGTAGGGGAGCGTCCTGCTCGCAGCGAAGATAAATCGTAAGATTTGTTGGAGTGAGCAGGAGTGAAAATGTTGGCATGAGTAACCGCAATGCAGGTGAAATCCCTGCACACCGAAAACCTAAAGTTTCCTTGGCAACGACAATCGGCCAAGGGTTAGGCGGTCCTTAGCTGAACCCGAAAGGGGCAAGTGATGGACAGCCGGTTAATATTCCGGCCCTCTGGCCTATTTTTTAGGAAGTGACGAAATTTAGTAACTCGGGCTAATTATGGATTTTAGTTTTTGCCTTAAGATTTTTCAAAAGGCAAGAAAATGTTCCCCCTCGGGGGGATAAATCCGAGCGAGCAAGTTTCCCAGAAAAACTTCCAAGAGTTAAATAGGCCGGATCCGTACCAAAACCGACACAGGTAGGTTGGTGTGAATACACTAAGGTGAACGGGCGAAGCCTCGTTAAGGAACTCGGCAAAAAAGTGTTCGTACGTTCGCAATAAGAACTTCCCGAACCCGCAAGGGTGAGGGACGCAGCGAAAGTTTTCCAGGCGACTGTTTATCAAAAACACAGGTCCCTGCTCAACTCGCAAGAGGATGTATAGGGGCTGAAGTCTGACCAGCGCTGGAATGTTAAAGGTGAGGGTTGCTTCCGCAAGGGAGTAGCTCATTGCACTAAGCTTCCAGTCAGCGTCCGCCGTAACTATAACGGTGTTAAAGTAGCGTATCCCCTTGTCAGGTAAGTTCTGACCCGCATGAAAGACTTCACGACTTGGAAACTGTCTCAACGAGGAGCTCGGTGAAAACACAATACCGGTAAAGATGCCGGTTACCTGCGGCTAGACGGAAAGACCCCGGGAGCTTTACTGTAACTAGATATTGAATTTTGGTTTTGGATGCGTAGCGTAGAGGTGAGGATTTGAGGCCGCGATCTCGGTTGCGGCTGATCCGACAATGAAACAGCCTTCTTTCGAAACCACAGTTCTAACCCCCATTAAATTGGGGAGACAGTGTCTGGCGGTCAGTTTAAGTGGGGCACTTGCCTCCTAAAATGTAATGGAGGCGTTTAAAGGTCGGCTAACTCCGGATGGAAATCGGAGTGGTCGTGCAAAGGCATAAGCCGGCTTTACTGCAAGAACTATATTTCGCGCAGTTGGGAAACCAGAACTTAGTGAACCGACGGATTCTCATAGAAAATCCGAAGATCATCAACCAAAAGTTACCCCGGGGATAACAGGCTAGTAGGACCCGCGAGTCCATATCAACGGTCCTGTTCGGCACCTCGATGTCGGCTCTCCGCATCCTGGAGGTGAAGTCGCTTCCAAGGGTCTGACTGTTCGCCAGTTAAAGCGGAACGTGAGCTGGGTTCAGTACGTCGTAAGACAGTACGGTCCCTATCTACCGTAGGCGTTGAATCTTGAGGGGACTTGGGAATAGTACGAGAGGACTTTCCTGAACTGACCTCTGGTGTACCAGCTGTTCTGCCAAGAGCATTGCTGGGTAGCTATGTCGGGAACTGATAAGCGCTGAAAGCATCTAAGCGCGAAGCAAACCCCAAGATTAGGATTCATAGATTCCAGAGAGACCATCTGGTCGATAGACTGCCGGTGTAAGCTCCGTAAGGGGTTAAGCCAAGCAGCACTAATAAATCATTACACAAATCTTGACTAGCAATTAATGATCATTGGAAAATAATTTAACTAATATTTTAAACCTTAGCGAAAGGCGGCGCGTCAAACGTGCCAGGCCTCGTGAGAGGGCGCTGAGGTGGCGGTTATACTGGCATTGTCCCACCTGTTCCCATTCCGAACACAGAAGTGAAATATGCCAAGGCCGATGATAGTATCCTTTTGGATGCGAAAGTAGGAAGCTGCCACCTTAGCGCCTTTTTGGTTACAAAATTTCGAGCACATAATAGGGCTTTTATTTTTTTTTCTTTGATATTAATATATAAATGATGAAGCGTTTTTCTAAAATAAAATTAGGCGCAATTGGCATTTTGTTAATCGCGTTTTTTGTTTTAGTGAATCTGCCAGGTTTTTCCAAAGGAATCCGAAATTTTTTCTATTCGTTTTCTTCCCCAATCCAGAGAATGCTATTGGGAGCAGGGGATAATATGTCAAATTTTTTTGCCGGAATTTTTAGCTACGGAAATTTAAAAAAAGAAAATGATAATTTTAAAGTTCAAATTCTTGAGAAATCTGCCGAAATCTCCGGCCTTCAAGAATTAAAAAAAGAGAACGAGGCTTTAAAAGCGGGTTTGGTCCAGAATCTTCAAAAAGATTTTAAATTAATTTTTGCTAATATTGTCAGCAAGGGAATTGGAGATTTTATTCTGATTAATAAGGGTTTAAATGACGGGGTAAAAAAAGACATGCCTGTAATTACGGAACAGAAATTTTTACTAGGTAAAATTTACGAAGTTTATAAAAATTATTCGAAAGTATTGCTAATTACGAATAAAGACAGCTCCTTTGATGCTGAAATTTTATCAGCTGAGGCAACAGGAGTTTTAAAAGGCAAGGGAAATTTTAACGCAGTTTTGGATTCGGTCCCCCAGGAAGCGGAAATAAAAACCGGGGATTTGGTTTTTACAACTTCTTTGGGCGACGTTTTCCCCGAAGGCCTTTTAGTAGGCGAAATAAAATCCCTTAATAAAAACGATGTCAGTTCTTTTCAGCAAGCTGAAATAAAACCGGCATTTGATAAGGCGTTGAAAAGCAGCGTTTTTATAATTTCTAACTTTTGATGCTGAAAAATATTTTAATTCTAATTTTTGGCTTATACATTTTAGTTTTGTTTCAAACAAGCCTTTTTGCTGATTTTCGCGCTTTTGGATTCCCCCCAAATTTTATTTTGGTTTTTGTAATTTTGTTTAATTTCTTTGAAAGTCCCGCGAAGAAATTTGGCTTAATTTCTGCAATTTTCGGCGGCTTTTTTTTGGATGTTTTTTCTGCCAGCTTCTTTGGATTTCACATTTTATTTCTATTGGTCTGCGCAGTTTTTATTAAATTTATAGTTAGGAGATATGTTAGAATTCCAGGTATCCAAAAATATTAAAAAAAGAAGAATTTCATTTGCCTACCAAAACGATATCGAGCCGCACGAGGCGCTTTTGGATAAATTAGCCCAAAGAAAAGAAGAAGAATTTGGCCTTACGGGGAAAAAATTTGAAGTTCCCCTTTCAAAAAAGGTTTTGATTGGTTTTTTGATTGGGTCTCTTTCTTTATTTTTATTTTTATTTTTGAAAACTGCCCAGCTTCAGATATTAGAAGGAAAAAAGTATTCAATGCTTTCTCAAAAAAATAAATTCATAAATTCCCAGATTCAGGCAGAAAGAGGCGTAATTTATGATAAAAATTTAAATCAATTGGTTTTTAACGTTCCGGCATTCGACCTAATTTTCAATAAAGCGAATTTTCCAGAAGATGGGGCAGAAAAAAACCGAATAATTGCGGAAGTTTCTCAAATAATCGGGGAGAGCATTGAAAACGTGGAGGAAAAAATAGAAAATAACGAGAATCCGGTTTTGGAAAATATCCCGCATCAGGTTTTAATTGTTTTGGAAACAAAAATGGATGATCTTTTAGGATTTGAAATTCGCAAAGACTGGGTTAGGGAGTATAAAGATAGTGAAAATTTTTCTCATTTGTTGGGGTATTTGGGAAAAATAACAGCCGCTGAATTAAAAGATTCTAACTATACGGTTTTTGATTGGGTGGGAAGGGCAGGTATTGAAAAAAAGTATGAGGACTTTTTAAAGAAAGATCCTGGAGAATTGCAGATTGAAAGAGATGCTTTGGGGAATGAAATTTCTCGAGAAATTATTTCTCAGCCAGAATCCGGGAAAAGTTTAGTCCTTTGGGTGGATTCTGGTTTGCAAAATAAGATAACCGAAGCGCTAAAGACAATTTTGAGGGAAAAAGGATTAAAAAATGCAGCAGCTGTTGCTTTGGATCCAAAAACTGGAGGGATTTTATCTATGGTTTCTTTGCCAAGTTATGATAATAATCTTTTTAACAAAGGTTCCAACGCCGATGAGCTTTTAAGCCTTCTTTCTAACCCCAATGAGCCGCTTTATAATTTAGCAATAGGTGGGCAATTCCCAAGCGGGTCAACTATCAAACCGTTGATTGCTTCGGCTGCTCTGCAGGAAAAAATTATATCTCCTAATAAAAAAATAAATGATAGCAAAGGAAATATTGAAATTCCCAATCCGTGGGATCCTGATTCGCCGACTATAAAGGGCGACTGGACAATTCATGGCTTGACTGATATGCGAAAAGCACTTGCCGAATCATGCAACGTTTATTTTTATACAATAGGCGGAGGCTATGGCGACCAAAATGGGTTGGGGATCACCAAAATTAAAAAATACCTTGAGCTGTTCGGTTGGGGAAAGAAAACTAATATAGATTTGCCGGGAGAAGTAGATGGATTCTTGCCTACGCCGGAATGGAAAAAAACAAAAACCGGAAATGACTGGCTTTTAGGAGATACTTATAATGTTTCTATTGGTCAGGGAGATGTTTTGGTAACTCCGCTTCAGATGGCGGCGAGCTTTCTTCCAATAGTAAATGGGGGCAAGCTTTTGGAGCCGCAGGTTGTTCAAAAAATAGTTGATTCTAAAAAAAATACGATTGAAAGTTTTGGAACGAAAATTATCAGAGAAAATTTCATAGATCCGGAAAATTTAGAAATTGTTAGAGAAGGAATGCGGCAAGGCGTAACCGGGGAAAACAGCCCGCACGCGTCGTCCGTAACATTAAATACCTTGCCCGTAGCTGCCGCCGCAAAAACCGGAACTGCCGAAACGGGAAAAGTGATAAACGGCGAAAGAATTTATAACCACTGGATTACAGTTTTTGCGCCGTACGACGACCCGCAAATTGTATTAACTATAGTTTTTAAAGATGTAAAAGGACTCGGCGGGACTACCTTGCCTGCGGCAAAAGAAATTTTGCAGTGGTATTTTACCGAAGGCGGAGGCGCTTCGAAATAGATTTAAAGTAGACGTATTCCCCCTTAATTTTTATTAGATCGAATATAATAATATTTTGTAAAATGCGTATATTACTAACATAGCTATCGCCAAGATAGTAATATATGATATACGAAAGTATGAGTAAATATAAATATTATTTTAGAAAACCAAGATCGGAAATTATAAAAGATTTTTTAAACACGCTACTAGTTGCGGGCACCATTACGATTGCCGCTTCTTCTCCTTATTTTATTGTTAATTTATTAAAAGCCAATAAAAGTTTTAGGCGGTATCCAAAGCCGAGGATTGCCGATACTTTCGCGCGTTTGAAAAGGGAAGGATTAGTAGAAACCGTACGGCGTAATGGACAAATTTATATAAAACTTACTGATAAGGGAGAAAAGAAAGCCGGTTTTTACCAAATTAATAGTTTGAAAATAAAAAAACCGAAAAAATGGGATGATAAATGGAGAATTGTTATTTTTGATATTTCTGAGCTAAAAAGAAGCCACCGGGAAGCTTTTCGAGGAAAATTAAAGGAATTAGGATTTAAATCTCTTCAAAAAAGCGTTTGGGTGCATCCTTTCCAATGTAAAGATGAGATAGCGCTCCTGCGTGATTTTTTCGGTTTGGAAAAAAATGATATTCGCATAATAGTTGCCGAAGAAATCGAAAATAGCGCCGATTTAAAGAAATATTTTCTTCTTAATTAACACATACGGTTAATTAACTACAAAATAACAAAATATTGTTAACATAGCTATCGCCTTGTTAATAATATATTGTTTTGTTGTTTGTTAATACTAGATATTGGATATATTGAATAAAAAGTCCCGAGCGGTTAATTCCGTCGGGACTTTAATTAAAGGAGGCGAGGTAATATTATTTCTCGGCAACAATCAACGTTAAAGTCAAAAATTGGTGCTATTTTTGGTTGGCGAGCAATCCACTCCCAAGATTTTCTATTCCAGTATTTCAAGGCCATAAGCGCCAGTTCAGAAGATACACTGTAAACTAATTTGGGGCCATAGTTTTCTTCTGGATTTATTTCTGAATCAAGATTTATTGCTGGACCAACGACTATTTGTTTTGGTCCTTCAGCTTGAAAAATTATTCCAATCCATCCTTTGCGTATTTCCTCAGGGATGCCGGGCCCTTCTGGAGTTTTAACTATCGCTATTAACTTCTTATTTGTCATTTTTCCTTCCTCCAAAATTTATTAAAAGTGCCAAAATTCCGAGATTTTCTCGGTATTTTGATATTAAAATAATAAAATTAAAAGTCAAATTTTCCACTGTTTTTAACTTGTCTAAGCCAAAAATTTAAAGTAGAATAAAATATCGACTATTTGTGTTAGAAACTATGGCGAATATTGACGAAATAAGAAAAATAAGAATACAAAAGTTAGAAGCTATAAAGAAAGCCGGGATTTTGGCGTATCCGGAAATAACGAAAAGAACCCACGAAATAGCCAGTGCCCTTAAGGATTTTTCAGCTTTGAATAAAAGTAAAAAGGAAATAATTTTGTCCGGCAGGATAAAGTCCTTAAGAATTCATGGAGGAGCCACTTTTTTGAATATGGAAGACGGGACCGGAACAATTCAGGCTTTTTTCAATAAAAATCGGATAGGGGAAAACGGCTACGATTTTTTTACTGAAAATTTTGACATTGGAGATTTCGTTGAAATCAGAGGAATTTTATTTGAGACAAAAACCGGAGAAAAAACCTTAGAAGCCGCAGATTTTAAAATGCTGGCAAAGTCACTCCTGCCCCTTCCTGAAAAATGGCACGGCATCCAAGACGTCGAGGAGAGATTCAGGAAGAGATATTTGGATTTGATTTTTAACAAAGATGTAAAAGAAAAGTTCATTCTTCGTGCCAGGATAATAAAAGAAATCAGAAATTTTTTTGAAAATGAAGGTTTTATCGAGGTTGAAACTCCGATTTTGCAACCCATATACGGGGGGGCGACCGCCCGGCCATTTAAAACCCATTTGAACGCACTGGACGCCGATTTGTATTTAAGGATTTCACCCGAGCTTTATTTAAAAAGGCTTTTAATTGGAGGATTTGAAAAAGTTTTTGAAATTGGGAAATGTTTCCGAAACGAGGGTTTAGACCGGCAGCACAATCCTGATTTTACGGAATTGGAATTTTACTGGGCTTATACCGATTATAAAAATTTGATGAATTTCACCGAAAAATTTTTCTCAACTTTGCTCAAAAATTTGTTCGGAAGCCAGAAAATAAACTATGAAGGCAGAGAAATAGATTTTAAAATTCCCTGGCAGAGGATAGAATACAATGTCTTATTCAAAAAATATGCCGATATAAATCTGGAGGAAATAAACACTGAAGCATTGAGGAAAAAAGCAAAAGAAATTTTGGGTTCCTCCCCGAAAGGCGAGAAAGCGGAAATTGCCGACGAGATTTATAAAAAGCTCTGCCGGCCCAAGATAATAGAACCCACCTTTTTGATTCATCATCCGAAGGGTTCGGCTCCTTTGGCAAAGGAAATTGAAGGAGATCCTTCCGAACTGGCGAGATTCCAGTTGGTTGCCGCGGGCGGTATGGAGCTGGTTAATGCTTTTTCAGAGCTTAACGATCCAATAGAGCAGAGAGCTAGGTTCAAAGAGCAGGAAAAAATATTAAAAGAAGGTTTTGAAGAGGCGCAGAGAATGGATGAAGATTTTATTGAGGCTTTGGAGTACGGCATGCCGCCGGCAGCCGGATTTGGCATGGGAATCGACAGATTGGTGGCTTTATTAACCGATTCGCATAGTTTGAGAGAAGTTATATTGTTTCCGACAATGAGGAAAAAATAATATTTAGAATTTAGAAATTAGCAATATGTTAGATATAAAATACATAAGAGAAAATCTGCAAGTTGTAAAAGAAGGCGCAAAAAATAAAGGCGTTGATATTGACATTGGCCGGCTTTTGGAAGTGGACAAAAAAAGACGCGAAGTTCTTCAGGCATTAGAAGATATGCGGGCCCAAAAAAACAAGGCGTCGAAAGAAATTCCTCAAATGAAAGATGAAAAAGAAAGGGGAAAAATAATTTTAAAAATGCGGGAATTAGATATAAACAGCGACAGGTTAAATCAGGAATTAAAATCATCTGAAGAGGAATTTAATAGTTTGATGGCAAAAATTCCCAATATCCCTTTGGAAGGCGTGCCCGTGGGAAAAGATGATAGCGAAAATGTTGTTTTAAAAGAAGTGGGGGAAAGGACAAAATTCGATTTTACCCCCAAAAATTATTTAGATATTGCCGAAAAATTAGACATAATTGATGTTGACCGGGCTGCGAAAATTTCAGGAACCAGATTTGGATTTTTAAAAGGAGAGGCGGCTTTATTGGAAGTTGCTTTAATTAATCTCGTTTTTGAAAATTTGATCAAAGAGGGATTTATTCCAATTATTCCTCCTGTTATGCTAAAACCGGAAATGGCGTGGGGCATGGGGTATTTGGAGCAAACGAACAGCGAAGAGGCATATCATTTAGAAGCAGATAATTTATATTTGACTGCAACCGCTGAACAATCATTGGGAACCATGCATTCGGGGGAAATTTTTGACGAAAAAGATTTGCCAAGAAGATATTTGGGATTTTCCACTTGTTTCAGGAGAGAAGCAGGAGCTTATGGAAAAGATACAAAAGGAATCTTTAGAGTCCATCAGTTTGATAAAATTGAGATGTTCAGTTATTGCAAGCCGGAACATTCTCTAAACGAGCACGAATTTCTTTTGGAAAGAGAAGAAAAACTAATGCAGGCCTTGGAAATTCCGTATCACGTTTTAAAAATTTGTACTGGAGATCTTGGGACTCCGGCTGCGGCAAAATATGATATAGAAGCTTGGATTCCCAGCGAAAACCGCTACCGAGAGACCCATTCAACTTCAAATTGCACCGATTTTCAAGCCAGAAGATTAAATATTCGCTATAAAGATAAGACGGGAAAATTAAACTTTGTTCATACTTTAAACGGTACAGCTTTTGCCATCGGCAGAATTTTAATTTCTATTATTGAGAATTACCAGCAAAAAGATGGGAGTATAAAAATACCAAAAGCTCTTCAACAATATTTTAATCTTAAAATGATTAAAAATAAGTAGAGATGGAGGAAAAGAAAATTTCTGTTAATAGCTTAACTATTAACTACAAAATTACAGAAGAGGAAGATCCTCTTTTAAGTTTTGCCGGGATTAAATTCTATCCTGAAAAGGTCCCCATAAAGGGAACGATTTTGATATTGCATGGGTGGGGCGGATCTTCTGATTCTTGGATTGAAGTTCAAAAAAATTTAATAAAAAACGGATATAAAACCATAGTTCCTGATTTGCCGGGATTTGGAAAGTCAGTGACTCCGCTCAAAGCCTGGGGAATTGATGATTATACAGATTTTGTTTCAAAATTTGCCGAAAAAATAAATTTGACAGGACCTTTCTTTTTGCTCGGCCATTCTTTTGGCGGAAGAATAGCAATAAGATTTGTCTTAAAACATCCCGAAAAAATAAAAGGATTAATTTTGTGCGATTCAGCCGGAATAAAACCCAAAATGGGGATAAAAACAATGTTGATTTACTGGACAGCCAAGCTGGGAAACGCATTGTTGACGCCAAAACACTTTTCAAGATTTCGGGATTCTGCGCGCAATTTTTTCTACGCAGTTATCCGCCACCGGGATTATGAAAAGGCGGACGGAGTGATGAAAGAAACGATTATAAAAGTTTTAAATGAAGATTTATTTGCTGATCTCTCCAAAATTAAAACAAAAACACTTTTGGTCTGGGGAAAAAATGACAAAATGGTGCCTGTAAAGTATGCCAATGTATTCAAAATAAATATTGAAAACTCCGAATTGGAAATTTTACCAAAAATTGGCCATAGTCCGCACTTGGAAGTTCCAGATAAATTATCTGAAATTCTTCTCAAATTTTTAAATAAATTTTAAAAAATGCCCGTTTTTTTAAATATAATTGGACTTCTGCTATTTATAAAGCTGTTTCTTTTCTGGCTGTGGCTTTGGCAATTGAAAGAATATCATATTGGGCGTTTTCTAGCCCATTTTGAAACTCAGGCAATAACTAAAATTATTTCCAGCTTTTGGAGGATAAAACTTCCTAAATTTACCGGAAAAACTGCCGTAATTTTTATTTCTGAAATCATTGCTGCAACAGCGCTCTCCCTATATTTTAAATTCGCAATTCTATTTTTAATTTTATTTGCTCCGGTTTTTTCCTCGGCAATTGTTCTGCTTTTTCAAATTCCAACAGTTTTTTTGAGAAACCGGATTATTAAAAAAGCCAAGATAAAAATTAGGCAATTCCCAAATCTTTTGGTAATAGGCATTACGGGAAGTTATGGCAAAACTTCAACAAAAGAATTTTTGTATTCGATTTTATCGGAAAAATTCAAAAATAAGGTTTTAAAGACGAAAGAACACCAGAATTCGGAAATTGGGATTTCCCAGTGCATTTTAGCGGATTTGGAACAAGAGCATGAAATTTTTATAGTTGAAATGGGAGCTTATAACAGAGGGGGAATAAAAATGCTTTGCGATATTGTAAGGCCAAAAATAGGCATTTTAACTGGAATTAATGAGCAGCATATGTCGACATTCGGATCATTAGAAAATATAATTAAAGGAAAGTATGAGTTAATTGAATCATTGCCCGCAGACGGAGTTGCATTTTTCAATGCGAAAAATAAATATTGTTTAGAACTTTATAATGAAACTCTTCGACGGCTCCCAGTGAAAGCGATTTTGTACGGACAAAATGCTACTTTTTTTGGCGAGGAGAATATTTTAGGAGCAATGGCAGCCGCAAAAGAATTAGGAATGGCTGACGCTGAAATTAAAGCCGCGGTCGATAGAATTGAAAACAAGATGCCGGGAATTAAAATTAAAGAGGGGATTGGCGGCTTAAAAATTATAGATGCTACTTATTCGGCAAACCCGGATGGAGTAATTGCTAATTTGGAATATTTAAAAAATAATTTTTCCGGGAAAAAGATTATTGTTATGCCATGCTTAATAGAACTTGGTAAGGCGTCAAAAGAAGTTCACACAAGAATCGGTAAAAAAATCGGAGAGGTCTGTGATTTAGCAATAATTACAACAAAAGATTATTTTAAAGAAATTAAAGAAGCCGCCTTCGCTTCCGCCATCGCTGAAGCTATGGCGGGCAAAGAAGCTACGGCGAGCCAAAGGAAGCCAGAAATTCTGTTTCTCGAAAATCCGAAAGAAATTTTTGCGAAAATAATGGGCGTTGTGAAAGAGGGAGATGCAGTTCTTTTGGAAAGCAGAGTGCCTAAAGAGGTGGTTGAACAGTTAACAGGAAGCAGTTAACAATTAACAAAAAAATGCCGTCGTCAGAAGACGGACGGCATTTACGACGAAGTGCTTAAACGTATTATTTCTTCTCTATGACTTTAACTCGGAACCAAAATGTTTCGTATGGGTTTCTCCAACCGGTCGGAATCATAATACATGCGCAGCCGTATTGTTTTAGACTTTCAAATAGCTGCTCCATCGATTCCGGGATTTTCGATAGATCCATACCCGTAATGTCTGGCGTCAAAGACATTGTTAAGCTTCCGTCTTTTTCTGCTACTATTTTCGCATTCATTTCATACCTCCTTACAGAAAAATAATATTACATAAATAATGTTTTGTCAATATTTAAACCCAAAACCAATATCGATTTCTTTGTCTCCTAATACTGAAAAGGATGATATCCTATTGGCTTTTAAGTTGCTTTGGAAACCTTGGCGATGGAAATTCAGCGTAAATCAGCGTAACAATCAGCGTCAATCAGCTTCTACGATTTTAGAAGAGGAATTTAAAAAATATTTGGGAGTAAAATATGCCATATCATTTAACAGCGGGAGGTCGGCGTTGATGGCAATATTGGCTGCTCTTTTCGGAGAGCAGGCATCCTCCGAAGCCTTGGCGAAGGAGGATGAGGAGGTTCTTTTACAAGCCTTCACTTGTAACGCAGTTCCAAATCCGGTTATTTGGTCCCGCCTTCGCGAGGCCGAAGCTCGCTACGGCGAGGCAAAGGCCCGCCTTCGCGAGGCCGAAGCTCGCTACGGCGAGGCAAAGGCCCGCCTTCGCGATGACGCTTCGGCGAGGCAAGCAGGCTTGAAACCTATTTATGTAGATTGCAACGAAAATACATTTAACATTGATCCAGAAGATTTAAGGCGTAAGATTACGTCAAACAGCCGCGCCGTAATAGTCCAGCACACTTTCGGTTTGCCCGCAGAAATGGATGAAATTATAAAAATTTGTCAGGCACATAATTTAATATTAATTGAAGATTGCGCGCATTCTTTAGGTGCTACCTATAAAGGAAAAAAGATCGGAACCTTCGGCAGAGTTTCATTTTTCAGTTTTTCCAGAGATAAAGTAATTTCTTCAGTTTACGGCGGAATGGTAGTTACTTCTGATGATGAACTTGCAAAAAAAATTAAGGAATACCAGGAAAGAATCGGTTATCCTTCATATTTTTGGATTCTTCAGCAATTATTGCACCCTGTATTAATGAATTGGCTTATTTTGCCAACATATAAATATTTTGGAAAATATTTATTGATTTTATTCCAATGGCTTCACATTTTTTCAAAAGCCGTCCATTGGAAGGAAAAGAGGGGGCAAAAACCCTGTTATTTTCCAAAGCGTTTACCAGATGCCTTGGCAATTTTGGCTCAAAACCAATTTCGGAAATTGGAAAAATTCAACCGGCATCGCCGGGAAATCGCCGAATTTTATAATCGCGAATTAGCCGATACCAGCTACCAGCTACCAGTTACCAGCGACGGCGACATTTTCCTTCGTTATGCAATAAAACATCCGAACGCTCATCAAATTATTCAGAAGGCATGGAGTCATAATCTATTGGTTGGGGATTGGTATACAACGCCGATTGCTCCGCATGATACTAAATTAGAAAAAATGCAATATACTTTAGGGAGTTGCCCAAATGCGGAAAAATTGGCAAAAATTACATTAAATTTGCCGACTCATATTAATATTTCGGTGAAAGATGCCCAAAAAATCGTAGACTTTTTAAAAAAAATAAGTAAAAACAATAAAGACCATAATACGATTTCCACGGCCGTAGAAAAAGTATTATAATTAAATAAATATGAAATTTCCAGTTACCGATAGATTTTTATGGGATTTATATGATTTTCTTGAAAAGGCAGGTGATATTTATGATGTTTTTTTGGCACGACCCTGGAAAGAAGTTTGGTCTCCGGAACTTCACAAATTTAGATATGAATGGAAGAAAAAGAAGGATCGAAAATTATTCAGTCGGCTTGTTTATTATTTAAAAAAGAAAGGGTATATAAAGACTAAAAATTTAGAGGAAAAAGAAGCTGTTTTGTTAACAAGGAAAGGAGCCGATAAGATTTTGAAATTGAAACTTAAAGAAAGTAATAAAAAGAAAAGACCAGACGGAAAGTGGCAAATGGTAATTTTTGATATCCCCGAAAGAAAGCGTTTTTTAAGAGATTTACTTAGAGAAAATCTTTATCTTTTAGGCTATCAACTGTTGCAACAAAGTATTTGGGTTTGTCCATATGATGTTTCATATAAAACAGAAATAATTCTCAATAAATATTCCCTTGATCAATACGTAAAAACATTTTTAATTAAAGAAATAGAAGTATAGTACGATTTCCACGGCCGTAGAAAATGTATTATATGATTTGTTTAAATTTTTCTTCGTAAGCATTTTATTTGTAAGTATTTTATGTGTATGAATACTTTATTGAATAGTTTGTGGATAGTGCTTAGTTATCTTCTCGGCGCAATTCCTTTTGGGTTTTTAATTTCGAAATATTCAAAAAATATAGATATCCGTAAAGTTGGTAGAAAGCAAATAGGAGCCAGTAATGTTTATCATACGGTTGGGCATTTAGAGGGCGCGCTGACTGGAGTTTTAGATGTTGCAAAGGGTTGGATTGTAGTTTTTTTGGCGCAGAAATTCCATTTCCCAATTTCGATTCAGCTATTTTCAGGTTTGGTTGCAATCATCGGCCATAACTGGCCAATTTATCTCAATTTTTTCGGGGGAAGGGGAGTGGCGACAACTCTGGGAGCGACCTTAGCTTTAAATCCAATTATATTTTTTTATTCGGCGATTCCACTCGCTGTAATCGGTATTATTTGGGATGGGGCACCCGCCACTATACTTTTTTTGGTTGCATATTTTATTCTTGCAGATTATAAGCATGAACCAAAAATTTTTTCTGTTTTTATAATTTTCGTCTTTGTAATTATTTTATTGAAAAGAATTTCTATAATAAAAGAAGATTTGTTGCAAAAAAAATTGAGTTTTAGCCTGGTTTTAAATCGGCTTATATTTGACCGCGCCGAAGGAATAAAAAATTTTCGATGGACAAAAAAGTAAATTATGGATTTATCAATTTCAGAAATATCAGATAAAAATACTTGGGAGGAATTTTTGGCAGGTATTAAAGAAAAAACTTTTCTGCAGTCTTGGAATTGGGGAGAATTTCAGAAAAAAATGGGAAACTCCACCCAAGGTGGGTCCGCCTCGGGCGGAAAAATTTGGAGATTAGGGATATACGAAGAAAGAAATTTAATTGCAGCTATTTTAGTTTCTAAGGTGGTCGCAAAGAGAGGAATTTTTCTGTTACTACAGCATGGGCCAAATGTAAAAAATGAAAGATCAAATATCAAAAATCAAATAATGGCTGTTTTATTGGGGAAATTAAAAGAAATTGGCAAAGAAGAAAAAGTTGATTTTATACGGATTGCACCATTGTTTGATGATTCAAAAGAAAATCTAAAAATATTTCAAGATTTGGGATTTCATAAATCTCCAATGCATGCCAATGCCTATGAGGCGACGTGGAAATTAGATATTTCCGTCTCCGCGGAAGAAATTTTGAAAAACATGCGGAAAACCACTAGGTATTTGATAAGGCAGGCAGAGAAAAATCCGGAAATTAGCATTGAAACCAGTATAAATTTTCGTGATTTAAATCTTTATTTTGATTTAAATCGTCAGGTTGCCAAGCGGCAAAATTTTACGCCGTTTTCTGAAGAATATATAAAAAATGAATTTAATTCATTCATAAATGACAATGAGGTATTGTTACTATTTGGGAAATATAAAAATGAGCTAGCCGCTGCAGCTATGGTAATTTTTTGGCAGGGGATTGGCTTTTACCATCAAGCGGCATCTCTTTCAAAATTTGCAAAACTTTCTATTCCTTATCTGTTGCAATGGGAAGCAATAAAAGAAGCAAAAAAAAGAGGATGTATTTTATATGATTTTTGGGGGTTCACTGATCCTGAAAAATACCCTAAACATCCCTGGGCAGGGCCCACTTTATTTAAAATGGGATTTGGAGGTTTTGCAAAAGAACATATAAAAACCCAGGATTTCCCGCTTTCAAAAAAATACTGTTTAATTTATATTTTTGAGCAGATTCGAAAAATAAAAAGAGGATTTTAGTATTTTATGAAAAGAAATTTCCGGAAACCGTACCGAATTAAAAAGAAAAAATCAATATTGAAAAGCCGTTTTTTTTGGCTTCCAGTTTTAATTTTTACTACAGTTGGAGGGATCTGCTATTTCATTTTTTTCTCATCGTTTTTCCAGATAAAAGAAGTTAAGATTTCCGGCAATCAAAAAATCGCAACTAATAAATTAGAAAGCTTGGTTCAAAGCCAGCTTACAAAAAAAATCGCCCTTTTCCCCACGAAAAGCATATTTTTGGCGAATTTAGGAAAAATACAAAAAATGGGTCAGGATAATTTTCCGCAAATTGCAAAAATCAGCTTCAAAAAAGATTTCCCAGATATTATATTAGTAAACGTTGAAGAGAGGAATCCGGTTGCGGTTTTGACCCATACCCTGAATTCTTCTTCGACCGCTCTATTCGCAACAACAAGTGCGGAAGTTTTAGAGGAAAATTTTTTTATTGATAAAGAAGGGATAGTTTTTGAAAAAGTTCTGGATCCAGATTCTAATTTGCTAAAAATAGAAAACCAGATTTTGCCAAACAAACTGCGATTAGGGGAAAGTGTAATAGAGGAGCCGTTAGTCGCAAAAATTTTAAATATCGAATCAAAATTGAAAAACGAATTGGAAATCAAAATTGATACGGTTACGATAGTTTCGAGGAAAAGATTAAATGTGAAAGCTGCCGAGGGCTGGGAAGTTTATTTTAATCCAGAAGGCGATATGGATTGGCAAATTACCGAATTAACGGCGGTTTTGGAAAATAAAATTCCTCCTGAAAAAAGGAAGAATCTTGGATATATTGATTTAAGGTTTGAAAAAATTTATATTTTCCCTGAAAATTACAACAAATAACTTACTCAATTTTATACACGAAAATTGAATACCCGATTTTTGCAACAGGCGTGTATTTATCAAGCCAGCGATAATAATCTGATGGCTGGTCAAAACCTTTGGCTGGAGTTGCCCTTCCGCCCTGCAAAAGAGTAGCCGAAACTGCCAAATAGCTTCCTTTTGGAAGTTCATCCGGAGATCTCTGCCCCCACCACGGGGCATATTTTTCTTTTAAATAATAATTCGCATTTCCGCCGCCAAAATAATCCAGATAGATTTTATCAATTTTATTTTCATCAATATATTTTGCCAGCCGTTTCAAATCCTGGCCCCAATCTAGATTGGAATCAACAACATACATATATCCCAGGTTTGGCCCGCCAATTGCTTCATTAAAATAGGCAATAAAATGGGGAAATACCAAAATTAAAGAAACTGCCTGCCATAAAACAAGGATTCCTAAAATTGCGTATTTTACCCCGTTTAGAAATTTTAAATTTCTAACGGGGTTTAACTTTAAATAAGGTTCTTTTAAGAGATAAGAGATTCCGCCGCTGACTAACAAAATTGTGAATGGGAAAATCGGCAACAAGTGGCGAACCCCTATATTAAGATTTGAGACTAAACTCGTTGCCCAATAGATTGCCAGAAAAACAAACATTGAAAATACGGTAAAATGGCTCTTTATTTGTTCTTTAAGGTTTTTGCGGATAAGAAACCATATTAGGAATATTATGGCTATAAAGGTTAAAATGTGAAAAGCCAAAGGATTTTTTATGAAATAGACGATTGGAAAATATGACTTCCAGCTGTCGGCTGAAATTTGGCCCATAAAATATGTAGTGTTTCCAGTGGAAGTTCTGTTGGTAGCGGTAAGCAATCCTAAAAAGTATTGTCCCAGTGGCCTTGTTATTTGGTTTTTGTCCATTAGCAGATTAAGATTAATAACCGATTTCGGCACTAAAGTTGTTGCGAGAAGCGCCTGTGTGTCTTGAATCTGGCGGGTTTGAGGATAATTGGATACATGGAATTCATAAACAGGCCAGATTATAAAAACGACGCCAATCAAAAGCGCCAAAAAAGAAAATCCCACATATTTAAATAAGGTTTTATATTTTTTTTCCGTATCCTGTTTTAAACCGGCAAAAACCAGAGTAATTAACGCAAAAAATGGCAGGAGCAAAATTAAAGAGAATTTTAAAAGCATTGCAATTCCAAATGCAAGCCCGGCAAAAATTATTGATTTT
This sequence comes from Minisyncoccota bacterium, assembly GCA_028712565.1. Taxonomy (GTDB): domain Bacteria; phylum Patescibacteriota; class Minisyncoccia; order Minisyncoccales; family JAQTPW01; genus JAQTPW01. The sequence goes on from JAQTPW010000001.1 coordinate 67,838, forward strand.
TTTGAGGGATTTTTCAGGAATTTTAGCCAAAAATAGGTGGCAAAAACTGTTCCAAATGCGGCTCCAACATCGGTTGTAACTAACCTGCCGTTTGCTAAAAATATCGGGGAAAAAGAAAATAAGAATAAAGAAATTAAGGCGGCTGTGTTTCCAAACAATTCTTTTGCCCAGAAAAATATAAAAAATCCCAACAATAAGAAAACAAGAATCATTGGTATTCTTGACCAGAATAAAATTTGGTCAGGATTGTTTCCGGAATAGTATAAAAATTGGGAAGCAAAATTAAACTGGTCCCACCATTCAGCCGGAGAGGCAGTTTGCCATTCCGGATTATTTTTTGGAAAATTTAAATGCAAAAATAAAAGAGGAATTGCTGCTATGTCCTTAATTAGCGGCGGATGCTCGGGATTCATTCTGTAATCTCTTTGAGTTAAATATGAATAGCCGGCAGCAACATGGGCAGTTTCGTCATAGGTAAATGTGTCGTTGCGGATGCTTAAAATTGCCAAGATAAAAGCGGCAAAAATAAGTATACCGGCTACAATGTAAGTTTTACGGTTTGACATAATTATTTTTATATTTTAGCAAAATTTTTAGAAAATAAATAGTGTTTACTCCTCTTGACATAGTTGTTTGGTTTGATATCGTAATATAACGATATGAAAACGAGTTTAAATCTAACCATTACGGTCATTATTTTGGGCGTTCTATCAGAGAATCGCTTGGTTAGGTTTATTAAATAAAAAGCAGTAAAAACAAACTTAAAAAATAATAAATCTGGCCAAGCGGGCCAGGTTTTTGTTTAGGCCTTTAAAAATAAATAATGGAGGGAAGGAAAGTGTAAAAAGATTAAAAGTAAAATAGTAATGAAACAGGAGCTTTGAATAAACTAAAGGAGGTTTTTAATGGAACCATTGGATGATTCAAGTTCCCATGTTCTGGCCACCTATAATATTTGTTGTGATGAGGTAGGGAACATTAAGAAAAAATTAGCAGATTCTAGAAGCAAACCGGAAGGGGAGCGGCTTTCTGAAGGAAAACAAGCAAAGCTAGAATTTCGTCAAAACGATCTCCAGAACAGGGTTATTCCCAAGCTTCGCCAGAAACTTCAGTAAGTATCTTTAAGCATCTTCAGAATATTCCCGTTTTCTATGGGATGACTTGTTTGTAAACAGCAAACGCATCCCCTTAGGGCAGGAAAAAAGTTCGTAATAAAAACTGCGGCTTTATCCTGCCCTTTTCATTTCTTGGTTAGCACTCTTGACAGGCGAGTGCTAATTGCGCTACAATACCAATATGGAAATAAAGTTAACTGACCGGCAGAAGAAAATATTGGATATTGTGGTTAAGGAATATGTGGATTCTGCGCAACCTGTGAGTTCTCAATTGCTGGAAAAGAAGCATAATTTTGGCGTTTCTCCCGCAACATTACGGGCGGAGATGCAAAAACTTACTGATAAAGGATTTCTTTTGCAGCCGCATACTTCAGCCGGAAGGATTCCGACAGATAAAGGGTATAGATTTTTTGTAAATGATTTATTGAAAGAAACCTCGCCGGCAGCTTCGCAGTCAGGTGGGCAAGGAAAAAATACTTTGGAAATGAAAAATTGGGAAGGGGAGAAATCGGATGATGTTTTTAGATTTATACAGAATTTGACTAGGCAGTTGGCAGAAGAAACTCGGGCTTTGGCCTTGAATTATCTTGATGGTGAAGATATGTTTTGGAAAGAAGGTTGGGAAGAGGTTTTAAAGGAACCCGAATTCAGCGACCAAGAGAATATTTTAAATTTCACTGAACTTTTGAAAGATTTTGAAGGAAATATAGAAAAGCTGGAAAAAAATCCGGGAGTTAATATATATATCGGTAAAGAAAATCCATTGCCAAAAGCCAAAAATTTTTCAGTTATTTCTTCCCATTATCGCTTGCCCAATGGAAAAGAAGGATTTATTTCCATTTTGGGCCCAAAGAGAATGGCTTATGAAAAAAATATAGATTTAATTAATTCATTAATGCGATTATTTGATAATTTTTAAATCTATGGAAGAAAAAGACAATAAAAAAAACGAAGAAGGGGAAAGGTCCGGCGAGCCGAAGGAAGTTAATGAAAAATTAAGCATAGAGGAGCTAAAAAAAGAATTAGAGGAGTTAAAGAAGCAGAAAGATGAATTTTTGGCTGGATGGCAGAGAGAAAGGGCAGATTTTATTAATTATAAAAAAGAAGAAATGGAAAGGATTGGGCAGTTGATAAATTATGCGAAAGAAGAGCTGATTTTGGAAATTTTGCCGATTATGGATAATTTTGATCAAGCGGAGAAAAATTTGCAGCAAAATCTAGGAAAAGATGAAAATCCCGAAGGAAAGCCTTCGGCATCCTACGGGGCAAGTGTAAAAGGTTTGTTGCAAATAAGAATTCAGTTTCAGGATTTTTTAAAGAGATTGGGAGTGGAAGAAATAAAGTCAGTCGGCGAGAAGTTCGACCCGCATTTTCATGAAGTCGTCGGCGAACTAGAAACCAGCAACCAGAAACCAGGAACCATTCTTGCGGAAGTCCAAAAAGGATACACATCAAACGGCCGATTATTGAGGCCGGCGAAGGTGAAAGTAGCAAAATAGCGTGCGCGGCATAACCGCAAAAGGAGCACGCAATCGGCTGAAGATGAAAAATCGAAATCCTCTCCGCCGTTGCTATCTCTCGCCGAGCATAATTTCATCGAAACAGAAAGGTCATAGAGGCTCGGCTCCGAGGTGCACCTTTTGCAGTTCTGCCTCGCACTTTAAAAGAAATGTATTTAAAACTAAATCTCCGCTCAAGGCGGACCAGCCTCGGGCTGGTTAAAACTAAAAACTAAACTATGGAACAACCACAAATACAAATCAAAGCGAAGGATGAAGATTTAAAAGGAAATTATTCTAATTTAATGTTCGTAGCGCACACGAAAGAAGAATTCATTTTGGATTTTTTACTGAATGCGCCTCCTTCGATCAGCTTGATTTCCCGCATTATTATGAGTCCAAGCCATGCAAAAAGAATGCTAAAAGCCCTGCAGGAAAATATCGGGAAATACGAAGGGCAGTTCAATAAAATTGAAGAAACAAAGGCGCCGGATATGCCTCAGGGCGGAATAGGATTTAATGTTGAAAAAAATTATTAAAATTAAAACTGGTAAATGTTGGTAATAACGCCGATGGACGCAAAAAATTTAAATCAGCGTAAATCCGCGTTGATATCAGCGTAAATCAGCTTATAAAATCATGACAAAAGCATTAGGAATTGATCTTGGTACATCTATTTCAAAGATGGCCACAATAATAAACGGAGAACCAAAGTGCATTGAAAACCGGGAGGGTTCTGTTTTGACGCCTTCAATTGTTGCTTTGGCAAAAAATGGCGAAAGGTTGGTTGGAATTTTAGCTGAAAGGCAGGCTATTACCAATCCCAAAAATACAATTCATTCTGTCAAAAGATTTATTGGCAGAAGATTTTCTGATCCCGAAGTTCAAAGAGAATTAAAACTATTATCTTACGAAACTCGAGAAAGAAAAGATGGGGAAGTGGAAATTAAAATGGGAGATGTGTGGTATACCCCGATTGAAATCTCTTCAATGATTTTGCAAAAATTAAAATCAGATGCCGAAGAAAAACTTGGAGAAAAAATAACCGATGCGGTAATCACCTGTCCGGCAAACTTTGATGATTCCCAAAGAAAGGCGACAAAAGCAGCTGGAGAAATTGCCGGCCTTAATGTAATGAGAATAATTAATGAACCTACTGCCGCGGCTTTGGCTTATGGTTTGACCAAAAAAACTGATCAGCAAATTGCAGTTTATGATTTCGGAGGCGGAACATTTGACGTTTCGATTTTAAATACAACTCCGGAAACTGTGGAAGTCCTGGCAACGGGCGGAGAACCTCATTTGGGAGGCCGAGATTTTGACCAAAAAATAATCAGCTGGTTAATTGAGGAATTTAAACGAGATAATGGAATTGATTTATCAAAAGATCCCTTAGCTTTGCAAAGATTGAAAGAAGCAGCTGAAAAAGGAAAAATAGAATTGTCTTCAGCTTTGGAAACTGAAATTAATTTGCCATTTATTACTTCTGATTCTGCAGGCCCAAAACATCTTTTATATAAATTATCTCGCGCAAAATTTAATGACTTAACCCGATCTTTGGTTGATAAATCAATTGAAAAAATCGCGAGCACTTTGCAAGAAGTAAAGCTTGGAAAAAATAACATTGAAGAAATAGTTTTAGTCGGCGGAACCACTTTAGTTCCCGCTGTCAGGGAAGCCGTGAAAAACTTTTTCGGCAGGGAACCTAACAAATCTATTAATCCCGAAGAAGTGGTTGCAATTGGAGCCGCAATTGAGTCTGAAATATTAAGGGCGCAAAAAGAAGGCAAGGCTCCAGAAGGGGACATAAAAAGCGTCTTGCTCTTGGATGTATTGCCGCTTTCTTTAGGAATTGAAACTTTTGGCGGAGTAAATACTGTGATGATTCCAAAAAATACAACTATTCCCACTTCAAAAACCCAAATTTTCTCAACTGCAGCTGACAGCCAGCCGGCAGTTGAAATCAATGTTTTGCAAGGGGAAAGGCCGCTGGCTTTAGATAGCAGATCTATCGGCAAATTTGTTTTGGACGGGATTCCGCCAGCTCCAAGAGGAATACCTCAAATTGAAGTTTCTTTCGATGTTGACGCAAATGGAATAGTCACCGTTACTGCCAAAGATAAGGCAACCGGAAAGACCCAATCAGTTAAGATTGAAGGTTCAATTGGTTTATCAAAGGACGAAATAGAAAAAATGAAGAAAGAAGCTGAGCTTCATGCCGAAGAAGATAAGAAAAAAAGAGAATTAATTGAGGCAAAAAATTTAGCAGATAGTTTAATCTATACTACCGAGAAAACTATAAGAGATGCGGGAGATAAAGTTCCTGAAAACATAAGAAAAGAGGTTGGGGATAAAGTGGATGCTTTGAAAAAAGTAAAAGATGGTGATAATATAGATGAAATAAAGGCCAAAACCGAAGATTTGTCCCAGACAATCCAGAGATTCGGAGCAGAATTATACAAACAAGCTGGCGGACAAAATCCAAATCAGAATAAAAACGAAGGACCAGAAGAAGGGCAGTATAAAGAAAACAAAACATAGTTTGTTAAAGTATTGTGAAAAAAGATTATTATCAAATTTTGGGCGTATCAAAAGACGCTTCTCCGGAAGATATAAAACGGGCGTTTTATAAATTAGCCCATAAATATCATCCGGATAAGGGCGGGGATGAGCAAAAATTCAAGGAGATAAACGAAGCTTATCAGACGCTTTCTGATCAGAAAAAAAGAGAACAATACGACAAATTTGGAACTACTTTTGAGGGAGCGCAGGGACCTGCAGGGGGCGAGTCCGGATTTTCCGGTTTTGAATGGGCTTGGGGAAGGCCGGAAAGTTTTGATTCCGAATTTGATTTTGGGGATTTAGAAGATGTTTTGGAAAATATGTTTGGCGGGGGATTTGGAGGAGCTACAAGATCCCGCAGAAAAAAAGATTCAAGAAGAGGAAAAGATATTGAAGTAGATTTGGAAATCAATTTAGACGATACATTGTCGGGCAAGGAAACTGAAATTAATTTATATAAGTTCAACACTTGCCCGAGATGTCAGGGAAATGGAGCCGAGCCCGGGACTAAAACCAAAGAATGTTTTTCCTGCCGAGGAACCGGCCAAGTCCAGCAGATTAGAAAAACATTTTTGGGATCTTTTACCCAATATGTCACTTGTCCGGTTTGCGAGGGTTTAGGGTATATTCCTGAAAAACCTTGCAATGTTTGCCGTGGAGAAGGGAGAGTAAAGAGCGAAGAAAAAATTAAAATTTTCGTTCCGGCTGGCGTTGACACGAACCAAGTAATAAAAGTTGAGGGCAAAGGGGAAGCCGGAAAAACAGGAGGGAAATCAGGAGATTTATATGTACGGATATTCATAAAAAGACATCCGCTTTTCCAGCGAAAAGGAGACGATCTTTATATTTCCTTGCCGATTTCTTATGCCCAGGCTGTTTTAGGAAACGAAATTGAAATTCCCAATCTTGAAAAAACAAAAATTTTGATGTTAGTTCCCGCAGGAACTGAATCGGGAAAAGTTTTAAGAATTTCCGGAAAAGGGATTCCGCATTTTTCGGGATTTGGCAGAGGAAATTTGTACGTAAAGCTAGTTATAAAAACTCCTAAAAATCTGACAAAAAGACAAAAAGAATTGCTAGAAAGAATGAGAGAGGAAGGCCTGTAATTTAAGATTGTAGATTGTAGATTTAACCAGCCCGAGGCTGGTCCGCCTTGGGCGGAGATTTTCGGTGATAACAATGGACTTTTTGTCCATTTTGTATTAAAATAAAAAACAGTTTGATTTAAGCTTTCTGGGTGAGGGGCCCCCATAACTCAACGGCAGAGTAACTCCCTTTTAAGGAGTAAGTCTCAGTTCGATTCTGAGTGGGGGCACAGCAAATTTTGTTGCTGCAAAATATTGCAGTAGTTAGTAATTAGTATTTAGTAATTAGGGCGGTACGAATTTGAAATGCGAATAAAAATTTGCTCCCAAACTACAAATTACTCACACAAATTACAAATACACAAAACAGCATAACTGCTGGTTTTTTGTTTGTTTTTTCTTGACGTAAAATACTTTTTTTGCTAGTATGTATTTATACAGGAACGGGACAACTGAGACGTTTGAAGAAAATTAAGGCTGTTACGAGGTCGGATAGCCCTGAAGAGCTTGCTTAAAATCTACTCTTCTTATACCGGTGAGACCGAATACCCGGACAGCATACTTTACAGCGCTACAGACTTGTCCCGTTCCTGTCCTTTCTTTATAAATTCCCCGAAGTTTCTCGGGGTTTTTTGTTGATACTTCGGAAAAGCGCTTAGTATCAATTCTATTAAAAGGTTTGATGCGCCGGTATTTTACAGATTGACTTTTTAAAAAAAAATCGATATACAGAAATATTGGAAAATATTTTATTCCAAGCGTCTTTCGCAAAAGGAGGAAGAAAGATGTCATTAGCTCTTTATATGAACCCAAAGGTTCCGCCAGTTTCATGGGAAGAATTTTCCGAAAATTTATCTGTATTCGAGAATTCCTATGCCATTGCACTAGATGGTTATGTAAACGGCCCCCCTGTTTTTGACGCAAAATTCAAGTGCGCGAATTTTGACCATCATAGCGGGGTTTGCCGTTTCGGTACAAGATCGACTTGTGGGCAAGTATATTATGCGATAAAGCAAGGAATTTTTTCTTGCTTAAAAAGCAAAGATGGAGAGTTACACATAAATGTCTTTGCAAACCATTGCGACGAGGATGTATGTTTGTCTTGGTTTCTTCTAAAGTGGCATTTCCCCCAGATTATAGAAAGACCGGCGCTTGCAAGGTTAGTCCATCATGTTGATTTGATAGATTCTAGTTCTGGAAGCTTTCCTGTAGAGAAAAAAATCTGGGAAGAAATCGCTTGGATATTCCAGCCTTACCGGGAATTTAGAATTAGTGGCGAAATAGACAAGCAAGATTCCATTTCATATCTCAAGGTTGTAGAAGCTGTTGAGGCGAGAATTATGCGATACATCTTTGGCAAAGGCAAATCAATTCCGATAGATACGCGGTATGAATTGCTGGCGGAAGTTGAATTAGCAAAATCCGCTTTAAAATGCGTTGTTGTGAAAGAAGTTGGGCCCCAAGCTAGAATCGGAATTGCTCAAAACGGCATTCCGGCGTATATTTCAGTTAGAGTAAGGCCAGATGACAGATGGACAGACACTATTGGCAGAACATCTCCGTTTTTGCCAATAAACCTATTTGCCGCATACGACGCGTTGAATAAAGTAGAAGAAAATCCGGATGAAAAGTGGGGTGGCGGCACTGATGTCGGCGGCAGTCCTCGGGTTAAAGGGACTAAACTTTCGCCCTTTGAGGTCGCGCATGTAATTGCAAACGCATGCTAATTGTTTCTATAACTGAGCTGAACGTTTTGAAACCCAGCTCAGTTTTTTATTTTTAAAATGGTAAAATATGTGTATGGCAGAAAGAATTATACTTCATATCGACATGGATTATTTTTTTGCTCAAATTGAGGAAAGAGATAATCCCAGATTCCGAGGAAAGCCGGTGGTGGTTGGGGCTGACCCAAAAAACGGAAGCGGCAGGGGAGTGGTTTCTACCGCAAATTATGTTGCCAGAAAATATGGGATACATTCAGCTTTACCGATTTCCAAAGCTTATCAGCTTTGTCCCGATGCTATTTTTTTGCCGGTGAATATGGAATTATACCAAAAAGTTTCCAGCGAAATTATGGAAATAATAAAAAAATATTCTTCGCAGTGGGAGATTATTAGTTTGGATGAAGCATATTTAGATATTAGTTTTTCAGGAAGTTATGAGAAAGCAAAAGAAATAGGGGAGAATCTCAAAAAAGAAATTTTTGAAAAGGAAAAATTAACCGCGACGGTCGGAGTCGGGCCTAATAAAATTGTTGCAAAGATCGTCTCGGAGAAGGCCAAACCCAATGGCTTGCTTGTTGTAACCCAGCCGGAAGCAGAAAAATTTTTAGAACCATTTGATATTGATGATTTGCCGGGGGTAGGTCCCAAAACTGCGGAAAAAATGAGATCTTTGGGAATTAATAAAATCGGAGACATAAAAAAACTGTCAAAGGAAGATTTAATTAATATTTTTGGAGTAGTCGGAGAAGATTTCTATTTAAGAGCGCGGGGGATTGATGAAAATCCTGTAAGTTCTGAAGGAGTTATAAAATCTATCGGCAGGCAGTATACATTTGAAAAAGATACAAGAGATTCAAAAACCCTATTTTCCGCATTTGATGAGATGATCCTTGATGTTTACAAAGAACTTTTTGAAGCCGGCTTTAATTTTAAAACAATTACTGTGGTTTGCCGTTTCCAGGGATTTGAAACGCATACTATGGCAAAAACTCTAAAAAAACCAACTAACGATTTAAAAATTTTGAAAACAGAATCAAAAAAATTATTATTAAAGTTTATTTTGCAAAACCAGAAATTAATAAGATTAATCGGCGTCCGCGTTTCCTCTTTTTCCTAATTTCCCAAAAATTTCCCCCGGTACCAGAACCTGCGGGTTCGGTACGGGGCAAGCATTAATTTCAATTAATTTCCATCGCAGTATATTGAAATTTCCATTTTATTTTGTTATAAAAAATATATGGTTTCAAAGAAAAGGATAATTTTTTCTTTTGTATTAGTTGTATTGCTGGGATCTGCTTTTTATGGCGGATTTTTATTTGGAAAAGGAAAAGTAATTTGTCAGGTTTGTAAGCCTGAAGAAGTTAATTTTTCTTTATTCTGGGAAGCATGGGATAAGATTCAGGAAAATTTCGTAGACAAAACAAAATTAGACACGCAAAAAATGATTTACGGAGCAATTTCAGGCATGGTGAATTCTTTGGAGGACCCTTATACTGTCTTTTTTTCGCCGGAAGAATCAAAAATATTTCAAGAAGATGTAAGCGGATCTTTTGAGGGTTTGGGCATGGAGGTAGGGATTAAAGACGGCCAGCTCCAAGTTTTGTCGCCCTTGGAAGGCTCTCCAGCCAAAGCAGCTGGTTTGCGGGCAGGCGACAAAATTATGCAAATTGGAGAAATAATTACTGCCGATTTGACAATTGATGAAGCAGTAAGTTTGATGCGGGGGCCAAAAGGAACGCAGGTTACTTTGACAATTTTAAGAGACAAGTGGGATGCGCCAAAAGAAATTACTTTAACTCGGGCTGTGATTATTGTTCCGACTTTGAAGCTAGAATTTTTGGAAAATAATTCTATAGCTTATGTGACTATTTATCAGTTTTCGGAAAACGCCGACTCTGAGTTTTATAATGTGGCGCTTCGCATTCTGGACAGTTCGGCGGAAAAAATAATTCTAGACCTTAGAGACAATCCCGGAGGATCTTTAGCCGCAGTTGAAAATATCGCCGGGTGGTTTTTGGAAAAAGGCGAAATTATTGTTATTGAGGATTCTGGCGGAAATGCCGAAAAACTTTATGACAAATCTTATGGCCCCTCATCTTTTGCCACTTATCCCACGGTTGTCCTGATAAATGGGGGATCGGCCTCTGCCTCTGAAATTTTGGCGGGAGCATTGCGAGATGATAGAAACATAAAACTAATCGGAGAAAAATCTTTTGGCAAAGGATTAGTCCAGCAAGTAGTAGAACTGACTCAGGAAAAAGGCGCTTCTCTTAAAATAACAATTGCAAAATGGCTGACTCCAAATGGCGAACTTATTAACGATATCGGATTGGTTCCCGACATTGAAGTCAAAAATACCGACGAAGACATTGAGGCCGGAAGAGACCCGCAGCTAGATAAGGCAATTGAAATTATCAAAGGAATATAGTATAATTCTCTAATATGAAGGTAATCTTTTTAAAAGATGTAGAGAAGCTTGGCAAGAAATATGAGGTGAAGGAAATAAAGAATGGTTATGCCAGAAATTTTTTGATTCCTAAAGGTTTGGCAAAGCCAGCCACTACAGAGCTTTTGGCGTGGGCGCAGACCCAAAAAGAGATATTAGAAAAAGAATCAGAGGAAGAATTGAAGAAAATCCAAGATATTGCTTCAGCTATTGATGGCCAAGAGGTGGTCGTTCCGGTTAAAGTTGGAGAAGAAGAACAGCTTTTTGAATCAGTGAATCCCCAGAAAATCTGCGAAAAACTAAAAGAAATGGGTTTTGAGGTAAAAAAGAGCCAGATAGAATTAAAAGAGCCGATCAAGGAGCTTGGAGAATATCCAGTAAAAATTAAATTTGAACACAATTTAGAATCCGAAATAACTGTAATTGTAACCAAAGGAGAAGAAAAGTAATATGCCCCGTTAGAAGTCGGCTCATTGTGTGATAGCGATTTTTATTGGGGCAAAATTTATTTTTTTATTTTTAAAGTAATTGTCCTGAGAATTGCGAAAAAATTTTAATTTAAAATTTTTTCGCAAAGGACTTCTAACTGGGTATGCCAAAATATATTTTTGTAGCCGGCGGGGTTATGTCTGGTATTGGAAAGGGAGTGACTACTGCTTCTATCGGAAAAATTCTGCAGTCAAAGGGGTTTGGAGTAACAGCAATAAAAATTGATCCTTATATAAATGTTGACGCCGGAACCATGAACCCAGTTGAGCATGGAGAGGTTTTTGTGACCGATGACGGAACTGAATGCGATCAAGATATCGGAAATTATGAGAGATTTTTAAACGAGGATCTCTCAACTGACAATTATATGACCACCGGAAGGGTTTATGATGCGGTTATCCGTCGCGAAAGAAATTTAGAATACGGCGGAAAATGCGTAGAGGTTGTTCCGCATATTCCAAACGAAGTGATTGATAGAATCCAAAAGGCGGCAAAAAAAACAAAAGCAGATTTCGTTTTAATTGAAATTGGCGGAACAGTGGGGGAGTACCAGAATCTTTTATTTTTGGAAGCCGCCAGAATGCTAAAACTTCAACATCCAAAGGATGTTCTTTTTGTTTTAGTAAGCTATCTGCCGGTTCCAAAAATGATAGGCGAGATGAAAACAAAGCCAACCCAATATGCGGTAAGGACTTTGAACTCTTCGGGAATTCAGCCAGATATAATTGTGGCAAGGTCTGAAGTTCCCATTGACCAGCCGAGAAAGCGCAAAATTTCCATATTCTGCAATATTCAGGAAAAAGACGTGATTTCCGCCCCTGACATAGAATCAATTTATGAAATCCCGATTAATTTCGAAAAAGATAAAATCGGAACATTGATTTTGCAAAAATTCGGCATTGGGGCAAAAAAAGAAAATCTCAAAGATTGGGCAAATTTGGTAAAAACAATTAAAACTGCCAGAAAAAAAGTAAAAATCGGCATTGTTGGAAAATATTTTGAAACAGGGGACTTTACCCTGTCTGATTCCTATATTTCAGTAATTGAGGCGGTAAAGCACGCGGCATTTTTTCATAAATTAAAACCGGAATTAACTTGGCTGTCTTCCGAGGTATATGAAAAAAATCCGGGAAAATTAAAAGAGTTGAAAAATTTTGACGGAATTATAGTTCCGGGCGGCTTTGGATCTCGAGGAGTGGAAGGAAAAATAAAAACTATTGAGTATTGCCGAAAAAATAAAATTCCTTATTTTGGCCTTTGTTTTGGGCTGCAGTTAGCCGTTGTTGAGTTTGCCAGAAATGTTTGCGGAATGAAAGATGCCAATACCACAGAAATTGTAAAACATTCAAAATATCCTGTAATTGATGTGATGCCCGAGCAAAAAGCTTTGATTGCGGAAAAGAGGTATGGAGCCACAATGCGGCTTGGAACCTACCCTTGTCAGGTGAAAAAAGGGACGATTGCATATTCGTCGTATTCAAAAGCCAAATGGGGCAAAGAAAATAAAAAAGGAGATATTTTAATCCAGGAAAGGCATCGGCACAGATACGAATTAAACAATGAATTTAAAAGCAATTTGGAGGAAAAGGGGCTGATAATGTCGGGCATAAATCCTGAAAGGGATCTGGTTGAAATAATTGAAATTAAAAATCACCCATTTTTTGTGGGAACGCAATTCCATCCTGAATTAAAATCCAGGCCTTTAAACCCCCATCCTTTATTCAGAGAATTTATCAGGGCTTGCATAAGATAAAATTTTAAAACAAAAGCTGGCTTTCGCCAGCTAATTTGTTGAGATTAAATTTTTGGAAATATTACGGTTTCAAATTCACTATTTTGGCTACCTTTTTAGACCGGTCAAAATGAGTTATTCTTTTTGTAATAAAGTGGACAGTCCCAGCTTTTTTCGCGTACAAAGTATTATCATTTCCCATTGCCACATTTTCTCCAGCAATGAATCTTGTTCCTCTTTGACGAACTAAAATCTGGCCAGGTTTGGCTTTCTGGCCGTCAAAAAGTTTGATTCCAAGGTATTTAGGCAGAGAATCCCTGCCCAACCCCGTTACTCCGCTAGCTTTAGTTTTTGCCATAAATTTTATATTAATTCAATAAAATTATGCTATCAAATTTAAAGCAATTTGTCAAAGATCACCAAAACGACATTATTCTGCTCCTTGGCGTCATTTTGATTTCCTTGCTTTCTTTCGCTATGGGCTATATTTTCGCAAAACAACAAGCAAAAGAGCAAATAAAATTTGAATATAATTCGAATCCGCAAAAAAATAATCCGAATATTATCCGAATCGCATCCGAATGCCCCGAATATCGTATTTGTAGATTCGAATTTTATTCGTAGATTCGTATTGTATTATGAAAGTAGCAATTATTGGAGCTGGGATTTGTGGCTTATATTTAGCAAAGCATCTTTCTGAAAAAGGAAATGAAGTTTTTGTTTTTGAAAGAAGAAAGGAAATCGGAAAAGAATCATGTTCTGGCCTATTTTCAGAAAGAATTTTGGAATTTATTCCAGAAAGCAAAAATTTGATCCAAAATAAAATAGATTTTGTTCTTATTCATTTTCCCAAGAAAACTTTAACGGTTAAATTTTCCAAAAAATTTTTTGTAATGAACCATTCTTCTTTAGATAAATTGGCGGCAGAGTTGGCGCAAAAGGCAGGAGCTAAAATTATGCTGGGGCAGCAGATTGAGTCCTCGGTTATAAATTTTGATAAGATTTTGGGCTGCGATGGGGCATTATCCCATGTTAGGCGAATTTTAAAATTAAAAGACCCGGATTTTAGATTGGGAATCCAAGGATTTTCAGCCGAAGAAGATTTTTCAAATTTTGTAGAAACCTGGGCGACAAAATCCGGATTTATCTGGAAAATTCCACGAGGAAGGGAAACAGAATACGGGATAATTGAAGCGCCAAAAGAAGCGAAAAATATTTTTGATAATTTTTTAAAAAGTAAAAATTTAAATTTAAAAAGGATGAATTCTGCGATTATTCCGCAGGGCTTAATGATACCCAAAAATAAAAAAATCACATTATGCGGAGATAGCGCAGGCCTCACAAAACCATGGTCGGGCGGGGGAGTTGTGTGGGGAATAATTTTGGCAAATCTGCTCTTGAAAAATTTCCCGAATTTCTTAAAATATCAGGAAGAGGCAAAGAATTTCTTTTTGCCGAAAATATTTTTTTCAAAATTTTCGGCAAAAACACTTTATTTTTTAGGATTTAATTTTCCTTGGATTTTGCCAAAAAAATATAAAATTGATGGAGATTTCATTTAAATATGCCAAGTAAAAAAAATTTAAATCATTTGGGAATAATACTGGATGGGAATAGGAGGTGGGCGCGGGAAAAAGGAATGCCAAAATTTGTTGGCCACAAAATTGGCTTGGAAAAGATAAAAGATGTTGCTAATTGGTGCAACGAAAGAAAAATAAAAATTTTAACCTTATTTGTTTTTTCAACCGAAAACTGGAACAGGGAAAAGCAGGAAATCAATTATTTAATGAGATTGATCCAAAAAGCAATAGCTGATAACTTGGAGGAATTGCATAAAAAAGGCATTCGGATAAGGGTAATTGGCCAGAAAGACCGGCTTCCGAAATTTGTCCAAGAATCAATAAAAAAAGCTGAGGATCTGACGGAAAAGAATCTAGGAATGGTGCTGAATTTCGCCCTAAGCTACGGCGGCCGGGCCGAAATTGTCAGCGCTATTAAAAATATTGTTGAAAAGAAAATTCCTTTGGATAAAATAAACGAGGAAACAATAAAAGAAAATCTCTGGACTTCGGATGTTGATTTGGTTATCAGAACGGGGAAAGAAATGAGGATTTCCAATTTTTTGATCTGGCAAGCGGCGTATTCTGAGCTTTATTTCTTGCCAAAATACTGGCCGGATTTTTCAGAAAAAGATTTGGATAATGCGATTTCAGAATACAACTTGCGCCAAAGAAGATTCGGAAAATAAGTTCGCAAAAACCCCCGCCCTTCGAAAATCTCAGGGCGGGGGTTTTGTATATATTTGAGTTCCTTTACCAGTTAAAGGGAGTAATTTCTCTCCACCAAGGATAAGGTCTTTTTACATTAATTTCTTTGGTTAATACGCATGAGTATCCTGAAGAATCGGATGCCTCTAGTTTAATTTCTTGATCTTCTCCGATTGGAAATTTAACCGTAATTGTGCAATCAGAATTTTTGTTCCCGGTAACCATATTTGTTCCATTGGGCAAAGTCCACTTGCAATTTTCAATACTGTATCCGGGGGCGGCTTCAGAAGTGCTTCTTAAGGTGACTGGCGCATTCTCAACTATTCTTGTGCTTTCACAATCATTATCATCGCAGAGGAAATCCACAAATGGCGATGGATGGGATTGGGTTGAAATGGTGACTGATGGAGTTGACCAATTAGACCAAAGGCCGCCATAAGATATTCCAAACTCGTCAACAACATCGTCTTTTACACGGACTCTCCAATAATAAGTTTGATTGTAGCCAATTTTTGGATTATTGCAGTCATTATCCGGCAAAGTGGAAACTTTTAAGGCCGAAGTTCCTTCTCCATTCGGCAGAACAAGTTCGTCATGCGTGCAGTCAATATCAATAGATGCAAAACTTGGGTCAGTGGAAACTTGGAATTGGTATTGCGTTTGATTATTGCCATCATCATCTTTATAAGTCCAGCCCAAATTAATTTGGCCTTGCCATGCAATTGGAAGACAGTATTTTTCGGCAGTTATTCCCGGAGCGCTGACTTTCGGTCGCTTATCAACAAAAATTCGCTTTCCGGCAGGTACCGATTCATTTCCAGCCAAATCTATGCAATGTGCATATGCGTAATGATTTCCCGCATCCATAAATGCATAAGCGATTTTCGCCACACCTTTTTTATTATCCGCGGGGTCGGAGAAGCTAATAGCCATTTCGCCATTAAAAGAATAATTTGTTGGTGAATCTTCGGCAGAAATTTGAAAATCACAAGAATGTTCTCCAAATCCAGATCCGGTTCCGGAAGTTAAATTTAAGTCAGAAATATCAGAAGAAAATACTTCGCTTTCACCACGTGGAGCAACAAAAGGGACAATACGAGTTACTGTGGGCGCAGTCCAGTCAATACTAAAACTTCTGCAGGCGTTTGGGGTCAAAGGATCAGAACAATCTGTGCTTACATTATTCCGCAGGTCAGTTGCCCGGACCGAGATTTTGCATTTATTATTTCCTTGGGAATGGCAACTTTTAGCAGCTCCAACTAAAATATTTTTATTTATTACAAAATTAGTTCCGTTGCAAGGTATATTAGTCCAAGAATCTACAGGCGGAGTAATTACAGCCCCAGAATCGTCAAAGCTTTGAACCAGATATTCACATTTTAGCAATCCGCCGTTATCAGTAAATTTAAATCCAGCGCTAAGACTTGGTGATTTTTGCCAGGAGCCAGCAGCCGGGGAAATAATTTCAGCTTTTGGTATTTCCGTATCCTCACCTATATTAAATTTTCTTGAAGCCGTTGGTCCTTGATTTCCGGCGCAATCTACAGACCACACTCTTATTTCGCAAGTTAATGCTTCGCCATTTGCGAAAACAGTTCTAGTGCAGTCTTTGGAAATATCGCCAGTTTCTCCGGTAGTAATCGCAAAATTAGAAGAATTGCCGCTTTTCCCCCAAGGCCTTGTCAATTTATTATCACAGCCGCGTACACAACTTCCATGATCCAAAATTTTATAGTATGCGGTTCCTTGGCCGGAAGGAGGAGTTGGAGGCGGAGAATCATTATCAAGGATGTGGGCTGTAAAACTGGAATTAACCGGTATATATGCGCCTTCAGGAGGCGTATCGCCTTCAAAAATTGAATCGGGTCCCTTTGTATCAAGGGTGGCATTATTGGGAGTTATAGTTTTCGAAAATGTTTCTGTATTCCCAGCCACATCTGTGCAGGTAATATATACTTTAGTTCCTACAGCGCAAAACGTATAAGATGTATAAATGGTGCGGTTCATTTTAGTGCCGCCAGCCTCTGTGTCTGCAGGCGCTTCGTATTCATATGAACCATCATTATTCGTATCAATGTAGAAAAGGCAACTTTGTATTTCCATATTATCGGTGACGTCAGCGCGCAACAATGTCGGAGTATAAAAGAGAGCTGAGGTAGGCCGAAGGTTTGCAATAACAGGTTTTTCCCAATCAACAGCTATTTTCCACTCTGCAGTAGTGTAAGTATTTCCAGCTCTGTCTTTTGTAATACCTTTAATTTTACACATATCAGCTCCTTGCTCGTGGCAATTTTTTCCAATACCTACTGTGACAGGCTGGTCTCTATCGGTTTCAAAAGCGCCCGAGCAAGCTGCGCCGGAAATAATAACTTCAGGATCACTTCCGCTGGTAACAGAATAGTCGCAGGAGCTTAATTTCGAAACTTTACTCGAAGTCAAGCCGCCGGGATTATCCGAATATTTAATATGAACCGTAAAATCATTCTTTGCCCAGCGTTTTCCGACGCCATCCAAAGGAAGAACAGGATTCGTGCTCCCCGGGATCACAGCAGATACATACCAGTCAGTATTATAAACTCTCGTATGGTTTGCGCTGGGAATTCCATCAGCATTTTTTGAGTAGACAATGACGGTGCAGGTATTTACGCCATTAGACGGGCAATTGTTCTTAACGACTTCAAAAGACCAATCACTATTACAAATTCGCGAAGCATTGGCTACGGTAAAACCGCCGCCATGCGATATTTTATAAAAACATGTGCAAGGTGCAACATCGCATGTATCTTTGACATCAAACCAATTTCCATTCTCTTTGTTAGATAGCCAAGAGCCCGCAGCCGGATCCATTATTCTGGAAATTGGTGCAGCCTCTGCGTTTGAAAGAATGACAAAGCTGAAAAATAAAAAGAAGGCGAAAAATAAAACTATTTTAAAGGAGAAATTTTTTTTCATTTTATTGGGGCATCACCTCTATTGAAGTGACGCTGTTAATTTTTGTTTTATTGGCAATATTTTCTGAACTGGTAAGAAAAACCTGCTGGCCTTCTTTTAGTTCAGAAATTGTTATTGTCGTTTCTGTAGGAGTAAAAGTGATTTCTTGCGGAGGATTATTAATATCAAAAGGAAATTCTATCTTTGTAATTTTTGTTGCGGCGCTAATTACCGCAGTTACGGGTTTTGCATTTTCTTCAATAGGATTAATAACTATTGTATACTTTCTGGCATCAACCTTTGAAACAAAACCATTTAATTCAAATATTTTTTCGGTAGTTTCTGTAAAATTGGCTGGCTCGGCTGGATTGAATTTATAATAATACATAAAATAAGCTCCTGCCGCCAAAGCCGCGAAAAATAAGATTAAAATGAGGAAAAAAATAGGTTTTGATTTTTTCATAGTTGTTTTTTTATTTTACCACAAAACTACTTGTCAAGGAACAACTTGCAAAATAAGAAAAGGGGTTATATATTAGAGTAAGATAATAAAATATTTTTCATATTTTTGCCCTTTAAAATAAGCAACAGTTAGAAGGAGGTGCGTAATGAAATGGCCTATCAGATTTAAAAACGTTATCATTATTGATGCGACTTTCGGTTCTACTGTTGGCGGCAAGATAATTCTGAGGCGGCACGAAGCAGATAATTTTGGGTTGCAACAACTTACAACTATTGAGAATGCTTCACAGCTAGAATCCGAATATAAGATGAGGCGCGTTGGGCTTAAGATAAAAAACAGTTCCCTGTATTATCGCGGCGAAGATAGAATCGATTCTATTTATATTCATGATTACCGGGATAAAAACTTCTACGCGAAAGCTCTTTGTGTATCACCAAATGGAGTTACCGTAGGGATCGAATGCTTACTGACGGGTATTTTACATGCTTGGGCGGCGAGAGGCATTCCGATTTATTGTTCTGAAGAAATTTGGCAAGCATATCGAGTAAGAATTAATGAATATACGAACGGTACGATAATAATACCGAAAAGCCATATTTCCAGCTATCCAAAAAAAGAAACCCCCGGAATAGAATTTAAAAAGGTTGTAAAAAGAGAAACTCAAAAAGACGCCGATCTTAATAATTTAAACCGGGGCCCATTTGCCAAATTTCTGCAAACTCTTGATTTAAACGACTTTAAAAAGCAATTTTAAACATATACCGTTGGCTTTGCCAACGGTATTATTTTTTTTAAAATAAGCTATAATATAAATAGTGGCTGTAAATTTAAATATTATAATTAAATAATAATTTATAAAAAATTATGAAAAAAACAATTTTCATCGCCGCCATATTATTATTGGCAGTTAGTTTTTTTGCATTTGCAGACGAAAATTCTACAACCTCTGCAGGAATGACACCCGACAGTCCGTTTTATTTCTTAAAAACTTGGAAAGAAGCAATTCAAACTTTCTTTACTTTTGGCGCAGAAAACAAAGCTAAACAATTCCTTCATTTGGCAGATGTAAGATTGGCTGAGTACCAAAAAATGCTAGAGTTGGGCAAAGATGAGATCGCGCAAAAAACTCTTGAAAAATATGAAAAGCAGTTAAATAGAGCCATTGAAAAAGTTGAAGAGTTGAAGAAAAAGGGGAAAGACGTAACAAGCATTTCGCAAAAAATTGAAGGAACTACATCAAAACATCTTGAGGTTTTGGAAAAAAATTTGAAAAAAGTTCCTGAAGCAGGACAAAAAGGGATAAAAAATGCAATACAAAATTCAATAAAAGCTGTGGAAAAATTCCAGGAAAGGATTTCGGAAAAAGCCAAAAGATGCGTAAATTCAGGCGGGAAAGTAATTACTTCAAATTGCTGCAATAGCACCGATGATTTTCCGAATATCTGCTTAATCGGCGCCTGCGGATGTTCTCCCGAAAACAGCCATAAAGTAATGCTTTGCGACTGCGGAGTTGAAAAATGCTTTAACGGAAATAGGTGCGTATATTACGAGCTTGTTGAGCCGTGCACTAATCAATGCGGAAACGGAGAGTGCGAATCAACTACTTGTACCGCGCTTGGCTGCCCATGCTCCGAAACAGCTGAATCTTGCCCGCAGGATTGCGCAGAATAGGGATAAAATAAAATATCTGAAAAAAACCAAGGATTATTTCTTGGTTTTTTGTTTCATGGTAAAATTAAAAAATGGCAAAGCATAAAGGATTAAGCGAAAATGAAGTTTTAATTTTGAGGAAAAAATTTGGGGAAAATTTGCTTCCGAGCAAGGGAGAGCCGTCCCCATTTTTTATTTTTTATTCGCAGTTTAAAAGCCCTTTGGTTTATATCTTGATTTTTGTCGCTTTAATCTCTCTTTGTTTTAAAGAATTTGTCAACGCAATTCTAATCGGGACGGTTATTTTTATAAATGTGCTGATGGGATTTTTTCAGGAATTTTCGGCCCAAAAAACCTTGTCAGCTTTGCGGAAAATCTTAAAGCCACGGGCCCTCGTTATAAGAGACGGGAAAAGAACTGAAATAGAAACAAAGGATTTGGTTCCGGGCGATCTTGTTTTATTGTCGGCGGGAAATCGCGTGCCAGCTGATGGAAAATTAGTAGAAGGCGTGAGTTTGCTGGTAAACGAAGCGATTTTAACCGGCGAGGAAGAAGCAGTTGGCAAAAATATAAATGAAGGGCAGAATATTTTATTTATGGGAACTACCGTTGTAGCAGGCAAAGGGATTTTTAAAGCAGAAAGAATCGGAGAATTAACCGAAATGGGAAAAATCGGCCACAGTTTGGCAGAAATAAAAAAAGAAGAAACTCCTCTGCAGATAAAGTTAGAAAATTTCAGCAAAAGATTGGCATTCATTGTTATTGGAATTTGCGTCCTCATCTTTTTAATCGGCATTTTTTATCGGCAAGATCCTTTTAACATGCTGAAGGTTTCAGTGATTTTGGCTGTTGCCGCAATACCCGAGGGCTTGCCCATTGTAATTACTGTGATTTTGGCGCTGGGAATGCGGAGAATTTTAAAAAGGAACGGATTGGTAAAAAAGCTTCTTTCAATAGAAACCTTGGGCTCCACTTCTGTAATCTGCACGGATAAAACCGGCACTTTAACAGAAGGAATAATGAAAGTGGCAAAAACAGATTTTAGAGATAAATTAAAAGCCCTTTTTGCCTTAACCGTAACTAACGACCAGAGGAGCAATTTAGAAGTTGCGATTTGGGAATACATAAAAAAAGAGGAAACATTTAATCCGCAAGAGGTTTTTGATTTGACAAGGCGAATTTATGAAGAGCCGTTTGACAGCGAAAAAAAATACACGTTTGCGATTGTAAATATTGAGGGGAAAGATACGGCTTTTATTGCTGGAGCGCCGGAAATAATTTTAGCATTTTGCGACATTACGGAGGAAGAAAAAACAAAAATTTTGTCAAAAATCGAGGAATGGGCGGGGGAAGGATTAAGGGTATTGGGAATAATTTATAAAGAAGGCGGAATTCTCAAGGAAAAAAAAGGATTTTCTTATTTAGGGGCGGTTGGTATTCGAGATCCAATAAGGGAAGGGGCAAAGGAAGCGATTGAAGCCGCAAAAAAAGCGGGGATTAAGGTAAAAATTGTGACAGGCGATTATAGGAAAACGGCAGAAAAAATAGCGGATTTGCTGGGATTCAATTTAAAACCGGAAAATATTTTGGAAGGTTCTGAATTGGAAAAAATTTCCGACGAGGAATTAAAAAATAAAATAGAAAATATCTCCTTATTTACCAGAGTCACTCCGCATCAAAAAATGAAAATAATAAAGGCGCTTCAGGAAAGGGGAGAGACGGTGGCAATGACCGGAGACGGAGTTAATGACGCGCCGGCTCTCAAAAAAGCAGATATTGGGGTTGTTGTGGGTTCGGCTTCCGATGTTGCAAAAGAAGCCGGGGACTTGGTCTTGCTCGATAACAATTTCAAAACCATAGTTGCAGCTTGCGAAGAGGGCCGGCTGATTTTTGCAAATATAAAAAAAGTCGTGGGATACATACTTTCAAATTCTTTTGCCGAGATATTTTTGATTTTCGGGGCAATGGTTTTAAATTTCCCAGCGCCTCTTACGATTGTTCAGATTTTATGGATTCATTTGGTTTGCGACGGGCCCCCGGACATTATGCTGGGTTTTGAGCCAAAAGAAAAAGGGATTATGCAAGAGAACCCAAAAGATATTAAAAAAGAAAGCATCTTGCCAAGATCTATGATGTTTTTAATTTTTGCCATAAGTTGCGCAGTTGGATTTACATCTTTGTTTTATTTCTGGTATTTTAATAATAAAACCGGAGATTTAAAATTGGCGAGGACTTTGGTTTTCGCGTCAATCGGGACCGTGAGCCTGGTTTATATTTTTGCATTCAAAAATTTGAAAAAATTAATTATCCACACTGAAAATTTTTTCCATAATTTGCCATTATTTTTAAGCGTGGGTTACGGATTTTTGCTGATTTTTTCTGCAGTTTATATTCCCGGTTTGAATAAATTTTTGGGGACAGTCCCGCTTGAATTTTTCCATTGGGTTTTAGTTTTTGCCGTGGCTTTGATCTCCACGCTTTTGGTGGAAATGGTAAAAATTGCAACAAATAAATAAGAGAAAATTTTTCTGGGTGCTTTCGGACGATTTTTATGAGATATTGCTTTCTGGAAAAAAAGATGCATAATATACCTTAGAAATTTAACATGGTTATAACGGAGGGGAAAATGAAAAAGATAAGAATTCTTCTTTTTCTTTTTGGCAATGTTCAAGGAGTGGGGTTGCGCAAGAAAATACTGGAAAAGCGTAATAAGGATTTTAAAACAATAGCCGGCTTTGCTAAAAATCTGCCACCGCCGGATCGCAACGTAGAAATTGCACTTGAAGGGGACTATGGTAATATCATTTGCTTTGAGAAGTGGATTGGAGAATTAGAGGGGGTGAAACAAACAAAAGTTATCCGGGAAAATTACACAGGCGAGTTTACAGATTTTGAAATCAGGTAGGTTATTGCACCTTTAAAAATTGCGAAATTGCGAAATCATTGAAAAGGAGGCGAGGTTATCAGTAAAAATTAAAAAGATTGGTTTTTCTGGCAGGCGTTCTGGTAAATAAAAAAGGAGGAAATTTTTAGTGAAGAAAATATTGCCAATTTTGGCGGTTGTGTGTTCGTTGATTTTGCTTTTGCCAGCTGCAGCACTTGCAGCAAAGTCGGCCGACTGCGTCACCATTCAAGACGGCGTACTTACGTACAGCGCCGGGCATTACTTAGCCGGCCACCCCCTGACCGTGGGTTATGATATCTTCGGATACAACTATCAAGCCCACATGTTCAGAGGTTCCTATGCCAATGCGTATCTTGGCAAAGATGGCCTTCCGCCATACGAGGGCGACGATGTCGCATATCTTGCACAAAATCCTTCTGCGGCCAATAAATGGTATTGGCCATACAGAAATGATATGATCGAGATGAAATGGAACGACGCGTGGCTTTCCAATATGGATTGCAATGGAGATGGCTTACTCGATCGTCCCAGCGATAACGGCGGAACCTATATTGGTTCTGGTGCTTGGGAAACGAACCACCAGTGGGGCGTAAATCCTGATGGCAGTAATTGGAATTATTTCGTCAAGATTGTTGCCGCACCTGATGATGCCACAAAATTAAGCGGCATCTGGTATACCGCTGATGGGAAAGAAATCGGCCCCGATATTTGGGGGGAATTCGCAACGATAGAGGAGATCTACAACGATCAAAGCACTGGAGATCATGGCGTTCTCTATAGATCGCCAGCTGGTCCCGGCTTTGGCAAGTGGTAAAGATATCCTCAAGGTAACAACTATGGGGTTGTGACATTTTGCCACAACCCCTTTAATTTTGGCAAGTTTGCCTGTTTTGTGAAATTTTAATCTTATATTAATGAAGAAATTACATACTAAAGAATAACTAATTTAACAAAAAAATATAAAGGTCGAATATTTAAAACTTAACAATATTAAAAAAATGAAAACTCTCGGTTGGATCACTTTTATTTTGGTTATAATCGGGGGGCTGAATTGGGGGTTGGTTGGTTTTTTCAAGTATGATTTGATTTCGGCGATTTTTGGCAACATGTCCGCAATGTCTCGTTTGATTTATGATCTAGTCGGTCTGTCCGCACTTTATATGCTTATTTTCGGGAGTCAAATGATGGCGAAAAAGCCGATGTAGATTTTTGTAATTACAAATGCGCAGGGAATGATGCCTGCGCATTTGTTTTTTTTAACGCGGCTTTTTGCTAAAATGAACCAACATGAAAATTAATAATCCATTTTCAAAAAATAATATTTTAATTTTAAGCCCGGTAATTTTGGTTATGCTTTTTGATTTAGTTTTTACTTTGGTAGGCCAGCCCAAAATGTATTGGAAATTCAGTTACGAATTTTTCAATGAAGGAAGCCCGCTGGGGGAAATATTATTGGGGCATCACCCCGTTATTTTTATTTTATTTTTCGCCGCCTATATGTTTTTTGTCTTATTTTTGACAACTAACTTAAAACGGCCTTTTAATATTATATTTGCAATGGGTTTCTTTTTAGGCCACGCATGGGGAAGCTCTTCGTGGGTTCCCGGAATAGCCGGAAAATTATTCCAAATCAAAAATCCAGCATATATAAACGATTGGTATTTTATTATCGGTTATTTTATTTTCATTTCCATAATTTCCGGAATTTGCATAAATATATGGTTTAAAAATAAAGCCAATTCCTAAACTAACAATTAAAAATAACTAAAATTTAATTCAAAATTATGGAAGAAAAAGAAGAGGAAAAAAGTAAAAAAGAATTGGCAAGGGCCATAAAAAAAGAGGAGAGGAAAGATGAAAGAAGGGGTAGGATGAGACAAGAAGATTTGGAAAGAAAACCAGACGATGACCACAACTACTCAGGGAGGTAATTAATATTGTGCGACATTTATTTGAGAAAAACAAAAACAGCGGAATTTTTAAAAACCGCTGTTTTTTATTTTTTTCACCCGAGACGGATTCGTTTTAAACGGAAATTTTTATTTTTCCCGGTAAATTTTCCAGACTGCGAATGTAATTGATAGGCTGGCGATAAAAAATGCAATATATAAAATATCTGCAGATAAATCAAAAGATAAAAATCGCGCTAAGTCATAAAAAACATATATGCCAAAGGTCAGAGAAATGAGCCAGCCATAGTTTTTCTTTTTCGAGACGGCCAATATTGCCCCTAAAACGGTAACAATCGCCTCAAAACCGATTGAAAGTTCATGCAAAATTTTTATCATACTTTTGTTTATATGTTTTATTATTTTTTATCTTTTCCAAGCGAATGAAATTGGCGATGAATATCCCGCAATCTTTTATTTGTGACGTGGGTGTAGATTTGGGTTGTAACAATATTTCTGTGGCCCAGAAATTCCTGGATAGTCCTTAAATCAACTCCTTGGTTTAATAAATCGGTTGCCATTGAGTGCCTAAGGGTGTGAGGAGTTGTGAAAAATGGCACGCCGGAAAGCAAGGCATATTTTTTAACGATTCTTTCAATGGAGCGGGCAGATAACCGCGCATCGGCGCCTGTTCTTGATCGATAGTGTATAAACAAAGCTTTGTCTTTGTCGCTTCTGGTTGCCAGATATTTTTTTATCCAGCCCAAAGCTCTTTCTGAAAAATAAACGGTTCTGGGATGCTTGCCTTTGCCGATAATGCCAAGTTCCAAATCTTTTTTATCCTTGGTGTTGGCGAATTGCTCGCGGTTTAGGGCGACTAGTTCGGCAATTCTTAACCCGGTTGAGAATAATGCCTCTAAAATAGCCCTGTCTCGGATGCCTTCGGGGTTATTCTGGTCTGCGGCTGATAAAAGCTTCTCAATTTGCTCTAAGCTAAGGAATTTTAGGGTTTTTTCGGCTTCAGCTGCCTTTTGGAGCTGTATTTTATCGGCAGGCAGTGATTCTATATCTTTTGCGGTAAAATAGCCCAGAAGGGCTCTTAAAGCGATAAGATAGTAGCTTTGAGTGTTCTTTTGCAATGGCTGGCCATTTGCAGACGAAAAACGGCTTAAATATAGGCGATAATCCCAGATATCGTCGGCAGTAAGCTGGTGGGGCAGTAATGCCTCTTTTTTTGCCTTTTTAAGCCATAAAACGAACTTTTGGAGGTATCTCTGGTAGTTTTCCTGGGTTTTATTAGAAAGGCCTTTTTCAACTTCGCAATAATCCAAAAAATCGGGGATATGGTTGATAATATTTTTTTCAGATTTTTTCATAAATTATTTTTTGCTAAATTCTAAATCCTATATTCTATATTCAATTTCTTATATTTAATGTATTGTTTGGTAGGTGTATTTTAGGAAGGGTTTGAGAGTAGCTCAAATATCGCTACTCTAGAATGTCGCTTAACCTACAATGTGCGAACCTTTCTATATTCATAATATCAGGCCAAAAGGGGGTGTCAAGGCATCCCCTAGGGCGCTAGCCAATAGCCAATAGCCAATAGCAACTAGTCGATAGTGTTTAGAAATAAAAGAGGGCAAGCTGATGAATAAATACATCTGCTTGCCCACCAGTTTTGGTGAGAGAAATTTATCGTAGGTAGGATGCAGGAAGCGTGCTTCGGATCACTGGCACGGTTCGGCTGATGGCATTGTTATTGCCATTGCCAGTGCCAGCAATTCTTTTTGCACGCGCTTCTGAACGGTCACTGTCTCGCCACTTGCGATCTTTCCCTCGTTTCATACGATATCATCACCTCCTTTCTTTCGGGCCCTATTTTTAACTTAAGGTCCTATTTTTTATATAATTTTTACAAAAAATTCCCTCAAAATCAATTCCCTAAAAACAAAACCCGCCCAAATAAATGTCGCACAATGTTAGGAGAGCGTATAGCTGCCAACTTGGGTTATGCAAAGATTTTTCTTTTTTGCCAATGAAAATAATTTTCTGATATAAATGTGAGAATTTTTGGGAGGATTTTTATAAAACGCAAAATCTGAATGCTGGTAGTCCATTTTTATTTTAAAATCCCCTACTGGTTTTACGAGGTAGGCAAAGGAAATGTAATAAATGTCTTTTTGCCCGAATTTTCCGGGTTTGCAAAAAAATTCGGATACGGCCAAGAATTTTTCAATTTTTATTTTATTTATTCCTAATTCTTCTTTGGCAACCCTGTGCACAGCATCAACTAGCTTTTCATTTTTATAAATTCTGCTGCCGGGGGTATACCAAAGTCCGCGCGCGGGATCTCCGGTTCTCTTTAATAAAAGGTATTTCCCTTTGAACTCAACTAAGACATCGTTGCTAGCAATTGGAGAAAATTTTGTAAGTATTTTATAAATTTTTTTTGGGACAAATCCTTTCATATGATTTCAAACTAAAATTTTTCCGACGCTTCTTTTAATCTTTTTAAAACTTTTTCCTTTCCTAAAATTTCTGCGACTTCAAAAGGCCCGGCAGATGCCTGTTTTCCGGTAAGGGCTGCCCTAAGAGGCCAAAGAGTTTTTCCCCTATCCCCTGCCCTTTCAGCTTCGGGCAATATTTTAGTTTCCAAATTTTCCCGCGACCATTCTTCTTGAGGAATTTCAGAAATTATTTTTTCCAAATTTTCCAAAGAAATTTTTATTTCAGAATCTGACATTTCTTTCCATTTCAGCAAATTTTTGTCATAATCTAATTTTTCTTTGAAGAAAAAATCAGTGAGTTCGGAAATTTCCGACAGCTTTTTTAATCTTTCTTTGTAAATGGAAATAATTTTTTGCAGAGTTTCCAAGGTTATTTCTTCTCCAGTTTCAATAGCTTTATAGCGCAATAAAATTTCTTTTGCCCCATAAGCTGGCGGATATTGTTCGGTTTTGAAAATCGGTTGGATAAAATTAGCATCGATAAAATATGGGATTGAGAGTTCGGTAATTTTTTCCAAAGATCTTTCCCGGATATAAAACCCATTTAGAAAATCTAATCTTTTTGTATTAAAAATAGCTCCTGCTTTTTGGACTTTTTCCAGAGAAAATTCTTTGATTAAAGAATTCATCGAATAAATTTCCCTTTCGGTTCCCGGATTCCAGCCCAAAAAAACCATAAAATTAACCAGAGCTTCGGGCAAATATCCTTGTTTCTTGTATTCAGAAACCGCAGTGGCGCCGTGGCGCTTTGAGAGTTTTGACCGGTCTTGCCCTAGAATCATCGGCAAATGGGCGTATTGCACTTTTGGAAATTCCAGGGCCTCTTGGATTAAAATTTGCTTTGGCGTATTCGGGATATGGTCATCGCCTCTTATTACATGAGAAATTTTCATTTCGTAATCATCAATAACTCCGGCCAAAATAAACAAAGGATATCTTAAATTTTTAGCAATGACTATATCGCCGGAAAGCGACATGTCAAATTCCAGATCTCCCTTGATAATATCTTTAAAATCAACTTTTTTAGGATTTACCTTAAAGCGAATAACGCAGGGTTTTTTATTTATTAAATTTTCCTCTACTTCTTCTTTTGATAAATTTTTGCATTTTCCTGAATATTTTGGCGCTTCTCCCCGGCTTAGCTGGTATTGCCTTTGGGCTTCCAGGTCTTCTTCGGTGCAAAAACAGTAATACGCATTTCCGTCCGCTAAAAGTTTTTTTATGTATTTTTCATAAATATCCAATCTTTCTCTTTGCCTGTAGGGTCCAAAATTTCCGCCGACATCCGGGCCCTCGTCATGATGAATGCCCAGCCATTTCAAGCTTTCTAAAATATCTTTATCATATTCTGATTTTGATCTTTCAATGTCGGTATCTTCAATCCTTAAAATATATTTGCCATTATTTTGTTTTGCAAAAAGATAATTAAAGAGTGCGACTCTGCTTCCACCAATATGCAAAAATCCCGTTGGAGAGGGCGCGTAGCGGACCCGGATTTCATTTTGAGTTGAAAGTTTAAAATCTTCAGCCATGCTATTTTAAATATTCTAATAAATATCCGGCAATTGTTTTGCTTGCCTGGGGTTTGGCAAATTCCAAAGCCGCCTTTTGCATATTTTTCATTTCTTCAGGCCTCATTATCAGGAATTTTAATTTGTCTAAGAAAAAATGCGGGGCTAAATTCGATTCTTCAATTACCAAGCCGGCGCCGCTTTCGGCATAGATATACGCATTTTTTAGCTGGTGTTCTTGTGCGGATTCGGAAAGCGGAATTAAAATACAAGGTTTTCCAACGCTGGCAATTTCAAATATGCTGCCAGATCCTGCCCGGCTGACAATAATTTCTGCCGCCGCATAAGCTGTTTTCATTTCGTCTTCATCCAGAAACGGAAAGATGTGATAGTATTTTCCCAAATCTTCGGTAACCATAATTGGGCTTTCGGTTTTAACTTGTAAAAAATTTTTTTCGCCGCATTGGTGGATAATTTCAAATTCTTTCAGAAGATATGGCAGAATTTCAATAACAGTATCATTTATTTTTTGCGCGCCCTGACTTCCTCCCAATATTAAAACCAGTGGTTTGTCGCCTGAGAGATTAAACATTTTTTGCGCATTTTCCGGATTTCCGTCAAGAATTTCTTTTCTTATCGGGTTTCCAACCAAGATCACTCTTTTAAAAGGCTGTGGCTCCCCTTTTTTTATCGGAAAAGAAATAAAAACTTCGGAAGCAAAAAAACTTAGAAACTTATTTGCAAGCCCCGGCGTTGCGTCAGATTCATGCAGGAAAATCGGAACTCTTAAAATCCAGCCGGAAATTACCGCAGGCAAAGATCCATACCCGCCTTTGCTAAAAATTACGTCGGGAGTCAAAACAAAAATATAAAGGAATGCCTGTAAAATTCCGATTGGGGCTTTGATAAAGATATCAATGATATTTTCAAAGAAACTTTTAAATCCCCAATACCTTCTGATTTTTCCCGCCAAAATAGTTTCTTTATGGATATTTTCTTTTAATAAAAAATCTGAACTGAATTTATCTTTTGGCCCAAGAAAATAAAACTTGATGTCATCTTTTGCATGCATTTTTTTAATTTCCCGGGTAATTGCGATTATCGGAGCTATATGTCCGGCAGTGCCGCCGCCGGTAAATAAAATTTTCATATAAGGTTTATGATGATTTTGAAATATTAAGCAGTATTCCTACGCCGATTAATTCCGAAACCAAGGCAGAGCCGCCATAACTTATAAACGGCAAAGGAACTCCGGCCAAGGGCAAAAGCCCAACCATAGATCCGATATTAATTACTGCCTGAATTAAAATCCAAGAAGTGATTCCAAAGGCCAACAGTTGGGAAAATTGATTTTGCCCGCTTTTTCCGATTTTAAATCCTTGGACCAAAAATGTCAAAAAAAGGAGAATGAAAATCGCAGCGCCTATGAATCCAGTTTCTTCGGCCAATATTGCAAAAATTGAATCGGACATGGGTTCGGGCAAAAAGCCAAATTGCTGGCGGGATATTCCCAAACCCAAACCAAAGATTCCTCCAGAGCCAATTGTAATTAATGCTTGTTTTGCCTGATAGCCCAAACCCATAGGGCTGGTTTCCGGTTTTAAAAATACTAAAAGCCGATTGGCGCGGTAAGGGGCGATTTTTATTGCCAAAAATAATATGCCAATGCCGAATAAAATCAGGAAAATTGTGTGCAATACCGGCGTTCCGGACAGAAAATACATAATAGCCGCAACCGTAGCAATGACTCCCAAAGTGCTGATGTCTGGCTGAAAAAATAGAAGTATGCCTATAACCCCAACAACCGCCAGAAATGCAATTAAAGTTTTGCTGAAATCTTTTGGAGATTTTTTTTGGCTGATTTTTTCATGCTGGGCAGAAAGCCATGCCGCCAAATAAATAATAAAGGTTAATTTTAAAAATTCCGAGGGCTGGAGGGAAAATATTCTAAAATTTAGCCAGCGGCTTGCTCCTCCTAAAGTGGTTCCAATTTTTGGCAAAAAAACCATTGCCAATAAAATTAGATTTATTAAAAGCGCAACCCAAACCCATTTTTTTATGAAATTCAAATCAATTCTATAAGCGACAAAACCCAGCAGGACTCCCGGGATTATCCCATAAAAAATTTGGTGGTTTAAATAGTGGTAAGTATTTCCAAATTTGTCTAAAGAAATTGAAGCCGAAACACTGGATAATACTAAAATCCCAAAAGTTAATATCGCCAAAGTCACTCCCAATAAAATAAAGTCAGGTTTTTTGTAATTGGTATTTTTGGGCATCCCAGTATATCAACTTCCAGTGCCAGACGTCTGTTGGCATTGGTATTTATATTTAATTAATCTTAAACCCAGAGATCTCCTTATGTGCCTTTTGTTATTTTTCTGGCTTTCCAGAACATATACATAGAAGAACACGCTGGAAGTTGTATTACTGGGCATACTTTTTTACAAATTTTTTGAATAAGTCCCCTTTTTCTTGATAATCGCGGAAAATGCTAAAACTAGTAGAGGCGCAGGATAATAAAGCGATTTTTCCTTTTTCTGTGACGCTGTAGGCAATTTTTACCGCATCTTCCATATTATCGACAAAAAAATGTTGCGGTACGTGTTCGCTATGGGATTGCCGGAGGATTTCGCGCCAAATTTTTTCGCCCGTTGTCGGAAATAAAATCAAATTTTTTATATTTTTATTTTTTAAAATTTCTTTTGCTAATTTTTTAAAATCTATATTTCGGTCAAAACCGCCCAAAAAAATCGTCTGGACATCTTTTCCAAGTTTTTCAATTGCAAAAATGGCAGTTTCAGGAATTGTTGATAAGGCATCGTTATAAAAAGTGATGCCTTTATAAGTTCCAACCAATTCCAACCTGTGAGGAAGGGATTTGAATCCATTAATCGCTTTTTCAATAATTTTTTCGGGAATTTCGAATATCTTTCCGACTTGCCGTGCCGCATTTTTATCTAAATCATAATACTCCCCTTTTATCGGAATTTTTTTTGCTTTCGATTTTTTGGCAAATTCTTTTATAAGCTTATCTTCTGAATTATAAACTAAATAATCGCCCTTTTTTTGATACAGGGTGATATTTGCTTTAGATCGGGCGTATTCTTGGAAATTTCTATAATAATCTAAATGTTCGTGAAAAATATTTAAAAAAACAGCAATATGGGGAGATTTTTTGAGATTACATAGCTGATGGCTGGAAAGTTCGTAAACATAAACTTCTTTTTTGGTGGCATTTTTAAGGAAATTTAAAACTGGCGTTCCGATATTCCCAACCAAATGCGCAGGAATTCCAGCTTCTTTTAGAATTGCGTAGATCAAAGACGTGGTTGTGCTTTTTCCTTTAGTTCCCGTAATGCCGACAATTTGTCCGGGACAATTTTCAAAAAAAATATCGGTTTGAGTTTTTATTTTTTTTAATGCAGATTTTGGCAAAATTTTAAAAGGAATTCCCGGAGATTTAATAACGATATCGTAATTTTTCAACGAACTAAGATAATCTTTTCCAACGTGTAGTTGTACGTTTTTATCTTTTATCTTTAATCTTAAATCTTTAATCTGATCTGCGACGCCGATTATTTTCTTTGGAAACAACTTTCTCAAAAACAAAAAAGTATCCTGTCCTTCTCTGCCAAAACCGAGAATCGCAATTCTCGCCCCGTACCAATTTTGCCATAGCTTTTTTATATCCATATATTTAAAAATAACATAAATTTTGACCTTTTTGAAATTAAAAACCCCCTCGAGCTACGAGAGGGTTACGAATTGTTTTACGGTATTTAATATTAGATTTTCGTGGTAGGATAAAGTCCCAAGATTTTTGCTTCTTTTTCCATGGCTTCGATTAAGGTATTTAGCTGATACCTTCTTTTCTGGTACATTTCGAAGTCATCTTCAACAGCCGTTTGTTCTGCGGGATGGATATAATTTACTTCCACCCCGATTACTTTTTTTCCATCTTTAATTGCTCGAAGGACTGGAATAAATATGGAGTCCCATTGGTCTCCGTATTCTCCTTTGTAGTTCAAGAAGTAGGGCGCAATTTCCGGTCTGAAAATTCTGGGCCCTGACCAAGCATCCAGGACCCGGCCGGTAAGCAAACGGAATGCTTCATTTCCCAGCCATTCAAAGTGCTGCTGGATTAATGGATAAGAGCTTAAACTTCTTCTTTTCGGAATAACGAGATCGGCAATCCCGGCGGTTATTGGTTCGATAAGTTTAGCAAGATATGGGACGAGCGGTGCTTTTTCTGGTTCCATCCATATTATAACCCCATTAGTCCCAGTTAAGTCATTTGCGAGTTGAATTGCGATGCGTCTGCCTACACCCATTCCCGTTGCCGAATCTGCAACTTTTGCCCCATATTTGCGGAAAATATCTTTTATTTCCGGGGGCGAGTTGTCGACAACGATAATCTCGTAACCTAACTCGCTAGCTTGTTTTACGGTTTCTATCGCAAGTTTTGCGCGAACATCTTGCAGGGCTTTGTACATCGTGGTCGTAGCAATAACTGCGGCCATTTAATCCTCCTTCTTTCCCTATTTTGCTGATAAATTACCTCGTTAGTTATAACAGATTATCTTAATTTTGTCAAAAGGAAGGGCACTTTTCCTAATTTTTTTGCTTTTTCAAGGCAAAATTGAAATGCTTTCTTGCTTTCTTTTTTTGTGCCGACGCATTCAAAGGGTTTTATACTCCCCTGCCCTAGCAGGCCTTTCATTGTCGGAAGCAAACTTTTATTTACAAAAATATCTTTCCCAAAAATTTTTATTAAATCCTTTTCTTTTAAATACGGATATAAACTCATATAAACAAAAAGGCATTTCGGGCAATTCCCGCACCAACGCTCCTTTGCGCGTAAAGTTCCTTGAGAATTGATTCTCATTCCGGCGTTGCAGCTGGAAAAAACGGAAAAATATTGCTGATAATTTGTCAGCATTTTGGAAATTTCGAGTTCTGAATATTTTCTTAAATAACTGAAATAATTTATATTTTTTGCCAAAAATTTTTTACAATAAATTTTGAATTTTTTTTCAAAATACGAACTTTTTGCCCATTGATGGTTGATTATTTTCCCCAGATATTTTACATTGCCCTCGTTGGCGCTTTTTTCATTGGAAAATGCGATATTTTTATAGTCGAATATTACGGCGCAAATTACGGAAATAAAAGACAATAAGGCAGTAAAAGGCGTATGGCCGTTTAAATACCCTTTTTTATTTAACTCTAAAAGTTTTTTATCAATTATTCTCTGGACTATAATTTGTTTTTTAATCCCGGAAATCTTTACGGTTTTTTGGATTTTCTCAACGGAGTTAACGGTAAATAAAGAAATTTCTTTTTTTTGTTTTTTCAAACTTTCTAAAGTAACAATTGAATCCCGGCCGCCGGCAAACGGCACCAAATACCTGTTTTTTAATTGTTTTTCATAGTTGTCCCCTATTTTCTTGCTAACAGAAATAATTTGCAAAAAATCTTTTTTCTGCCAGTCAATTTTATTTTCGTAAAAAAATTGCCCCATTCCATCAATTATTAAATTTTTCCACCATTTAATTTGTTCAGGGTATAAAAATCCGGCCGGAATTTCAATTTCCGGAGAACAGGTGGCTTTCCAATAACTGGGAATTTCCATTAGCCCTAAGTTAAAAATTAAATTATTCAATACGCTATCCCCTATTTTGTGCAAACGTTTTTTATCAATATTTTTTATTATTATTTTTGGTTTAAAATGTATATCGGAAATCCTTCCTCGTTCTGCGGAGCTTCCGAGGACAAAGTGAAAAAAAATTTCCAAATCATTCTTTGAAAATTTATATTCAAAACTTTTATATACAAATCTTGGGTATTTTTTCCGTAATTCTTGTAATTTGTAATTTATAATTTGTAATTTCATTATAATAATCTTATTGCCACACCAATGACTGCCAAAATTACGCTAATTATCCAAAAGCGCATTGTAACCTTATAAGACGGCCAGCCCTTTGCCTCAAAATGGTGGTGAATCGGAGTGGAAAGCCAGATTTTTTTGTGGCGGAATTTTTTAGATAACAATTGCAATATAATAGATCCCACTTCCAATACTAAAATTCCGGCGATAATCGGCAAGACAACAACCGAATCTGTTAAAAAGGCAACAACAGTCATAGTTGAGGTCAATCCCAGAATTCCGGTTTCTGACATAAAAAATCTGGCAGGAGGTATGTTAAACCATAAAAAGGTAAATAAGGCGCCGACAATTGCTAGGCAAAATGTGGCTAAATCAAATTTTCCGGTAGCTAACGCCATATTTCCTGAGGCCAAAGCCGACTGTCCTTGTGAAAAAGCAATAATTGAAAAAGCGCCAAAAATTGTGGCAAAAACTCCGCCGGCCAATCCATCCAAGCCATCGACAACTCCGCCTGACCAGGAAGCCAGCATTACCAAAATAAATAAAGGTATTATCCAAATGCCGATTGTAAAATCAACGCCTTGAGGGAAATTTCCTATCAAAGGGATATGAATTGTTTTCCAGCCCAGCAGAAAATAAAACCACAGCCCCCCAATTAAACCTATTAAAAAAACGAATGATAATCTGCGCTTGAAGCTCATTCCTCCGCCAATATATTTTCCCTTTCCAAAAACAGTCAATGCGTCGTCAATCAAGCCCACAATAGAACCGGCGACCAAAGCAAAGAGCGGCAGCCAAGTTCCGCTTCGTGATAAAAAGTTAATTTTTTTAAGCCACCAAGGATTTGGAAAAAATGAAAGGCCAAAAAATAAAAATATTACCAATAAAACCGAAATCCAAATTAACAAACCGCCGCCCCTTGGAGTCCCAACTTCTTTTTCTTTATGCAGAGAATAAAAAATATTTGCCTGCTCTCCGGTAATTGTTTTTGCCCTAGCTTCCTTTTTCCAAAACTTAAATTTGTATAAAAGCTTTATCAAAAAAGGAGCCAGCAGAAAAGACAAAGATGCGGTAATTGCCGCAATGGAAAAAAATTTTATTACGTTAAAAGTAAAAAGCGTCATGAAAATTATTTTGCTAAATTTGAATTCCAAACTTCATTAACCCATTTCCAGCTTGCATCCATGCCGCCGAAAAACCAGATTTTATCTTGAAAAACCAATGCGGTTATATCTTCTCTGCCAAGCCATATGGGATCTTCTTTTGTTTTTTGCCAATTTATTCCATCGGCAGAATACCAAATATCATTTGCGCCTCCGTTTATAGCATCATTAAATCTTCCAATTACCCAGAGGTAATTTTTATATGCAACAGAACCAAATCCCTGCCGCGTCTGCCAAGGAGCACTTTCAGAAACCTGCGTCCAGCTTATTCCGTCTTCAGAATTCCAAACGTCATTATATATTTTATTATTCAAATCCATTCCGCCCAATAACCAAAGTTTTCCGGAAAATTCCACAACTTCATGATCCCAGCGGCCTTCCCAAGCCGCATTGGAAGTTGCTTGGATCCAATTGATTCCGTCTTCAGAATACCAGACATCGTTTTTTGTAATTCCTAAATCATATCTTACGCCGCCCAATATCCAGAGCTTGTCTTTAAAAACTACCAATTGATGTCCTTCTCTGCCCTGCCATGCGGCATTGGAAGCTTCCATTCGCCAATTTATTCCATCCGTACTTGACCAAATGTCGTTTGCACAGCCAATTGCCGGCCCCCAGCCGCCTATTAACCAAAGCTTGTCTTTAAAAACCGCGAGCTGAATAGATCTTCTTTTTCCCCAAGGGGCGTCTTGAGTAATTAGCTGCCAATCTTTTCCATTTTCAGAAGCCCATACGTCGCTAAAATGCGGCGCTCTCCAATATTGAACCATATTAGGGGCCAAAATACTGTCATTTCCATCCAGACCGCCCATTAGCCAAAGTTTGTCTTTAAAAACTATAGCCGAATATGAATCGCGGGCTTCCCAAGCCGCATTTGACGTTGCCATTTCCCAAGTTAGCAAGCCCGGGTCAAAAATATTTTCCTTTTCATTGTTTTTTTTCTCGGATTTTTGCCCGGGAAAAATTTGGATTTCGTTTGTTTTTTTAATTAAAAAAACTCCTGCGGAGATTAGTATTAGAAACAAAGCTGAAATTGCCAGTTTTTGCAAAAAACTTTTTGAACTCATTTTAAAATTACAAGTTAATCCAATTTATCAGATTTTGCATCTCTGAAATCCTGCTTTCTTCAGTTTTTGTCCTCAAAATTACATTTATGTAGATGTTTTTATTTGCGTCCTGAAAAATATAGAGGATGCAGCCGCTGGCTTTTTGCGTAAAACCGGTTTTTCCGCCGACAAAATTTTGGCCGGGCTCCAGAACCAAATCAAAAAGCCCGTTTTCAACTGATTTGTTTTCGTGGCCCTTTGCAGTAATTTCAAAAATAGCCGGCTGGTTTTCTAAAATATATTTTGCTAATTTTGATAAGTCGCTAGCGCTTGAAAAATTTAAGTCAGTGCCGCTTGTATCAAGGCCGGTTGGATTTATAAATTTTGTGTGGGTTTGACCCAAACTCAATGCCTTTTGATTCATTTCTGCTACAAACTCATCAGCCCCCATTACTTCAGAAAGAGCAAAAGCCGCATCGTTGCTGGAATAAATCAGCATCAGGTTTAAAAGCTCTTCCACTGTGTATTCATCACCAGCTTTTAAGTTTCCGAAATTTTGGGTATTTCCCTGATCGGCGGCAGTTTTTGAGACGATTATCGCATAAGAAGGATTATAAATGTCAGGGTTATCGAAAACTATCAAAGCCGTCATTAATTTGGTTATTGAAGCAATTGGAAGTGGCAATTTGGCATTTTTTTGGAAAAGTATATTTTCTTCCTTTTTGCTAATTTGTAATGATAAAGCAGAAACCGCATCAATGTCCAACTCCGGTTTTTGAACCGTTTCAGGAATTTTGACAGGTGCTAAATTTTCAACAGGAAAGGAAATTTCTGCCAAAAGATAACCTTCAAGATTTTTTTGGAGAAAATTCAGCCCGCCGAAAAATGCCAAACTAATCAGAAAAGCGGAAAAAAAATATTTAAGATTTTTTGTCATTCGCTTAATAAACTTGGTTTTACTTAGTTTTCTTTTTTGCGTCTTTTGACTTTTCCTTTGGCTGCAAAACCGAAAGCCGTTCGTCAATTCTTTCCATGTCTCTCGGAAAAATGCTGGCTTCCCGGATATTTTCCAGCCCTAAAATTTGTTTTGTAATTCTTTCCAGTCCCAAAGCAAACCCTCCTTCGGGCGGCATTCCGTATTTAAATGCCTGCAAATAATATTGAAAGTCCCCTGGATTGTTTCCCCATTTTTTTATATTACTAACAAGCGTTTCATAATCATTAATTCTTTGCCCGCCGGTGACAATTTCCAGCCCCCGGCATAAAAGATCAAAACTTAACGTATAGTCTTTGTCTTCCGGGTCAGGATGCGTGTAAAATGGCCGTTTTTTTGTCGGGTAATGAGTAATGAAAATCAGGTCGGAATTATATTTTTCTTTTGCGAAGTCGCAGATTTCTTTTTCGTCGTCCGGTTCTAAATCAGGCTCTTTTCTATTATCTCTTTTTGTCCTTTCAAATATTTTTTCTTGAGCTTCTCTTATTTTTATTCGCGGGATTTTTTCGTTTATTTTTGGCAATTCGATTCCAAGTATTTTTAATTCGGCAGAATTTTCTTTTTGAATTTGTGAAAAAATATTTGTAATCACAATTTCGCAGGTATCCAGTAATTCTTCCCATGAAGAAATGAATCCCATTTCAGCATCCAAGCTTATGTATTCTGAAAGATGGCGGGTTGTGACGCTGGGCTCTGCTCGATAGACGCTAGTAATTGTAAATACTCTTTCAAAAACTCCCACCATAATCTGCTTATAAAGCTGGGGGCTTTGGGCAAGATACGCATCGTAATTGTAATAATCAATATGAAAAACTGCCGCTCCCCCTTCGGCATTTGCCGGAACTATTGTCGGGCTTTTAAATTCGGTAAATCCCAGATCTTTTAAAGTTTTTTGGAAAGTTTCCAGAATTGTTTCTTGAATTTTAAAAATAGCTCGGATTTTTTCATTTCTTAAAGTCAAAGGCCTGAAGTCCAAAAGAGTTGGCAAAGTTAATTTTAGGTCTTTAATTTCAAAAGGAAGAGTTTGCGCTTTTGCCAAAATTTTTACTTTCTCGGCGCTTACCTCCACTTTTCCAGTTTCAAGGTTGGGATTTACCATATTTGCCGGCCTTTCCTGAACATTTCCTTCAACTTCCAAAACATCTTCGTTATGAATTTCACGAACTAAATCGGGGCTGCAAACAATTTGCAAAATTCCAGACCGGTCTAATAAATCCAAAAAAACAATTTTCCCGTGGTCTCTCCGGGTATCCACCCAGCCGGAAACTTTTACTGGCTTTCCGATAAAATTTGGAGTTCTGTTGTTTAATATTCTTTCCATAGAATTAATTTAATTATACACAAATTCACCTATTTTAAAAGCTCAATTACCTTGAGTTTTGCGGTAGCTCCGGAAACAATTTTGATATTTGCTTGGCTTATGCCAAAATAATCGGCCAAAGTTTTTATAACTGCCCTATTCGCCTTTCCTTTTTCTGGAATTTCATGAACCCAAACATTAAAATTCGTATCGCTAACTTTCTCAATTTTTTCTTTGCTTGATTTTGTTTTAACTTTTACAAAAATTTTCATAATTTCACTTTACCGTCATTTTTGTTCCTCGGCAAGTTTTGCAGAAATTTTCCATTTGCCAATTTGTATGCGGAAATATAAAATTAAGTAAATATAAGATTTGCTTTTTCACAAAAAAATACCCGGAAATTCGGATAAAAATGGAGGAAAAGAGGTGCGAGTAAGGAGATTTGCAAAAATAGGTTCTTATGTATTAATTTCTATCCTAATTATGTTCTTGTTTTCATGTTGCGGAGGCAAAAAATCATCTTCTGGTCCGAAATTGCCAGTAGGCTTTACTGATTTTAAAATTCCGAAATTGTCTACGGACAGTTTTCTTTATTTTAACCAAGGAACAATGGTTCGAATTGAAAGAGATCCCATCTTTTCTTACGAAGGAAATATTGACCAAGTAGCTTTTTG
Organism: Minisyncoccota bacterium; assembly: GCA_028712565.1. Lineage (GTDB taxonomy): Bacteria > Patescibacteriota > Minisyncoccia > Minisyncoccales > JAQTPW01 > JAQTPW01. The sequence goes on from JAQTPW010000001.1 coordinate 107,680, forward strand.
CTTAACTGCCGAAAAAGGCAACGAAAATCTTTTTGTAAAAACTAATGGCGGTATTTGGCAAGATCTTCAAAATCCAAATGATCCATCTGGTGTAAGCGGTGAAGTTTCAGTACAAGAAGGATGTCCCGAAGCTTGGAAATTAATAAACAATCTTCCGGCAATTCCGCCCGAAAAAATGCTTGGCATAGGATATTTTAACTTCAGCGATAATTTGATGAATTGGTATGCGAAAATTACCCAAGGCGATCAAACTCTGGCAGAGCTTAAAACTCAGCTCGGGAGATTAACCATAAATCAAGTTGCGATAGGTTTGTATTCGCAAGACAATTTAAGAGCTATTGATTTAAAAGTTATGAGCGGTGCTGGTTTTTCAGTTTTGGCAGTAGGAAAACCATCGTCTTTTCTTGGCCAAGTTGCTTCAAAATTTCTTTCTTCTGCTGGCTTTGAAAAAGATTATATCGGAGGAACCGAGATTTATTTGACGACAACGGGCGACTTTAAAATCGCGATAACCAATACAGATGGCTTAGTCTATGCTTCGGCTGCCGTAGATGTAAATGTTGCAAAAAATCTTCTTGGAAGCGTAATAAATCAACCAGAATTGACTTCGGCAATTTCTGCATCGGGCAGCATATCGCAGCAAATCGCTGAAAAATTCGCCCCGATAATTTACCTACATCCTGATGAAAATTATGAGCCAAAAAGCGTCAATATTATTATCGATAACGCCGTGTTGAAAGATAAAAAAACTAAGACTTTAATTCTGCTAAACCACAGGCTGACTGCCAGCGATCTATACGACTTGCCAAATTCTAGCAATCTTTATTTGGACATACCGGATTTTGACATTGCTAATTCGCAAAGCGCTTCATACTTACAGAAATATGCAGGCATTAAAAATAATTATCCCACAACTGTTTACGCTCGCGTCTTTGTATATCAGGGCAAAACAGTTATCCAATACTGGCTTTTCTATTTTTTCAATGATGGATCACTTAATAAGCACGAAGGCGATTGGGAATACGTTCAACTGGTTTTTAACGGAAGCGATTTAAATCGAATATTAAATTCCACATTCCCTGAATTTGCCGTTTACTCACAACATTTTTCTTGGGAGGCAAAATACTGGAGAGAAGTAGCTGCGGTGAGTGCTCATCCGCTCGTATATGTTGCAAGGGGTTCACATGCAAATTATTTCTCTGCCGGCGAAAATACGAATGTTGCTTTTATCGATTATACTAGTTTTGGCGGTGAAATAATTTTTCCGCAGATGAAAACAAGAAAAGAAGGCCTGAAAAATTACGAATTGATTCTTCTTCCCGACCTTAATGATCCGCAAAAGGTTCAAAAGGAACAACCCTGGATAAGTTTCCAAGGCAATTGGGGCGAATGGGTAAGCAATGCAAATTTTGACATCAATGGGCCGGATAGTCCAAGTAAACGAGACCTATGGACTATTCCAAAAATTAACAAATAATTTAAAGGGACGCTTTTTTGCGTCCCTTTATTATAATTTTTTTAAATAATTTTCATTAGGTTAATAAAAATGGAAGAATAATAAAAAAATAGATAATAGCGAAATAAATGGAAAAAAGAAAAATGAAAATAAAAATTAGAAGTATTCTTAAGGGTTGATCGGAAATAGATTTATGAAATTTTGTCAATGATAATGAAAAAAGTTTACTAATCAATGCAAAAGGAATGAAAGGTATAAATGCAAGATATATTGGATATGGCCAAAACTCACAGCCATGCGAGCTAAAAAAACAAAAGTAAATGCCGAAGAGTTCGATTATGGCAATTCCGATTAAGGCGCCCCATAGCCAAGGTTTTCCTTTTAACCAATTTAAAAATTTCATTTTACTTTAGACATTTTTTTACTTTTTCTACCATTTCGTTTGGAGTATAATTGGTTTTAATCAGATAATCTATAATCCCTAAACTAAATGCTTGTTTCTTTGTTGTGGGGTCGTCATAATTTGAAAACGCCAGAACCGGAATTGAGGCAATTTTCGGATCTTCGCGCAATTTTTGCAAAAAGAAAATCCCATTTTCTTTTGGGAGCAGAATATCTAGAATTATCAAATCCGGCCTTTCCCTTTTTGCCAATTCCAAACCCAATTCAGCCTCAATGGCGGTTATTATTTTTAATCCGGCTTGCGATAATTTTTCGGTATACATTCTTGCCAGCAATCCTTCATCTTCAACAAGTAAAACTTTTTTCATAAAATTATAAATGCTTTCACTATGTTATATATTAAGCCATATTTTAGAACTCATCAACTTTTTAAATTACTCTCCCAATATATGAATTTGAACTTTGCGGGGCCTTGGATGGTCAAGCTCAATAAAAAGGATTCTTTGCCAGATTCCCAGCTGAACCTCGTTATTTATAAGGTTTATTGTTACATTTGGAGTTAAATAAATCGCTTGGCAATGAGAATGTCCGTTTGCGCATTCCCCCTCGCACATATTAACAGTCCTAATCTTAAAATCATTATGCTTGTAATAACTTTCTTTTGGGGCAATTTTTTTTAAATTTTCTTTCATATCCTCTATCAATAAGGGCTCATTTTCATTAAGTATTACGGCGGCAGTTGTATGCAAACTTTGGACATTGATTATGCCGTTTTTAATCCCAGTATTTTTAGCAAAATCTTTAACCGCATCGGTTATATCATTAAATTCAAGCTCGGATTTAGTTTGGTATTCAAGTATTTTGTGGAATGATTTCATTTTATTTATTTTTCAATTTGGCTTACCCAAAACAATTTTCCGTCATTTAACCATTTTAAAACAGCTTTTTTCAAAGATAAAGGGCGAACATCCGTTTTCGCCAGATCGTTTTTGCCAAAAAAGAAAAATTGAAGATGTTTTTCTTTGCTTTTTGCCGCAATATTTCCATTTATAAGCTGGAAAACTAAATTTATTTCGTGATGCCATTTATTAAAACTTTTGAAAATTTGTTCAGAGGTGCCGATAAAACTGCAATTTTTAACCGAAACCCCTAATTCTTCTTTGATTTCCCGGATTAAAGCTTCTTTTGCGCATTCCCCAAAATCAACATGTCCTCCCGGAAAAAAATAATTTTGATTTCCGATTTTTTTGCAAACCAAAATCTTTTCTTTGTGCAAGATAACTGCCCTGGCTAAAATTTCTATTTCATTTTTAGACATTATTTTATAGATACAACAACATTACAATTTCATCAAGGTTTTTCTTTAAGCCTTGCGCTTAAATTGTAGATGTTTCCGGCGCCCATTAAGATTACCACTTCTTTGCCTTTTAGGTTAGTGTTTAAATAATCAATAATTTTATCTTTCGGCAAATATATTGTATTTTTGCGTCCGATTGTTTTCACTAATTTTTCGGAAGAAACTTTTTTGCTGACTTCGGGCGTTTCCCGGCCGGCTACATCAAAAATATCGGTAATAATAAGTTTATCCACCGGAGCGTCTTTGAAAACTTTCACAAAATCTTTGAATAAATAATATGTTCTTTGATATTGGTGCGGCTGGTAAATGCACCAGATTTTTCCCTTTGGATATTTTTCCCGCGCCGCTTTTAAAGTGACTCTTACTTTTGTCGGGTGATGCGCATAATCATTTATAAGCGTTATCTGTTTTTTGTTTACTGTTATCTTACTTATATCAAACCTTCGCCACGCGCCCTTGTATTCAGAAAGCGCTTTGAAAGAAATTTTATCAGGGATTTTCAGAATTCTCGCCACCGCCAAGGCCGACAGCGCATCCATAATATTGTGATCCCCGGGAATTTTCATTATTTTTCGCAATCTCTTTACGTCTTTTGCCTGCGAAAATCCGTATTTATTAATTCTTGATTTGTTAATTGTTAATTGGTCATTGTTAATTATTCGTTTTATGTTTTTATCGTCGCCATTAATTACCAAATATCCATCTTTTGGCAAATGGCTAATGTATTTTTTAAAAGTTTTGAGTATATTATTTAAATTTTTGTAATAGTCCAGATGGTCAGCTTCAATGTTTGTCAAAACTAAAATTTTCGGCCAATAATTCAAAAAGGACGCAAAGTGCTCGTCGGCCTCGATGACGAGGTAGCTGGTATCTGGTATCTGGTTGCTGGTTGCTGGTTGCGAGTTGCTGGTAACGACTTTTCCGCCCATACGGAAGTTGCTGTCGCCGAATTCTCTGATTTTCGTGCCGACAATGACAGTTGGATCAAGGCCGGCTTTTTCTAACAGAATTCCAAGCATTGCAGTTGTGGTGCTTTTTCCATGAGTGCCAGAAACCGCAATCGTAAAATATTGTTTTGTTAATTCCCCTAGCGCCTGAGGATAACTACAAATTTTCAATTTACAATTTTCAATTTTCAATTTTTTAGCTCTGACATATTCAGGATTCGTTGGCCGAACTGCTGGACTATAAATAACTAAATCCACAATATTTGGGACATTTTTTGCAGAATGTGGCCCAATATGAATTTTAGCACCAAGCTTTTCTAAATCTTTTGTGATTTCTGAAGATGCCAAATCTGAACCACTGACCGTGTCGCCTCTTTTTAAGTAATATCTAGCTAATGCCGACACTCCAATTCCGCCAATACCAATAAAATGAACCCCGTTAGAAATTTTCGATAATTTTTTCATAAGAATAACCCCAAAGAAAAACCCCTTGATTGTGGGAATTTCTAACGGGATGAATTTTCATATCTTTAATTTTACCAATTTATTGACGGTTTTTCAATTATTTGCTATTCTAGAAGCGGCAAAAATAGAAAGGAGGCACATTGACAATGGCAATTGGAACATCAAAGAAAAAGTCTGATTTTGTAAGCATACGAGAAATGCCACTTTCAGAGATAATCCGAATTTCCAGTGCAGCCAATTTAGGTCCTAACGCCACTATTTATGATATTGCCAGAGCTATTGGTTTTTCCTCCAAATCCATTGCTGTTATGAAAGCTGCAGGTGAATCAAGGTATGTTGATCCCCTTATTGATGAAAAGCAAACTTCTTCGGATGATCGTTTGAACGAAACTTTTGGAAAGATTGAAGAACGCATAATAGATCCCAATCCTGTAGATATTCAAAAAACAGTTGAAGATAACTTCTTAAAAGAAGATGCAATTTCTGCCTTAAGCATTCTAAGCAAAAGGGACCAAAATATATTGAAGCTGCGTTTCGGATTAGAAGAAGGAAATTGTCCTCATACCTTGGAAGAAATTGGAAATATATTAGGTTTGTCCAGAGAACGAATTCGTCAACTTCAAGATCGAGCGCTTGAACGGCTTAGAAACAATCCGGACGTAAATAGTAAATTACGCCCGTATTATTAAAATCATAGCGCCACGCAGTTTTATGCGATGGCGCCTTTATTTTGTTGACTGCCCAATAGTTTTATTCTACGATATTTTAAATGCCAAAAATATTAAAGAAAGGAGGTACTTTAACAATGAAACAGCGCCGATTAACCCCGAAACGAGATAGAATTTCGCCCGATATAAGCAACTTCGAATATATCAACTCTACGCCAGTTCCGGAGTTAGCTCGAAAAGCCTTTGCTGCCGGCGTGAAGCCCAATGCACGAGTTGACGAAATTGCTAAAGCAATAGGTCTACCTCCAAGGCTAGTATTTGAAATTAAGCAGGCGTACAAAACCAGGTATCCGTATTCGCTTGAAACATTAGGTTCGGCGGAAGATTATAAAAACCGTCCTGATGCACATAGTGTTATAGAAGAAATTGAATTGGTCGATTTAAATATAGATATTGAAAGTTCAGTTGAAAATAGGTTTTGCGCGAGAGAGATTGATAAGGTTTTAAACATATTGGATCCAAAAGAAAAGAAAATTCTACAAATGAGGAAAGGGCTGGGAGATTATCCGTATGCTCAGACATTGGAAGAAGTTGGCGACGTTTTTGGGCAGACCAAAGAGCGGATTCGTCAACTCGAAATGAAAGCGCTAGGAAAACTTCGAGCACCGCAGGCAGCGGAAAAACTCGAACCGTATTATTGTCAAATTGATCCGGTTCTTGCTTCTAAAATATTAAAAATATTGAATATTGACAGCTTAAACTCCGAAGGAATTAATACTGATCCTAAAGAAATTGATACAGAAATTAACCAGATTGCAGAGGTAATTGTACGAAGAATTGTAAACCATACTTAATTAAGGCGGAGAGAGAAAATCGCAAGTTATCGTGACACAAAATAACGCCATTGTCATTTAAAATTTGTACGATGGCGTTTTATATTTTATCCGATCCCAAAGGCAATGATTCCAAAATTGCGTATTCTGGCCCTTTTTTCTTTAATTCGCTCTCCATAACCTCAAGTGATTTTACTTGAAAATTTAAAGAGATATCTTCGTTTACTTCGGGCCGTTCTTCTAATTCTAATTTTTGGAATTCCCATTGCTTTAGCCGGCCTAAAGTAATATGAGGCGAATATGGCTGCCCTTTTTTATTTTCTGATTCCGCTGATAATTTATTTATTGAATTTTCCAGATCCGTCTGCAATTTCCCCAGATCTTCACTTTCCTTGCCTTCCACCCAAATCATTCTTGGCGGCTTCCCGGGAGGCCCATATAAAATTTTATTAAGTTCAATAATAAATGGCGCGTGTTTTGCCGCCACTTCCTTTGCAATGTTGCAAACTTCCAATACGTCTTCATCCGTCAAAGAACCCAAAAAAGCCAGAGTAATGTGCAAATTTTCTCTTTTCGTCCATCTACAAGGCATATCATACCATTCTTTTTCGTAATCTGATATTTTATTTTTTATATTTTCGGGCAAATTTATTGCAATAAAAACTCGGTGGTTCATTTTTTTATTCTACCCTTCGACGCGGCTCAGGGCAAGCCCCTTCGACGCGGCTCCCGCCTTCGCCAATGCTTCCACCTTCGCCCCTCGGGCTTCGGTGGACGAGTCGGCGGGCAAGCAGGGCAAGCCCTTCGAACTTGATTTTTAAAAATTTATCATTAAGATAAAAGCAGAAATTCGATCTGCTCATTAACACTGTAGTTTTGGATTATTTATGAAGGAGGAATACGATGTTTGAGTTGGAAAAAATAGTAGGTTGTCTTTCTAATAAAAAGACACTTGATAGTGCCGCAAGAAGACGACAGCCAATAGAATCAGACGAAGATTTATGGATGATGCATTTTGGAAATGATTTTTCAATAGATGCTTTTGGAAAAATTATCGTAAGTAAAGCTTTCAGAAGACTTGATTCAAAAACTCAAGTATTAACGGCCAATGTTAACCCGCATGTACGCAAAAGAAATTCCCACACCTCCGAAGTGGTAAACGCCGCCACGACGATTGCCAGAATCTTGGGACTGAATGAAAAATTGTGTCTTGCGATTGCTTTAGGACATGATATCGGCCATGCGCCATTTGGCCATCTTGGCGAAACGTTTATTTCTAAAATTACCGGCAAGGATTTTCATCACGAAACTTTTGGGGTTGTTATTGCCCAATATATTGAACGTCAAGGCAAGGGCCTGAATTTAACCTATCAGGTGCTAGAAGGCATTGAAAATCATTCAAGGGGGCTCAATGCGCTTTCAAGAAAAGAAAGTATTTCCGAAGAAGCAAATGTAGTGATGTGCGCAGACAAAATTGCTTATATCCTAGCTGACATCAATGATATCTTTGATAGAACGAGAATTTTGGACTATAAAAAATTCCCTAAGATTTACAAGCTTGCCCATACGTGCGGCAACAATCAGCGAGAAAGAATGGCTTTTTTCATAAAAAATTTGTGTCAGGAATCGGCGGAAAACGGATGTGTTTCTTTTGTGAATTCTGAAGCTGCAAAAATTTTTGCTGAGCTCAAAGATAATATGTATGAAGCTTACAATTTGGTTAATTTGCAGAACAGCGTGGAAATCTTAGGAAAAATTTATTCATTCCTTTCCGAAACTAAATTGATCGGAAATGTTAATCCGGCATTAGTTCTCGCCCTTATGACCGATATCGAGGTTCTCTACCTTTATAGGAAGGACTATATTAATGGTAGAGATTTTTATGACTGTTCGGTGGCGGAAATCGTTGAACATTTAAACGGCAAAAACATAAATTTTACCAATCCAGACTTAGATTGGTAGGAATAAATTATACAATTATCTAGGGCTCTATCAAGAGCCCGTTTTTATTCTTATGAATTTAGAATGAAATAAAAAGCTCCCGAGAATATTCGAGAGCTTATTCTGGTTCCAACATAACGTCTTCCATTTTTCCCATAGACGCTATGGAAAAAAGTTTCTCTAGCTTGACAACGCCATCTGAAAAAATCTTTTCTGCCTCTCTCGGATTAGTGTAAAATTGGACATTATCCTTAAAAAGAAGAGTTAATATTTTTTCTGTCGAAGGTTGATAATCAAAAGCCCGACCAGAAATCGCTTTCACTAAAAACTTAATTTTGTATATCTCATCATCTCCTTTCTCTATACTTAGTAAGATACCCAGATAATTGAAAATCGCCATCGGCGCGACAGTCCACCAAACAAATCCTTTTATTTCATTTAAAGAACTTGGAGTGTTCCATACTTTTTCTGCTTTCATTTTTATCTGCTCCTTTTTATCTGCTCCTTTTTGTGTACTATACGCAAACTATCAAGTTCTACAAAAAATTCAAGCCCGAGGAATCTTTTAATTTATTATTGCTTAGTCCTTAAAATCAAACAATTCATCAATTGTCGTTTTAAGGGCCTTGGCCACTTCGTGCGCAAGGCAAAGCGAAGGATTGTATTTGTTCTGCTCCAAATAAATGATTGTTTCTCGCCGGACGCCGACTTTTTTTGCCAGTTCTTCTTGGGTCAGATCGTATTTTGCCCTGAATTCTTTTATCCTGTTTTTCATAGAATTAAATCAACTTCCCTTTTTTATCGTAGTAAAGCCAGAAAATAAAAAAGAAAATGGCCATGCCGGCGATAGCGCCACCTACTGTTTGGCTGGCGTCCAATTTTTCCGCGCCGAATAACACTTTGGCAAAAAATGGCTCAAACCAAGATATGGCGAGCAGCCAATATAATGAAAACTGAAAACTTGCGGCGGATGCCTGTATTGTAACTTTTTTAGATCTTTCATCTTCAATGGGCATACCTTCCTTTACGTCTTTATATCGTCTTTTGATAAAGAAGAGCATAAACAAAACCACTATAACCGGGATTAAAAAAGAAATTATGGTTCCACGACTTGTTTCTTTTTTGGCGATCACTTCAAAGGCGTACAAAGCAACGGTGGATAAAACCGTGATGCTAAGTATTGTCATAATAATTAAACGAACTTTGTCTTTTTTCATATTTTTTATAGTTAATTATATTTAACATTTTGTTATATTCAACTAACTTAATGTTATATTATTCTAACATCTTGTCAAGGTCATTTATCCACAACTGTAAAAATCACGCCCTAAACAAAAAGGACGTCGGTTTTTGGGTTGACGTCCTTTAGAAGACGAAAATAAAAACAAATCATTTCATCATTATTTTCAAGGGCCGGCGCAGGTAGCTTTTACCCGGTTCGTGTCCGTTTGCGCACATGCAATCTCCGTCAGGCACGAATCCGCCGCAGATATTGCACTTACTTTCTTTTGGCTTGCAAACCACATATCGTTTTGGTATTACTGCTTGTGTTGTCATGTCTTCACCTCTTATTATATTAGAAAAGTGCTATCACTTTTCTTTTTTCATACTATATCGTTAGATAAAAAAATCAAGCCACGATGGTGTGCTTAAAACTAGCAACCAATTACGGAAATGCTTCTTCTTAAAGTCCATAAATAATGATAAAATTAAATTGAAAATGTAGCCCCGTTAGAGATATGAATAATTACGATATTTATGTAATCCAAAGCATTAAGGATGGTAAAAGAAGTTAATTTATACAAAAAACTTAATGAAAAGAATGTGCAATGCCAGAATTGCGCGCATTATTGCGTGATTGTTCCCGGAAACCGAGGGATTTGCGGAGTAAGAGAAAACATTGATGGAAAATTATTTGCCAAAAACTATGGGAAAATAATTGCCTGTAATATCGACCCTATCGAAAAAAAGCCATTTTACCATTTTTTACCCGGCACTAATACCTTATCTATCGCGACTGTCGGCTGCAATTTTAAATGTTCGAATTGCCAAAACTGGGATATTTCCCAAGGATTTAAGGGCGAGGCGAAAATTCCCGGGGAATTTATTCCTCCAGAAGATATTGTAAAAATTGCGGAAAATCAAAAACTGCCAAGTATTTCCTACACCTATACTGAACCTACTATTTTTTCAGAATATGCCCTGGATGTAATGAAGTGCGCAAAAGCAAAAGGTCTGAAAAATGCTTGGGTTTCAAACGGTTTTATGAGTAAAGAATCTGCAAAAATGGTAATCCCCTATCTTGATGCAAACCGAATTGATATTAAAAGTTTTTCCGATGATTTTTACAAAAAGAATTGTGGCTCGAGATTACAGCCGGTTTTAGATACCTGCAAAATAATGAAAAAATCCGGAGTTTGGGTGGAAATAATAACTTTGGCGATTCCAACTTTAAGCGATTCCGAAAAAAACTTTAAAGATATTGCAAAATTTATTTATAAAGAACTGGGCGCAGAAACTCCTTGGCATATTACCCAGTTTTCCGGAGAAATTTCTTGGAAATTAAAGCACTTGCCAGAAACTCCAGTTGAAACCCTAAAAATGGCTTGGAAAATCGGAAAAGAAGCTGGTCTAAAATATGTTTATACCGGTAATATGCCGGGTTTGGACTCTGAAGACACTCTGTGCCCAAAATGCGGGACGATAGCTATCAGTCGAACAGGTTACAGCATTTCCAGAAAAGATAAGTCAGGAAAATGTCCGCAGTGTGGCACAGATTTGAATATTATTAACTAATGTTAAATAGTTAAAATGCTAAATAGCCAAATAATCTTCGCTTGCATATCCCCTCACCCGCCGATTATCTTGCCATCGATCGGGTCAGAGGAAGACCGAAAGCAAGTAATAAAAACGGTTGAAAGTTTAGAATTATTGGGACAGAAATTCGCCGAAGCAAAACCCGATTCAATAATAATTTCCTCTCCCCACCCCGATTGGGGCTTTAATGTGCCATTATTTTTCCTTGCCCCCAATTTTAAAGGAGAGTTTAAACAATATATGATGGGTTTGGAAACGCCTGAATTTTATTTTAATGACGGGAAAAAAGTTTATGAAACGCTGGATAAAAATAAAAAATATGCTTTAATTGCGTCAGGAGATCTGTCTCACTGTTTAAAAGAAGATGGCCCTTACGGGTTTTCTCCGGAAGGTCCAAAATTTGACAAGGATTTAATTGACGCATTAAAAAAGAAAAATATTGAGAAAATCTTAAACTTGGAAGATGATTATCCTCAAGCCGGAGAATGCGGATTAAGATCTTTTTGTTTTATGCTTGGAATTTTAGAAGCGGCAAAAATTAACTGGCATGCCGAAATTTTATCTTATGAGGGCCCATTCGGCGTAGGTTATTTAGTAGCTAACTTTAAATTGCATTAAAAATATGAAAGACCTTATAAAAAAATACTTAGCATATTTAATCAGGTGGCAGCTTAGCACGCCGATATTGGCTCCGGTAATCGCTTATTTTAAGCATTCTCCCTCGCTTTTCGGGACAAAGGAAGATTGGATAGGATCTGCGGTTGCAAACTTAATTGGCGGCCTCATATTTTTTTGGGTTGATAAATGGATATTCAAAAGCACAATTTTAGCTCCTCTTTGGGAAATAAAAGAAAATATAAAGTGCGCTGACTGCGGAAAATTATGCCGCGGTTATAGGGTTGTAAAAGCCGGAAACTATGACAGAATGCAGGATGTTGCCCCCCAGTTTCGATGCGAGGATTGCTCAAAAAGAAAATTAGAGGAATTAAAACAACGCGGAATAAAAATTTAATATGAAAATTGCCATCATCTCCGACAGTCACGATAATCTGCCAAATCTAAAAAAAGCCGTAGACTGGATTAAAAAAGAAAAAATAAAAATAATTATCCACTGCGGAGATGTTTCAAATCAAGAAATTTTTAAAGAAGCCCTCGGAGATTACAAAGGGAAAATTTATTTATCTCGTGGCAACTGCGACTTGGGAGATTTTGACATAATCCCCCGCTTGAAAATTTATGACGAATTTGGAGAAGTATCAGTTAGAAATAAAAAAGTTGCTTTTACGCATTTTCCAAAAATTGCTGGAGAGTTGGCAATGAAAGAAAAATATGATTTAGTATTTTACGGTCATAATCACAAACCCTGGGTAAAAACGGTTGGAAAAACTCAGCTGGTAAATCCCGGAAATTTATCCGGAGTTTTCTATAAAGCCACTTTTGCAACTTACGACAATAGGGCTGACAAGCTTGAATTAAAAATATTAGAAAGGTTGTAAAATGATATAGTATGAAAAATTTGGAAGAAATTTTAACAGGAGAGCCGAAATTCAGGTTAAAACAAATAAAAAAAGCTGTTTTTGTTGATTTAATTGATGATTGGGAAAAAGTTACGACTTTGCCCAAAGAATTGCGCCAAAAATTAGCGGAAAATTACCCGATTTTGGAATTAAAAGAAGAAAAGATCTTAGCATCAAAAAACAACCAAACTACAAAAGCCCTTTTTGTGTTAAATGATGGGTTGCAGATAGAAACAGTTTTAATGAAACATGAAGTGGATTTGACAAACTCACCGCAAGCTGGCCGCAGAACAGTTTGCGTTTCCTCTCAAGCCGGCTGCGCAATGAATTGTCAGTTTTGCGCAACTGGGCAGCAGGGTTTTAACCGAAATTTATCTGCCGAAGAAATTATTGATCAGGTTTTATTTTTTGCAAGATTTTTGAAAAAATCCAATGAAAAAGTGACAAATGTAGTTTTTATGGGAATGGGAGAGCCATTTTTAAATTATGATAACGTTTTGGCAGCTACTAAAATTTTAAACGATAAAGATGGTTTTAATTTAGGAGCGCGTCATATTTCCATTTCCACTTGCGGTATTATTGAAGGAATTGAAAGATTGGCAAATGAAAAAATGCAGATAAATTTGGCAATTTCCCTGCATGCGCCGAATAATGAAATCCGCTCGAGATTAATGCCGATTAATGAAAAATATCCGATTGAGAAAATTTTGGCGTCAGTTGATGATTATATAAAAAAAACGGGAAGGAGGGTTATGTTTGAATACCTGATGATAGACGGGGTGAACGATTCCGAAGCCCAAGCCGAAGAATTAGCTAAACTTTTAATTTATAACCTGCATTTCGGAAACCAAAAAAATTTTTCCCGGGAAGATCGTGGATTTTATTTTGTGAATTTAATATCGTTTAATCCAATCGGGCATTCCGAATTCAAGCCCTCTCCCGGCTGGAAAATTAAAAAATTCAAAGAAATTTTGGAAAAAATGGGGGTTGTTGTTACCCAGAGATATCGTTTCGGAAAAGAAATTAAAGCCGCCTGCGGGCAATTGGCAGGAAAAGAAAATGAGATTTGAAATAAAAGGACCATTAAAAGAAAATATTTACAATTTAATGCGAAACATTAACTATCACTTTTTAGGTACGGACGAAAGAACTGGAGAATTAAATTTTATTCATCCAATCGCCGGCGCTTATCCAAGATTTCACGTTTATTTAAAAATTGACGGCCAAAATGTTATTTTCAATCTTCATTTGGATCAAAAAAGGCCGGTTTATGATGGCGCTACCGCCCACAGTGGCGAGTATGAGGGAGAATTAGTCGAAAAAGAGGCCGAAAGAATTAAAAATTCATTTTTTCACTAATATGCATCCCTTTGCGGTATTGGCAAAAAAGGCGGTAGAAACTTACATAAACGAGGGGAAAATAATTTCCTTGCCCTCTGATTTATCAAAAGAATTTTTGGAGAAAAAAGCTGGAGCTTTTGTAACGCTTGAAAAAAATGGTAAATTACGAGGATGTATCGGAACTTATTTGCCAACTCGTAATAATGTTGCTGAGGAAATCATTTATAATGCAATTTCTGCGGCGACTGAAGATTATAGATTTGATACGGTTCAGGCCGATGAACTGCCCCAACTTTCTTACACCGTTTACATTTTAAATGAACCTGGACTAATTTCAGATATAAAGGAGTTAAATCCTAAAAAATTTGGTATAATTGTAAGGTCGGGTAGAAAATGCGGGCTCTTGCTTCCAGATTTGGAGGGCGTGGATACAGTTGAGGAACAAATTTCAATTTGTTGCCAGAAAGGAGGCATTGACCCCAAAGAAAAAATTTCAATTTATAAATTTACAGTTGAGAAATACCAATAATTTCCAAAATATGGAAAATAATCAAGAATTGGCAAAAATATTCAATGAAATCGCAAATCTTTTGGAAATAAAGGGAGTGGCTTTCAAGCCCGCAGCTTACCGGAAAGCCGCAAAAGCTCTGGAAAATTTAGATTGTGATATTTCTGTAATTTATAAAGAAAAGGGGCAAAAAGGTATAAAATCAATACCAGGCGTTGGAGAAAGTATTTCAAAAAAAATTGAAGAATATTTAAAAAAGGAAAAAATTAAATATTTTAATGAATTAGAGGAAGAGACCGCACTTCAGCAAATTATCACTTATTATTTCCAAACAAAAGGATTGTCGCTAAGCACATTAAAAGAAAATGCTAGAAAAAAGAAAATAATTTATTCAAGGTTTACAAAACCGGCAAAACAGTTATTAATTCTGGCGGGCTCAATAGAAAAAGCAAAAGAAGCTATTGACAAGGTTGCCAAATGGGCAAGATCCAGAAATTTAGATTATGCGATTGAAACGGTTTTTAAAAAATGGCTGGAATTGGATATGCTAAAGCCAAAAGAAGTGGTAAAAAAACCTTTTTTCCGAAACATGCCAATGATTTGGTCCGAAACTAAAAAGAAATGGTATGTTATTGATTCAGCTGGCAGCTGGCTTGAATTTGCCGGAAAAGAAGCAGAAATCGAATGGAGAATAATTAAATAGTAAAATTGGTATAATTAGTATAAATTAGTATATTTGCATCGAGTTATGAAAATTGTTTTTATCGGAACCCCGGAATTCGGAGCAGTTATTTTAGAAGAGCTTGCAAAAACAGATTACAGGCCGGCTTTGGTCATAACCGAAACCGATAAACCCAAAGGCAGAAAGCAGATTATCACTCCCCCGCCGGTTAAAATTGTAGCGGAAAAATACGGCATTTCTGTTTTGCAGCCAGAAAAAATTATAAATTGCAAAAATGAAATTGAAAAACTAAGGCCAGATTTAATAATCGTTGCGGCTTACGGACAAATTTTACCAAAAGAAATTTTGGAAATTCCAAAATATAGGTCCATAAACGTTCATCCATCTCTTTTGCCAAAATATCGCGGTCCTTCCCCTGTTCAAAATGCTATTCTAAACGGAGACAAAGAAACGGGAGCAACAATTATGTTAATGGATGAAAAAATGGATCACGGTCCGATTTTAACGCAAAAAAAAGTTCCAATTGAAATAAATGAAAACGCGATACAGCTCCATGAAAAGTTGGCAAAAATTGGGGCAAAACTTCTTATAAATACAATCCCCTCTTGGGTAACTGGCGCAATTAAACAAATAATTCAAGATGAAAAAATGGCAACCTATACAAAAATTATCAAAAAAGAAGATGGAAAAATTGACTGGAAAAAACCAGCAAAAGAAATAGATAGGCAAATCCGGGCATTTGACGATTGGCCGGGAAGCTATACGTTTTTTAAAAACGGCGACAATTTAATAAGGCTAAAAATTATAAAAGCTGGAGTTTTGGCACAAACACAGCATGGCCCTTTTGGTGTGCCGGGAAAAACATTCATGGCAACCAACGAAGAAATTGCCGTTCAAACCGGAAAAGATTATTTAATAATCAAGGAATTGCAACCGGAAGGTAAACGAAAAAAGGCCGCAAAAGAATTTTTAAAAGGCCATACTAAATTTATTGGAATAATTTTTGAGTAAAATTATTTCTTTGTTTTATAAAAAATAAGCTGGTGGAAATTACCCACCAGCTCTTTGTTTTTGTTTGGAAAAAATTACTTTAGAATTTCGCCGCCAAAGTATCCAGTAATGCTAGCTTTGGCTTTGATATGGCCGGAAATTGCGGCTTTAAATGCGGTATAATCTGCATTTTCCGCCAATCCCAGCGTTTCTGTATCCAGCGCATACAAAGTAAATTCATACCGATGCGCCGGGACATTAGCCGGCGTTCCCGGGCCCCCGTAGCTATTTGTCGGCAGTCCGGGCATAGGCAGCATATTGAAATTATTTTTCAATTCTTTCACTCGAGGCACGAAATTATTTGGACTCGCGCCCTCGGGTATAGCGCGGACAACCGCAGGGATATCCACTATTATCCAGTGGATAAACAGATTGTCTGGCAATGTGCCTTTAGGTGGCAGCATGCCTATCCCGGGGAATTCCGTTCCCCATGGAATATCTAGGTCCGCCATTATAATGGCGAAACTTTTTGTTCCCTCGGGAACGGCGCTCCAAATTAATCTTGGAGACTTATTTCCTCCGGCAAGCCCGCATTTTTCGGGTATTCTGCCCATATCACTAAAATTTCCAGACCTCAGCTCCATAGCAGCCCTCCTTTTTTTAAAACTAATGCTTCTATTTTTAGAAGCATCTCTTGCTAACTATAAAAAAAGTGGATGATTTTGTCAATCACGTTCCAAAAAGAAGTTGCATAAAATCCATCTTATTTTAACTCTTTTTCAATGTCTTCTATTTCTTTTCTGATCGCATCTTCAGAACTCTTTAGGAAATAAAACAATCTGTCTCTTAACTTCTTTTCATCAGGACTTAAACCCGGCTTTGAGTCAAAATATTCAATTCTTAATTCCAAATCTTTTCTTAATTTTTCAAAATTTTTCTTCAAACTTTCCGCGGCTTCCCGTGTTTCTTTTATCAAACGGTCTTTTTCTTTTCTATTTTTCCGAAGAATAAGAAGAATTAGGAATATCGCCATTAAAATCAAAAGGACAATTAAAGCCGAGAAAAAAGTGGAATAAGTGAATATGAAGGGGCCAATCGCAATCCCAGACAAAATCACTTTAACAGAATAAGATGGTGAAGGATTGCTTATGGCTCCTTTTGCGTTTCTTGTTCTGGCATATAACGCATAGTTTCCGGATTTTAAAAACTCTTCGGTTGTAAAAGACCAGTTTCCATCTTTATCGCTTTTGGCTTCCCAATTTTTAGCTTTATTTTCCTTGCTTTCTAAAAATATTAAAATTGTGGAATTAGGCAAAGCAGTGCCTTCTATGTAAAAAGTATCTTTTCCAGAAATGTAAGTTTTTGGATAAATTAATATTTTTGGCGGTTCAATTGATTCAACTTCCAAGATTGTTTCAGATTTTACGGTATTGCCGGCTTTATCAAGGGCTTTTATTGTAATTTCATAAGTTCCGGGCGACTGAAAGGGCACATGATAAGGATTTGTGTCAGCCGGCACTACCGAAAAAGTGTCTTTGTCATCAATCTTTATTTCGTAATGGCTAATTCCCGACAATTCGTCTTTTGCTTCAAAATATAAATCAGGGTTTGGGTTTGCCAGATCCCCTTCGTTGTCAATTCTAATATCAAATGACCCGGGAGATTTTGTATCAATCTGAACCCGGTAATGCGCAGTTTCGCTCCAGCCAACATTGTTTTGCACCTTTAAATGGAAATACCAGATTCCATCTTCAGTTTTTTCAAACTTCTCTGAATTAAAAATGCCTTCTGATTTTTGTTTTGGCTGGGTTTGCGACTTTTGGTCAAATTCAGTTGAAACTCCGATAATTTCTGAAGAGATATTCCATAGAAATTCCGGATTTGAATTATTATACCAGCTATTTTCTTTTGGATGCGTGTTCGAACTAATTTTTGGTTTTTCTGGCAACCCCGGCGTTACTGGTACGCCTTTTTCTATTTTATAATTTCCATCAGAAACGCTAGTCAAAATGTCTGTTCCTCGGCCGTCCGCGGCCAAAACTAACGCATCAGAAATTGAAACCTTGGCAGTTCCTGAAACTTTCCCGCGGAAATTAACAACCAAAATGGTTCCAACTCCGGTAAATCCGGGAGCCGGCACTCCGCCGCCATAAGTAATTTTTCCTTGTGAATTTGAAAAAACCGGCTCTTCTGGCCAAAGCTGGAATATAGAGCCGGACTTTGACACGCTGACTACTTCCAATATATTTGCCGGAAATGAAATTGTGGCTTTCGACGCGTTTATTGGGGCACCATCGCTGTCTACTTTAATTTTTACCGAAAACTGGCTGTAAACCTCATAGTTTCCCGCCGCAGGTTCAAAAAACAGCGATGCATTGGCAGCTTTTATTTCAGTTGCTGAAAAAAGGAAAATTATTAAAAATGACAGAACAAAAGCTAATTTTTTCATTTTAACCCCTTTAATTCTTCTTCTTGTTTTTGAATTTCTTCCTGTTTTTTAATTAATCTTATTTTTAATTCGTTTTGTTTTTTCTTTTTCTTTCGGTTTATTCCCAATAAAATCCAGATGACCGACACCAAAATCAGGAAAATTATTAGAGAAATCAGCCACCAAGGCAAAAAGAATCCCCAAAAAAATATGCCTTCTCTTGTAATATATATGCCGGCGGGAATGATTTGAATTTGCAAAGTTTCGTCTTGCCAGTTGCCCGCCGCATCAAAAGCGCGGACGACAATTAAATACTTTCCAACCGATAGCTCGGGCAACTTATAGGGGCTTGCGGTTTCCATAAAAAACGCTGTTTCTTTTTCTTGCCTGCCCGGAGTTATATCAATTATTTTTGTTTCAAAATGGTCAAAGCCAGACAAAGCATCGGTTGTAATAAATGAAATAATTGGATTTTTTGTTGTTGTTTTTTCTGCCGGGCTGGCATTTGGTAAAAACGACGCCGGCGGAGTTGCATCTATTTGCACTAAATAGTGGGAAATTCCTCCCCAAACATTGGCTTTTTTCGCTTTAATGTGGAAATAAAAGATCCCGTCCGCTAAATTTGAATAAGAAACTGAATCAATATCTCCCTCTGAATTGTTATCGGGAATCCCCTGGGGATCATTGTCTATGCTGTAGCTGAATTCGGCAACGCCTTCGCCTTTTACCCACGCAAAAGTTGGATTGTTGTTTTTATACCATTTGTTTTGGTCAGAATGAGTTGGAGAAAAAACTTCCGGGCCTTCTGGCGGAGGTATAGTTAAGCTGTAAACCCCTCTGCCCATAGACGATAAAACGTTTGTGCCTTTTCCGTCATCCAAAAGAATTTTTGAAGTGTCTTGAAAATAAATTGTAGTATTTCCCGGAGAAACGGCGCGAAAAGTGATTGTAGAAACCAATCCAGCAGAAGTATTGATTCCGGGAGAAGGCATTCCTCCCTGAAAAGAAGCGGTCCCTTCGGAATTTGAATAGGCGGGCTGGGCAACCCAGACAGAAATAAAAGATTTTCCGGCTGTCGGACTGGCAATCTGCAGCTTCTTGGGATCAAATTTTAAATCCGCCTGAATTGCGTTAATGTTATTGCTGCCGGTATTTACAAAAATCGAAACATCAAACGTATTTCCCACATAAAATGTCCCGGAATTCGGAGAAAGATAAAAGGAAGCGCCAGTAGCATAAACATTATTCGCAGATATTAAAAAGCAAAAATTAAAAATCAAAAATAACACCGCTAGAAAAGTGAAAAATATCTTTGATTTTATTTTAGGAAAAAACTTCATTTAATTATTTTTTTGCGTTCTTTTTTTCTATATACTAACCAGTAAATCGCAAATACGCCAAAGATTAGTAAAGTGATTATTAAATAGAAACTTAATCTTTTGGACGGGACTAATTCGGAAATTCTTTCGTTTCCGGCCTTATCAATAGCTTTCACAAATATCCTGCTTTTTAGTTTTTGATCTTCCAGAAGATAGGGGCTCTGCCCTATTTTCCAATCGCCATTCCCCTCTTTTATTTCGTAATGGTCAATTCCAGTTTGCGCATCAGTTGTAAAGAACGCGATGAAATATTTTCCCGAAAATGCGACTTTGTCTTTCCCTAATTTTATTTCAAAATTTTCTGGGGGCGCTTTATCTTCGGAAATTTTTTCTTCCCATTCATTTTTTACGGTATCGGATGTTTTTAATAAAATTGTAAAATTTGCCGCCGAAAAATTCAGTTTATCGGGAGTTCCCGAACCATCATTTAATAAAACTTGCGAATCGCTGTTGAAATTTATTTGGGCAATAGCGGAATTTACGGCGCGGAAAGCTAATGAAACCAATTTTCCATCGCCGGAAAATCCTCCGGGCACCCCGCCAATAAATGAAATTTCACCTTCGGTATTTGAAAATGCCGGACTTTTTGGCCAAAGCGTTAAAATCGATTCTCCGGTGCTTATATCTACAATTTGCAAATAATCTTTTGGGAAACCTATGTTAATCCCGCACGTGTTAATATTTTCGCCTTCTGCATCTAGTCTTACGTCAACAATAAAAGTATCCTCGTTTTGATAAGTCCCGCTATCGGAAGAAAAATATAATGTGGAGGCTTTCAAAAACGAAGGATTTAGAATATAGAATCCAGCAAATAAAACAAATGAAAGCAAGGTGCAGAATCGCCAGTTTATAATTTTTAATTTTTTATTTTTCATTTTTAATTTATTTCGTCCAATAATACATCATTATTGAGAAGTCTATTAAATCTACTATACCATCATGATTGATATCCGCACAGATGTTTGCCGGTTTTTTCTGATGCCAATAATATAAAAGTATAGAAAAATCAACTAAATTTACCTTTCCGTCAAAGTTCAAATCAGCCCCTTTGCAGACCATGGCCCCCTTTTTTACAACCAAAAAAGACATTGTTTGCGAAAACGAGCTTTGTTCGCCAGCGCCAAAAGCCGCTTTGGCTCTTGCTTCATGTCCGCTTTCTTCCAACGGAGTTGTGTCTAATTTATAAGACCATTTGCCATTTGCAGAAGTTGATGCATTTTTTACGATTTCATTTGAAGCGACAAAAATACTTACTTGGCTTGCCGGGAAGGATTGGCCATAAATATCAACTGGATTTCCTTTTTCCACTTGGGTGGGACCCAAATCAATTGTAGGTGCTAAAAAAATTCCCGAAACCGTTGTGGTTCTGTCAGCCAAAACGCCAACGCTAAAACCTATGGTTACAGACCTTCTTCCATCAGTATCCTCGGCAAAAATTGAAAAATTATAATTTCCTGCGGCAATGCTTTGAATTGTTCTTTCAAATAAACCGGAGTTTTCTGCGCGAAAAGTGGCAGCAATTGCTCCATTCTTCATTAAAGTTAAAACAGCTTGCGGATATGCTCTTCCTTTGAAAATAACTTTAGTTTCCGGCGACACATACGAAGTTCCGCCGCCGCCGCCTCCCCCGCCTCCGCAATTTCCGCAATCTACCGGGCAGGTTGCACAAGTTTCTCCGCCGTTGCAGGACGTATCTCCGCAATAAGGCGAGGGAGTTGTTGTTGAGCTTTGCACAACTGCGCTTACAGTAATATCAACTTCCTGTGCAAAAACAAAAACTGGAAAAAGCATTAAAATAATTCCAAAAAGAAAAACAGTTATTTTTCTAAAACCAATCCCGTGCATTTACGTATTTTAACATCCTCTTTTAAAATTTACGAGTGGAAAATGCGAACGAAAACAAAAACCGTCCCCAAATTTATTAAAGGGCGGTTTCATTGCAAAGAAAAAAAATAGTTAATATCTCTCCCCCCGAACTAAAATTTTTATTGCCGAAATCAGCCTGTTTCTCATTAAAATCAAAATTATAATACTCGCCAATATTATTAATCCGAATTTCCAAGGGAAAGCCCAAAATGTAATCACGACCGGAACCAAAGAATTTTCAGAACCATAGGTACCTGTAATTGTTGCGGTATATTTTCCAGCCCAAAACCATTTTTTATCCAAGACAGCATCGAATTTTCGCACTGCGCGAGGCAAAACATTTTGTTGTTTTATCGTCGCAACGCCAACTTTTTGTCCAAGCCAATTCGTAACCGTAACCATGGCCAATGGCCGCACGTGAACATTTCCTAAATTTTCGAATTTAGCATTAAAATAAACCGGCCCGTATTCAAAATAAGGAATAGTGCTGGAAACATAAAAATCTTTAACAGCCAAAAATTCTTTCATTTTGCCGGGCGTGGTCAATAAAACCAGTGTTCCAATTCTTGTAACAAGCGCGGTGCCTGTAATATTAGACCCTGCAATTGATGCGCTGGCAGCCAAGACAGTTCCATAATGGCCGCCGGGCTCAGCATTATTAGGAATTGTAATCGAAAAACTTACCCATTGGGATTGCCCGGGCTCCAAGACAAATTCATTTGGAGTGCATTTTATCCAGTTTGCCAACGAATAGGTTTCTGTTTCGGCCGGTTCAGGAATTACATAACCTGCTTCGCCAGTGGGCGCTATATCTTCAACAGCCATTTTAATACCGACCTGGCTATCGCTGGGGTTTGAAATTTTTACCTGATTTTCAATTACTTCACCAGGGTTTCCGGTCAATTCAAAAACTGTCGGAGATACAGCGATAGTAGTTGCAGCATTGATAACCTGCCTATTGCAAAATCCGAATAAACACACACCCATCAAACAAATGATGAGCCATCTTCTCATAATAAAAAAATATACCACGAAAATAAGTGGTTGTAAACTAGGATGCTGGAAGCAGGGTAAAGTCTATTGTATCAGTGTAGGTTCCTGCTGTTTTCTGATTAGACGTAGTTGCTTTAAATCTTACATCAATTATCTGACCAGACTCTGGCACTCCATTCGTTGCCAAGGTTTGTGCGGTTGTCGAAGCAGTTCCAACTATTTGAAGAGGTTCATTATCCCAATAATTATATATCGGGTCAATAGTTGCGTCGCTGGAACTTGCCTGGACCCCATAGCCGTCAGTTCCGATTTCAATAGTAGTGCTTCCCGAAGCGTGACTTGCAATAGATGTTGCATTATAGATTAATGCGGCATTATCGCTCTTAACAGTCAGACTAAATCCATCATCGTGGTTTGTTCCGCATGTTAGAGTCACGATTTGGCTGGTACCTGTTGCAAGATTTCCCGATGTATCAACTAGGGCGGGCAAAATTGCAACGCTTGTTGTAGAGCCAGTAATTGAAAGCCATTCAGAAACTGTAGCTGTAACAGTTACGGAAGTAGCGGCAGCTAAAGCATTATTTGTTGACGGCTTCATTCCGAATAAACTAACAACGCCCACGATTGCCAAAACCAACCCAATAAATAAAACTAGATTTATTTCCCAATTCTTCTTAATTCTTTCTGCCATTCTTATTAATTTTTAGATTGATTTTTAATTTCTACCCCTCGACCTGTCAGGTAGTTTTTATACTTTGTTTATTATAGCATAAAAATTCATGTCAAGCTGTGGAAAAGTCAAAAGGATATCAAATATCAAAAATAAAATATCAAATAGGCATTAATGGCTTCAAGCAGAATTTCTTTTTCCTTTCAATGTAAGAATACTTGAAGCAAAGATGCGGGAAATTTCTGTAAGTTCATTTAGCAACCATTCTGTTTCCATAGTTTTATCATAATTCAAATCTTTTAAAATTGCCAGCCAAACTTTGCTTTCATTTGCGGATTTTAAAGAATGATTAAAAAAATTCGTATAATCTTTTCGTGAACTGGCCGCTTTTCCCTCGATATAATTGGCGAGAATGCTTGTCCCGCTTCTCACTAATTGGTCTCCTAAAATTCGTGTTGTTCTATTTTCAGGTAATTTATCAACAAAACGAATGAGTCGCAGAACAAATTGATAAAGTCTTCGTTTAAAATCTTCGCTTTTTGAAAAATCCCGTTTGATCATATTTTTCCAGCCCAAGGTTGGTCCGCCTTGGGCGGAGATTTTTGATTTTTAAGATTTGATTTAAATATCATTCGTACTGCTGCAAAAATCCGTTTCCGCAATAAAATCAAAATGCCCAAAGCAAATGTGATTATTAAGATTATTTTCCACGGGAAAATCCAAAAGCCTAATGTTTGATTTAATTCTATTTGGTTTTTTTCTTCTTCTAATTCCAATACTATTTTATATTTACCAAAAGAATTATTTTGGTAAATAAAATTAGAAAGGAAAGCAGGCAGCCATTTTATTTTATTCGCTGGAATCTCAGAAAAACTGACTGGGAATTTGCGGATTTTCCCGGGCAAAATTGTTGTTTTTTTAACTTCTGACTCCCCTACTTTTTTCCCAAAGGAATTATAAACTAAAATTTTGCCGTTTAGTTTGTGATGATAAATATCATTATTTTTAATCCGCAAAATTACAGAATCCGGAGTTTTTTCAACGATGCTTACTTCAGCTGCTTGGACTCCGGGAACCACATCAACTAAACTTGCCATAACTTTTCCCAAATTTTGCAAAGTTTTTTCTTTTGGGATTTTGAATTCAACAATCTCAACTAAATTTTTAGATTCTAAAGGTTCAAGCGAAAAAACTCTAACCGATATTAAAAATAAAACTCCGACAATAGGAACGGTTTTTGGCTGGCCTTCTTTAAAATAAAACGAAGGAAGTTGGGGTTCAAAAAGAATTACCGAATAATGGCCGCCGGGCTCGGCTTCTTTTGGGATTGAAATTTCGAAATTTATAACTTCGGTTTCGTTTACGTCTAAAATAAAATCTGCTTTTTCAAAATTAAACCATTTTCTTGAGGCAATTGAAATGTCTTGTGAAGCATCATCAAATTCCATTTCTCCAGAATCGTCTTTTGCGGTAAAATCCGTAGTTCTTATAGAAATAGGAAGCGGGACATCGCTTAGATTTTTGACATTTATTCTCCTGATAATTTTTTCTCCGGGGAAAACTTCCAATTCAAAAACTTGAGGAGAGACAGACAAACCAAGTTTAGCTACACCTTCTGCTTTTGCTGTAATGGGGAAAAATAAATTAGCCATTATATAGAAGCTGATGAACGCAGATAGCAACGCTGATTTACGCTGAAACGTTTTTTCTC
Source organism: Minisyncoccota bacterium (assembly GCA_028712565.1). Taxonomy (GTDB): domain Bacteria; phylum Patescibacteriota; class Minisyncoccia; order Minisyncoccales; family JAQTPW01; genus JAQTPW01. The sequence goes on from JAQTPW010000001.1 coordinate 132,651, forward strand.
TTGCCTTATCATAAATTCTTCTTTTTATTTCCAATTTCTTTGGTCCGAAGTTTATTAATAACCCCAGCTTATATTTTGAACCTTTGAGGTATAACCAAAATTGTCTCTCATCTTCTCGAGTTAAAAACGGCTTGCATTTAATTTCTAACAAAACAGCATTATTGATAATTTTATCGGGAACATATGAGGCAATTTTCTTGTCCCGAAAATAAACGTCTATTATTTTTTGACTTTCTACATTTAAGCCGAGATTTTTTAGTTCTACATTTAAAGCCCTATCAACAACCTTTTCTTTAAATGCTCCGCCAAATTCTTTCCATACTTCAAAACACGCTCCTCTAATTAAGTAGGTTTCTTTTTCATAAAGAAAATCTTTTACAATTTTTTTATCCATATTTTTTATCAGCGTTTTTCTTATCAGCGTTTTTCAGCGTTGGTATCAGCGTTCATCAGCTTATATTTTTAGTAGTTTGCCGTACATGTTAAATATATTGTTCCTTCGTAAACGTCGGCTTGCTGGGTTGAAGCCACTGATGCCTTTAATATAATTGTGTTATTTTGCCCGCCGCCAGAAGAAGTGTCGGCAACAGTATCTACTGCTTCGATTGTCGTGGCAAAACCTGACCAGCAAAGATCCGAGCCGCAAAAAGTAGTGCTGGCATACCGGTCATAATTTGTGTCAGAGCCGGCAAGAGAAAGATCGTCCGTGTTGTATCCGAATCCGCATCGAGTGGAACTCGCATTGCAATTTTCATCCCAAGCAACTGGACTAATATTGTTATAAGCAAATCTTTGAATATAAACGCTTTCAGTTGTTGATGATAATTTTCCTTCAGTATCCCGCATATCAGCTGTGATTGTAAATCCGGTAGGATAAGATGTTGTGGCAAGTAATGTTATAAATGAAGTCGCGGTAAAATCATTGCCCTGGTTTAAAGTTAGATCAATTTGATCTGTGCTGATTTCAAACTGTAAATCAGATGTCAAACCGACATACCAAGATCCCATTTCGGGCGGCGCATCCAGGCCGCTATATGGCGGGGAGCCATTCATTGAGGAGTTTGTTTGCCTGTGCCACCCAACATATATCGTATTATCTTGCGCTTCCAAGCTTGAAGTTGAAGTCAAATATTTATTACCTTGATCTAAGTAGTAATCATAGTCGCTAAATCCAAGAACCGCAACGGTTAAATTATAGTTGTATGTAGTTGTTGCCGAAGACGTTCTTTTGTATTCCCTTATTCTTATTGCGCCGGCAGAAGTTGGCTGCGGAGTTTTACCGCCGCTACTTGTTGTTGCAACTGCGCTATCTGTCGCATCTCCCCAACTTCCTGCATTGTAACTCCAAATAGTGCTAGAGCCCGAAACTTCAGAAACAGTACAGGTTGCATTTTCAATATTTACATCCGTATCATTTGCATCAACAGCGTGAATTCCTAAATACCAATCAACATATAAGGTTCCTCCAGTTACCGAAACGCCGCCGGTTTTTGCATTAAGAAAAGTAGGAGTGCCAGCTTGAACAGTGGTCGTTGAAGGGGCGGTAGAAGTGCCGTCAGAATATAACCATTCGCCGCCCGTTCCGTTAAAATTAATTTTATAAAATGGAGAACCGCCATCTGAAATTGTATGGCCTGAATTTGTGGCAATAAATATTATTTCTCCGCTGTTGTGTGTGAAAGCGCCGGGTAAAGTTACGCTCCAATTACCGCCAACTGATAAAATTGTGGGTGCGGTAACTGCGCCATTTGTAATTGTAAAATTATTTGATGTCGAAGCATCATCTTGGAAAGCCCAAGCCCCTCCCGAACCATTAAAGGTTAGATTATAGAAAGCAGAACCACCGCTTGTAATTTTTTGTCCGGCTGCAGTACCATCAAAGGTTACAGTAGAAGAAGCTGCGGTAAATGTGCCGGAGTTTTCCCAATTGCCAGCTACGGTTATTGCGGAGGTTGAGGCGACAAAAACTGCTGAAGCAGTAATAGTTGTGCTTCCATTTACATCAATTATTGGATTATATAAATTTGCCGAAGCCGTAAATGGATTTACAGAGTCGCCAATAACAAATTCATTATTAACAACAATAGTCTGGCCAGTAGTAGTCCCTAAATTATAAGTTAAATTTAGATCTCCGACGCCTAATTCCAAATTATAATATGTTGTTGCAGTAATATTTGTGTCTCCCCAACTTGTATATTTGAAGGTTGATGAAGAGGCATTAAATGAACCGCTGATAGGAAAAGGCGTGTATGGCGCAGTTCCAGCACAGGCGCCGGCAATAATCCAATCTCTAAAACCTGCATCTAGCCCTTGATTTGCGGCAATTGTCAGATAATTGGATATTGTAGTGGTAGCCGTATTAATTGCAGTAGTGGTGGCTTGGGGACCAGAACCATCTCCAAAGGTTAAATCATAAAATGTCCAATCTGTTGCCCCGCCAAACTCGCCGGTACCATCTACCATAAATGTTCCGTCTAACCAAGTTAGCGTTCCATCTCCAGTAACATCGCCACCCAAAACATTCATGTCATAGTGGCTGATCACGACGGCTCCTTGAGTAACTGTCAAATCATTAGTTGTGGTTGCATCATCTTGGAAAGTCCACCAACCACCTCCTGAACCATTAAAATATAAGTTATAGAAAGGTGAACCGCCAGTTGTAATTGTTCTAGGTACTGTTGCGTCAAAAGTTGTAGTTCCCGAATTTGCATCAAAATTTCCGGAGTTTGTCCAATTGCCGGCAACAGAAAGAGTGCGAAGGTTCGATGCAACCGTGGTGGCATTGGCAGACAATGTAAAATTTCCATTTATATCTAAACTCGGATCGTTAGTATCAATATTTACAATAACCTCATTTGTACCATCTCCAATTGTTAAATTATTATTGCAGGTAAGAGATATGATGCTTAAAGTATATGTGGGAGTTCCGGCGCCAGACGGTGAAAGATTTAAATTATAATAAAGAGTAGATTTTATATTGGTATTTGCCGTTGCCGTGTAATAAAACGTCGAAGTCGCCGGGCCAAAGCCGCCATCCAAAACAAAAGGAGTTCCAGAACCCGATAACACCCATGATTTTTCTCCGGCGTTCAAGGTTTGACTTGTAGAAACAGTTAAAACATCGGTAATAGTTGTGGTCCCAGTGCTTGTTGCAGTAATTGCAGTTGAAATACTTCCATCTCCAAAAGTTAAATCATAAAAAGTCCATTCTGATGTCCCGCCAAAATATCCTGAACCATCTACCATAAATGTTCCGCCCAACCAATTCAACGTCCCATTTCCTAACACATCTCCTCCATAAACATACATATTATATGTACTGGATGCAGTTCCTGCGGTAACGGTTAAATCATTTGTTGTGGTCGCATCATCTTGGAATGTCCAGACGCCATTTGAACCATTAAAGGTTAAATTATAGAACGAAGAGCCTCCGGTTTTGATTGTGGTAGTGGCTAAAGTAGAAGTAAAAGTTACAGTTGAACTTGCCGCATTAAATATTCCGTCATTGTCCCAAATGCCTGATACCGATATATCTTTTGTTGTAGAAGCAGTTATAGTTCCATTATTATCAAAATCATGAAGGTTTATTGTGCCAGCAGTAGATGTGGAATAAAACAGAAACGTGCTTCCTGACCTCACAAAAAATTCAGAAGTATCAGAAGCAGTCAAAGTGCCGGCAGTTGAAGATGCTAAAAATAGAATATCTGCATCTTGTCCAGAATCATAATAATCCAAATCTGAAATATTAAGAGGCGTTGAATCTTCATGCCGGACAATAATCCTGTTTTGATACAAATCTAAATCAGAAATATTATAATCTGTTGAACTGGCGCGAGTAATTGCATTTGCTTTTTCAGTTTCGCCATCTAGATATACGGTTAATACGTCACCTACTGCGCCAACCAATACTTCACTTATATTATAACTTCCATCTGCATCCTCACAGGTTCCTGAATAAATTGTTTCTCCCCCATTTACTTTTAAGTTAACTGTTAAATTATTTCCTGAACAATCATAGGCTCCCGTTCCTTCTTCAGTATATATTACCCCAGAAACAGTAATTCCGGCGGAGGGAGGGGCAGGAAAAGCATCATATTGTATGCCCCAATAATCAGTTTTTAAATTTTCCGCGCCACCGTCCTGATAAACTCTCCAGAATGTCCAGAACTCTGCAGTTGTCGTGCCGGCTGAGTCGTTAAATTTATATTCTGGAAAATAATAATCGGAAAGATTAGCGGTGACGGTTCCGTCAATTGTGCAGTCAGTATTTGCAGTGCAGGCGCTTGAGCTGGCGACAGTTTCCCACAAAGTTGTAGAACTTGAATTTCCAAAACGGAAAATTTGAAGATAAATTTTATTGGAAGAAGCTCCAACGTTCGATTGCCCGATCCAACGGCTGTAAAGAGAATTTGTATTTGCTGCGTGGTTATCGGTAAAAACAAAAATTGGCGATGATGTGGCAGTGCTTCCACCCGCGGAAGTTATGCTTGAGGAAGCCGAGCTGTCAGTGGTGGTAGAAATATTTGTATAGTCAGAATTATCAAACCAATAAGTTAGGCCGTCTTCCGCCGCCGGATTAGCTTCCAAAAACATAGCGCTCGTTGTTGCCGGAGACGCCCACTGGGTTCTTGTTAATTTTATTTGGTTATCGGTTTTTAAATAATTGTTAAAATAAGAAATTGCGGTTTGCGGGAGACCTAAACCTTTTGCAATCCTAAGATAAGCATTAGTGTAATCGTAATAAGCAATTATGGGATTGCCGTCAGCGCCTATAGCAATTGGACAATTTGAATTATTATTTTCATCTGACAGCGAATCGATGGTACCGCAAGAAGCTACGGTACAGGTAGCGTTGGTGCAATTACAAATTCTCAGATTATTAATAGAATCACTGCAACTAGAAATTACAGGATTATTATCGTAACCTATTGCGATTGAATTGTAATGACTGCTGCTGATTACAGAACATGTAGCAGCTGTACAAGTTTGCGTTTTACATTTGCAGACCCCGCCCTGAAAAGAAATAACGGGAAGGCCTTCTGCGCTTATTGCCATTGATGTTTCAGTATCTCCGCCAGTATAAACCGAACCGCAAATAGCAGAAGTACAGCTTGTGTTTGCGCATTTGCAAACCTTAATTGAATTCTCAAAATCAATATTAGCTGAATAAGAAATCATTGGAATGCCATTAGTTCCAATCTTAATTGAGCTTCCAGAACCTGCGCTATCGTTATTTGCATCTTTGACTGTATTATCAAGCGTCGTACAGGTTTTTGTTCCACTGCAAGACGTGTCACTGCAAGAACAAACCGCTAAAGTTGTAGTATTGGTGGGGAAATCGTTTTGATTGCCATCTCGAAAAGAAATAATCGGATTGCCATCCTGTCTGATAGCAATTGATGTATCATCTGCTTGGCCCCTTGTAGTGGAAATGCTACTACAGGTTTCATCGCCCCCTGTACAGGCCGGGTCGTTGCATTTGCATACATATAATGTATACGTTCTCACAAAGGATATTACAGGAAATCCGTCGCTGCCAATTGCAATAGATGGATCCCAGTCAGTACCCGTATCAACTACGCTGCAAAGTTCATCTCCTCCCGTGCAACCCGGGTCATTGCATTTGCAAACTATAAGATCTCCATTAGCATCATTCGTTGAAGCAATTACAGGTAAGCCATCAAAACCAATAGCAATTGCTGGATACTGTCCATTATATGTTTGAGCTGTGGTTGTGTTGACAGTATTGCAATCAAAAGAACTCGTAGCGGAACAGCTTGCCGCTAAAGTTAAAACCGCGTCTTTTGAATATCTTTTTGTGTTTGAAGTTTCAGGAACAACAGTTAAGGTTGGATATTGCGAATAGCCATCCAAGGCAGTGCCATCGCTGGAAACTAATCTTAATCTATATGTTGTAGAAGCTGTGGCTTCGGAAGTGTCAATCGCAAAAGCAAGTTCTGTGCATTTACTGACAGAAAGTGTAATACTGGACGACGTGGCTGTACCTTCATACCACTCGCCATCTTGCCAAGACGTATTTTCAGTACACGCTCCAGTTGAGCTGGAAGTCAAAGCAGTTGTGCTGGTTCCGGATAATCCCCAAGATGGCTGAAGTTCGTAATTGGGCAGCATTTTGGCAACCCGAAGGTCTTGATTGGTAGAATCAAAGTACGAAACGATTGGCCAACCATCCGGTGAAATAGCAATTGAAGTATTTAATCCAACTTCATTAGATGAATTATCTACAACGTACAAAGTATTGCCAAAAGTGCAAGATGAATTTCCGCACTTTGCAATTTTAAGAACACCCTTTCCTTCGCTTGTGCTGGCATTATAAGAAATTATCGGCAAGCCATCTGTTCCAATGGCAAGCGAATTATAAGCACCAATAGTATATGTCGACTCTATGGTCGTCGTAGTCCAATTACTGGAAGAAGTGCAATTTTGAGTTGTGCATTTGGCAAAAAGAAGATCCATTGCGGCTCCAGCCAAATTATAACTAATTGCCGGGTAGCCATCCGCGCCAATCGCAAGAGAATTGTAACCTCCAGCAGAACCCGCAGTCTGAACCGTAGCAGTATCCCAATTGCTAGACGAAGTGCAATTATTGGTATCGCATCTGGCAAAAAGAAGATCGTAATTTGTCGTATCATAATAACTAATAACCGGATATCCGTCGTTTCCAACCGCAATGGAGTTAGATGAGCCGACGTCCCCGACGGCATGAACCGTAGTGGTGTCCCACGCGCTAGACGAGGTGCAATTTCCAGTGTCGCATTTTGCAAAAATAAGATCGTAACTACCAGGAACAGTTGTATCAACGTAGCTGATTACGGGGTAACCGTCGTTTCCAATAGCTATTGAAGAATTCCAACCTACGCTGCCTGCTGTTTGCACAGTAGTGGTAGTCCAGCTATCAGAAGAAGTGCAATTTTGAGTTGTGCATTTGGCAAAGAGGAGGTCGGCAGAGCCGCCATCATAATAACTAATAACCGGATATCCGTCGTTTCCAACCGCAATGGAGTTAGATGAGCCAATGGTTCCAGCGGTTGCAACTGTAGTAGTCGTCCAGTCACTGGCTTGAGTGCAATTCCCGCCGGTACATCGCGCAAATAAAAGATCGTCATTTGTATCGTCAAAATAACTGATCATTGGATATCCGTCTTTCCCAATTGCAATGGAGGTGCCTGCGCCAACATTGCCGCCAGAGGCCACAGTCGTTGCATTCCATTCTTTTAGATTAGCACCCGAATTTAAACTTGGCGGGCCGCCAAAAGCCAAATCCGTCCAGTCATTATTTCCATGATCGTATTGGACTTTATAGGTTTTAGTTCCTGCAAGGTCTCCGGTATTATCAACTTGAAACCGAGCGATTAACCTTTCGCCTTTTTTTACAGCAAAACTAGTGTTTGGCGCAGTTGATGTTGAGTCAGAACTAATAGTAGTCCCGTCATCGTTTTGGAAAACGTACGCGCGTTGGGTAATTGTTGCAACTGGAATATGAACGGTTACCTGCGGATAAATTGTATATGCCATTCCGGTCGTGGTGCCGTTGTTAGTCAATCGGAAGCAAAAAGTTTTTTGGCTTGTTATAGTAGAAGTTGGAACTAACGCGTATTCAAACTCGGTATATTTTAAATTTCCTAATGTAAAAGGCGATGTCGTGCTGTTTGGAATGGCAAGAGCTGACCCCGTTCCGGTTGCAAATGTTCTGCCATCTGAAGTAAGTAAAGATGTTTGCACCGTAGAACGGCTAGCATATTTTGTGGAAGTCGCCAATTCAAAATACTGTGCAGTTGCAGTTTTTGGAACTTCAGTATATGTTTCAGTGGTACAATCGCCTGTTTTTTCCGCATATTCAATCTTATAAATATTCTCAGTTCCAGTCCCATTGCTGGTATTGGCAATTTCTATTCTTAAGCGCAGGGTAGTCCCAACCAAAGTTGTAGTAGAATTATCTTCTTCTGCGGCAAATCCGCCGGAGGTATCCAAGGCCGCCGAATCATCTCTCCATCTGTAATGTTTCAGATCTAGAATTACAGGCGTGTATGAAACAACAATTACGCCTTGAGCTCCGGAGCCGCCAGTACTGCCGCCACCGCCGCCTCCACCGTAACCTCCTCCAAAACCACCAACATCACTAGTGGGGTCCCCGGCGCCTCCGCCTCCACCACCTGAACCAGCTATTTTTGAGTCAGACGTTTGTGTCCATTCTGTCCCATAACCACCAGTGCCTCCGCCATAGTTATCAACACCTCCTCCTCCACCACCTCCATCGCTTCCCGGATTTCCAATACCCGTACTTGTGGCAGCCCCGCCCGAACCTGCCCAGTTGTTGCCCCCGCGCGCCCCCCAAGGAGTATCTACTGTTCCTGATATACCATCGCTGCCTCCACCGCCACCACCGCCACCACCACCTGAACCATATGTACCGCTAGTATGGCCAGCTCCTCCTGCCGCTCCCACGCCATGCGGGCCTCCTGCGCCTCCGCCCCCACCGCAAGGATCATTAGCATTGCTCGCCCCGCCAACCCCCCCAACTGTTTTTGTGTCTCCGACGCTCGAAGTTGTAGTTCCACCAGCCCCACCGGTTAACTGTGCCCCTGCAGAACCGCCTTTTGCGCCGACTTTCACCGAAGAATTTCCTATTGCCGCGCAAGCTGCCGTACTGCTGCAAAAATAAGTATCACTTCCATTAGACGCGGCCGCGGTAGTAGCCGAAATACTCATTCCTACAGAATTTCCGCCAGTAAGAGTTATATTAGAAACTTTTGCATATGCGCCTCCTCCGCCGCCGCCCGCACCATTTGAGCCAGTAAATCCACCGCCCCCGCCGCCTATTACTTCTACGGTATTGCTGGAAGACCAGTCATAGGGAACGGTCCAAGAAGTTGTTCCTGTTTTAAAAAAAACTACTTTTACCGTAACATCTGCATCAGCCGCAATCTGCCACGGTCTTGCTTCGCTGAATATAAAACCCTCCGAGCTTGAAGTATTCGCAAACAAATTCGTAATTGCATCTTTGATTTTCTCTAATAAATTTTCCTCGCCTTTATTTTCTTTAAAACTCAAAGGCCCCAACAAATACATGTAAGGGCTGATTTCGGGCGCTTTAAACGCGTATTTTAATTTGTAAGTTTCGCCAGATATAAAATTAGCATCCCAAATAATTAATTTTTCATTGGGAGTAATGTCTAACATATAATCGTTGGACTTTTCAATTTCAAAAGAAAGAGGCGCGGTTTCAATAATTTTTCCCTGAAAATCTTGGTTAGCTAAAATTTTAAAATTCATTTCATAATCGGCCTGTGGATAAATCCTTGTTGGTCCTATTCTTTCTACGTCAAAAGGTACTGAATCTTTAACTTCAAAAGAATCGGTTATCGTGTAAGTTCCATTTTTTGTTTTCGCGGTTAAGGTTATTTTATATTCCCCTATTTCTCCAGTTTTATAATAAGCAAAATAATCCGGGATATTAGTTATAGAATTTGGAGAGCATTTTGAACTTTTTTCAATAACCCCAATTTCAGGAAGCTTATCAGCAAAAGCTACATTATTTCCAAAAATATTTTTAAGAAAACTTGTAATATTATTTTCCTCCGGCGCTACTTCCGGCACGACTACTTCTGGCACCGCTTCCGGTAACGCCTCAGGTATTGTTTCAGGTAACGCTTCGGGTAATTCTTCGGGTACTATTTCCGACACCACTTCAGGACTGCCAATTTCCGTAATTTCCGCAGTTTCCGTAATTTCCGTCGTTTCTTCAATATCCATAATTTCCGTAGTATCCGTAATTTCCGTCGTCGTCTCATTAATATCCGCAATATCCATAATTTCCATAGTATCCTCCGTATTCGTTCCATCAACTTCAACTAAATTTCCACCAATATCCGTAGTATCCGCATCTTGTAATTTTTCCAATAAGCTATTATTTTTTATAATATTTGTAATCTTTTCATTTATAGTCTGTCCTTCAATTTCTTCATTTGCCATAATTTCTTCCAATATTCCACCTTCTTTTACCATTTCCCCAGTTCCACTTTCTTCTGTCGTCGTTTCACTAACTTCCAACAAATTGCTATCAGTTTCCGTAATTTCCGTAGTTTCTTCCGTTGTGCTCGTCCCCGCAATTTCCATTGAGCTTCCATTAATTTCTTTAATTTCCGTAATATCTACAACTGGTGTTGTAAAAATTTTTTTATTCCCCGAAGGCGAAATAATTTCCAATGTCAACTCCGCGTCGCACAATGATTTTCCGGTTTCGTCCAAAACCGCCATCTGCAAGTACGACTCTTCATTTGGCAAATAAATTGACTTATTCATATTTATTGCCAAAACTCCCCAAGAAAAATCTTGTTCTAAATTATAAATTTTTCCATCTTTTTCATATTCAATTTCCAAATTATAAACTCCGGGCTTGAAATCTTCGGGTTTGAAAATTTTAATTTTTGTCGGAGAATGGGTTTCATAGTTAAAGGTCTCGCCTTTGAAAAGCTGTCTTGGTTTTTTCTCGGGATTAAATAATTTAGCAGAAACTTCCGGGTCTTTTTTAAAAATTTCGGAAACTCCGGCAACTAAATTTTCAAAAATATTTTTTTCTTCTTTTTGATTTTTTGGCAAAACCTCAAATTCCGGAACCTCATCTGCTCTCCAGTCTTTTTTTATGGGTCTTAGTTCGTATTCCTTGTCATCTCCTTCAGTTTCGCTTTTTTCCTGATAACTTGCCTCAACCCAGACGCTATCCAGATATGCTGTAAATTGAGTTTGGCCGCCGACAACTCCTTCAAATTTTATTTTTAAATTCTTAATATCATCCCAGTTTTTCAAAAACGGCGCGTCATAACTGAAATATCCGTCATTTAATGCATTAGACGAAGGATAATTATATATAGTATCTAACATCTGCCAATCTATGCCATTTAATGAATACCAAATAATAATTTTTGCATCGGGGTTAACTAAATTTTCCGAAGGCAAAACGTTTGTTGCTTCATTAATTTCCGTCGTCGTCCCACCAATTTCCGTAATATCCGTCGATGTTCCATCAACTTCAATTAAATTTCCAGCAATTTCCGCAGTTTCCGTCGTCCCATTAATTTCCATAATATCCGCAATATCCGTAATTTCTTCAATATCCATAATTTCCGTCGATGAATTTCCATCAATTTCCGTAGTTTCCATAATATCCGTAGTTTCTATAATTTCCGTAATATCCTCCGTATCAGATATTTCTTCTTCAGCATTTGCGACAAAATTTATTCTGGCAAATATTTTTCGCGTAATCTGGGCAATTCTTTTTACAAAGCCGGTAAATAAATTTTTTATTTTTTGCCAGAAACTCGTTGTATCAGTAGAATTTTCCGAATTATTTTCTAAACTTGAATTTTCTTGTTCAATTTGTATATCGGGTTCTTTTTCCCCTAATGCAAAAGAAAATTTTATTTTAGCTCCAGCAAGTTCCTTTTGTGTTAATTCTGTAAAACTTGGAACAGGTTCGGCGTTTGCAATGCCTACTCCAAAAAATTTTTTTACCTTATTTAAAAATGAGGTGTTTTCAATTGGCACCACTTCCGGCAGCGCCTCTGGCACTGCTTCAGGTACTATTTCCGGCACCACTTCAGGCACTGTTTCAGACACCACTTCAGGACTGCCAATTTCCATAATTTCCGTAGTATCCGTAATTTCCGTCGTTTCCGTCGTCGTCCCATTAATATCCGCAATATCTGTAATTTCCGCAATTTCCGTAGTTTCTTCCGTTGTGCTCGTCCCCGCAATTTCCATTAAATTTCCATCAATTTCCGCAATTTCCGTAGTATCCATAATTTCCTCAATATCCATAATTTCCGTCAATGAATTTCCACCAATTTCCTCAATTTCCGTAATTTCCGTAGTTGTTCCATCAACTTCAATTAAATTTCCAGCAATTTCCGCAATTTCCGTAGTTTCCGTAATTTCCGCAATATCCGCCATATTATTTGTTTGCGAAAAATCTTCAAAAACAATATTCTTAACTCCAGTTTTATAAATTGCAGAATTTGCTTCAGAAAAAGAATTTAACTCCCCGGTTTCTGAAACATCGGGCGCCCCATTTGCATTTTCAATATTTTGCCAATCGCCTTGCATTTTTATTGAATAAATTTCTACGGTCTGAATTTGATTCCGTGTTGAGAATGCAAAAACAAAAATGCCCCCAAAAATTATCAAGCAAATCGTCGTTAATATAACTGCGAATTTCGGAATTTCAAAATTAAAATTATTTAAAAATCTATTTAAGAAAATAAAATATTTTGACCAAAAGTTTTTTTTATTTTTTAATTGAAGATTTTGATATTTGTTTATATCGCTTACGGTTGTAACCCATGAAGATCTGGTTTGTATTTTTTTTCCGGGAATTTTTCCCGACCTTAATAAAAACCCGATATAATCTGGAGCATAACCAGTAAGCTTTGCGGCTTCTTTTAGGGTTAAATATTTCTTCTTTAATAAAAAAGACGAATCTCGGGTGGCGAGATTTTTATTTTTTTTGAAGTATTTTTTAATTTCTTTCGTGGGAGCTAGCCACGCAATATTTTTGCGTATTTTTTTTCCCCATAATTCCCCATTTCGAATTAGAAAACCAATATAGTCTGGCGCATAACCAGTTATTTTTGCCGCTTCTTTAAGAGTTATTTTTCTTAGAGGTAAAACTTCCTGCATTTTCCAATCTCGACCGTCGAGATTATCTTATTTTACCCGTTTTTAAGATAACTCGTCAATTGTGGATAACTCAAAAAAATTTAACCGCTATTTTTTGACGCCCAATTTCCCGCAATATTCCGTTTTTTTTGTTAAAAAAAATTGGCTAATCTAAATTCTTAAAATCAGCTTAATTTTTCCAATTCGGCTGGATTTTCTACGCTCACTTTTTTTCATTTGTGGAAAAGTAATTTGACACTTCCTTTTGCTAAAAGTAAAATAAATAATGTTTATTAATGTTTTATATATCTGAAAGTTAATAAACATTGATAAAATGGAAGACAAAAGGTATCTCACGGTAAAAGAGGTCGCAAAATTATTAGGGGTTACTCCCCTAACCCTGCGCAATTGGGATAAGTCAAAAAAACTGGTGGCTTTGCGAAATCCATTAAATAATTATCGGCTTTACAAAGCATCCGAGATCGAATTTTTCGTAAGAAAGATCGAATCAAAAGGAAAAATTTCGTTAGGTTAATAAAAAATAATTTCGTTGTACAGCAAAAATCGCGCAACCGCGCGATTTTTTTATAAAAATATTTTATTTATCTACAATTTTATTTATTTTTTGAAAATAAACCGCGGATAATCACAAAAAAAATCTTTACCCCATCCCACATTCTTAGTTTTTTTCCCGCAGCAAAACTTCGCGGAAAATAATCAATTGCAACTTCTGTAATTTTAAAATTTTTTTTAAACAGCTGTGCTGTAATTTCTGCATCGATTTCAAATCCCGTGCTTTTTAAAGTTAATGATTTTAGGACCGAAGTTGGAAAAAGCTTATAGCCAGTGCAAATATCAGAAAGCCGGCTTTTATAAAAAAAATTTAAAATTTCTGTTAGGAATTTTCCGCCCCATTTATAAAATGCGTACCCGGTATGAACCGGCATAATATTTCGCGAACCATACACGACACAATTTTCCGACCCTTCCATTGCCGCAAATAAAAGCGGAATGTCTTTGGGATTATATTCAAGATCTCCGTCTTGAAATAAAATGTAGTCTCCCGAAGCCCTTATAATGCCGTCTCGTATTGCCTGGCCCTTGCCTTGATTTTTTTTATGTAAAATATAAATAATTTTTTCCGATGTAGATTTAATTCTTTTTTCCGTTTCGTCGGTCGAACCATCATTCACTACAATAATCTCTTTTTGATAATTTAAAATTTTTTGATCGCCAAGGCGAGAAAGAATTTCTCCCACAGTGCCTTCTTCATTATAAACTGGAACAATGATTGATACTGTTTTCATTTTATTTTAATTCTGGAAAATTTTTTTCTATTGTATCAAAAAGATTTTTAGCGTCTTGGCGGTCAGGATTAATTTCCAATGATTTTTGCAAAGCATCTCGGGCTTTTGCAATTTGACCGCTATTAAAATATGCCAAACCCAGAAAACTGTAGGCCTCCGAAGTTTTCTGGCCAAAATTAATCGCTTTATTTAGGTAAGATATTGCCGAAATTGGATTATTTTTTGCCAGTTGCATTTCGCCAATAATCATCCAGATTTTGCCGTTCTCCGGATGCTCCGCCACAACTTTTATAAATACGGCCTCGCTTAAATCCATGCGCCCAAGCAAATTAAAAAGATCGGCAGCGGCAATTTGATAATCCGTATTTTGCGATTCCGCTAGATATTCTAATTTTTTCTCGGCATTTTCTTTGGTTATGCCGAATTTCTCGATCAAAATTAGATTGGCCTGGCTATTTTTTAAAAGAATAACCGCATAGGGATCTGCGTAAACCAAGGACCACTGGGGATCGTTCATTCTCCGAAACAAAAATTGCCAGACATTGGGGCCCTCATCATAATAATGCAGGAAAATAATGTTGAAATTGTATTTTTCGAGCATCTCCTGCCATTTTTCTTCTTTCTCAAATATCGGCTCGTACACGTCCTTGAAAAAAGAAGCAGAATACGCCTCCGGCCGGTTATCCACAAAAACTTTTTCTTGAGGAAAAAGATAATAAATAAGATAACTTCCGATGTCAAAATCATTGAAGATCGGGCCTGATAGACCTTCTTTTTTAAAAAACATTGCCGAACTGTCAGAATATGTCGTTAATCCTATTCCAAAAACGTGTTTTTTCAAGATTTTTTCCTGGATACCAAGAGAAATAAAATAGGAAAAAGTAATTATTAAAACAACAATCAATATTGTCCCCGCGGCCTTCCCTACTCTAGGCCACTTTTTACAGAGCCGGTCTTTCAAGCTCACGAAAACGCCATTGAGATTGGAAGAAACAGCCGGCAAAAAAATTAATCCAAAAAGCGCGACTCCCCTGCTAAAAATAATAAAACTTGCCGCCGCAGCACCAATGCTGGCGAGACCGTAGAATATCAGTTTTTTCCGGATACCAATAACAAAACTGAGGGCTGAAAGAAAAACCATTGGTATAAATATCTTTGCCGAAATATTCAATGGATTGCCGGTTTTTAAAATATCAGAAAACGAGCTATTTTCCATAACTTGTATGCTCTGCCGGTTAAAAATGCTTATCGGATACAAAACGCCCCTAATGCCGTTAGGATTGAAAAAACAAACAAATATTAGGAATAGCAGAAGAAAAAATAATTTTTTAATCTGCGGGTTACCCTTCAGATTTTTGCGGTTCAGAATTATCTTTTCCAATAAAAAGCCGAGTACTAGAATTACTCCAAGGAAAAAAAATATATGCAGATTTACCCAAAGCAGCTGTATTGGAATCAGCCAAAAAATTTTATTTTGATTTGGATGGCCTTCCGAATCAATTAAAAAGTAAAGGAAAATAACGAAAAAAAGATAGCTAAAAATTTCTGGTCGAAAATCAGTCCGCTCGCCTAATAACAATATTGTTGGCAGCGAAAGAATAGAAATCAGCCAAAAATCGGCTTTTTTCTTTGAAACAAAAAAAAGCATCAAGAAAGTAAAAAGAAGAATAATCGTTCCAAAAATGACCATCCCTCCGAATCCGACAGTTTCTGATAAAAAATAAGAGATTACGCCAAAAAACCAATGATGGTTTATAAACTGGGAATTCGGCTCGGTATAAGAGTAAAAATTGGTTCTAAAGACATTTGCATATTTAAAAACCATCTCCCCATTTTTTATATGGCGGCCCAAATCATCGGTTGGCAAAGCAATTTTATGAATTAGAAGCGAACCAAAAAAAGATAGAATCAAGATAAAAACTAAAATTTTTGATAATTTTAATTTCATGAGGTCAGTGCTTTTGCCACGACAATTCTGCCCGATTCTTTTTTTGAGATTTTATAAAATATAAAAAAATTTTAAAAACATTTATAGCAAAATGTTTCAAAACGAACAATGAAGATTTTTTAACCCGCCGAGAAGAAGTTAATACAATTATTTTTGGATCGTAGATTATTTTTCCAAAACGGCTCAAGCGCATAGATATGTCATATTGGTCAAAGTAAAGGGAATCTTTTTTATAGCCGCCGATTTCTAAAAAAGTATTTTTTCTGAACGCAAAATTGGCGCCCGAAACCAAGCCAGGCCGGCCAATAATTTTGGCTGATAAAGCATTGAAAATATTTTTAACGAAATATTCAAATTGCGCCCAATACGGCGGATCTCTATACATGTAAACGCCGGCTATTGCACTAGCTCGCGGATTTTCGGAAAATTTATTTGAAATTTTTTCCAGCCAATCTTCGGGGTAAATCGTATCGGCATCGGCTTGAATTATAATATCGCCCAATGCCGCATCAGCTCCCATTTTTCGCGCATAAAAAGCGCCCCTTTCCGGGCAATGCAAAATTTTTATCTTAAATTTTCCGCCGATTTCTTTTGTTTTATCTTTGCTGTTATTATCAACTAAAATTATTTCGTATCTGCCCGAATAATTTTGGTTTTCCAGCGATTTAAGGCATTCAGAAAGGAAATTTTCCTCATTTAAGGCCGGGACAATAATACTTATCATAAATTTATAATTGCATTTCAAACCGGTAATATTTATGATTGTTATAAATTCCCCGTTGTTCCAATAAAGAAAACCCTTGCGTTAGGTAAAAATCAACGGTCTTATATTCCAAAAACGAACAGGCGCATAATGCGGAGGAATTATTTTCTTTTGCATATTCTTTTGCAAATTCAATGAGTTTTGCCCCAACGCCTTCCATTTGATGGTCAAGAGCTACAGCCAAAGTCTCAATAAACATTTTTTTATTTCGCATGCGAAAGCTAATAATCCCGACTGTTTTCCCGCCAATTTCAGCTAAAAAATACTGCCCGTTTTTAATTTGCTTTTCTACAAAATTGGGGTCATTCCAGACAAAATCAGGGATATTAAAATAAAGCAGGTTTACAATATCTAAAATTTCCTTTTTATCGCCAATTTCTGCCTTTTTTATTTCCATAGATGCTATTTTTAATTTTATCAAAAAAAAGCCTGCTTGCCTATAGGCAAGCGGGCGGAAATTCTAAAGAAAATTTATGGCTGGAATAATTCTTCCGGTGAAAATCTGACCTGTGTAATTCCGGAAAATTGCTTTGCCGTAGCTTCAATCTGAAACCACAAAATCCCCACCCGGCAAGATCCGCCTCCAGTTTTGTTGTTTGGATCGGAAAAAGCAAAAGTTAAAACTCCATTATTCAAAGAAGCTCCCTCCAAAGAAAATCCGGACAAAGGATATTCGGTTGTAATCCCTTGCGCCCTTTCAGCGTCACTTAAATTCCCGGAAATAAGCAGTTTAATCGTATCTTGTATCGGCGTATTGGTTATTGGAATTTGGCGGTCCAAAGCCACCAATCCTTTTCTGCTGCAAAGGATGTTTCCGCTAGAATCCTTATCAAGATTGGGATTATAATAATAAAGCTTCACTGTTTGAGTCGGCATTGTTAATGTTTTCACAACCACCGCACCGCCTATTTTCCAGCCGGATATCTGAACCCGCTCCCCTGTTTCAAACGCGACCGAATGGCAAGATTTACTATTATTTCCGATATTGCAGCCACTATCTGCGCTGAATTTAAGTTCTGCATTTAAAGCGGGCATTCCTGGCTCTTCATAGACCAAATACCAGACACCGGGTTTAAATCCCGGATTGTCTTTTACAAGGTTTCCGGTTTTAGAAAAATCTAAAGCCAATTCTGCGGCTTTTAATTTTACCGGTATTATGATTTCTGCGCTGTTTTGGGGCAGGCCGGAAGGATTGTCTTTTCGCAAAATAAGAGTGCCGTTTTGGTCTTTTGGCACTGAAAAGGCCAATATTGATTCAAAGGGAACAAAATCTTCGGTCATCCAGTCACCCTGCGCCTGAGCATAAGTTTGCTTTACAGTATTTCCGTTTTCATCGAGCAGGATTACCGGAAATGTGGCTTCAAAATACCAACCTCCCCGGGCTTTTCCTTTTATAATGTAAGGGCTTTGGATTTCTTCATTTCTATCTGGATTTTCCACTTGGATTTGGCTATTTTCTGGTTCAATTTTTTCGCCTTTCATATAATAATAAATATAAAGGCCGCCGGCCACAATAGCAACTAAAATAACAATTATAAGAATTAACGCCAGCATTGAAGTTCCTTTTTCGGTTTCTTTGAACATATTTTTGGATTAATTATTAACGTTTATATTATAATATATATCTTCGCTAATTTTAATTATGCAAAAATATTATTAAAATTTTGTGAAATTAGAATTGTGCGATAATCCGAAAAGCCGCAATTTTCTTTTAGTGCAATTTTTTTATATGGAATATATGAGTTAGAAATTTTAAAAGCAAATATAATCCGAGTAAAAGGGATATGCCGGCAGATAAATAAAATATTATTCTTATAATTTTTCTGCCGCCGGAATCGCCAGAATTCACGCCATTGCTTATCTGGGCAGAAAGTTTTTTTGAATAATCTTCCTTAATTTCCTCATTTTCCGGGATTGAATTTGCAGAATCATCAACTGATAAATTCTGTTCGTTTTCTATTTTTACTTCCGGGATATTCGCAACCAATTGTTGCGAGGTTTCAAGAGAAACCGTCGATGTTGCAGAAATTAATTTTGCTGGAGTTGCATATTGGGGTTCCGGCACATTTTCATTAATTGAAGTTGTGGCAAAAACTGTAGTGGTTGCGGCAAGAACCATGGGAGTTGTGGTAGAAATTGTAGTAGTTGCGGCTGATAATTCAGGAGTTGAAGTGGGACTGACAGGCAAATTTTCGGCAGCTTCTAATTGCGTTATATTTGCATTATTCGAATTTTGCAGATTTTCAGTTTTTTTTGGAAAACTTTGCATTATTCCATCCCAGGTTTTTCCCAATGCCGCCGGAATAACATAAGCTGTAGTCCAAATCCTGGTATCGAGAGCAATGGATACGTCCTCAAACCCGCCGTCATCATTTTGGCGGGAAGCTAAAAAATCATAGGAATTGTTTCCAGTATTTTCCCAGCTTTGAACCTGCTCTCCCAAAGCTACAATTGCCTGAATTGCCCAGGAAGTTGATATTGCATTGTTGTCAAAACCGCCATTTTCAGTTTGCGAATTTTTTAGAAAATTTTTTGCCAACTGCAATGATTGCTCAATTGAGTCTATAATATCAGTATCTAAACCCCCTGTTTTTTTTGCAAGAGAAAGCGCTTGTATTGCCGACGCCGTCAAATCAATGTTGCCCCAGGAACCATTTGTATTTTGCTTTGAAATAATAAATTTTAATACAGCCCTAATAATCGGATCGGAACCTGAATATCCGGCTTTTAACAAAGGAAAAAGCGCAAAAATATCGTCGTTAAAAAGTTCGGGATCGCCAATTTGTGTCCCGTCAAAAGCGGATAAAATCAAAGAAATATAATCTGTCGCAGTTTCAGAATAAGGATTAACTGAAAGCGCCATCAAAGCCATAGCTCTCCTTTCCAGATCGGTAATGCTTCCATTGGTATTATACTCGGCTCCCGACAAATAATTTTTTAATTTATTTTTCGCATCACTCCCGCCAAATGCAGACAGCGCAATCGCCGCCCAATCAGAATAAATAATTGAAGATCCTATAGAGCCGTCGCTGTTTTGATTTAAGACAAGAAAATTTATGGCTTTATTTATATCTGCTGTTTTATGCGTTTGCGCATTTCCGGGATTTGCCCCGGGGTTGCCTCCAGAACCGCCGCTTGGAATTGGAATATCGGGAGGAGTTGGCGGAATTATTTCATCTTGAAAGATCCCAGCCAAAGTTAAAATCGGGCTGTCCAAATACCCTGCTTTTTTCCCAAAAATTAAATATGGGCTGGTTGTGGCGACTAATAATTGAAATGCGCCGTCTTCAGAAAAAAATTCCTGTCCATCAATTAAAAATGTGCTGCTCGCAGCTAATTCCCAAACAGGACTCCAGCCAGAATCATAAGCGAATTGTTCCAAAAATAAAGTAGTTGTACTATTTACGGCCGGAGTTGTGGTCGCGGTTGTAATTCTTAAAGGACTTATGCCGTAAATCAGGAGTAAGTTTTCATTTTCGCTTAAAATATCCTTGTTTAGCGCAACTTGCCCGTAATCCAAATCTTTAAACCAGCTCCAATAAATTCCGTTTCCATCCTGATTGTTTGCAAAATCTGCAATTGAATCCAAAAATGAATCACTCCCCCAGTCCGTCCATTGGTTTAAAAGTCCCGACTGTTCCACCGCGCATTTGCCATTCAAACTGTAAATGCCATTTCCCGCATTTTCTTCACAAGCTAAAACCGCCAGATTCTGATTGAGCAAAGTTGAGCTTGCAGTTTCAAGACGCAAATTAATATTAATTGTTGGCAGCTGCGGAATAATTATTGTGGGCTCGCTGTCAATAAATCCCGGTTCTTTTGCAGAAATTTCATAAGCCGTAGTGGTATTCGGCCATAATTCATAAGTTCCGCTGGCGCTGGGAATTTCCAGCCCGTTGATTGAAAACGTGGTGCTTGCCGCCAGAGCCCATTGCCAAAAAGAAACATCAAAATAAAAAGCGCTTATAGTTGTGGTTGAATTAATAAACGGCGAGATATCGGATGCTGTTATTTTAAGCGGACTTGTCCCAAAAGATAGCAACAGTTTTTCACCCTCGGAAAGTATATGCTGATTTAACGCTGTTTCTCCGGGTTCTGAATTGCTAAACCAAAGCCAGTAATTAATAAAATCTCCTTCGTATTGATTTATGGAATTTAACATAATTCCGTACGGATACCAGGTTGAAGTCGCAGTCCAACTTTTGCTGGAAATTAATTGGTCTATTGCGCACCAGGCGTTAATAGTATAATTTGTGCTGCTTGCCTGGTCCGGGCAGGAACTCACAATAAAGTCATTATCAAACAAAATTTGATCAAAGGCGGCAACTTTCATTTGAATTGTTGTTGTCCCCTCGGCTTTAGCTTGCGAGATAAATAAAAACAGGCTGGCAAAAACTATAAAAAGAATGATTTTAGAATTGAGGTTTTTCATATTTCCAATTTATTGCATCATTTGGCTTTAAAATATAATTCGAAATTCCGACCTGGGCAGCTTTGTCATTTATATAGTAGATCCAATAGGTGTTTTCACCTGGGTTATTTTTTATTCCGTTAATTTCTTCAACAAAAAAACCCAATCCCAGCGAATTCTTTCCAGCAAAACTAATTTCGTTTTTGGCTGAAAGCAAATCCATCAATTCATAAACTGTGCTTTTTTCCGGAACTGAAATTTCATATTTTTTTTCGCCAACGTATAAAATGTGCGGCTCACCCGTCGCCTCTGTTTTTACTCCAGCGACAGTTTCGGACATAGTTGATGTGGCCTCGGATGTTTTAATGTTTTCTTCCGGAACAATATTTGAAACCACGTTTTCTTGTTGAGCTTGTTCTGTTTCCAGTTGGTACTGGTTATCTGATATTTGGCGTGGCGAATAATTCTTATTTTCAATCGGCGCGCTTTGGTTAATATAAATATAACTTACAGCAGCAAGGCATGAAAAAATAAAGAAAATAATTAATAATTTTTTCGTCCGAGGCAGACCAGACTTAGGCTGATTATTTCCGTGGATTAAGTTATTCATAAAAAAATCTTTCCCAAAACAGGAAAGATTCCGGATAAAATCCGCGTTTGTCCTGCTCGGGACGTTTGCTGCCAAACAATGTTCGGGCTCATTCCGAAAAAAATACGGACATTACCGTTGCGGCACAGCCGGGGAATCTAACCCCACTTTCTGCCCCATAATCGGGCTCGCTCAAAAAGCGATGAAGGCAACAATTTATTTAACTTATTATATTTTAATTTTATTCCAAAAACATCTGTAAGTCAAATCGCCCAAATGGCGATTTCTGATTTGTACGTACGGTTGTACGTACGTCCGTACGTACAACCATATATCGAAGAAAAGCCTGCACTGAGCGAGCGAAGCGAGTCGAAGTGCTGTGGGGATGGTAAAATATTACCTGCCCGCATTACTACTCAAAGCGTTGCAGGCGGGGAACTTGGTACTTCGTTAAAACTCAGTACCAATACTGAGCACACCGAATGTATTGGTTTACGAGTAATTTTCCCTTTTTAGAAACAAACCGGAACCTTCTTACTATGGAATATTAGAACTTTTTAATGATTACCTTTCCAAAAAAAAGTCTCTTACCTAGACGGCAAGAGACTTAGACGATTTTATCTTTTTTAAGAACCTCATTTGATATTTTTTTGCTTTTTGATCTTTGCCCAACTTGCAGTTTTAGGAAGCCCAAGATCGCGAGCACGTTTTTCACGAAGAGCTTCAAGAATCTGGTAGAGGGGTACTAATTTCGAGAATCCAAGTGCTGACGCGATATTATCCCAATTCGCTTCTTTAGATAAATTAAGTTCGTGAGAAATTCTTTCGCGAAGCGAATCCGTCATTTCCCCAAGAATAGCATAATCTGGCAATCCTAAAGCCCTAATAATATCGTCCCAGCTATGAACCCTATCTAATTCCAGCACCCCAGCGAATCTTTCAAGATTGCGCCGGCTATAATTGCTAACGTTAGGCAAACTGCCAAACATATCCGATTCTTTATCTTCCCTTTCTCGAATTCTTCTCTTTAAAACCCCTGCCCTCTTTTTTATTATATTAGCTAATCTTAAATAAACAGGACTGGGTAAAACTTCTAGAAAATCGGCAATCTTCCTAGCTTCAATTTCAACTCTTTTAGATTCTTCTTCGGGAGTTAAGAGTTTTCCCCGACTAGACCATTTCTTAATTACAAAAACTCGCTTCTCCCTATCTGAAATACCTTCGGTTTCAATAGCTGATCTGTCAGAAGAAATAATTATTTTCATCAATTCATCTCCTATTTTTTATTTTGGTATTTTAGAATCAATCTATATTTAAGCTTTTCAGCCGATATTTTTAAAGTTCAGAATAACAAAACAATACCATATTTTTATGGGATTGTCAATGTTAAAATTACTGAATTCACCCTAAGCGCAACAATAAAAAATCGTTCAATTAGCAAAAAATAGTGAATTTTTAAATTCAAGTTCGAACTTGTACAATTAGCTGTGACAGTCGGTCTAGAACCGAATCTTTAAGGGAAAAAATCAGGACCTTTAGAGGTGTTTCACCGACCCGTCTCGGTCAGGGCAATTATTTTATAATTTCACCTCTTAACTTCATCCATATTTTCCCCAATTCGTTTCTTCCGTTCCTTTTCTTTCCCCACCCCCAAAAGTCGTCTTTCGGAGAATCTTCTATAATTTTTCTTTTCCCAGTTTGTAATAATTTGTGCATTACGTAGGGATTCTGTTTTAATTTGTGCCTGACAATATCTTCCATAATTGCGATTTTTTTATCTGCCCAATCACTCGGAAATTTATCTTTATTCGCACTCGCAATTCTTTTTGCCTCATCAGCCGACATCGCTTTGTAAATTTTTTCGACTAATTTTGGCGCGGTTTTTAAAAAATGTGCGGCTTGATAAGCATGCTCTGAAGTTTGCCAAAGTCTGCCCCTCCATTGCACCGCAAAACTGGAAAAATTAGAAAAACAATAGAATTCTCTTTCATAAAATCCGACAATTTTTCCAGAAGTTTCTAACTGAGGATCTCTGTTTTGATATTTTGTTTTCAACATAAATTTGCTGTGCTCCCCGGCCTAGAACGGATTTCTTAGCGGGAAATTCGGCCCATTTTTGGCTCCCCCGCTGACGCCGCCTTGCCCGTCCGAAGCTTTATACGAAGGAGGGTCTCGGTCGGGTCATAATTTTCGCGTTTCAAGAGGATAAAGGTCGTACGCGATCTCTTCGTATGGGTGAACTTTCTTTAAGGCGGTGAGAACATCGTTAACTACTTCAGCGTCAACTTGGCATTCAACCCGTTCCTCTTCTATTTCTTCAAACTTCCCAACTTCTCCAATAGTTGGTTTCGCTCCTTTTTCGGGCCTAAAACGGCCGATTCCTCGAGTAGTAAAACTGCAGAAAGAATAATTCCCTAATTTTCCAGCACCAGCTTCACCGATAGCTCTTCTTGCCTTTTCAGCATACGACGGAGGAATTGTAAAAATAAGTTTATATTTAGACATAAATTAATTATAGCATTACCTTGCGAAGCGTCCCGGTCTCTCGATACCGAGAACTAGGCTAATTATTTCCGAAATACTCTTTCAGCATCGTTATTAACGTAGTTCTTCCCCGATTAGTTTTTAAATATAGCTCTCTTCTTTTGGCGTCTCTTTCATTTTTATAAGCTTCATAGTGTATAAGCTCCAATGGCCTGTATGGTTTAGTTGATTTTGAAAATCCGTGATTATGTTCTTGTATTCTCTGACGAAGATTTTCAGAATATCCAATGTAAATAAAATTTTTGGCCTTATTCCGGAGAATATAAACGTAGAAAAACTTCATATTCATCTTCTATGGGGCGGGTACAAGTCTGCACCCGCCACAGTCCCCATACGCGCTGTCTCCTTGCGGAGCCAGGCGCCGTATGGTGCCTGGCTGCGGGGGAAGGATTCGAACCTTCAATATACAGCTCCAAAGGCTGTTGTCCTACCATTAGACGACCCCGCATTGAATGGCTTTACTGGTAGCCGGAACTGGTAGCTGGTAACTAGTAACTGGTAGCTGGTAAGTGATAAGTGGTTATTTTAATGTATTTATTAATTTATATAATTGTTTGCCACAAATTGTATATTCCTTCTGAAATTCCTGAAAATATTTTTCCGAGATTAAATTTGTATCTCTTAAAAATTCTAAATTAAATAACATTTCTTCATTAGATCCCAAGGCATCGTTTAAAAAATTTATCTTATCTTTACTGGATTTGTTTCTGCTATAACCCTCCGCAATATTAGACGGGATAGACCGCGATGCTCTTCTTATTTGATCCCCTAAATCATACTGTAATTCTTTTGGAAGTTCAAGGGAAAGCTTGTAAATTTTCAATGCCAAATCGTAAGATCGTCTATATACATCTAGGTCTTTATAAGTCATATATAAAAATTAAATAACTATTTACCAGCAACCAGTTACCAGCAACCAGCAACTAGCTACCAGCAACTAGTCCAACTGCTTCAATTATCGCAAGTTCTATTGGCAATTGTGGAATTGACGAATACTTCATTTTGTTTTCCGCTTCCAGAAAAAGATTTATAATTTTTCTGATTTCTTCTTCTTGAAAAACGCCTGCTTGGCTTTCTAATTTCTGCAATTCTTCTTTAGTCAAACCCGTTACAATGGGATTTTCAGCTCCAACTATTTTATAAATCATTATCTGCCTCAAATAATTAACCAAAGCTTTCGAAAACTCTTGCAAATCAGCTCCCTTATCGGATATTTCGGTTAAAAAATTAATTGCCTCTGCAGTTTTCTTTTGGGAGATAAAGTCCGTAATTTTGCTTACTAGATCTATTTCGATAAGCCCTAAAAGCCCCTTCACATCTTCTGCTTTTATTTCTTTTTCAGAAGAAGCCTTAAAGCTCAAAATCTGGTCTAATAAGCTTTCGGCATCTCTTATGGAACCTGTGGCGTTAATGGCAATTAATTCCAAAGCCGGTTTTTCAATTTTTGCTTTTTCTTTTTTGCATACTTCCTCTAATCTCTCGACGATTTCCGGTACTGTCAATTTTCTGAAATCAAATCTCTGGCATCTAGAAATAATAGTCGAAATCATTTTATGAATTTCTGTTGTAGCAAGGATAAAAATCGCGTGGGCTGGCGGCTCTTCCAAAGTTTTTAATAAGGCATTTGAAGCTTCTTTTGTAAGCTGATGGCTTTCATCTACTATAAATATCTTGTATTTTGATTTTGTCGGAGAAAATTTTATTCCCTCTATTAATTCCCGCATTTCGTCTATTCCTCTGTGGGAAGCGGCATCAATTTCAATTAAATCAATAGACCTGCCCTCCATAATTTCCAGACAAGACGGGCATTTATTGCAGGGCTCAAATTCGTTGCTTTTTCTATTCTCGCAATTTGCCGCCTTTGCCAAAAGCCGGGCTAAAGTAGTTTTTCCGGTTCCTCTGGGTCCTGAAAATAAATAAGCATGGGATACCATTCCTGAAGAAATTTCATTCGTCAATGTCCTGACAATATGCTCCTGCCCGATAAATTCAGAAAAATTCTGCGGCCTGTATTTTCTATATAAAACCAAGTTATTCATAAAAAAACCGATGCTAATATACAAATTAATACTAATTATACTAATTTTTATATAAACCTATTTTTGGCACTTGTATCTATTTTTATAATCCTAATCGGTTTTAAATATCGATTTCTAAAATTTATTAATAATGCAAGTTTTATATTTGAGACTTGTAGATAACGCTGGCTCTGATAATAATCAGTTTTTAAAATGAAAGGGGTTGCTTTTAATTCTAATACTATTTTATCATCAATTAAAAAATCTACAGTATTACCACTTTCTTCTATTATAAATTCTCTTTTATATGGAATTTTTATTTCTTTTAATTTCTTTTCTAATAGATCTCCGTATTGCCTTTCACGACAATAACGTCCTAGTTTATTATGCACGTCAAAACAGATGCCTGTAAGCAGATAAGATAACTCTGGATAAACAAGCTTGTTGTTTTTATTCGTATCATTAGTATGCATTAGTATATTGGTATCGCGTTATCTATTTTTTGAATACAATGAATTTATAACCTAAAAAGTTAAAGGCAGAAGCTACTGCAATGCCAATGATTTTTGCTATATTCCCTTGATTAACTCCCGTCATTTCAGTTGCAGATAGGGCCTTGAAAGCGACGAAAGCTACGCCCGTCTGGATTATGCCTATTGCCATTGTTACTAAAAAGAACTTTAGAAATTCCATTCCTAATTGGGTTTTTTCTTTTTTCTCAAACGCCCAATATTTATCGGCAATGTATTTTACGACAGTGGCGATAACAAAAGAAATTGCTGAAAACAAAGAATATTTAAAACCGCTGTCTTTTGATATGCCGAATTTCTCCATTAAAAAATTCAAAATAGTAAGATCAAATATGGCAAAGACTGCGCCGATTAAAAGGAATCTTGCCAACTGATAGACAAACAAGTATCTTTTGCCGATAATTGAAGCAATCCAGACGGCAAAAAGTGACAAAGCCGGGAAAATAACCAGTAAAAGCCAATAAGAAAAAGGCAAAACGAAATTCGATGAATTCTTGATAAGCCAGATTGATAACCCTGCTAATCCGACTCCCGCGATTGAAGCTAAAATAATATCTAAACGTTTCACCCCCACACCAAACAAGCTTATGCCTTAAGGCTTCTCTCGATTCTATTTTTGAGCTGCCTTAGAGCTTTCGCCCGTAGTTTTAAATTATGTTCTTTAAAATTTCCGATTTTCTAATTTTACCCCGTTAGAAATTTAAAATCAAGAGGCGTATTTTTTAGTATAACAATGTTTTTTGTTAGGAATTTCTAGCGGGGCCAGTCACAATTTTCCAAAAAATCAAACGGATGGTATAATTAAAAAATGCAAAAGGTATCGAATACTTTGACTCAAAAAAAGGAGGTATTGAAACCCTTCGATAATGCTCAGGGCAAAAAGCTGCGGCTTTTTGTCTGCGGGCCTACGGTGTACGATTTCTCTCATTTAGGCCATGCAAGAACCTATATTGCTTTTGATATGATTGTAAAATACCTAAAAACAAAGGGGTACGATGTTTTTTATCTCCAAAACATTACTGATATTGATGATAAAATAATAAATCGCGCAAAAGAAAAGGGAGTTTTGCCAAAAAAATTAGCCCTTGAATTTGAAAAAGAATACCTAAAAGATATGAGGGGCTTGAAGATAACCAGCATAACAAAATATGCCAGAGCCACGGACCATATTAAAGAAATCATCAGCCAAGTGGACCGCCTTTTAAAAAAAGGGTTTGCCTATCGAATAGAAGACGGAATTTATTACGATATTTCAAAATTTAAGAATTACGGAAAATTGTCCCGAAGAACAGCGCTTCAAGCCGAAGATTCGGTATCCAGAATTGACGATAGCGTAGGAAAAAGAAACCGAGGAGATTTTTGCTTGTGGAAGTTTAGTAAAACCGGAGAGCCAAGCTGGCCTAGTGTTTGGGGAAGCGGCCGCCCCGGCTGGCACATCGAAGACACGGCAATAACTGAAAAATATTTTGGCCCCCAATATGACATTCATGGCGGAGCTCGCGACTTAATATTCCCCCATCATGAAGCCGAAATCGCCCAGATGGAAGCCATTTCCGGAAAAAAACCTTTGGTCAGATATTGGCTGCATACTGGAT
Organism: Minisyncoccota bacterium; assembly: GCA_028712565.1. Classification (GTDB taxonomy): domain Bacteria; phylum Patescibacteriota; class Minisyncoccia; order Minisyncoccales; family JAQTPW01; genus JAQTPW01. Next base: position 161,031 of record JAQTPW010000001.1, read on the forward strand.
TTTTGACAATTAATGGCCAGAAAATGTCAAAGTCCCTTGGAAACTTCATTACTATAAGAGATTTTTTGAAAAATAACTCTTTCCGGTTGTTGCGGCTTTTTGTCCTGAAAAATCATTACCGCTCCCCTATTGATTATACTGAAAATGAAATAAATGCGGTAAAAAGCCAGTTGGAAAGGATTGATGAATTAATAGATAAATTACAAATCACAAATTACAAATTACAAGCAAATTCTAAATTCCAAATTGCAAAATATGAAAAGGAATTCTATTCCGCCATGGACGACGATTTTAACACGCCAAAAGCCCTATCCATTATTTTTGAACTTATAAATAAAACAAACTCCTTAATTTCGCAAAATAAACTAACAAAGCAAGGTGCTAAAGATATTTTAGAATTTCTCAAAAAAATTGACGGCTTTTTTGGATTTATTTTTGAGGGGAGAACAAAAGAAAAGATTCCGGAAGTAGTTCTAAAATTATCAAAAGAAAGGGAAAAATACCGAAAGGAAGACCTCTGGAAAAAGGCGGACGAAGCAAGAGAAAAAATAAAAAAATTTGGCTATTTAATCGAAGATACAAAAGCCGGCAGTAAAATAAAAAAGATCTAAAACTAAATCAAGAAGATTTAGATTTTCTTTTCTGGCACAATTTATAAAACGCCAAAACTTCATCCGCAATTCTTGGCCAAGAATATTTCCTGGCTTCTTTTTTACCCCACTCCCCCATCTCTTTTCTTAGTTTTTTATTTTTTATCAAAATTTCTAATTTTTTTGCCAAGGTCCTGTAATCTTTTGGCTTTGCCAAAAAATTTTTTCCTTTGCCTTTTCCGAGAACTATTTCATATCCGCTGTTTGCAAAAGCAACTACCGGCTTTCCAACTGCCATTGCCTCTATTAAAACGATCCCGAAGCTCTCGCCATAAATTGCCGGACTGCAGTAAATGTCCGCTGTCGCATAATAAGAAGCGGCTGGGATTTTTCTATTTTCTCCCTCAAAAACAACATTTTTTAATTTATTGTCTCTAACAAATTTTTCACAATCGTCTTTTAAGGGTCCTTCGCCCACAACAATCAGCCGCAAATTGGAATTCGCCCAACCGTTTCCAACTTTTTTTTCTAAAATTTTATATGCTTTCAAAAGATAAATCAGCCCCTTTCTCTCTTCGATCCTTCCCAAAAACAAGATATTGATTTTCCCATCCAGATACTTTTTTATTTTGGGAACCCGTGGATTGAATTTATCAAGATCTATTCCGTTTGGAATCACAATTTTTGGGCCTTTGTAATTTTTAAAAACTTTCAGGTTCAATGGATTTACGCCAATTATTCCATCTATTTCATCTATAACCTCTTTTCTGAAAACATCTAATATAAACGGGAAAGTTTTAAAAATTTTAACCTTTTCAATATTGGCATGAAAAGTTAAAATATTAAGGGATTTTGACCTCTCTAAAATTTGGAATCCCAAAGGAAAGCTGAAATTGTGGAAATGAAGCACGTCAAACTTCTCTCTTTTCAGCATCTCGGTAATGGAAAAAGGATTGAAACCTATGTCAAAATCCGCCTGAGTACCGGCAATTTTTAAGGGCAGGGATGTCCCCAATAAAATCACGTCTTTGCCGTAATTTTCAGGTATTTTACGCCTTGGAACGATTATTTTTGACTTTATCCCCCGTTTTTTAAACTCGGTTTGCAAACCCAAAATATGCGCCTTTACGCCTCCCGGGTTGAAAAAAGAGTGAAAAGAAACTAAGCCAATTTTCATATAAGTTGATTTTACCAAAAAAATTTTGGCTTGCCAATAATTTTCCGTTGTGATAGTTTAATATTAGAATTATGCCGCAAGAAATTTTAGAAAAACTGCCTCCGCAAAGCATAGATGCCGAACAGTCCCTATTGGGATGTTTAATGATAGATAAAAACGCAATACTGAAAGTTGCGGATTTTTTGCAGCCAGCTGATTTTTATAAAGGCATCCATCAGGAAATTTACAAGGTCTGCCGAGGTTTATTTGAGAAAGGAGAGCCAATAGATCTTTTATCTGTTTCCAACCGCCTTGGAGATAGTGGAGTTTTGGAAACAATTGGCGGCAACACTTATTTAACTGATTTAATAAATACTGTTCCAACTGCCAGCCATGTTTTAACTTATGCAAGAATTATTCAAAGAAAAAGAATTTTAGGGACTTAATTTCTGCTTCCCAGGAAATAAACCAAATGGGATACAACGAAAATGAAGACATTAATGTTTTGCTGGATCAGGCGGAAAAAAGAATTTTCAGCATTGCTCAAAAGGGCTTTACCCATGAGTTTATTCATGTAAAAAATGATTTGGAGGAAGCTTTCCAGAGAATTGACATGCTCTCAAAAGGCGGAGGATCTTTAAGGGGGATTTCCAGCGGATTTGTAGATTTGGATAATGTCTTGGCAGGTTTCCAGAAATCCGATTTGATAATCTTAGCTGCCCGCCCCTCTCTTGGAAAAAGCGCCCTAGCTATTAATTTTGCTTCAAACATTGCCATCTCCCAAAAAATCCCAGTTGGCGTATTTTCTCTTGAAATGTCCCGTGACCAAATAGTTGATAGATTAATTTCTTCAATCGCAAATATAGACCTGTGGAAATTACGAACCGGACATTTATCCAACAAGGAAGACGATAATGATTTTGAAAAAATCCAGCAATCGATGAGCATACTCTCTGAAGCCCCGATTTATATTGACGACGCCGCCGCTTCCAACGTTTTGCAAATGAAGGCAATGGCGCGAAGATTGCAGGCAGAAAAGGGATTGGGATTAATAGTAATTGATTATTTGCAGCTAATGGATCCTATGACTCCCGACGCCAGCCCTGTCCAACAGGTTTCTGATAATTCAAGGGCTCTAAAAGCTATGGCAAAAGAGCTAAATATCCCGGTTTTGGTTATTTCCCAATTATCCAGAGCAGTAGAGCAAAGATCTCCGCAAATACCAAGATTAGCGGATTTGCGGCAGTCAGGCACCATAGAACAGGATGCCGACGTGGTTTTATTCATTTACAGGGAAGACAAATACAGGCAAGACGAATCTAGCCAAAAAGGGGTCGCCCAGGTAATCGTTGCAAAGCATAGAAATGGCCCTGTGGGGCAAATTGATATGTTCTTTGATGAAAGGACTGTCAGCTTCAAAAACCTAGAAAAGGGCTACTTGGAGGAATAAATATGTATTCAAAATCTGTTCAAAAATTAATTGATATTTTTTCAAAATTTCCAACAATTGGGCCGCGAACTGCTGCCCGTTTTGTTTTTTATTTAATTGATTTAAAAGACGAAGAGCTGGATGAAATTTTAAATTCTATTTCCGCGGTTAAAAGGAATATAAAGATCTGCATTTCTTGCTTTAATCCGTTTGAAGGGCAAGGCATGCTTTGCGAAATTTGCGTAAATCCCAGCCGCGACAAATCCTTGCTTTGCATTGTGGCGAAAGAAACGGATTTAAATTCACTAGAAAAGACAAAAAAATATAAAGGGCTATATTTTATTTTAGGAGGAACCGTATCGGCCTTAAAAAAAGCTGAGGTTGAAAAGTTAAGAATAAAAGAATTAGTGGCAAAAATAAAAAATCAACCGGAAATTTCGGAAATAATTTTAGCCCTGAATTCCAATTCGGAAGGCGAAGCCACCACTTTGTATTTAGAAAGATTATTAAAACCTTATATCTCTACTAATAAAAAAATAACCCGCCTAGGGCGGGGTTTGCCAGTCGGCGGCGAACTGGAATATGCCGACGAAGAAACTCTTTCTTCGGCATTGGAAAGCCGTAAGTAAATATTAGCTGGTAGTTGGTAACTAGTTACTAGTTACTCATTACCAGATACTATCTTTCCTATTTCCACTTCGGTGAAGGTCTGCCTATGGCCTTTTCTTTTTCTATAACGTTTTTTAGCTCGATATTTGAAAACAATCACTTTTTCACCTTTTCCCTGGGATAAAACTTTTCCGGAAACTTCTGCCCCTTTTACCAAAGGATCCCCTATTTCTACCTTATTTCCTTTTTCCAAAAGCAAAACCTCTTTGAAGGTCACTTCATCCCCTTCTTTTTTGTTCAATTTTTCAATTTTTATTTTTTGTCCGGGAGAAACCACGTATTGTTTCCCGCCGGTTTGAATTACTGCTAGCATATTTTTGTTTAGAATTTAGTATTTAGTATTTAGAATTTAGAATTTAGAATTAAGATTTGATGGCGATTTTTTAATCTTCCAGCTGGGGAGATTCAATTTCTTTTACTTCTATTTTAGGTTCCCCATCTGTAATTTTTACCACATCTTTATCCACTTTGGCAAGCTCTTTTCCCGCCTTGTTGTAGCTGCTGACGGATAATGACAAATGTTCGCCCAGCTTTTTCATATAATCACTATAAGTGTATAAATGCTTTCCCAATCTTTCAACCTCCTTTATTATTTCCTGCGCCTGCTCGGAAATCTTCTGATTTCTTAATCCCTGAAGCACAGTTTGCAGATAAGCCAGAAAAGAAGTTGGAGAAACAACTACCACTTTCTTTTTTGCCGCGTAATAAATCAAATTGTTTGTCTCTTCAACCACTATTCCAACCTTATTTATGAGCAAATCGTAAAAAACAGCTTCCGATGGAATGAACATAAACGCAAAGTCCATTGTCTTTTCTTCGGGTTTTACATATTTTGAAGTTTCATCAATCCTCATTTTCAAATCAGCAACAAAATTATTTTCATATCTCTTTTTTTCATCCGGGCTGCAGGGCTCTAACATCCGATTATAGTTTTCCAAGCTGAATTTTGAGTCAATCGGAATTATTCTTTTGTCCACAAAAACCACAGAATCAACTATCGTGCCGTCTTTGAACGAATACTGCATTTGATAGGAACCCGGCGGCAAAACATTTTTTAAAACAGTTTCCAAATAATACTCTCCCAAAATACCTCGCTGTTTTGGATTTTTAAGGATATCTTGAAGGTTTTTAAGCTGGTCGGCAAAACTCTTTATCTGCTTATTTGTTTCCATTAATTCTGTTACCTTTTCTGTTGCATCTGTAACGATTTTCAAGCTCTGGTTATACTGAGTTTGGATATTTCTGTTTGATTCTGACAATTTGCTATCCACTGCCTGATTTAATTCATTCAACCTTTGCATTATCAAAAGATTTTCCTCTTGAGAAGATTTTTTAGGTCTCAATAGTAAAAAAATAACAACACCCAATCCCACTACAACTAAAATTGAAAGAAAATCAGGCATAAAATATATTAGCACTAAATTGTTATAATTTCAACTGCGACAAAGGCAAAATAAATAAGCAATAAAAGGAACGCTTCGCTTTTTGTAATTTTGTGGCCGGTGCGGATACAGAATAGGAAAAATACCGCAGAAATCGCCAAAAACAATCTGCCTACCGCAAAAGGCGCAATATCGGCAGTAGCAATAGGAGAGATTAAAACAACGACTCCCAAAACCAGCGTAGTCGTCATAATTACAGATCCCATAACATCACCTGCTACCATCCAGTCCTGGCCTTTTCTGGCGGCCTGCAAAGTGAAAGAGCTCTCGGGCAAAGCCGTTCCCAAACCCACAATCAGAATGCCAATTAGGGCCAAAGGCAAATGAAAACTCTCGGAAAAATAAACTGTTGAAGAAACAATTCCCTGGGAAGACAAAAGTAAAAGAGATATTGAAAAAATAAATAAAAACAAGTTTTTAAAGAAAAATTTCAAGGTCATTTTTTCTGAAATCCCGTCATAAGTTTTTTTAAACCGGTCTTCTTTTATAAACAGCCAGAACATATAAGCTGCAAACGCGCTCAGCAATATAATTCCATCTAGCCGCGAAAGATTGCCGTCTAACATTAAAAGCAAGGGCAAAATAGCAACCCCAATTGTAAAAATTGAACTGCCCTGAACGGTCCGGCTCGGAACTGAAAGCCCTTTTACGGAAACTAAAGCGGATAATGCCACAATTAATGTTAAATCGGCAATATTTGTCCCGACGACATCGCTTAAAGCAAGTTTTGGAATTCCTTTCAATGCCGCAGTTATATCAACAAAAAAATTGGGAATTGTCGTGGCGACAGCCATTATAAAAAAAGAGACCACGAATTCTTTCCAGCCAAGAAACTTGGATATTTTAGTTAAGGCGCTTACCAAAAAATTGCTGGAGAAAAAAAGTATAGCAAAAGAACCAATCAAAACAATAATATTCCCTAAAAGAGTATGGAAGAGAAACGAAACCGCTATCGCAAAAAAACAGGAAATCATATTACTTTATTGTAATAAAAAACGGGACTAATTAAAAGTCCGCTTATCTGCGCCGCCTACCGGAGTCGAACCGGTGTTACAAGAATGAGAATCTTGCGTCCTAAGCCACTAGACGAAGGCGGCAAGGGGAAGGGGAAATGGTCTTATTTTTGGATGTTTCGCCCAAGCTTATCTTCGCACCTTTGAAGAAGAGCTTTGATTTTAGTTATTTCAGGATCATCTTCCAGAAATAACTTTTTTGTCACTAAGAAATTCAATGGCTTGATGTCTTGATCTTCCCGAAATCCGTGTCGATGGAGTTCCTCGTTGTTATCGGCAATAGCGCCATATATTTCATCCACGCTTGCGTTTGCCTGATACGCGACGGTCAGACGACAAACCAAACGAACCTGATTAAGGATAACTACTTCAGAAGCTGATACAATATGGCCATTTGCCAAAATTTCAGCAACTAACTTACTCATCCGTTCAATATCAGATTCTCTAATACCGGGTGGAAGCTTTTTTTCAGCTGACCGCCATCCCTTAGCCTCGGTTCTTTTGAATTGTTTTTTTGGATATTTCAACTCTTTCTCCTTTCCGACCATCCCCCTTAACAAGAAGCTAATATTAAACTACCACGGAGTCCTAATTTTGTCCATTTTAAAAAATAAGTGGCAGTTAGTTAACTGCCACAAAAGAATTAAAAATATTATCGTATAATTTTAAAGTACCAGTAATATCAATCTTTTTTCGGCTCTCAAAAGTATTTTCCATCAAATAAAGCAAAGTGTCGTTTTTTTCCTCGATCGTTTCGTAATAGATCTGAGAATATGCTTTTGCTTTCTGATAAACAGTATAAGAACTGTAAGGGTCAATGAAAAATCCGTTGCCTTCGTGAGTTTCAGGATTAAATTCAGAAATAAATTCTACATCTCCTCCGGTCTTTGAGGTAATTGTAGGAATGCCGTTAATAGTCCATCTTTGAGTTGAAGTGCCGCAGGCTTCGCGTTTTTTAATAGGACAGTGAAGCCCAAGGTCTAATCCCCAGCCAAACAGTTTTAAAAGCTCAAAATCGTATCTCTGCAGAAAAACAAAATTTTTATTTAGCAGCGGATCTTGCATCCATTTATTGAACTCGTTAATCCAAGCCCAGCAGTTGCTATCGGCAACATAACCTGCGCAGAGAAATTGCATGCCAAGGCCTTCGAGCTTTCCGAAAACCGTATCAACTGATTCTCCTCTTTCGGCGCAAATTGCCCGAATTATAGGAGCTATCATATCATACTGGTTTTTGTAGGAAACTAACCTCCTCGCAAATCCGAATATCGGATTTTTCAGGTTGAAATTTAAACCCAGCTTATCCAGCGAATCTTTTTTTATTTCTTGATGAATTTGCCACAGCTTAAACCTATCAATATTATCTCCGGCCTCTCTTAATCTCGGGTTTTGCCAAGTATCTTGATGAGACCCATTCCGGATGCCGCAAACCTTTTCCGTATATTTAGGATATGTTTCTTGGGTCGTTTGAGAATGCTCTTTGCATACCCCATTTATCCGGTCAGCCATGCTTATTGCCGCCAGAGTAAAATCCATGCAGCCGTTCTGGACAAAATAATTATGGAATTCATCGCTTACCTTTAGCTCCGGAAACCATTCTTTATCATACCTTTCATTTCCTGCCAATTCAGGAGTATGAATGGTAAAAAGAATTTTTGATCCGTTGGAAAATGGATCTTTTTTTATTTCCGGCAAGACAACAGCTGTATGCGACTCATTAAGCCAGATAATGTCGGGTTTAATGTTCAATGTTTTTAAAACAATAGGCACAGTTTTCCCAAACAAAATTTCTTGCTGAAGCCGTCGCCACCGGTTATCCGTATACAAGTAATCGAAAACTGAGGGACATTCCAAACCAAGAAGAAAAACATTATTTCGGTTGGTAATATTCCGGACATTTACAGTGTTCCCTAAGACATCCAGAGTGAGTATTTTTGGCGCAATGGTATCGTAGAAAACTCCATGCCCGTTTACCCAGCAATTAGAATACAAAGGAACAATCGCAGTTAATTTTTTATCAAGACACCAACCATTTTTTATATCCCCTCCCAAAATTCCAAGTCCTCCCCTGAAATTTGCTATTTGCGCCAAATCCGGAAGTTCAGTCATCAGCATCTCAAAAGAAAGAAGCAAAACGCCCTTCATCGAATTCCTCCTTCTCGCCTACTTCGTTATGTCAATGAACAAAAAATTGCACTTATCAAATACTATAATATTTGAAAAAATTTGCAAACAAAAAGCCGCCATTGTCTATAAAGGCAGACAAGGCGGCATATTCGTTTTATTATTCGCATATCGAAACAGAAACAACCTCACTCATTTTAAAAGGTATCAGTTTCCCTATTGATTCTATATCAGTAGAACTTAAAATGTACATATTAATGGGAAAACCATCGTAATAACCCTTCGTACATTTACCTCGGCATTCAATCATCTTGTCGTTCTGCAAAAGCTTAATAAGAATGACCGGCATCTTTTTTAAATCGCACGGATTATTAGAAGTCACTGTTGTCCTACTGATAGTTTCTCTTATCTTTCGCTTCTCACCATCGGAAAGAATTGCTTTAGTGTTATTTAAGCCTTTTAAAATCTCAGTTGCCATATTCCTCCTTTCAAATATTTAGATATTAAAGATCTTTCAAAAAAAGAGCTGGTCCTCTTGACCAGCTGAATTTTCTTTACCTTTTTAGTCCCCAAGAAAACTCAGCTGGTCACTGGAACAGCTTTGATAGCAAATAGGAATCTTTGTAAATTTGAAATTTTCATTTTCCGTATATTATGACGTTTCTACCCCTAATTTATTACACAATTCCCAATTTGTAAATTTTAGCAAATTTGGCGATTTTGTCAATACCCGGTTTTTACTGGCTAGCTCTTTAAAGATTGTGATATCTCAACTAAATTTAAACCTAAAACTAACCCACAGCATGCGGCGGCTGCGGCTGCATAAATATTTTCTTTTGAAAACTCCCCTTCTAACCACATTGGAACTATATTTCCCTTATAATTGATTTTAAAATTCACGCCGCCATTCTGGTTTATGTCGCTAACATGAAAATCCGCCATTTCTGAAAACCCAAAAGTTATTACGTTTGCACTGGTTTCTTTTTTTATAGCCCTTGCCGTTTCATCGTCAAAATTCAAAATCAGATAACCTTGAGAAGGCAAAACTTTAGAAATTTCCCTTGCGAAACTTAATTTTTCTTCTTCGCCCGAAAATAAAATTGATTCTTTGGGAATAAGACCTGCATTTGTTACAACTAAAATCGGTAAAGAAGATTTTTTTACAAAAAAACTGAAGTTTTCCAAATCTTTTTTATCTTCAGAATAAACCAAGACATCTTTCCCGATTTTAAAATGCGGCTTTAAAACCTGAAAGGTCGCCAATACTCCTTTTTCTTTTCCTTCTCCAGCCAAAATTATTGTCCGGGGTTTATTTAAAACAAAATTTATTTTTTCAATAATTTTCATACATTATAATCAGGCGGTATTTGCCAATAATTTATTATGAATTTTGCCAATTCCTGGAAAATTGGAACCGCAGAATATTCAGCGGTTTTGGTATTGGGATTGTCCAATTTTATTAGAATTAAAAACTTTGGCCCGAATGCCGGCGCATAACCTATAAATGTTTGAACGGTCTTATCAGAATAACCGGATTTATCAATTCCCAGGGCCGAAAACGGAATTTGGGCAGTCCCGGTTTTTCCGGCAATATGATAACCTGGAATCTTTGCGGCTTTCCCATAGCCATTATCAACAACGCTAACTAGCATAGCTGTTACTTGAGATGCAGTCATCTGAGAAATAACCTGTTCTGAAATCTCAGGCGTTGTCACAATTTCCGTGCCGTTTTCAACCTTTTTATCGACCACATAGGGTTTTACCAATTTTCCTCCGTTTGCTATTGCGCAAAAAGCGCGGCACAGCTGGATTGGAGTCATGGCAATTCCCTGCCCGAAAGAACAAGTCGCAAAATTTATTTCATAACCTTTTAAAAGTTCCTTATTTTCCGAATATTTTTCCGGCAAATCTATGCCGGTTTTTTCCAAAAATCCGAATTTTTCAATATAACTTAAAAATACATCGTGGGGAATCAGCTTTTCCGCAAAAACAGCCCCAGTGTTGATTGATTTTTCCAAAACTTCAGTCATTGTCCGCTTTCCCCAAACCCGGTTGTCATAATTTGAAATGATATATCCGCCGATTTTCAGCTTGCCCTCGTCAACATAAGTTGTTTGGGGAGTTATTTTTCCTTCTTCGAGGGCAGCTGCCATGGTAATGGGTTTGAAAGTCGAACCGGGCTCAAAAACTTTTTGAGTTGCCGAATTCTGGAAAATTTCCAAACTTTCATTTGCATATTCTGAATATTTATTAGGGTCAAAATCAGGAAAATTCGCCAAAGCAATCATTTTTCCAGAAACAGGGTCCATTACTATTATTTGCCCCGATGAAAAATTAAAAACTTCCTTTTTTTCTTTTAAAAGCTTTTCCGCCATAAACTGAATGTTATAATCCAAAGTCAAAACAAGATTTGCCCCTTTATTATCTTCTGCTTCAAGATCAGGAAAAAAATATCCCAAAGGCCCTTTTTCTTTTTGCAGCAATTTTTCCTTACCTTTTAAAATGTCATTGTAATATCCCTCCAATCCGTACTGTCCTTCCGAATTTGCATCTACAAATCCCAAAATATGGGACGCAAAGTTTCCTTGCGGATAACTTCTCTGGCGTTCCTGCCCTAAATAAATTCCTGATATTGCCAATTCTTTCAGTTTTTCAATTTCAGAATTTTCTAATTTTTCCTTCAGTAAAACAAAAAAAGTATCTTCTTTTTTTAATTTTTCCAAAATCAGATTTTCTTTTATATTAAGAATTTCGCTCAAGTTTTTTGCCGTTGTCGTGCAGTCAGTGATTTCCGATGGGGATGCATAAACAAAAGTTGAATTTTTATTTATTGCGATTGAAAAAGCATTTTCGCTAAGAGAAATAGTGCCCCGCTCTCCAAAAGATTCTTCAAAGATATTCTGCTGGCCTTGCGCCATTGCCTTCCAATATAATCTGTTCACAATCTGAACATAAATTAAGCGACTGAGAATAGCCGCTAAAGTTATAAATACAAAAATTAAAACCAAGTTAGATCTCCACCCCTTCATATGTTATTGTTTTGCGGTAGCTACAGGATTTTCTGAAATTTGAATATAGCTGATTTGATTAATTTTTTCTAATTTTAACTCGCCGATTAAATTTTCTACATTATATAAAGACCCGACTCCTGCCAAATTTCCTTCTAGCTCCTCTTTTTCCTGATTCAGTTTTTCGATTCTCTTTTGGTAGTTTTGCAGAAGATAAGTTTGAGAAATCAGATTATTAATCTGGAAAACATAAAAAATTAAAAGAGAAACTATCAATAATGAAAAAAATGCCCAGAAAAATCTAAAATTGAATTTAAATTCTGCCTCGGAAGCAATCGGAAAGGGCAAAGTTAGGGTTCTGTTATGGTTTATTATATTTTTTTTGTAATTTCTCATATCGGTTATATTTTTTCAGCCGCCCTTAGTTTGGCAGACCTTGCCCGGTTATTTCGGGCGACCTCACAATAAGCTGGCTGAATTGGCTTTTTAGTTAAAATTTTTATTAATCCGTTTTTTCCATTTTCTTCCAGAAAATTTTTTATAATTTTATCCTCCAGCGAATGGAATGAAATTATGGCGAGCTTCCCTTTTGGCTCCAAAACTTCAATTGAAGCTGGTAAAAATTTCTTCAAATTATTTAATTCATCATTTACTGCAATCCTTATTGCCTGGAAAGTTTTTGTCGCAAAATGAATTTTTCTGTGCTGATACCATGCGGGAGTCGCTCTTTTTATAATTTCTACTAATTGAAATGTACTTTTTATTGGCTTTACCCTTCTAATTTCAATAATTTCTTTTGCAATTTTTTCGGAAAATTGCTCCTCGCCGCATTCCCTTAAGATTTTCTCAATGTCTATTTCCGAAGAATAATTTAATATTTTTTCTGCCGTATTCGGATTTTCAGGACTATACCTCATGTCAAGCGGCTCGTTTTTCAAAAAACTGAATCCCCTCTTTCCTTCTTCCAAATGCCAGCTGGAGAATCCGAGATCAACTAATATTCCCGATATATTTTTAAATTTATTTTCTTTTAAAATAACTTTTAAATTTGCAAAATTATTGGAAACAAGAATTATTCTCTTTTTATAATCTGAAAAGGTGTTTTTTAAATTTTCAATTTGCCTTGGATCCCAGTCTATCCCCAATACTTTTCCATCTGGAAAAGTTTTTTCAAGAATTAATTTGGCATGGCCTCCTTTTCCGATCGTACAATCAACAAAATTTTCGTTGGGTTTTGGGTTAAGAATTTCTAAAACTTCTTTTTGAAGAACAGGTGTATGAATCACGAAATTTATAATTTAGTATTTAGAATTTAGGATTTAGCCTTATACTCCTAGCTCTTTTAACCTTTCTGCGATATCTCCAACTTCTTTTTCAGTTTTTTCCTTATATTCTTTCCATTTGATTTCGTCCCAAATTTCAATTCTGTTATAAACTCCGGCAATAACAACTTTTTTTGTCAGAAAAGCGTAAACCTTCAAGTAATCAGGAACTAAAATTCTTCCCAAATTATCGATATTAACTTCCATAGCTCCAGTCAGCATAATTCTGGCAAATCCCCTAGCATCGGCTTGGGATAACGGAAGCTGGCTCAATTTTTTTGCCAAGATTGTCCATTCCTTTGCAGGATATAAAAAAAGGCACTGGTCCAATCCTCTGGTAATTACAGCCTTCTTTCCTAAAACATTTCTCAATCGCGGCGGTATTGCTAATCGTTTTTTTTCATCAATTGTATATGAATATTCTCCAATAAACATGTTCTTTTAATAAATGGGCGGGGTCTTCGTTACTTCGTTCCTCGAGTTATCCCCAGAAAGTGCCAGTTTTCCCACACTTATCCACAATTCCCCATCTGTCTTCACTTTACCTCATTTTATGGCACCTAGTCAACCACAATTAGCCACTATTAGAAATAAGCTTAAA
>JAQTPW010000002.1 GCA_028712565.1 Minisyncoccota bacterium
TGCAAGGCCTCTAAAACTATCGCTTTTTACTAAAATCCCTTTTGCCTCAAGCTCTGTAATAATTTGTCTTCCTGAAATTGCCCTTGTCGCAGCATGGCGCGACATTGCTCTGCCGGCGCCGTGACAGGTGCTGCCAAAAGTATTAAGATCTGCTTCTTTTGTTCCGACTAAAATATAAGAAGCGGTTCCCATGGATCCCGGGATCAAAACCGGCTGGCCAATCTGCCTATATTTTTCAGGGATTTCCAAATGTCCCGGGCCAAAGGATCTAGTTGCTCCTTTTCTATGGACAATCAATTTCATTTCTTTCCCAGAAACTAAATGATTTTCTATTTTGGCAATATTATGAGCCACATCGTAAACTGATGTAAGTTTTGAGCAGTCCTTGCCCAAGATATTTTCCCAAGCTTTTCTGATATAAAAAGCTATCATTTGACGATTTGCCCAGGCAAAATTGGCTCCCGCGCACATAGCATAAAAATAATTTTGCCCTTCTTTTGAATTAAAAGGGCAAGCTGCCAGCTCTAAATCCGGAAGAGAAATTCCATATTTTTCCATAGCTCCCATCATAATTTTTATATAATCTGTAGCAATTTGGTGGCCTAATCCCCGAGAACCTGTATGAATCATAACCACTACCTGATCTAAAAAAATACCGAAAACAGAAGCTGCATTTTCATCGAAAATTTCATCCACTCTCTGAATTTCCAAAAAATGATTTCCTGATCCCAAAGTTCCAACCTGGTCCCTGCCTCTATCTTTTGCATGATCTGAAACTAATTCTGGCTGAGCCAAGTTCAGGTTTCCTTGGGCCTCGCAATTTTCTATATCCTCTTTTTCTCCATATCCCAGCTCAACTAATTTTTTTGCTCCTCCTTCTAAAATTTTTTCTAGGGTTTTAATATCTAATTTTATCTGCCGACCCTTTCCAAGTCCGCTGGGAACTTGTTTTTGTATTTCTCCGGCCAATTTGTCCAAATAATTTTTAATATCTTTTGTCGCATAATCTGATTTCAAAAGCTTCATTCCGCAATTAATATCATATCCTACGCCACCGGGAGATATAACCCCGTTTTCAATATCTAAAGCCGCAACTCCTCCTATTGGAAAACCATAACCTTCATGCATATCAGGCATTGCCAAAGCATAATTAATAATACCCGGCAAAGTTGAAACATTTACTAATTGATCTAAAGATCTGTCTTTAAAACTTTCTTCTAGCATTTTTTCAGAAATATAAGCCCTGGCCGGAACCCGCATGTCTTGCCTAAAAGTTTTTGGTATTTGCCAAAGATATTCATTAATTTTTTCGAAATCCGATTTTTTTATCATATTTCATTCTATGGAAATTAGATTTTTTTGCAAACAAAAGGACCGTTTTACTGGTCCTTTATCCGATTATTTTTAGCTATTTAAGAAGCCCTATTGAGTAGCGAAGACTCGATTTCTTTTGCCTTCTGTGCTTCTTTTTTGTAGATATTTTTAAACCCTGGATGGAAGTATTTCATATTAATTACAAGCCGCCCGGAGTTTACAGAATACCAAGAAAATACATTATTTTTATCCTGTTTATTTTCGGGGCTTAAGAAATCGATTGAAAATTTATCGAAAGGAAGTTCTTTGATAATAGTACTTACTTCAGCCATTGCCCGTGGAAGTTTGTTCAGAAAATTATCTTTTATCTCGCGTCTATGGAAAACGACAACTTCCTTGCCCTTACAGTTTTTGATAAAGCTAATGAAAATGTCATCCGCCTCTTTTTTAAGTTGCAATCTAAAACCTCCTTTTTTTCCCCCAATTATTTATTATTCAAGCATCAGACATCAAAAAGAATTGTTGCCTGCCAAGAACCATCTTTTTCTTGGTGGACATCCAAATCGTGGTAAGTTACGGCTTTTATATCTTCGCCGAATCTTTCTACTTTTTCTCCAGAAACTTCGGCTTCTAAAATCATATCTGTCAGTATTTTAAATTTGATGCTGTTATAAGCTTCTTTCTCTATTTGATTTTTATACAAAATTTCGCTTAAAAAATCAACAAGTAAGGATTGGAAATCCAATGATTTTATTTTAATTTCTCTTTTTATTTTTTCTTTTTTAATAATTTCTGGCTCCAAACTTTCTTCCATAGCCAGCATTGCATACAAAAATAGCTCTTCTTTTGTCTTGCCAAAAGCTTTGATCTTTAAATCTGATGGATGCTCCAAGGTCTCGTAGTTTTTCATAAGCTCGCCGCTAATTTACAAATTAACACCAATTTTACCAATCTTACTAATTCCCAATGCCAAATTTTTCGAATTCTTCCTGAACAATTTTTCGATCATCCCAAGGAATTTTTTTACCGTGCGCTTCAACCAGCCAAGGTTCGCAACCCTTTCCGGTAATTACAACTGCATCTCCGGGTTTTGCTTCTTGTAAAGATTTTCTAATGGCTTCCCTTCTGTCTAAAATTTTATGGATAGAAGCTGATTTACGCTGATATCTACGCTGATCAACGCTGAAGTCTTCTGCACCTTTTGCGACTTGATTAATAATATCTTCTGGATTTTCATCATAGGGGTCCTCATTTGTAATAATAACTTCATCACAATATTTTGCTGCCAAACTTCCCAAAACCGGCCTTTTCCATTTATCCCTGCCTCCGCCGCAAGCTCCCAGAACGCAAATCAATTTATTAGGGGCACTAATTTTCACTAATTTACCACCAATATCGCTAATATTTGTGTTATTCGTGGCAGATTCGTGCAAATTCGCGACAGTGCGGTAAACTTTTTCTAAAGCATTCGGAGTAAAAGCGTAATCAACAAAAACCTTAAATGGTTCTGAAATTACAATTTCCATTCTCCCAGGAATGCTTTCAATGCTTTCCACTGCCTTTTTGCAAATTTCCAGATTTACCCCGTGTTCCAAGCCCACGCAAATTGCAGCCAAAGCATTATAAATATTAAAATTTCCCGTTAAAAGAAGTTTTAGACTTAAATTTTTATTATTAATGA
The DNA here is from genome assembly GCA_028712565.1 of Minisyncoccota bacterium. GTDB lineage: Bacteria > Patescibacteriota > Minisyncoccia > Minisyncoccales > JAQTPW01 > JAQTPW01. The sequence goes on from JAQTPW010000002.1 coordinate 2,996, forward strand.
CGCCTTTTTCTAAACCATAAGTAATTGTTTTTTTAGCTGAGAAATTTAAAAAATAATCGGAATTTTTATCATCTAAATTAATAATGTGAACATTTTTTGTTGCCTGAAATAATTTTCCCTTTGCCGCTTTATAATTTTCAAATCCTTTATGGGCTTCGATATGCTCGGGTGTCAAGTTTGTAAAAACCGCCGTATCAAAATCAATGAATTTGTGCCGATACTGTTTTATCCCCTCTGAAGTAACTTCAATTATCGCGTATTTACAGCCGCTATTTACTGCCTGCCTTAAAAATTTCTGGATGAAAAACCTGCCGGGCATTGTCATTTTGTAAGTATTTTGTATTTCTTTGTCTCCGATTTTAAACCTGATTGACGATTGGGAAGCGACCTTAATCCCTGCCTCTTCAAAAATTTTTGTTATAAATTCAACTACGGTGGATTTTCCATTTGTCCCAGTAACTCCGATTACTTTTAACTTTTTTGACGGAAATCTGTACAAAAAGGCGCCTAAAAAAGCCAATAAAAAATGATACCAATCCAGCAAAAAAGAGGGTAAAATTTTTTTGATTAAAGATTTTAGCATATTTTACGCTCTCAACCTTAAGCCAATTTTTTTGATTTTTTATAAAAATACAGCGAAATAAGAGTCCCGAAAACTCCGGCAATTACGATAAACATCCAGGACGTGTTGATCGCGTTGAATTTTGATCCGTCGCCCGTATAATATTCATCGGGCAATACCCCAAAAACAACGCTTTTTATAGCATAAGGATGAGCTTCCCGATAGGAATCATGCTGGCAATAACCAGTACGGTCACAATAAACGCCACGATTAGCCATAATTAAATATCGGGCATTCCAAACGATAAAAACGAGCATTAAAACAAAAAATATTCCAGTGAGCGTTGCCGATAGTATAGTTAAATTTTTGTATACTCTTTTCATTTTATTTATTATCCAATGATTTTGCTTAAACCATTTTTTCAAGGTTTGAAAAGTATAAATTGTTACGGTAGCTAAAAAAAATGTTAAAAATGCTGCAAAAAAATCTCTAAAATTCTATCATAGGCATTGGTCACAAAAATGTTATTACCTATGGTTTTAACTATATTCCTTTGGCTCAATCCTTTCTCAACTCGAATTGCTCGCAAGCCAAAAAAACAAAATTCCAGTTGGCTTAATTGTTGCGCAAGAATTCTTTGAGAGTATTGTGATTATCAAAAACAATACGAGGCACCTCTATCCCTTTTTTATGATATGCATCTATCAGTTTCTCGTAAGAATCAATCCTATTTTTGACGATTCTCTCAAGGATTTCCGGATGATCGGCGCTCTTTCTTTTTGCTTCAAGCAGCTCTTGGGGTGTTATCCTTTCCTCTTTGATTCTCCCTGATAAAGAAAATTTTGCCGTTTTTTTGAATAGGTTTGTAAATAAGTTTAAAAGTCCCATATTTTAAACTATCACAAAGTTGAATCAAAAGGAAATTTAAGTTAAATTAATATAGATGTTTAAATTAGTCGCAAAATTCAAACCTACCGGGGATCAGCCGCAGGCGATTGAAAAACTGGTTAAAAACTTAAAATCCGGAGTAAAACATCAGGTGCTTTTGGGCGTCACTGGTTCTGGAAAAACTTTTACTATGGCTTCGGTGATTGAAAAGATTGAAAAGCCGGTTTTAATAATTTCCCATAATAAAACTTTGGCCGCCCAGACCTATCAGGAATTCAAGGAATTTTTCCCGGAAAATGGGATCCACTATTTTGTTTCTTATTATGATTATTACCAGCCCGAGGCCTATATTCCCCAAACCGACACTTACATAGAAAAAGATTCAAAAATAAATGAAGAAATTGACAGGTTACGCCATGCCGCAGTCCAAGATTTATTAACCAGAAAAGATGTAGTAATTGTGGCTTCCGTTTCCTGCATTTACAATATCGGCTCTCCTGAAGATTATCAGCAAGTTTCTCTGGAAATAAAAAAAGGCAAGACAATAAAAAGAAAAGATTTCCTGTCGCATTTGGTAAGTTTGCAATACCAAAGAAACGAGGTTGATTTTAAGCCGGGGAGTTTCAGGGTCAGAGGAAATAATATAGATATTTATTTAGTAACCGGAGAGGCAATTTTGAGAATCGAATTTTTAGGCGACACTGTTTCGCAAATCTACACAAATATACCACGAATATCACAAATAGGCATTAGTGAAATTGGTGGTAAATTCGCGCCGATTAGTGCAATAAAGATATACCCTGCTCATTTCTGGGTAACCCCACAAGAAAAAGTAAATATCGCAGTTGAAAATATAAGATTAGAACTTCAAGAAAGGCTAAAATATTTTAAAAAACAAAAAAAATTAGTCGAAGCCCAAAGATTGGAGCAAAGAGTAAACTATGATTTGGAGATGTTAAAAGAAACCGGGTTTTGCCATGGAATTGAGAATTACTCAAGGCATTTGGAATTCAGGAAGCCGGGGCAGGCCCCTTATACCCTTATTGATTACTTCCCGAAAGATTTTTTGATTTTTATTGATGAATCCCACCAAACTCTTTCCCAGCTTCACGCCATGGCAAACCAAGACAGGGCAAGAAAAAAATCTTTAATTGAGTACGGCTTCCGCCTGCCTTCTGCAATAGACAACCGGCCTTTGACTTATCAAGAATTCGAAGAAAGAAAAAACCAAATAGTTTATGTATCAGCCACTCCTTCTGAAGAAGAAAAGGGAAAGGCCCTTCAAGAAGCTCAGGGAAAAACAAAATATATTATTGAACAGTTAATAAGGCCTACTGGGCTTGTAGAACCTTCGATTGAAATCAGACCGACTAAAAACCAAGTAAAAGATTTAATAGATGAAATAAAGAGCCGGATTTTGAAAAAACAAAGGGTATTAGCTATTACTTTGACAAAAAGATTAGCAGAGGCACTTTCTGACTATTTGGTTGAAGAAGGAATTTCCTGCCAATGGTTGCATTCTGAAGTTAAAACATTGGAAAGGCCAAAAATTTTAAACGAATTAAGAGAGGGAAAATATGATGTTTTAGTTGGAATTAATTTATTAAGAGAAGGGCTGGATTTGCCAGAAGTTTCTTTAGTAGCGATTTTGGACGCCGACAAAGAAGGGTTCTTAAGATCAGAAACTACCTTAATCCAGACCATGGGAAGAGCTGCAAGAAATATAAACGGCCATGTAATTTTGTATGCCGACAAAATTACAGAATCGATGAGAAAAGCCATAAATGAAATAAAAAGAAGGAGAAAAATACAGGAAGATTATAATAAAAAACAGGGAATTACACCAAAACAGATAATAAAAGAGATTAGGGCTTGGGAATTTGCCGCAAAAGAAAAAGAGGTGTCTGCTGAATTTTGGATGGTTCGCGACAAAAAACTTTTGGACAAAGAGATGAAAGAAGCTGCCAAAAATTTGGATTTTGAAAGGGCGGCAAAAATTCGCGATTTGATTAAAAAATTATAAAATTCAAGAATGGACTCAAAAATTATTTCATTGGCGATTTTTTTAACCGCATATCTTCTTTTTATAATCTTTCCTAAGAAAAGAGTGTTTTTTTCAATTTTTGCAGTTGCGCTTTTAATTCTTGTCGGAATAATTTCTCCAAAAGAGGCATTTTTGTCTGTTAACTGGAATGTCATGGCAATATTTGTCGGCACCTTGATAGTCGCTGACTTGTTTACAAAAAGCAAGGTCCCGGCGCACGCAGCTGAAATAATTATTAAAAAAGCCAAAAATACTGCTTGGGCAATACTGTTTATTTGCCTTTTAACAGGTTTTATTTCGGCATTTGTAGAAAACGTTGCAACTGTTTTAATTGTAGCCCCGATAGCCCTGTCTCTTTCAAAAAAAATGAAAATGAATCCCGTAAAAATGATGATTGCCATCGCAATTTCAAGCAATTTGCAGGGAACGGCTACTTTAATTGGAGACCCGCCAAGCATGCTGTTGGGAAGTTTTGCTAAAATGAATTTCGGGGATTTTTTCCTCTATCAGGGAAAACCTAGCATATTCTTTGCCGTGGAGTTGGGAGCCGTATTCTCATTTATAATTCTTTATTTTATATTCAGGAACCACAAAGAAAAAATTCCCAGCTCTCCTGTTGAAAAAGTGAAATCGTGGCTGCCCACTATTATATTAGCCAGCTTGATTTTTGCATTGGCTATTTGTTCCTTTTGCTTTGACTATCAATATTCAACAGGAATTATTTGTATTTTGTTCGGGATAATTTCACTAATCGTCGGAGAATTTATAAGCAAAAACTTTATTTTGGAATCATTGAAATTATTTGATTGGGAAACGGTTTTTTTCTTAATCGGGGTTTTTATTCTGGTCGGCAGCATAACTTCGACCGGCTGGATTGAAACAGCTTCTGCTTTTTTAACGGGCTTGATGGGGAAAAATATATTTTTAGGATACACCCTTATTGTTTTCATTTCGGTTTTTCTTTCTGCCTTTATTGATAACGTCCCTTTTTTAATTGCCATGCTTCCGGTAGCGGCTTCGACCGCAAACCAGCTTCAAATAAATCCTGCTCTTTTTCTTTTTGGCTTGCTGATTGGCACGAGTTTGGGAGGGAATATCACCCCAATTGGCGCATCTGCAAATATTGTTGCCCTAAGTTTGCTGAAAAAGGAAGGTTATAAAGTCGGGTTTTGCGAATTTTTGAAAATTGGGCTGCCTTTTACTTTGGCCGCAGTAACAGCCGCATATTTTTTTATCTGGTTTGTTTGGGCGAGATAGGGTTGATATTTAAAAGCAAAGGCGTATAATACAAACCAGAAAATAGTCACAAGTTTGAAGCTTATAAATTTAACTAAAATCAATTATGCCAATAACAAAAGCTGCAAAAAAATCTATTAGAAAGGATCGCGGAAGGAAAGAAAGGAATATCCAAAAAAAGACGGAAATAAAAAAACTCTTAAAAGAGTTGGCTGTTTTTATTTCCGAGAAAAAAACCGAGGACGCCAAAAAACTCTTGCCTCAGGTTTATAAAGCCCTGGACAAGGCGGCAAAGACAGGATTGATTAAAAAGAACGCAGTTTCTAGAAAGAAATCCCGGATTACAAAATTAATTTCCAAAACTCAGAAGTAAAATCTTCTCTAAATCCCCGAGATAAGCAAATCAAGCGCTGTCTCGGGTTCTATTTTTCCGGTTTTAATTGAAAGATCTGCCTTCAGGATTTTTTGGTAGATCTTTTTTAATTCCGGGGAATTGAATCTTTGCGCCTGCCAATAGCTTTTTTTTGCCACAAACGGATGAAGCCCGCTTTTTTTAACTATTTCATAAAATGGCGTATTTTTTTCCATTAAATCTTTCATTTCTAAAATATTTCTAAACTGCATGGCAACCATAGATAAAAGATATAAAGGAGAATCGCCTTTTTCCAAATGCCGGTGGAGCAAAGAAAGAGCTTTGTCCTTTTTCTTTTCCACCAAAGAATCAATGGTTTTGAAAATATCATTCTCTATTTTTGGTTTTATTAAAATCTCTGTATCTTCCTTCTTTATTTTTTTCCCTTTTGCATAGCTTGCCAGTTTTTTTATTTCATTTTCCATCTGCCAAAGATCGCTGCCAACGGAATCAAGAAGGAATTCAAAAGCATTTGCTTCAATTTCAACTTTATAATTGCTTATTTCTTTTTTTGCCCAATTTTTTAATTTTTCCCCTTCTAAAAGCTCAAATTCCTGCGCTTTTGAATTTTTTTGCAGAAATTTAAACAAAGAATCCCTTTTGTCTATTTCTTTTCTTTCATAAATTAAAATTATGTTTTCGGATTTTAAAAAATTATTTTGCTCTTCCAAAAATTTTTCTTTAAAGTTAACATTTGAAAAAACATTTTCCAAGACAGCAAGTTTTTTCTCCTGAAACATGGAGTTTATCTCAATTTCGTTTTTAAAGTTCTGGAAGTTTAAATTTTGATCAGAAAAATGGGAAAAACTTATCCCGTTTTTGTGGATTTTTTTATAACTTGCTACTATTTCCTCCATCTTTTTCTTGCTCCTAAAAGTATCTTTTCCGTATAAAAAAATTATCATATATGGCTTATTTTTGGCAAACCGGGCAAAAATGCGCCGACCTGCCTCCTATCTTCTGCCTTTTAATTATGCCTCCATCTTTCCTAAAACATGGCTTTCCCTCCCTGCCATAAGCTTTTTGGATTTTCTGATAGCCGCCCAATTCGCCCGATATTGTCCGGAAGTCAGAAAAGCTATCCCCCTTTAATTTAACCGCTTTTTTTAAAATTTTTTTAATCGCTTTATATATCTTTAAAAATTCCGCTTCAGTAATTTCTGCTGCATTTCGAAAGGGAAGAACCTTGGCTTCCCATAGTATCTCGTCAGAATAAATATTTCCGATTCCGGCGATAATATTTTGGTCCATTAAAACCTGTTTTATTTTTCCTTTTTTGGGGAGAACCGATTTGAATTTTTCAAAGGTAAAATTACTATCCAGAGGTTCCGGGCCTAAATTCTTAAGCTCTTCCAAGTTAATTAGTTCTTCTCTGCCCCTTAGCTCAATCTTGGCAAATTTCCTTAAATCAGAAAGCGCAAGCTGGCTTTTATTGTCCAAAAAAAAGATTACATGCAAAAATCGGTTTTTTGGATCTTCTGCTAAAGGGCCTTTATTTTCAGGTTCCCAAAAATTGTTTTTTCTGTCCCATTTTCCAAATAGCAGATGGCCGGTTAATTTTTGATGAATTAATAATGATTTTTCGCCCGATAAATCAAAAATAATATTTTTTCCTCTACGCCAAATCTTTTTTATTTTTTGGCCGGTTATTTCTTTTTTAAATAATAAAAAGTTCTTAGGAAATTTAATTATTTTTTGCCAGTCCGTCCATACATCAACAAAGGTCCTTCCTAGGACCTTTTTATCCAAACCAGCAACTATTGTTTCTACTTCTGGAAGCTCGGGCATCCTACCCAAGAATTGATTTTATTTTTTCAATAATTTCTCCGGGAGTAAAATGGGCTTTTATCAGATAATCAGCCGCTCCCAGCTTTAGCCCTTTTTCAACGTCTTCTTTCTGGCCAAGATTGGAAAGGATGATTATCGGGATTTTTGCCAGCCCGGGATCCTCCTTTGTTTTTGACAAGACCTCAAATCCATCAATTCCGGGCAAAATCAAATCAAGCAGGACCAAATCCGGCTTTTCGTCTTTTATTTTTTTCAAGCCAATTTCGCCGTCAACCGCATCGGAAATTTTATACCCTTCCCTAATCAGCTTTTGAGAAATCAATTCCCTTAAAAATTTGTCGTCTTCAACTATGAGAATTGTTTTTTCCATAATTTCTGGAATAGTTTTTAAAAAAATAATTTAAAACTTATTTGCCAATTTGCTTTAAAACTTTTTCAATTATTTCCTGCGGATCAAATTCTGTTTTAATCAACCAATCCCGGGCTCCCAGTTTCTTGGCCTTATCTAGCTCCACTGGCTGGCCGGAATTGGAAATCACGATTACCGGGATTTCTTTTAATTTTTCATCGCTGATCATTTCAGCCATTACTTCAAAGCCGCCCTTTTTGGGCATAATAATATCTAACAAAACGAGATCGGGGGCAGATTCCCGCATTTTTTCAAGTCCTTCCTCGCCGTCTCTAGCGACAGAAATATTGTAGCCCTCTTTTGCCAGCTTTTTTTGCAAAAGATTTACCATTATCTCCTCATCTTCAATTAACAAAATCTTTTTTGCCATATATTAAACCTATTTTTATTATACCCTCTTTTGGAAAATGATAAATAGCCGATCTTTTATTAATTATAACAAAATAATATTAAATGGAAAGAGGGTCCTTTAAAACTCTTTTAAAAATTCGGTGAATTCCTTTTGAATTGGCAGGGTGAAATAAAAAGTGGTCCCCTTTCCTTCTTCAGTTTCAAACCAGATTCTGCCGCCATGGGCTTCTATAATATTTTTAGCTATAAAAAGGCCGAGCCCCGATCCTTCGGTTTCCATGCGGATTACGTTTGCTGCCCGGAAGAACTTTGTGAAAACTCTTTCAGCCTGGCTTTTGGGAATTCCAACTCCGGTATCTTTCACAGAAATTTTAACCTCTTTTTCATTTGCTCCCAAAGAAACTTGGATCTTTCCCCCTGATGAAGTATACCTTAGCGCGTTGTCAACCAAATTTTGAATAGCCATTCTGACTTTCTCAACGTCAATTACTATTTTTGGAATCCTTGCGCTTTCTTTATCAAATTCCAATTTTATATTTCTCCTTTCAGCTTCTGCTTTGCAGGAATTTACAACAAACTGAACTATCGGCTCTATCTCCGTAAGGGTTGGGTTGAATAAATACCTCCCTTCTTCAATTCTTGTTACATCCAAGAGGTCATTAATCAGAGCTATCATCCTTTCGTTTGATTCATAAGTTTTTTCCAAAATATCTTTTTGCTCTGAAGAGATTTCTCCCATGTCCCCGTCCAAAATCATCCTCAGAGTCCACTTCGTGGCAGATATCGGAGTCCTTAGCTGATGGGCTGCCACAGAAACAAATTCTGTCTTTATTTTTTCCACCATTTTCTCCCGAGTTACGTCGTGGAGAATGACAAGGGTTTCAAATTTTTCCCCTTCCCGAATAATAGGAATAGTTGAAACCTCCAAAGTCAAATTTTTTTCGGTCTCCATCTCCTTTCTATAAATCTCCGAACTCTCTTTTAATAAAAGGTCGGCAAGATTTTTAAGGGAGGGGAAAATTTTTAATTCCGGCGCTGATTTTCCAAGTATTTCTTTGTCGTCTATGGTCAGAAATTTTTCAGCTTGCGGGTTTACCGAAACTAAAAACCCCTCCCTGTCAAAAACCAAAAGCCCATCGGCAAAATTTGAAACAATTGCCAATGTTTTATTTTTTTCCTCATCGGCTTTCTTACGCTCCTCTTCAACGTCCTCCAAAATATTTATTAAGGCCACCCTTGATTCTTCTAGTTCTCGCGTCCTTTCTCTTACCCTCTCTTCAAGGTTTTTATTCAATTCTTCCAGCTCCCTGGTTCTCGCTTTTACTTTGATTTCCAAAACAGATTTCGCTTCTTCTAATTCCTTCCTCGTATCGTCCAATTCTTTCATCCATTTTCCCATCAGTTCTCCGGTCCTAAGCAGCTCTTCTTCTTTTTCTTTCAGTATCTTTTTTAATTCATCCGTTTCTGATTTTTTTAGCGCTTTTTTCTTTTTCCTCTCCATGTTCTCTTGGAAAAAATTATTCCACCAAAATTGCTTCTTCTATTTCTTTATCGGACACTCCTAATTCTTTTGTTATCGTTATTATTTTTGCAAATAATTCCGGGTCTTCGGCAGTATCATCTTTGATTTCAGTCAAATCTCTCCCGACTTTTAAGCAAAGACGGGCCATAAAAAAATATCCTCTGCGTTCAATTAGCCGATTAACTAATTGGGTAATTTTGTTTGGCATGCTTTTCTTATTGATTCTATTACTCTCCGAAAGCTAAACAGGTGATTGTGGCAGCCGACAATATTCCTGCCCAATATTCAGGCCCGCCGTGTATGCCGATCATCGGAGCTATATTCAAAACCTCCGCCATCTGGGGATAAGAAACCTCCTCGTCTTTCATCATTTTCATTCTGCTGGCGCAAGGAAAATAAATAATGGCTGAAACCTTGCCAAGTTTTTCCTTTATCCTATCTGTCATCTTCCGCGTGTCTTCTAAAATGCCGGTTCTTTCCATTATGTAAAGCTCACTTCCTTCGGCCACCTTATACATTGTAAGAAGCTTGGTTTTATTTTCTCCAACCGGAATAAAAGACCCCCTGATAAAAATCTGGTCATTGATTTTAATGCCGTAGGGATGCTTTAAGGCAAGTTTTAGATTAAGCATTTTTTCAGTCCCTTGCTTGTTAACAGGAACCCCGGTCTCTTTTGCGTAAGACAGAGAAGCGGGTTCTCCATTGAGCTCGCCGATTACCTTGCCTTCCACTTTGCTGCAGATAAACGGGCCCTTTTTTATTTTGTAGTTGGAAGCTCTTTCCATTAAAAATGGGGTTTCTGAATTGACTATCGCAACAACGGCGCCGTCCTTTTCTACCATGCCTCCATTATAATGGATTCTGCCCGGAACCAACGCAAGTTTTAACAAGTTAAACTCAACTACTCCCATGCCGCAGATCAAAAGATTCGGGGCAAGATTGTAATAACTGTCCAAAACTTCTTCGGCAAAATTCTGATTCATTGGATACATGAAGTGGAAAAACAGCCCAAAATACTTATTTGGATCTAAGATTTTTAGGTCCACATTTAGCTCACTTGCAGCTTCTTTCAAAGCGGCCTCGCTTTTTCCTTTCCAATCAGCCGACATATTATAGATTGGCTTTATGGCTATTTTTATTTTTTCAGAAGCAATGCTCATTGCTGTCATACCTTCATCTTTAATTCCCTGATCAGTAAATAATCCAGTTGTATTCCCAAGGCCCGGAGCCCAGCCGCCGCTTGTAACGCCGATAAACGGCGTATTCGGCAATCCTTTTCTCCAGGCATCGTTTACTTTTTTCTGATTGTATTTTTTATCTGAACAAAAATAAACAAAGCTTATGTTTTCTTGTTTAATCTGGCCCAATAATTCTTGAACCGCCTTATACGGATCTCTGTTTTTACTATATCCTGTTTTAACGTTTATATTTTTCATATTTTTTGTTTTATTTTAAATTAAATTCGACCTTTATACTTATTTAATTCCTCGGTTAATTTTTTTACCTCCTCTTTTAATTCTATCATTTTTAACTCCCGGCCTACAGTTAATTTGTTAAACCTTTCCAATTCTTTAATTTTTTCCTGAAGCTCTCTTGTTCTTTCATCTCCCTGCTTCCCCAGGATTTCGGACATTTCTGTCAATTCTTTTGTTCTTTCTTCAATTTTCAACCCCAAAACCGCCCTTTCTGCTTCAATTTTGTCTTGAGTCCTTAATATGGCGAGATGGTATTCCTGCAGATTTCTTGTGATAAAAGCGACTATGCCTAAATTAAAAATAAGCAGTGGCAAATCTGTTCCCGGAGACAGGGTTTCCTTCGTAAAATAAAGAAAAAATAAAATTACGTAATAAAAAATAGATAAAATTCCGGCCAAAAGAATCACATTTATTTTTTGGAAGGGGATCATAACCATAAAAATTGAAATGTATCCAAAAATAACAACCTTATCAAAAGTAAAAGGAAAAAACATAACCAGCATGGTCCATCCGAAAACCAAAAATATCGGAAATAAATATTTTCCCCAGTAGCTTCGCTGCTTGCTTCTCAATAATATTAAAACTAAAAGATAGATTAAAAATCCAAACGTAAAAAAATAGAGATACCCCCTGAAGCTAAAAAATTGCCGGCCGGCCAAGAAAGCAATTATTTGGAAAAGCAATGAGGCAAATAAAAATACGGAATAAAATACGATTAGAATCCGCGATTCTTTGATTTCTTTTTGTTTTAAGAAAAAATCCTGGAAGGAAGTTATCGGGCTTTCCAATGTCTCGCAAAATCTTTTTATAATTTTCTTTCCGTACTCGGAATTTGAACTCCATTTTTTAAAACCACTGGAAAGCAAAATGCTGTCAATTACACGCCCTGCTTTTTCTTCAACAATATTCAAAAAAGTAGAGTTTAACAAATAAGCTGAAAAAAAATACCATTCCAGCGCCGGGATAAAAGCAGTTGTCGAAAAAAGCCCTATATTTTTATTTTCCAACCCCTCTATTTGTTTTAAATATCTTGCCATAGGAAGGGATATTTTTGTCCAGTTCGGAGAACCTACACAAATTACATCATATTCTGACACGTTTTTAACCTCCAAATCCCGAATCCTGCATTCGCTCTTGAAAATCCTGAGGATTCCCCATCCAAAGCTGGTGTGCTCTTTTTCAGGAAGCACTTTTTCCATATCTACCATATGGCCGCGGGCTTCAAACTCGTCCTTTATTAATTCCGCGGCTTTTTCTGTATTCCCTGTCTTTGAATAATATGCAATTAAAATTTTCATTTGGGATTTTTATCTTCTTTTTGTAATTTTACAACAATTTTCCCTGTTTTCCTATCCCAGAGGCGCCTGCTCCAGAAACGCTGCTTTTTTCATAAATATCAGGTATCCTTTCTATTAAGCTTTTGAATTCCAAATCCTCGAGCATTTTTACGACTTTTTCTCTGTCAAATTTTTTCCAGTGGCATGCTTCTATGTCAAATTCTATGGGCACATTTTTTTGGACCTGAGCTAAATTTTCTGAAAGGAATGCCAGCTTTTCGTTTTTCAAAAGAGTTTCTTTTATTCTTGGCTTGATATTTTTTTCGTCTTCTGAGTCTTCTTTAATTTTTTTATAAATATTTTCCAATGTCCCGAACCTTAGCAAAAGCTCGGTTGCGGTCTTGTCTCCTATGCCCTCAACCCCCGGGATGTTGTCTGAAGAATCTCCTCGCAGGGCTTTAAAATCAACAAGCTGGCCGGGCTCTAAACCCCCAAACCTTTCTTTAACCAAACCCTCGTCATATAAAACAACATCTTTCACTCCTTTTCTTAATGCAAAAACCTTAGTGCTTCTATCAACAAGTTGCAAAGCGTCTAAATCTCCGCTTAAAATAATTGCTTCCGTTTCCGCAGATTTTTTGGCGGAGCTTGCAATGGTTGCTATTATATCGTCTGCTTCAAATCCTTCTTTTTCAAAAACCGGAACCGAAAACGCCCTCAAGATTTCTTTTACTTTTGGCATTTGGGATTTTAATTCTTTTGGGGTAGGCGGCCTTTTTGCCTTATACTCTTTGTATTTTTTATGCCGGAAAGTAGGAAACGGCAAATCAAATGCCGCAGAAATGCATTCGGGATGAAAATCCTTTATGGCTTTAAAAAAAACAAGCAAAAAGCCGTAAACTGCTCCGACCTCTTCGCCTTTTTTTGTGGTCAAGGCCGGCAGGGCATGGAAAGCCCGATGGATAATTGAATTGCTATCAATTACCATCAATACTTTTTTATCTTTTGGTTCTTCCATTTATTTTGATTTTCCTTTTTTTGCTGCTTATAAATTCAAACCCAATATTTATTGCATCCTTTGGCAGAATTTTTTTTATTTTCTCCGCCCATTCAATAGCAATGATGTTTTGCGGATAATTTATTATCTTTTTAAATTCTAAGGCAAGAATGTCTTTTGGGCTTTCAATCCGATAGCAATCAATGTGGTAAAAATTTTCAAAATTTTTCCTCTTTACCCGGGATTTTCCCGCCGGGACTGAAAATCTTTTCATTATAACAAAAGTCGGGCTTAGTATTTTTTCAGAAATTCCGAGCCCTTTTGCAAAACCTTGCAAAAAAGTTGTTTTGCCCCCGCCCAAGCCCCCCTTTAGGCACAAAATTCTGGCTTTTCTTTGGAACCCCGAACCCAATATTTTTTTTGCCAAATTTCTTCCCAGTTTTTTTGTTTCCGAAGGGCTTTTGGTTGAATAAATTTTCCCCATTTTTCAAATTTTAATTTTTTATGATTGACTTTTCAGAACGATTAAGTTAAATTCAATTAAATACAACTTTTAATTATTGTAAACCTAAATGCCGGAAGTTTCAAAAAAAATTACAGGACAGATAGAGATCCCGGAAAATGTTTTTGAAGAAATAAAAAACAGCGTTAAGAATATTTCTGATCTTAAAGAAAAAATCGAGTCTTATTTGGCAAAAGACGTTACCAAAATTTTGGAAATTATTTTTGGCGGAGCGATTTCTTTGGAGGCGTCAGATGTCCACATAGAGCCAATATCTGATGCGGCAAAAATCAGGATAAGGATTGACGGAGCCTTGCAGGATGTGCTTCTTTTGGATAAAAATATTTATGAAAATATTCTTTCCAGGATAAAGCTTCTTTCAGAAATTAAATTAAATGTCAGCGATCGGCCGCAGGATGGCCGGTTTTCTATTTTTTGGGATGAAATCCAAATTGAAATAAGGACCTCGGTTTTGCCGGCAGAATACGGAGAATCAATTGTTTTAAGGATTTTAAACCCAAAAAGCTTGCTGGATATGGAAACTCTGGGGTTAAGAAAAGACCTGCTCGCCACTTTTAAAGGAGAAATTGAAAAGCCAAACGGAATGATAATCGTTACCGGCCCCACCGGATCCGGAAAAACCACGACTTTATATACTTTTCTAAAAAAAATCCAAAAACCAGAAATTAAAATAATAACAATTGAAGACCCTATTGAATATCATTTGGAAGGGATTTCCCAAACTCAAGTCGCGCAGGAAAAAGGGTATGATTTTGCAAATGGATTAAAATCCATTATGCGCCAGGACCCGGATGTAATACTTGTCGGAGAGATCCGCGACTTGGAAACCGTGGATATCGCCCTTCAGGCGGCTTTGACCGGGCATTTGGTTTTAACCACTCTGCATACAAATGATGCCGCCGGAACTATTGCCAGATTATTGAGTTTAGGGGCAAAATTGTCAAATATAGGCCCGGCAATAAATATGGTAATAGCCGAAAGATTATCAAGGAGGGTTTGCGAAAAATGCGTTGAATTTTGGCCCATTTCCGGAGAAGAATTAAAAAAATTCCAAATAGGATTATTCGGCTTGTCAGAAATTTTAGAATTGCCGGAAATCGGCTCGCAAACAAAAATCCCTCATGCCAAAGGATGCAGGGATTGCAATTTTACCGGATACAGGGGCCGGGTAGGAATTTTTGAAGCTTTTTTAATTGATGATGAAATGGAAAAATTTATATTAACCTCGCCGTCAATTGCGGCTTTAAAAGAAAGAGCCATTGAAAGAGGAATGGTGACAATGTATCAAGACGGCTTGGTCAAGGTTTTAGAAGGCGTTACAACCTTGGATGAAATAGAAAGGATAACCGGCGAATAAAAAAACTAACCCCAAGGCCGGGGGCAGCTTAAGTATTAGGAACTAAGTTTAGAGTTTTTCCGAGGAATAGCCCAGTGCAAACCAGGCCATCCGGCTAAGAAAAACTCCGGGACCCCCAGCCTTGGAGTTAGCTATCTTACATCTTGCTATATTAGCAGATTATGTTAAATTTGTCAAGCCCCCGAGGGTTCATAAGAGCTTCAAGAGACTTTAAGATAAAGCTGGCTCTATTTTTATTTTTGAGCTTATTTTTGCCTTTTTTTTCAAAAGCCGCGGAAAATTCGGGAATATTTATTAATGAAATTTCCTGGATGGGAGCAAAAATTGAAGGAATTGATTCTAAAAACTGGTGGAGATACGAATGGCTGGAGATTTATAATAATAACGAAGCCCCGGCCGTGCTTGATGGCTGGAAAATAGAGCTTAATAGGGTGAGCCTTGATTGGGCGCTTGATTTAAAAGGAGAGGTTTTGGGCAAAAGCTATTTTTTGGTTTCGGCTTCTGATAAAATTCCTTCTTTTGACCTAAATTATTCAAATCTTTCAGGAAAATTCGTAAACAGCGGGCAAAAGGTTTTATTAAAAAATAAGGAGGGGGAAATTGCAGACGAGGTAAATTGCGAAAATGGCTGGTTTGCCGGAGACAATGAAACAAAGCAGACAATGGAAAAGAAAAATTCTGCTTTGCCGGGAAACGATCCAGATAATTGGCAAGATAGCGAAAATTCAGGCGGAACCCCTAAGGCAAAAAACAGCGCAACTGCAGATTTTTATAAAGAGCCGGAAATAAAAACAGAGCCGGCTTCTGAGACGGCATTTGAGCTCCCGGCCCAATCAAACAGAGAAGAGGAAGAGACAATTTTAGAAAAAGCAGGGACGGCCATAAAAGAGAACGTTTATCCTGGCGGAATAATATTTAATGAAATCCTCCCCTCCCCTGAAGGCGCAGATGAAGAAAATGAGTGGATTGAAATTTTTAACAAAAATAATTTTGAAATTGACCTTTCCGGCTGGAAAATGTCTGACGCGAACGGAAAAACGATAAATTATATTTTTCCGCAGGGAATAAAACTGGGGCCAAAAAAATTTTTGGTTTTAAAAAGGCCCGAAACCAAAATTGTTTTAAATAACGATGCTGACGGATTAAGGCTTTTCACTCCTGACGGAAATTTGGCTGATAGCGTAAATTACGAAAAGGCTTCTGTCGGCCTTTCTTATAATTTAACTGCTTCTGATTGGATGTGGAGCGGTTCCCCCAGCCCCGGATCTGAAAATGCCATTTATTCTGAAAATATAACTCCTGCCCCTGGGGAAAATCTTGCAGCTTCCGAGAAAGCCGCAGACTCTGCTACTAAAAATAATCTGGCGCAAATTAATGAAAGTTTTCCCGGAAATTCCAATAGCTTTCCTATTTTAATTTTTGCCGCATTTTTAGCTTTATTTTCCGGAATTATTATTTTAGTCCTAAGAAAGGTTGCATCAAAATAAAAATCTGCTAGAATGCTTCTAGATATATTCTAACCATCCAAAAACACTATGTCAGGACATTCACACGCAAAAACAATCAAACACCAAAAAAATATTACCGACCAAAAAAGAGGCCAGCTTTTTTCAAAAATGGCAAGAGTGATTTCGGTTGCCGTAAAAGAAGGCGGGGCCAATCCCGAAACCAACACAAAGCTAAGAATGGTAATTGAGCAGGCAAAAAGCCAAAATATGCCGAGAGACAATATTGACAGGGCGATCCAAAATGCGCTGGGTCCCGGCTCTGACGAGCATTTGGAAGAAGTTTCCTTTGAGGCATTTGGCCCGGGCGGAACAGCCGTTATCGTTGAAGGAATTACAGACAATACCAATAGAACCCTAGGAGAAATAAAGCAAATTTTAAACCAGCACGGCGGAAAACTAGTTGGAGAGGGCGCGGTAAAATGGCTTTTTGACAGAAAGGGATCCATAACTGTTGATTTAAAATCCCAAAGCGAGGATTTGCAAAATAAAGAAAAGCTGGAAATGGCTGCAATTGAGGCGGGAGCGGATGACATCAAATGGGAAGAAGACGCTTTTTTGGAAATTTATACAAAAATTGAAACTTTGGACAAGACAAAAACTTCCCTTGAAAAGCAGGGCGTAAAAATTGATTCTGCTTATCTGGAATGGGTGCCGAAAGAGGAAATTTCCCTGGATGAAAAACAAAAAGAGGCCTGCCAGAAATTATTTGATGCTTTGGATGAAAATGATGCCGTCCAGAATGTATTCTCCAATTTAAAAATGTAAAAATAAATTATATCTTTGCAATTTAATGATTATTTTAGGGATTGATCCGGGGACTGCCAGCACTGGATATGGTGTTGTAAAGCAAACAAAAAATCTAAAATTAAAAACAAAAGTTTGTTTTGAATGTCTTGATTATGGCATAATTAAGACCTTGCCCACTCAAGCCACAGGAGAAAGGCTAAAAAAATTAAATAATGAATTGTCCCGAATGATTAAAAAATATAAGCCCGAAGTTTTGTCTATTGAGAGCCTTTTTTTCTTTAAAAACCTAAAAACAGCTCTTCCTGTTTCCCAAGCCGCAGGAGTCATTCTTTTGACTGCCGCAAAAAATAACATTCCGGCTTTCAGTTTTACCCCGATGCAAGTTAAAATGATTATTGCCGGGCATGGCTGGGCAGAAAAAGAAAAAGTGCAGGAAAAGATAAAAAAAATACTGAAATTGAAGGAAATTCCAAAGCCAGACGATGCGGCCGACGCCCTGGCAATTGCCCTGACTTACCTGTTGAAAAAAACCTCTTGACAAAGGTCTTGGGAAAATTATACTGATTACAGTAATCGAGTTATCAAAATTGAAAGGTCGAAACTTAAACAGAAAGCTCTTTTTATAGAGCTGTCAGAAAAAAATCAATTATGGTTTACGAAGAAAAAAATCTAAATCTTGTTGATGAAGAAGAAACCGAAGAAATGGAAGATTTTATGAATGAGGAAGACGTCCCCGAAGAAGAAACCCCTGAAGAAGTCCCCGAAGAGCCATCTGGCGACGACGATGACGACGAAGAGTCGTTAGACAATTTCTAAAAATTTTATTTATTAACTAAAAACTCCGGGTTTCCCGGAGTTTTTAGTTTACCTTTACAAATCTTCTTTTTCCTATCTGGATTACCATTCCTTCTTTTATAGGAATTTCTTTTTCCCAATTTTTTTCTGTTTTATTTTCAATTTTCACCCCTCCTTGCAAAACTAATCTTTTGGCTTCCGATTTTGACCTGACTAAATTTGTTCTAACCAATAAATCCAGAATGCTCAAAGCTTTTTCCTCGATTTTTATTTCTGGAATATCAGAAGGCGCCTCTTTTTCTTTAAAAACTTTATTAAATTCTTCTTCTGCGCCATCTGCCGTTTTTTTATCATAACAAATAGCAACTATTTCCTTTGCCAGCATTGCTTTTGCGTCTCTGGGATTCATTCTTTTATTTTTAATTTCTTCTGAAATTGAGCTTATTTCATCCAAGGGGACATTCGTGCAAAGCTCTAACCCCGGAACGATCAATTCATCCGGCCAGTTCATTATTTTCCCGAACATTTCTTTGGGCTTGTCATCTATATTAATTGCATTGCCTTCGCTTTTTCCCATTTTTTTTCCGGAGGGATCGGTCAATAATTTCAGAGCTAGAACAAATTTTTCTTTATTTTTTAAAACTTTCATCAAATCCCTGCCGCACAGCATATTAAAAGTCTGGTCTTTCCCGCCAACTTCCAAGTCAACATCCATTGCAACGCTGTCATAGGCCTGGGCCAAAGGATATAAAAATTCGTGCAGGAAAATCGGCCTTCCTTCTTTTATTCTTTCTTGAAACATATCTCTGGTTATCATTTGCTGGACTGTAAAATTGGAGGCCAATTCTATCAAATCCACGAATGTCAGCTTGTCAGACCACTTACTGTTGTATAATATTTTTGCCGGGTTGGGCGGAGAAAAGCTGATTATTTTTCCTGCTAATTTTTTATAATTTTTGGAATTTCTTAAAACTTCCTGCCTGGTCAGTTTTTTTCGGGTGGTCGCCTTTTCGGTCGGGTCTCCGATCATGCCGGTAAAATCTCCGATTAGCATAATAATTTCGTGGCCCAAGGACTGGAATCCGGCTAATTTTTTTAAAGTAATCAGATGCCCGATATGAAGCGAAGCCCCTGACGGGTCGTACCCGCAGTACAATCTTAACCTTTTTCCGGAAGCTAATTTTTTTTCCAAAGACGCAAAATCCGGATAGATTTTTTCTACTCCTCTTGCCAAAGCGTTCTTAATTTTTTGCGGGTCGGTTTCTGTTTTCATACGCTTTATAATTTTATCATAAAATTTTGGAGTTTGCTAATTCTGCTTAAATTTAGTAGAATAATTAAGATTTATCTTAAATTCTCTCATGCCAAAAAGAAATCTCAACCGCAAAGTTTACCAAAAGGCAGGCCATGGAAAATGGTTTTTTTTACTAAAGCTTTCCGGATTCGCTTTCGTTTTTTTTGTTTTCGCCGGAATTTTTTTGTTTATTTATTACGCAAAAGATTTGCCAAGGCCTGAAAAATTCACTGAAAGGCAGTTTTCCGAATCCACTAAAATTTATGACAGGACAGGCCAGGTTCTTTTATATGAAATTTATGGCGAAGAAAAAAGGACGGTTGTCCCCCTTGATAAAATTCCTTCTTATTTAAAGGAGGCAATTATTGCCACCGAAGACGCTAATTTTTACCGTCACTTCGGAATCGACTTAAAGGGGCTGGCCAGATCTATTTTGGCGGATCTAAAACTCGGCAGCCCTGCTTTTGGCGGCTCCACTATACCCCAGCAATTAATCAGGTCTACTTTCTTGTCGATGGAAAAAACCGCGGAAAGAAAAATCAGAGAAATTATTTTAGCCATAGAATTAGACCGGAGATACTCAAAAGACCAGATTTTGGAATGGTATTTAAACCAGATTCCTTTTGGCCAAAACACATATGGAGTAGAAGCCGCCAGCCAAACTTATTTTAAAAAATCAGTTTCTGAAATAACTTTGGCAGAGGCGGCCACTTTGGCCGCCCTGATAAAAGGGCCCAGTTATTATTCTCCTTATGGAAGCCATAAAGAAGAATTATTGGGGAGAAAGGATTATGTTTTGAACAGAATGGTTGCTGTCGGATTTTTAAGCAAAGAAAAAGCGGACTTGACGAAACAGGAAACCCTTGAATTTTCAGAAGTTTTGCGGCCGATAAAAGCTCCCCATTTTACTTTATGGGTTGAAAGTTATCTTGAAGAAAAATACGGTGAAGATTTTTTAATGACAAACGGCTTGAAAATTTACACTTCCTTGGACTGGGAAATCCAAAAATCAGCTGAAACAATAATTGAAGAAGGGGTAAAGAAAAATATGGCCTATAACGCAAATAACGGGGCGTTAGTTGCCATTGACCCAAAAACCGGCGAGATATTGGCCATGGTGGGCTCGGCAAACTGGTACGCGACAAGCTCTTATCCCGCAGGATGTTCCAGCTCAAAAAATAATTGTTTGTTTGATCCAAAATTTAATGTAGCTACTGGCTCTCCCGGCCGCCAGCCGGGATCTTCTTTCAAGCCCTTTGTTTACGCGACAGCTTTTGAAAATGGGTTTAACGCCTCAACTGTCGCAACTGATATTGAAACAAATTTTGGCGTATGGGGCGGCAAAGAATATATTCCTCAAAACTACGACGGGAAATTTAGGGGAGAAATTACGCTTAGAAGCTCTCTTGCCCAATCCTTAAATATACCCTCAATTAAGGTTCTTTATTTGGCTGGTGACAAATCAGCTACTGAAGCCGATATTGCAACCAGCAGCTTTTTAGGAAAAGAAAATGTGTTTGTTGAGGGCTTGAAAAATAGCATTGCCACCGCAAAAGAAATGGGAATTACAACCTTGAACAAACCCCTTTCTTCTTACGGCCCGGCAATTGTTTTGGGAGGCGGCGAAGTAAAATTATTAGATATGGTTTCAGCTTACGGCGTCTTCGCAGCAGAAGGGGAAAAAATACCCCCTGTTTCTATTTTAAAAATCGTGGACTCAAAAGGAAATATTATTGAAGAAAACAAAAAAACGCCCCAAAGGGTGCTGGAAAAAAATATTGCCCGGCAAATTACCGATATTTTATCAGACAATAATGCGAGGGCTCCAATGTTCGGAACAAGATCGTCTTTGTATTTTGAAGGATACCAGGTCGCTGTAAAAACAGGTACTACTCAGGATTACAGAGACGCTTGGGTAATAGGATATACTCCTTTAATAGCGGTAGGGGTTTGGGCGGGGAATAACGACAATTCTTCTATTGATAGGAGAACAGGGGCTATGATTGCAGCTCCTATGTGGCACCAGTTTATGGTTCAAATGCTGGAGAAATTTCCAAAAGAAGATTTCACAAAACCTGAAATAAATCAAACAGTTATCCCTTCTTAATTGACATTGCAATACAAATTAAAATCCCTAGCTGAAAGCTAGGGATTTTTTGCCAACTAGATTTTGTTAAATAAAGTGAAGTAATAAAGTTTTCACGGCAACTTTCGCAGGACGAGCAAACCGTATAAACTACCCCTTCTTGATTGGCATTGCGATATAGACAAATTTATTTTCTCCAACTGGCTTTAGAATCGCCGGGCCCTCGCCGTCAGTTAATTCAAAAGAAACTTCTGATGTATTTATTTTCAACAGCCCGTCAATCAAAAACCTGAAGTTAAAAGAAATTTCAGTTTCTTTGCCCTTTATTTTTGCGGGCAAAGAGCTTTGATAATCCCCAAGGTCTGAATTTTGGCTGAGGATTTCTATTTTTTCTTTTTTGGGATCTATTTTAAATAAAATTTCATTGGTTTTCCCGGAAAATAAGCTTGCCGACTTTATCTGGTTTATAAATTCATTTCTTTGGACTAACATTTGGGTCGTTGTTTTTTGAGGGATAATTGCCTCATAGTCCGGGTAATTTCCTTCAATTAATCTGGAAATCAACTGAACTTGGGGATGTGCCATTTCCGGCATTGGAAACTCAAACAAAATCTGGTTGGGAGAAAAATATATTTTTAAATCCCCGTCTTTTTGGGAAAAAATATTAATTACTTCTTTTACTGTCTGCTGGGGAAGAATTAGGGAATATCCCTGGGACAGCTGGCTTTTTATATAGAGTTTTTGCTCTCCCAATCGGAAACTGTCGGTGGCGACAATTTTTATTAAATCTTTTTCAAAAGAAAAATAAACTCCTGAAATCTCAGGCCTTGCCACGGACGGGGAAGCAATGTCGGCAACTTGGTTTAAAGCTTGGCAGAATTCTGCGCAAGGAAGAGATATTTTTTCGCCTTCTTTTATTTCGGGTATAATTGGAAATTCTTCCGCTGAAAAACCCTTAATTGTGGTTTTGTGGTTTTGGCAAGTTATCAAAAGATTATTTTCATGGGTTTCTAAATTTACAGATTTATCCGGCAAAAAATCCACCAATTGGGATAAAACTCTTGCCGGAACCGCGACCTGCCCCTCTTTTTCATTTTTTGACAAACTCCAATATTTAATTCCAACTTCCAGATTGGTTGCCGAAAATGATAAAAAATTTTTCTCTGTTTTTAAAAGTATGTTTTGCAAAATTGGCAAGGTTAGCGATTTTTGGGCCAACCTTTCCACGGTTTTAATTCCTTCTTTTAATTTTTCGTATATAATAGTTAATTTCATTAATTTATTATATTTTTATTATTGTTATTATAGGGCTTAAAATTTAAAAATTTATGAGGATGCAAGAATTGAAAAAGAAGGGTAAAAGGTGTGGATGAAAATATGATTTATTTTGGGGATTTCTTGAAGAAAAATTTCAGGCCTGATTTTTCCCGAAATTTTCCACAGTTTAATCACTTAAAACCCTCTGTTTGATTAGCCCAATTTCGTCGTTTAAAGTTTCATCCTTTTCTATATCCCGGGAAATTTTTTCGTAGGCATGAATTGCAGTGGTATGGTCTTTTCCTCCGAATTTCCTGCCGATAAACGGGAAAGAGCTCTTTAACTCTTCCCTAAGTAAATACATTGCCACTTGCCTTGGCTTTACTATTTCTTTTTTTCTTGAAGAGGATATAATATCCTTTTCTTTTAAATCATAGAAATTAGAAACCACCTGAATTATTTTTTTCGGGCTGATCATTTTATTAGGCGGAGAAATCAGGTTTTTTAACAAAGATTTTGCGGTTTCAAAATCAGGGCTTTGATTTTGCATTTTTTGGTAAGCTATTAACCTGTTTAAAGCGCCCTCTAGCTCCCTGATGTTTCTTTGGATATTAGAAGCCAAATAATTTAAAATTTCGTCCAAAAATTCTATTTTTCTTTCCTGGGATTTTGATTTTAAAATAGCCACCCTTGTTTCATAATCAGGATAAGAAATATCGGCAATCATTCCTCCTTCAAAACGGGATCTCAGCCTTTCGGTCAAGGCCGGGATCGCCTTTGGAGGCCTGTCAGAAGAAAGGATTATTTGCTTGTTTTTTTCGTAAAGAGAGTTGAAAATATGGAAAAATTCTTCTTGGGTTTTTTCTTTGCCGGCCAAAAATTGGGCATCGTCCAAAATCAAAACGTCAATAGCCCTTAGTTTGGCTTTGAAACTTTCCATTTCCTGGCTTCTAATCGAGGCGACGACTCCGGAAGTAAATTTTTCAGAAGGAATATATTTTACTTTTTTGCCGTTGAAATTTTTTATAACTTCGTTTCCGATCGCCTGAAGCAAGTGGGTCTTTCCCAGCCCCACTCCCCCATAAATAAATAAAGGGTTGTAAACTTGGCCCGGGGACTTGGCGGCCGCGGTTCCGGCGGCATGGGCCAACTCATTAAAAGGTCCGACTATAAAATTTTCAAAAGTGTATCTTGGATTTAAATTGGTTTCCTGGTTTATTTTAAATTCTTGAAAATCCAGCTGCTCGTTTTCCAAGGGCAGGGAAGGAATTTTCTTTAAAACTTTGAGCTCAGATTTGTTTATGGCGTATTTTACCGACCTTATTTTTTCATCCAATCCGTTTAAAACTTTGAAAATATTTTTGTTGTATTTTTGTTCAAGCCATTCTTTGGCAAATAAATTCGGCACAGAAACTATAACCTCTCCTTCTTTCTGGGAAGAAATGCCGGTGTTTTTAAACCACGTGGCAAAATTCGCCTGAGAAATATTTAATTGGATTTGGGCCAATACCGCCTGCCAAAGCTCTTCGTTGGTCATATAATAATATTAATAAAGAAAAACTTATGTTTTTGCAACTAAAAAGATTATATCATGTGCCAAGAAAAAGCAAAGCTAAGAATAGCCCGCCCCAAAACTGTTGATAAACTGGGGACAAAGTGTGGAAATTGACTTCCTTTTGAAATTCCTTTAAAATGTATTATTAACAATTAGCAATTAATAAAATGTCTTTTACCTACAACCCGAAAAAGAAAAAAAGGAAAAGAGTCCACGGTTTTTTGAGAAGACAAAAAACAAAGGGAGGCAAGCGCACGCTAAACCGGAGAAGGAGCAAAGGCAGAAAAAGAATTTCTGTTTAATTTTTGGTTAGTTTGGTTTGTGTTTTAATGCCCAATTTTTTCCTAAAAAAAGAAAAAGATTTTGAAAGAGTCGCCAGATTTGGGAGGAGCCAAAAACAGGGGTTTTTGGTTTTAAAATTCATAAAAAATGGAGAGAATATGACCCGCTTTGGGATTTCTGTTTCCAAAAAAGTTTCAAAAAAAGCAGTGGTCAGGAATAAAATAAAAAGAAGGATATCGGCTCTGGCAAGAAGAAAAATAGGAGGCATTTTAGAAGGGCTAGATATTTTTTTCCTGGTTCTTCCAGGATTTGAAAAGTTGAATTTTGCAGAAATAGATGAAATAATAAATGAGCTTTTAAAAAAAGCTAAAATCTTAAAATGATAAAAAAATCTATTTTAAAATTAATAAAGCTCTACCAAAACTATATTTCGCCCAATTTGGGGAAAAACTGCCGATTTTATCCGAGCTGTTCAGAATACGCTTATTTGGCAATAGAAAAGAAAGGGATTTTAAAAGGATTTTTTTTATCAATAAAAAGAGTAATAAAATGCTATCCTTGGAGTGAAGGCGGGATAGATTTGCCTTAATTAATATGAATATTTTTAGCGTAATATTATACCAGCCATTATTTAACGCCTTAATTTTGCTTTACGATTATTTGCCGGGCCATAGTTTTGGAGCGGCAATAATTGCTTTGACAATAGTTATAAGATTTATTTTATATCCTTTAATGGCAAGCTCCATTAAATCCCAAAAGACGCTGAACGAGCTTCAGCCAAAATTGCAGGAAATCCAAAAAAAATACAAAGACGACAAAGAAAAGCAGGCGCTAGAAACAATGGAGCTTTATAAAAAAGAGAAATTCAACCCCTTTGGCGGCTGCCTGCCGCTTTTGGTCCAGCTGCCGATTTTATGGACCTTATATCAGGTTTTTTCGAGGGGACTGAATGCAGAAGAGGCGGTTTACCTTTATAAATTTGTGCCAAATCCGGGCCAGATTAATTCGGTTTTTTTGCGGATACTCGATCTTTCCAAAGCCGCTCTGCATACCGTAGATGGTAAAACCCAGATTTTATTGCCGAATATGATACTTCTGGTTTTAGTGGGAATTGCGCAATTTATCCAGACAAAAATGTCGTCTGCAAAAACAAAAATCAGCCAAGGAGGCCAGGCGGCGCAGTTTTCTGAAATGATGCAAAAACAGATGCTTTATTTTTTCCCCGTTCTGACAACTATAATCCTTTTGAAGCTTCCTTCGGCAATAGCGCTTTACTGGCTGGTTACAACTTTATTTTCAATAGTCCAGCAATATTTAATTTACAAAAAACAAAACCATGATAGGCCAAGATAATATAGAAATAATAAAAAAAGAAGTCAGGGAATTTTTTGAGAAAATGAATTTTTTGGTGGAAATTGAATCCCCGTCGCAAAAAGAAAATACCGTTTTTGTTAATTTAAAAACAGAAGAGCCGAAAATTTTGATTGGCGAAGGCGGCCAGACCCTGATGGAAATCCAGCATTTATTAAGAGTAATTTTGAGGAAAAAAATATCCGAGCCGTTTTTTTTGGACTTGGATATTTCCGATTATAAAAAGAAAAAAATTGAGTATTTAAAAGAATTGGCAAGGAATACGGCCGATGAAGTTTCTCTCACAAAAAAAGAAAAAATCCTTCAACCTATGCCGGCTTATGAAAGAAGGATTGTGCATTTGGAGCTGTCAGAAAGGACAGATGTTTTGACTGAAAGCGAGGGCGAAGGTCCGGATAGAAAAATAATTATAAAGCCCCGCGCTTAATGAGGCAAAACAGGAGATTGGATTATAGTCAAAGACGGGTCAATTGTTTTTAAAATCAGCCAAGAGGTGAAAATGATTAATAAGCCCAAAAGCGCAGAATAAATTTTATCTTTTGCGTCGCCTATTCTGCTTGGGCTTCCCGATGAAACCAGCCATTCAATTCCTCCCCAAGTTATCATTACAAAAGCGGCAATGCCCGATATTCCTATAATTAAGTAATAAAACCAGAGTATAAGTTCTCCCAGATCCATATCCAATTCAAGTTTTACTTTCCCCAACCCCGGGATATTTATTTCCGGATAACTTAATTCCAAAGCCAAAGAAGCAATAGGGGCCAAAAGCAGCGAAATTAAAATTATTGAGGTTAAAAATCTTTTCATTAGTTTACTATAACATTTTTCAAAATAATTTCTGAATTCAACAAGCTATTCCTTGGCTTGTTTTATTTTTAATACTTCTTCTGGCGAGGTGGTAATTATCTGGTCTTCAGTGTAAGAGGAGACAACTCTTATCTGGACGTGCTTTTGGCCGGCAAAAAATATGCCTTCCCCTACCGAGGACTCCAACAAAGCCATTTTTTCATAATCGGTTAAATTAAAAGTCCCTTGGACAATGTCTATTGTGGCTGAAGATTGTTTCATTAATAAAAGCAAAGAAGAGTTTGTGATAATCGGCTGGCCATATTCTGATTTCATAAAGTCGTTGACGTCCTGGCTTATAGTCGTCACTCCAAGCCAGTATTTTCTGGCTCTTTTTACGACCCCGAACAAGAAAGAGGCCCCGTCCGCCGTCTGCATCAGCCACCACGCCTCATCAACTACTAAAATTCTTTTTTTAAGCTCCGACCTGACTGCGTTCCAGATATATCTCATCACAATAAACATTGCCATAGGCCTCAATTCATCTTCCATGTCCCTGATTCCGAAAGAAACAAATTGTTTTTCCAAAGAAATATTTGTCGGCTTGTTGAAAAACTGTGCAAAAGTTCCTTTGGTGAATTTTCTGACTCTGTTTACCAATGATTCCGTTCCTTCCATGCCTTCCAAAACAGATTCAAAATCCTGCATAATCGGGATTTTTTTTGCCCAAGTTTCAGAATCAGTTTCGGGAGTTATGTCTTTTGCCGCATAGGTTTCTGTCAAAGCCCTGTCAATAATTGCGTCTTCTTCCGGAGTTAACCCGCCAAGCATTACTCTTAATAACCCCACCAGATTTATTATATTTGACCTTAAAACATCTTCTGGGTTTTCATCTTCTCTTGGCGTCGGCAAATCAAATGGGTTTATTTGGTTTCCAGAAGCCAGAGAAAGGTTTATAAAAGACCCTCCAACGGCTTCAGATAGGGCCTTGTACTCGTTTTCGGGGTCAACAACGATTACATCCACTCCCAGCATTAAATATCTTAATATCTCCAATTTTAAAGCATAGGATTTTCCGGATCCTGCCACTCCAAAACAGCAAAGATTTGAGTTTTCCAAGCCGAACCTGTCAAACAAAATCAATGAGCTGTTATGCATATTGATCCCGTATAAAATGCCTTCATTCGAGCTCAAATCAAATGAAACAAAAGGAAAAGTGCTTGATAGTGGTTCTGTGTTTATTAAATTATGTATCGCTAATTTATCCAAACCATAAGGAGATGTGGACACAAATCCTTCTTTTTGCTGGTAAAGCGCGGGTTTGATATAAATCAATCTCGATTCAAGTATTGACCTTAAAGTGGTTTCAATTTCTCGTAGTCCCTCTTCTTTGTCGGCATATATGGTCACATAAAGCCCGAGTTTGAACATTCTTTCTTGGGCAGACTGGAGCCGATCTCTTAAAGCTTCTAAATCCTGATAAGCAATTTCCAAAGCCGGGTCTCTAATTTCCCCCTTTTCTTGTTTGCGGATTATTTCTGCCTGGACTTCAGTCACGCTTCTTCTCAATTTCCGCAATTCGGTGCTGGTTTCAATGGGATGGATGAAAAAAGAAATATCCATTGGCGCATCCAGATTTATTATGGGAGACAGCCAGGCAGTGCTTAATTCTCGCGGATAGGAAAAAATAAAAAAGCTTTTTGCAAATCTTTCTCCCAATTTTAAATAATTTTGAGAAATCGTAATTGAAGCCGGGGCAATAATATCTGTTGCCCTGACTACATCTTCCTCAAAAACTTTTTCCGGCACTCTCCTTCCCCCTTTTTTTAAAAATGGTATTCTCATTTAAAATTTTAATTTTACTGCGCTAATTCTGGCGGAACTTCGGGATAAAACCCGACCTCTGCCTCCTGCGGATGGTATAAGCTCCAGAAAAGCTCAATTAATTCAGGAGTAGTCAAAGGCATTGCAGTCAGCCCGCATCTTCTTAGCCCCAGAGCCAGGAATTCCAACCTTTGCCAGAGCTGGCCCTTGTATCTTTGGAAATCCTCTTCTTTTAAAGATACGGGTGCGTCTGCTTTTTTGAAAATTTTGTTGATTTTTGGGGCTTCCTGCAAAAATGGCATGTAAAAAGGAACTACTACAAAAAAGTTTTTTGACATAATTGAGCCCTCTTTAATCAGTCCCTCAACGAATTCCCGGTAGCTCTCGGTTTGGACTTTCAAAAGCTCATTTTCCTGATTTCCTGAAAGCTCTTTTAGTTTTTCGATATAGCCCGTAATATTTAATTTTCTTGACTGGACAAGGATTTGGCAGGAAAAATCCAAAGAATTTAAAAAGCTCTGGAATTGGTAAATTGTTGCATCTTGTTCTTCTTCCGATTTCAAAGCAAGGTTTAAAGATGAAACCATTAAAATTCCCCTTAAGGATTTGTCTTTTAAGACAACTACCCCTTCTTTAATTTGGTCTATTTCTAAAAAATCTTGTGTTGCTAAATTAGGCATTGGATTTGTACGAGTGGTAAAATTGGTAATGATTAGTAATGATTTGTACGATTTGTAAAGAGTTAAATGCTGGGATTGATTGTGGTTTTAATAAATGCGTTTAATTTTTTTCCGATATCATTAATTTTTTCTGACTAGGTGGCTTCCTGCCACACCTCCAAATCTTCTATATTTTTTATCGAACCCATACGAATTTATTAATTTTACAAAGTTTACAAATTAAACTAATTCCGTCCTCCCCCATACTAATCTTACTAATTTTTACTAATCATACTAATCATACCAATCCGCTACCAATCGTACCAATCGTACCAATCGTACCAATCCGCTACCAATCGTACCAATCCGTTACTTTATCCTCGTTTCTATTTTTGTTGATAACTGTTTTAATTGACTTTTTCCAGCTAATTTTAATGAAGGCGTTTCTTTTTCAACCTCTTTTTCTAAAACCTTCGCTATTTTTGGAGAAACCTCTTTTTTCTTCCAAAGATAAATTTTTGGGGCAATTGAATAAAATAAGAAATTTTTAATAACCCCCGGTAGTGATTTCCCGTTAATCTGTAAAAATGCAAAGCCCAAAGCCGTTGCCATTATCGTGATTGTTGCCAATATCCATAGAAAGAAATTATATTCTCCCAGCGAGAAAAAAATAATAAAACAAATTGCAATGCCCAATGCCACAGAAATGAACTGTCTAAGGGTGAGGGGCCCGATTATAGGTATTTCTTTTTCAATAAATTGCGGAAAAGTAAATCGCATATTGTTTATTCAATAGGTTCTCGGTACACATCTTTCCCCGATGGTTTAAAAGGTTCTTTGTCCTGACCAGTTTGTTTATTTAACGTTTTTTCCGATTTTGCCCCCGAAGAGGTTTCTATTTTTTGGAGTTCTTCCAAGCTGTTTTTTACTGGGTAAAAAATTAGCCGGGTTATCTGCTGAGAGATTGTTTTAGCTAATGAATCAGTTAATTTAGCCCTTTCTTTAATGGTTTTTTGAAAATCGGACAATGGAATTATTCCCAATAAGGTTAACGCAACACAATCTGTTAATTCGGTAATTTCTTCATCTTCTAACTCATACATTTTACTGGCATTATTTATCGTATCTGCAGTCTCTAATGAAAAAAGAGTTTCCTTAATATCTTCCGGCAGTTCGTCTATTAATTTATTGATTTCCTCTTGTTTAAATTCTTCTAACATAAAACGCATTTAATTTTTATACGCTAAACTTTTTTCGAATAATAATTATTTAAAAGCTTTATTTGCTTATGGGCTGGTTTGTTTCTTCTTTAAATCCGCCAATCTTTCATCTTCTTCTTTAATTTTTATTGCGTTTTGATATTGCCTTTTTTGGCTTGTTAATCTCTGCAACTCTTCGCGATCCGAATCGCTTTTTACTGGCTTTCCATTTATTTGGTTAATTGTATTTTCACGATCTGAAATCATCTGTCTTAGCGAATCAATAGAATTTTCTGTTGCCAATTTAATTTTAGCTTCAGTTATATCTATAGAGCTTTTTATCTGAGCCATTCCTTTTCCCCCTCCTTGTCCTTTCTGTTGCTTCTTTATAGTTTCCAGTTGCTCCCTTAGTGAAACTAGCTTGTTTTTAAGCTCTTCAGTTGCCGCATAAGATCTTTCTTCAATCATTTTGTTTACTTGGCCTTGCGTATATTCTTTTCCGACTCCGGCGCTTCTTGCTCCAGGGCTAGTTAAATAACGAAGCACATCGTCACCAATTTCATCTATGCCCATTCCCGTGTTTTCATATTCCCCTTCTTTAAAAATGAACTGCAAAATTTTATCTCTTTCAGCTTTGTTCGCCCTTCTAGCAAGCTGGGGCATAAAATCAGCGCCCCTTTCTTTGATTAATGTCCTAATGGCAAATTTCCCCTCATCTGTATCGGGATTAAAGTTACTAGGCGCCATATAATATCCTTCAATTTCTTGGCTTTTCAATTTTTCTGGGGTTTTATCAATAAAACTATTTAAAATTTTAATATCTTCGGCGTCGCCGTCGTCTTTGAGTTTCCCGGTTTTTTTATCGTATGTCGCATTGTATCCAAATTTTTCAGGATTAGTGATAATGTGCCCAAATAAAGCCTTAACTATCGGACGATAACCCGGGGAACCCATTCTTTTTCCAGCTTCAATAATTTCTTTAATTTTTGAAGCGTGCGGAGCAAGTATTCCTTCTTTTAATGATTTTTCTATGTCGTCACTATCCTTATTTTCTATCGTGCCAACTAATAAGCCAGCCACCCTGTCCCAATTAACCAAAGGTCCCTTTAATAATTCTGCATTCATTTTCCTAAAATTATCTTCTGAATTTTTGTTGGTTGCTTCTTTTTTGCCATTATCAAATTTGGTTGAATCATACTTTTCTAAAGCCATTATTCCCTTCCCTGCGCCGACAGCCAAGGATCTTCCCACCCATCTTTTACCAAAACGAGCAATAGCTGGAAAAACACCGCCTTTACTCTTTTCAGTTTCCATGCCACTCGCTGCTAGGTTTTTTCCAAATTTCTCAATTTCCGGGAGAGCTTTTCTCGAAATGGCAGAAGTAGCAGGGTTTAAACCATAAGTGGCTGCAAGCATGGCAACTGTCTTTACGCCTTTTTCTACCGAGCTTATTATTTGTTGGGCGGCTTTGGGTGCCATAGACCGGCTAACTTTCGTTCCGACAAAAAGAATTATTAAACCAAGGGTAGGAGCTAGAAGGTTTACGAAAATAGAAGCAACTCCGCCAATACCAATAGCTTGAGGATTTTGCGCCGCTTCATTTAGTTTCGTAGTAATCTGGCTTGGATCAAATAATTGATTTATGGTTTGTTGGTTTGTGCTTTGCATTATCCAATTTGAAATCATAAGGAAAAAACCAATGGGAATCCCAAGTATTGCCCACGAAATAAGCTCACTCAGCCAAGTAGAAAAATATTTTTTAGTTTGTGGCAGAATATAGAAAAGAAAAACTATAGGGGCTGAAATTGTCAAAAGCCATAGAAAAACCGTGCGGAGGAAAAATAAAACCCCGACATAAGAATAAGCCACTGCCCCTAATGTATAAAAAGCGGCAAGAACAAAACCCTGCACTACGGTTCCCATAATCGGCGCAAAAGCAACAATTGGGTCTCCCGATATGGTTTGCGGGATAGATTGAGAATAAACTTTAAAAATGCTTAAAAAATAATCCCAAGCCTGCACCCAGATGTTGTCGATATTTGCAACTCCGGTTTTCGATAGGAAAAAATTCCCAACTATATTCCCAATATCGACAATGACACCAATTAGTACGGGGCTGAAATTAATCAAAAGGGCGACAATTATTAAAGTAGGCAAAAGCTTCTTTGTTTCATAATCTTTCAATTTCAAAATAGTAGACAGTCCTATAAATGCCAAAATAAGAAGCAAAAACATATCGGCAAAATCTCGTGTAAATCTCCACGCTTGGGCGACAATGAAATCCCGCCCCATCCCTAAATTTGAAGGAGTAATAGGTATTGTTAAAGACACTTTTGCAATCCACATTGCAAGGATTGTTGCAATTGAATATAATGCAGCGCCCAAAGCGGCAAGTATAAACATTAGCAGTGCCGGAAGGAATAAAGCAATTCCAAAAAAAATAGAAGCTAATCTTTCAAGTAAGCAAACAAAACAAGCCCCCAAATTAGTTACGCCGCACCCGGTGCAGGAAAAATCTACACTTGTAACTTCGCCATTACCAACTATCACATCTTCTCCATAAATTTTGCATATTGCACCGCCGGAGCCATCGCAACAATAATAATCCGGATGGTCGTCTATGGTATATTTTAAGGAGACGCCCTTTGCCACATTTAGGCATGCCGTTACACAATTGCCAGTACTCCATTCTCCAGAGCTTTCGCTTTGTCTTGAAATGGATTTGCACTCCGGTGATTCCGGAGGCGGAGTCCCAGGGCAAGAATAACTATTCGCAGTCCCTCCCCATCCATCCTCACAGCCGAGGGGTGGATCAAACTGTGCTTCTGCGATTCCGTTATTTGATAAAACAGGGAATACGAATACCCCTAAGATTATAAGCGAGAAAAATAAAAATTTTTTGGAATTTTTAAGCATTAAATTACTATACCATAAATAATAGAAATTATTAAAAAAGATTGATTAAATTATTCTATTATAACATTTTTATTAAAAAATATCAGAATCCTTTCAAATTAAAGAGGATAGCTTTTGGCTATCCTCGGGAATATAGTATGGTTTCGTCTCCAAATTCAGAGCTATTAATTCTGTGTTTGCTATAATAAAGATTTATTGTGCATTCTTTTATTTCATCTGAGTTTCCCATGCCGGTCTTATCCGATAAAATTTCCCCCGGTTCGATTGTAAATTGGGTAGGATAAATGGTTGTTCTTTCGCCGTTTGGATCTCGGTAGCAACGCGGGCACAAATCTATCCAGAGACATCCTCGCGCCTCGTTGTCTTTTTTAATCAGGGTGATCCGCAAGGATATATGTTCTCTAATTCTGTCAGCTTCTGTGATGGCACTAGTCTTATAAAGTTCCGGCTGGTGAGGGGCTATTTGTTTTTTTGATATGTTTGTTACCGTAGTGGCGATAAAATATTGTGTTTTTCCTTTAACTACTTCTGATTTAACATAGGGAGAAAATTCAACCTTAAGCATTGCTTCCAGCCATTCGAGATCGGTAATTTTCTTGAATGAAACCGGGATATTGTAGTTAGAAGCGGGTGTGGTAGGGTCGGGCAGCTTGGTTGCTTCTGGAGTCACAAACGACCCCTTTGCTTCAGAAGCTGCGGGTGCGCTGGTGCATCCGAAACCTATGGTTATGAGAAGAAGTGAAAGGAAGACAATTATTATTGCCGTTATTTTCCGTTTCATCTGTTAACCTCCTTTTTGATATTCTGTCTATTTGATATTCTGTTTATTGTTTCTATATTAACTTTGGAAAAAGCTTATATATTAAAATATAGCTGATTTTATCTTAAACAAAACAAAACGATTTGTCAAGCCCTTATTAATAAATTATTAATGATTGTTTTATCGGCAGTTCAATGTAAAATGCGCTGCCGTTGTCTTTTCCTTCTGACTCTGCCCAGATTTTTCCTTGGTGAAGGTCAACGAATTTTTTTGCGATATAAAGCCCGATGCCAATTCCTTCAGTATGGAATCTTGACCCGGCAGATCCCCGGGAAAAACTTTGGAAAAGCTTGTCTTTTTCCTCTTTTATAAGCCCGACTCCCGTGTCTGATATTTCAACCAAAACAGAATTGTTTGTTTTTTTAGTTTTTATTGTCACTCCCCCTGTTTCGGTGTATTTTACTGCATTATCAAGAACATTAATCAGCACCTGCCTTATTTTATCTTCGTCAATCATAATGTCTGGCGTGGGATTTTTTTCCCATTTTAAATAAATTTTTTTCTTTTTCGCTTCTTGGATCAATACGTCATAGGCCTCGGAGATTATATGGTCCAAATTTATTTTTTGAAGGTTTAATTCCATTTTCCCCGTTTCAATTCTGGAGACGCTTAATAAATTATTTATTAATTTAATCAATCTTTCATTGCTCTGGTAAACATTTTTCAATTTTGCGCTGATTTTATTGGAAACTTCTCCGTAGTTTCCGTCTAAAATCATTGATACGTATCCTTTAATTGCCGTCAAAGGAGTTCGCAATTGATGGGAAGTAATGGAAATAAATTCCGACTTCGCCTGATCAAGTTTTTGCAATTCTTCATACGCCACCCGTAATTCTTTTGCAGTTTTTTGTTCTTTTATGACACTATTCATAAAAGAATAACTATAGTATCCTATCAAGCTTATTGTGACAATTCGGAAAAAAACGAAGAATAAAGATGCAATATTTAAGGCCGAATGCGTTATATATATCTGGAAACCATAATCTCCAATTGTGCTGAGAATACCCATCGCAATTACAATTAAAACTGCGGGTAAGCTGAAAGTAAATGCGGCTTCCATTACTGCCAAAAAGAAAAAGAAGAAAAAGGGCCCATTCATGCCGCCAAATATAAAAATAAGCCAAATTATAAAAACAGCATCGGCTACCGATTCGAAGTATGTAATAATTCTAATTGGTTTATCTTTAATTCGTGCCCGAACGGTGATAATAAGAATAATGAGACTATAGAACAATGAAGCACTAACGCCAACTCTTAAACCATTCAATTGGGAAAATCCATGAAGCCAAATTATTTTCGATGAAAATACAATAAAAACATTAAAAACAATAAACTCTATGCCAGTTCGTACTAACATTACTATATCGTGCGCGTCTTGAGGAAATTTTTTCTTCATAAGATTTTCAGCATTATTTATATTATCAGTTTTAGCACATAAATCAAAAAGGAGAGTGGATACCCGCTCTCCTATGTATGATATTTAAGATTTTACAGAAACTAATTGCTTCTTAGAGACAATAAGTTTCTTAATTTTGCGTTGTTTTGGTAATGGAATGGCATTTCTTTCAGTTTTACTGTAAACCCTGAGATAAAAACCGAGATTACTGTCCATTTTTAATTCCCAACCAGTGTTATTATTTGATAATAGTTCATGTTTCGATGGATCTCTCAGATAGCTTAGAATCGCCCCATTTAACGTGAGAGGCCACCGCCATGTTATAATGCTGGGAAAAATAAAAACAGGAATAATGCAGAGATCATCGAACTCGATCACTTTCGAAGATAGGTAAGTAGTAATTTTTTCTAGCACACCTCTTTTCTCCGGCATTACATGATGTTTTAGCCGTGAATGGTAAACTAGATCAAAATAATTCTCCGGTAATGTCTCTAAATTGAAAATATTTGTTGTTAGAAACACTACTGAAAACTTTTGCGTTCCCTGATAAGAAACCAGATTTTTCATAATTGCCAAGAAGGCGTCTTTTCTGAAATTTGGGACATCACTGAATTCCGTTAAGCTTGAGGATGGCAAAGAAGAGAGGTTTTTAAATGCCACATCACTCATTCCGGACGTGCAGTCAACGCCTGCAAAAATTACCGGATGAGTAAAATTTTGTTTAACAAGCTCTTCGATTATTTGCCGTTCCAATTCCATACTGCCGCAACCAATATCCAGTAAAATAATCGGTTTTTTCCTTCCTTGCATCGACATGATTTCACTGATAACCCGTTTTTTTATTGGCTGGATAATTTTTGGGAAAAAGAGTCTTTCAAGTTTAAGAAAACGTTCGTGTGTTTTCTTTTGCCATTCTGGTAACGGCAGATCCGCAAGCTCAAGAATTTTTCCTCGATTCTTTCTGATTTTTGGCGCTCGGAAAATCAACCATCTTATATAGAGAAATGGATAACGAATGGCTTTGAAAAATTCAATGTTTAATTCTGCTGCTTCCTTATATTCGGGATTTAGCTTTAGTTTTTCAAGATCAGAAATAATTTCATTAATCTCCGCATTTCTTTTGATAGAAATCAGATGAATAGTTGCGGTTACGACAACCAAAATTATGAATATGACCAATATAGGCATTCTAATCTCCTTTCTTGTGATTTTCTATTTAATATATTTTAAATACAACTCGATGTAGTTGTTAAATTAGTTAAGGCATAGAACCCACTAATTGCTGATTAAAAAATAACACAAAAAAATAATTTTGGCAAAAATCTAAGCAGCGAAAATTATTCCATCGGCAGTTCGACGAAGAAAGTGGCGCCCTTGCCTTTTCCCTTTGATTCTGCCCAGATTTTGCCTTGGTGGAGCTCCAAAAATTTTTTAGCAACATAAAGCCCGAGGCCTGTTCCTTCAATAAACAGGTCAATGCCGGCAGAGCCCCGGGAAAATCCCTGGAAAATATTTTCCAGCTCTTCTTTGGTTAGCCCTTCTCCGGTATCTTTTATTGAAAATAAAATAGATGATTTTTTCTTTTTCGCTTTAATTAATATTTCTCCTTGGGTTGTGTATCTGATGGCGTTGTCAATTAAATTCAAAAATACTTGCCTGATTTTTAAAGCGTCTACTTCAATTTTTGGCAAAGCAATTTTTGGCTTTTCAAACGTCAGTTTTAAATTCTTCTTTTCCACTTCGTGCTCCAATTCTTCAATACAGGAGCCAACCAAATCCAGAACCTGCATCTTTGATTTCTCGGTTTCCATTTTTCCCAAATCAATTTTTGAAATATCCAGTAAGTCATTTACCATTTTAATCAATCTTTCATTTGATTGGGTGACATTTGTCAGCTTTTCTTTTGCCTTGTCTGAAATCGGCCCAAAGCTTCCTTCGATAAGCATAGACACATATCCCTTAATTGCAGCCAGCGGGGTTCTCAACTGATGGGATGCCATTGAAATAAATTCCGATTTTGCTTTGTCTAGCGTTTTTAATTCTTCATACGCCACCCGTAATTCTTTTGTCTGTTCGTCCACTTTCCTTTGCAGGTTTTTTGATAAGTCCTGCACTTGTCCGTATAGTTTTGCATTCTGTAAAGCAATTGATGCCTGGTTTGAGAGATTAGTTAATAACTGGACATCCTGTTCAGAATAAGGATCTCCGGAAATCTTATTTCCCAAAACAATCATCCCGATTATCTTGTCTTCCATAAACAAGGGTATGCAAAGAGACGCTTCAATTTTTTTCATATTCTCTCGCAAATATTCCAGCTTTTCTTTTTCGGAAGCTTCCCGGGCATCCCGGATGATTAATAATAACTCTTCATATACCAGCGATTTTTGGGTTCTTTCGAGATAAGTGGTAAGAAAATTATCTTTAACCAAGGAAATGCCGTTTTCTTCCTTAAATCCTACATTCTTTTGGATTTTATATTCCCCGCTTCCTGTTTCTCGCAAGAGAATTACTGTCCTGTCCAGCTTCATAGTATTTACCAAAGTATTGGCTATTAAAGACGTTAATTTATCCAGCTCCAAAAATTGGGTTAATCTTCTGCCCAAGTCGGCAAATACGGTTTGGTAAGAATAAAAAGTGTAATAAAAATATTTTGCGGCAAGGTTTTCAAAAAACCGGAAGATGGGCTGGAAAACAATGATGCCGATTATTAAGATTGAAATAGAAACAACATTTAGCGGCATTGCCGGCCATAGCCGCGCGTGGCCGAATAGCAGCAAAACCGCCAGAAGGATAACCGAAATAAAAGAAAAAAGGTATATCGCGCTTCTGCCCAAGACAAAACGCAGATCCATTAAGCGGTATTTAACGATTGCATATCCAATAATTCCCAAGAAAATAAGAATAGGTATAAAGCCGAATGGATAGAATTCGTGTCCGTAGTTAATCAAAAAATCAGAAGAAGCAAATGCGTAAAAAATTATGGCTGTTAAAATATATTTTGTCTGCGATTTTTTTAAAAAAAATCCAGGCCCCTTTTTTATTTCAACAAAAAATAAATAGATTACTCGTACCAATAATACACCGATAAATAAAAGGAAAAACGGGTGTAAAAAATTTGCTTTTGGATAAAATCCCCAAAAGAATTTATAATAGCCATTTATAAAATAATTAGTGGAGAATAAAATAATTTCAAATGCGAGCGCGACAAAATAAGACAAATAAAGTGTTATTTTGTTAAATTTATCCTTTTTTTCTAAAAAAGTTATAGAAAAACGCAAGAAAGTTACTGGTAAAAATATTATTCCAATATAGCCAATTTTTACTAGTATTTCAGCTAACCCAACATCTCGCGTATTAAATAAAAAAAACCAGCTTAACTGCCACCAAGAAGTAGTAATGCAAATTAATAGAAAAGTAAAATTAATACCCGATTTCCGGTTCTTAAAAAAAACAAAACCCCCCAAAAATAAGAACAAAATTGAACTTAAAATTGGGGGGATTGAAAGCGGGTTCATATATTATCTTAATTTATATTATTAAACAACATATTGCAACACCGCTTCTTTGAGTTCTGCAGGAATTGGCGCAGGTCTCCCTTCATTATTTGTGAATACTAAAACTTGCCAACCTTCAGCTATTTTTTTACCGGTTTCTTTCATTATAAAATCAACGGATATTTTTGCACTAGTTTTTTTGACTTCGCCCACGACAATCTCAATGATTATTTCATCTCCGAAATACGCCGAAGAAATATGTTTGATATAGGTTTCGTGGGTAACAATTTGTGCTCCAGATGAGGCTAATTCGCGGAACTTAGGGAATATAGATGCAAAGAAAATTTCTCGTGCCTTCCCGAGCATATCAGAATAATTAGCCCAATAAACAGTTTGTTCATTACAAGTATCCCCGATGCTGACGAAAACAGAATATCTAAACTTATTTTTGGTTTTCCCTATAGTCATTTTCTTGTTTTTGTTTGGCGGAGCTATTTTTGCGATTCTCGGCGCTGATTTTATCTGTTCAACCATTATTTTTTTTCTCCTATTCTTAAATTTTATCCTGCTAGAATATATCTTAAAGCCTTAAAAGCTGAAACAATTTTAAAACAACTGAAAATATAATAACAGGAATAATCGTTTTTGTCAAAAAGTAATTTTGTGGAGATTGACAACGCATTCTGACTTGTTAAGGTTGAATTAGATACGAAATCCTATGGGACAAAGAAAAATAGGCGACACTGTATATATGAAAACAGAAGATAATTTTTATCATTACGCGCTTTCAGGCTCTGAAAATTAAAAATAATGCAACTTAGCACATTACCAATTAAAACCAATGATACATGCGGTTTTTGCAAGTATTTTGGGCAGAATGCTAATTTGATCAATCACTTTGGAAGAGTTATTATAAAATTACGGAGTAAACAAAATTATGAAAGAAGTATTTTATAAAGTGTTACAAGTCAATAAAGAACTACTAAAAGACTATCATGATAGCTTGGGATGGTTTTTAACCTGTCAGTTAGATGAGGGGAAATTACCCGATTACGTCATTTATATCGGTACCAGAAAGATGGAAAAAGAACTGGAAGGCATTTACCACGAAAAAATGACAAACAAAGAGGCGATAGAGAAATACCTTAACGAACAAGGAATCAAAGTGGAAGAGATGGAGCCGCCGAAAGGTATAATCGAAAGGACTTTTGCTAAATTAGGGTTTCGGCGCGGCGGAAAGGTCGGATAAACTCAAAATTATTTTTTATTGTTATTTTTTTCTTGATTAAATAAAACGATATCTCGATACGGCTCATTAATAATATTCGTTTCTTTTAGGCCAAGCCTTGAAAGAAGATTCATATTTTTATCTAATGCCATTTCCCTATCGCTTTTTTTGATATTAATGCCTTCTATTTCTACAAACCATCCGGCATTTTCCACGTTATCAATAGTTATCTTTTGATTTCCCAAATCGTACGTTTCTCTTTCCTTTATTACTTCGGCAACTTTTATAAAATTGAGCGCTTGAAGCAGCGATTCCGCTTCTTCTTTTGAAGATTTTAATAAAATGTTAAATTCTGGCTTCCAAAATTGTTTTTTATTATCCATATCCTTTGTGGTTGGCCCTTTGTAAGTTAATTCTAAAGCATCGTCTTTTTGCCTGATTCGCAGGCATATTTTTGATTTAATAAAATCTTCGTAGGCAGAAGTAAAGTATGCATCTTTTTCTTTCTTTTTTTCTTTTAAAATAGCTCCCAACATAAGCAGTTTTTTTCTTATAGAGTCGGCTTCTGATCGGTTTATTTTTACCTTAATTTCTATTTCTTCACCCTGATTTGAATCCATTAAAGAAGCATAAAAGTATTTCCCTTCTGCCCCACTTTTTTTGATAATTTCATTGGCTTTCATTTCCGTTAATTCTTGCCAAGATGTTCCCGGAAAATTATTTCTGAAAGATTCAACAATGTAGACACCTAGTTTATAACCAATCCATTTTGGCAGGATTCCCTTGCCATAAAACCACTCCGCATGATTATAACTGCCGCCTTTTCCCTCGTCTCTTTTTCGGATAATTTTTAGAAAATCAGAAATCTCTTTTTCGTTAAACTTGGCCCACGGCGCGACAAATGCTTTCCATTGCTCTTTTTCAAAGACCGAAGCTATTCCTTCGCTGACAATCGTCTCTAAAAGAGTGTTGCCGTATCCAATAGATCTCCAGCGGGCGATATGGTTCATTTCGTGGTAAATATTTGCCGGCAAATATTTTTCAATTATATTTTTTAAGCCGCATTTTTTATTTTTTGGATCGATGTAAATCTGAATCCAGTCCCCGGACGGCGTATAGCCCCCTTCTCCGGTTTCCGGCATCGCCCAAGAAGGCTTAGGATAAACCGTTATCGTAACATAAGGTATATTCAAAAGCCGGCCCGCCGCCAAAGCGTGCTTTTTTATTGTTTTATTCAACAAATCCTTTTCTTCTTTAGGAATATCAAACCCGCTTTTTACATAATTTATAAATAGTTTGGTCATAATAATTTTAAACTGATTTTGCTAAGTTTTCCCATTCAGAGAGAGTTAAGGTTTCGGCGCGGCGAGAATGGTCTATATTGTTTTTTTGGAGCCAAGATTTGGCTTTTTCTTTATCAATGTCTAGACCTTTTGATAAATTATTGACTAGCTGCTTTCTCGGCTGGGAAAAGCCGGCTTTTACAACTTTGAAAAACGAATCTGTGTCAATTTGCGGCAAATTAGCGCCTATTCGTGGTAAATTCGTGCAAATTCGCGATATCCGAATAATCGCGCTGTCCACTTTTGGCTGCGGCCAAAATGATTTTTTGGAAATGTAGCTTATAATTTCCGGCTTTGCGTAAAATTGGACGGAAACAGCCAGAAGGTTCATATCGGGAACTTTTGCGCAGATTCTCTGGGCAACTTCTTTTTGGATTATAAAAACCATCTCATCTGGCGGATTTTCAACTTCCAGAAACTTTCTTATAATCGGCGCTGTTAAATAAAAGGGAAGATTTGCTAGAACTTTATAGGATTTAGAATTTGGGATATAGGATTTAAGATTTATCTTTCTGGCATCTTCTTGCACGACTTCAACATTGCCAAAATCCGCAAGGGTTTCTTTCAAAATCTCTATCATTTTTTCATCTTTTTCTATGGCAAGGACCTTTCCTACTCTTTTGGCTAATTCTTGGGTTAGATTTCCAATTCCCGGGCCAATTTCCAAGACAAGGTCGTCTTTTGAAAGGTTTGCCGCGCAAATTAGCTTCTCAATTGCGCCTTTATTTATCAAAAAATTCTGGCCGAACTTCTTTTCCGGCCGGGTTTTATGATTTTCAAGCAAGTTTTTGACGGATTCTTTAGAGGCAATATCCATAAGTTTATCTTACTATAAAACAGGGGCTGTGGAAAAAGCCCTTGACTTGTGCGCTAGATGAGTTAAGTATAGAGAAGAGTGCATTTTATGCGATTTTTTAATGAATTTTTAATAAATCCGCTTAAAAAACATAAGGGTTTCTCAAAAGACCCCTTTTTCTATTTAGCAATATCTGCCTTTGTTTTGCTGGTTTTTGTCTCTTTTTGCCCTAGATTTAGGGATAGAAACGCCATTCCTCTTAGCTCGGGCTCAAGCCGAGTTGCGG
This sequence comes from Minisyncoccota bacterium, assembly GCA_028712565.1. Lineage (GTDB taxonomy): Bacteria > Patescibacteriota > Minisyncoccia > Minisyncoccales > JAQTPW01 > JAQTPW01. The sequence goes on from JAQTPW010000002.1 coordinate 45,479, forward strand.
GAAGTTCTTCAGATTCCAGCAGTTTATTTTTAGGGCAGGCAAGTTCCCAGACAGAATCTCCGGATTTTTATTTAGTTCAAAAAAATAGTTTAATGGGGATTGCTCCGCCAGTTATGGTTACTCCCCAGGTTCTGGGAGCTATTTTGGGAGAAAATGATTTAAACGTTAGAAAAGAGGTAACAGAATATGAAGTGAAAGAAGGAGATACTTTGTCAACTATTGCTGAAAATTTCGGGATTTCATTAAAAACTCTGCTTTGGGCAAACAATTTGAGCTCTACTTCGAAAATTAAAGCTGGCCAGACGCTGGTTATCTTGCCGGTTTCAGGAGTAATCCATCATGTAATTTCTGGAGATACGGTATCGGCAATTGCTTTAAAATATAAAGCCAAAGCTTCTGATATAGTCAGCTTTAACGAATTGGCTTCAGAAGACGATATTTTTATTGGAGATATTTTGATTATTCCCGATGGAGTTATGCCGGTTGTAAAATCCAGCTATATTGCCCAAATCCCAATCGCATCCAGCTATTTTATCTGTCCTATCGCCTCCCCCTGCCGGATTACCCAAAAACTGCATTGGTATAACGGAGTGGACTTTAGCCACAGCAAATGCGGGGATTCAATTTATGCGGCTGCCGGCGGAACGGTCCAGAAAGTAAAATTTGGCTGGAATGGCGGCGGAGGAAATACTATTACGATTTTGCATCCAAACGGAGTCATAACAAGCTATGGCCATATTCAGACAGCTTTGGTAAAGGCAGGAGATCAGGTTTATCAAGGCCAAATTATTGCTTTGATGGGAGGCCTTCCCGGAACTTCAGGGGCTGGAATATCAACTGGCTGCCATTTGCATTTTGCTGTTATCGGCGGCAGAAACCCGTTTGGGTACTAGAAAATAGATTTAAGATTAAAGATTTAAGATTTAAGAAAAAACAGAGATTACTCTGTTTTAATTTTCTTTGACTCTGTACATTAAAGCTTCGGCTAAGTGGTCAAAAGAAATATTTTCACAAGACGATAAATCAGCTATAGTTCTGGCTACTTTTAAAACTCTATGATATCCTCTGGCTGAAATTTTCCCAGAATCAACGTATTTTCTCATTAAGTCTTCAGATTTTAAATCAATTTTGCAGTATTTTTTAATTTGGGGAATTCCCATTTCAGAATTTGTCAAAATTTTTTCATTTTTAAATCTTTCCATTTGAGCCCTTCTTGCCGATTCTACTCTTTCTTTTATTTTCTGGCTGGAATTTTCTTCGTCGGGAGAAGTTAACTTTTCGTATTTTAAGGGAGGCACATCGATAAATAAATCCATTCTGTCCATTAAGGGCCCGGAAAGCTTTCTTCTATACATATATATTTGAGAAGGCGTGCAAGTGCATCTTTTTACCGGGTCGTTTAAATACCCGCAAGGGCAGGGATTGGTGGCGGCAATTAACATAAAACGGGCAGGTAAGGTCAAAGAAGTTTTGGCTCTTAAGACCGTAACTTCTCCATCTTCCAAAGGCTGTCTTAAGGATTCTAAGGCATCTCTATGGAATTCCGGAAATTCGTCCAAAAATAAAACTCCTCTGTGCGCCAAAGTAATTTCTCCGGGCCTTGGCGGATTTCCTCCGCCGATTAAAGCAACTTCAGAAGAGGTATGATGGGGCGAGCGGAATGGCCGCAAATTAATCAAGGGCTTGCCTTTTGGCAAGAATCCGGAAACGCTATAAATTTTTGTAACCTCCAAAGATTCTTCAAAGGACAAAGATGGCAAAATAGAAATTGCAGATTTTGCCAAAAGGGATTTGCCTGTGCCCGGAGGCCCGGTAAATAATAAATTATGCGAGCCGGCCGCTGAAACTTCCAAAGCCCTTTTTGCATATTCCTGGCCTTTTACATAACTCAAATCAATTTGGTATTCGGGTTTTTCCAAAAAATCTTCAGTTTTTGTTTCAAAAGGCGCAATATTTAATTTTCCCTCCAAATAAAAAACAGTTTCTTTTAAATTTCCAACAGGAATTACTTTTATTCCTTTAATTAAAGCGGCTTCTGGGGCATTTTCTTTTGGCAAAATAATTTCTTCAAAATTTTTTTCTTTGGCGGACAAAGCAAAAGAGAGCGCGCCTTTTACGGGCCTCAAGTTTCCGTCCAAGGCAAGTTCTCCCAGAAACATTCTTTTTTCAAAGCCAAATTTTGTCTGTTTTGAAGCTGCCAAATACGCCAAAGCAATGGGCAAATCATATAACGCCCCTTCTTTTTTAAGGTCAGCAGGAGCTAAAGAAACCAAAACTCTGACTGGCGTGCTGTGCGGAGATTTAAATCCAGAGCTTTTAATTGCAGAACTTACTCTTTCTCTGGCTTCCTGGACAGCTTTGTCCGGGAGGCCGACAATGGCAAAAACCGGCAGGCCGTAAGAAACATCGGTTTCCACTTCAATTATTTGAGCGTCAAGGCCGACAACAGCTGCAGAGAAAACTTTTGAAGGCATTCTTTAATTTTACCAAATTAAAGAGTGATTTCAAACAAAATCCCGTCCTTCGACAAAGCTCAGGACGGGATTTTGTTTAGAGATAAAAGCAGTTTTATTTGCCGCATTTTATGCAAAAGCGGGATTCAGGAGAAACTTTCAAACGGTCTGAAGGAATTTCCTTTTTGCATTTTTCGCAAATTCCGTAATTTCCTTTTTTGATTTTTTCCAAAGCCAAATTTACATTTTTTAACCTGATTTCCAAACTGTGTTCTACCGGCAAAAGCGAGCCGTATTGCTCGACTTCGTCAGCGGCAATCTCCAAACTTCCGCTTCCTGATTCGTTTCCGTCCAGCCGCGGATATTTTGTGTCCCAGTCGCCGGACAATTTTTCATCTTTTGTGGCGAATTTTTTCAGTTGCTCTTCCAAGCCGGCTTTTTCTTTTTCTAATTTTTTCTGCAAATCCAATACGATTTTTTTGTCCATTTTTTTAATTTAATTTACTTAATAAAAAGAAATCTAATATAGCCGAATAAAACGCTAAAAATTATCAAAGATATCAAAAAGATTATAATTAAAGTGAAAAAACGGGCGACAATTTTTCCAGCCAGAGTTTGCTTTCTGCCGCGGGGTTTTATGATTTCGGCGGGCTTTTCGAGCGGCTTTTGGGGCGGAAGTTTTTCCCTTTCTTCTTTTGCCCAGATTCTTTCCAGGAATTTTTTCCGGCTCAGCTCTTCGGATTCCTGCGTCTTTTCCAGCTCGTTTTTTATTTTTTCTGCCCGGTTTTCTTTTTGTTCCGCATTTTCAGTTTTTATTTCTTTTAAATTCGCCATTTTTAAGCTATATTTTTTAAATTTTCTTCAGTTTCTTTTATTTTCGCCAGCGTTTCCTGAAAAGCCGCATCCAGTTTTTTTAATTGGAAGTTCAAATTATTTTTTTCTGTTTCTTTTTGCCATCTTTGCCGCTCTAATTCCCGCCTTTGCTTTTCTATTTCCCATCTTTCTTTTTCAATTTCCCTTTTTTCTTTCGGCAAAGCGGATTCTTTTTCTCTTTCCTCAATTTTAATTATTTTTTCTTCAATCACTTTTTCCCTTTCGGAAATATCCTGCAGGTCGTATATTGCCCGGTCTTTTTTAGCTAAAATCTTTTCTCTTTCCAGTTCCGAATACTTTTTTTGGCTGTTTAAATCCAAAAGGGCTTCTTTCAATTTGGCCTCCTTTTCTATTTTTAAAGCATTCTCTTTTTTAGCCAAAAAAACTTTTTCCTGCTCGGAAATCTTTTTATATTCGGGCTCTATTCTCCCCAGCTCTTTTCCGATTTTTTCAATCCGGTCTTCTGCCTGCCATCTTTCTTTTTCAATTTTTTCCCTTTCTTTTTCGGTTTTCTCCCTTTCTTTTTCAATTTTTCTTCTGGCGCGGGTTAAAACAGTTTTTCTTTCCATTTCGTCAATTTCTTTTTTCTTTATTTCCGCTCCCTCCTCTTTTTTCAAAATTTCTGCGAGAGCGACCTTCAGCTGTTCCAATTCTTTATTGAGATTGCCAATTTTTTCCTGCAGGGGAGATTTTTTTGTTATTATTTCTGCCAATTTCCTTTCAATTCTTTCGCTTTCCGGCAAATTCTTTTCTTCTTCAGCCAATCTTGCCTCTTCTTCTTTTTTCATTTCTGCAATTCGCTTTGCCTCTTCCTTTTCTTTATTTTTCTTAATCTCTTCATCTTGCTTGATCTCTCCGCTTTTCTTAATTTCCGTAATTTCCTTAGTTTCCGCAACTTCCTCGGTTTCTTTAATTTCCGGGTTTTTCTTAATCTCTTCCAAGCGTTTTGCTTCCTCAATTTTTTTTGCCTCTTCAATGCGCATTACTTCTTCTTTTCTTCTTTCCTGCCTTCTTCTTTCAATTTCTTCAGCAATTCTTTCGTCCTCCTGCTTGTCTCTTACTCTTTTTAACGCGTCATCTATTTTTTCCTGCCCTGAAGTTTTAATTGTTTCCTCGATTGTCGGAGCGCCTGATGTTTTTTCTTGAGATATTTTTTTTGGAACATTTTCTTTCGGCGCTTCGGGCGGTTTTGCGGCCACTGTTTTTTTCTTTTGCTCTCCTTTCAGTTTTGAAATTTCTTTTTGCATAGTTTTTATTTCTTCTCTACGCAAAAAGCCATTTCCAGATGTTATTGGTTTTTGAGGAGATGTATTTGGTTCTTTTTCGGGCATATTTTTAAGATTTTTTGTTATCTTGTGATAGTGCCTCTTTCAAAGAAAGATTTATTCTGCCCTGTTCGTCAATTGAAATAACTTTTACGGGAATTATCTGGCCTATTTTTACAATATCTTCAACTTTGTTTACCCGGTAATCGGCTAATTGGGAAATATGGACCAATCCTTCTTGGCCGGGCAAAATTTCAACAAAAGCTCCAAAAGCCAAAATTCTTTTTACTTTTCCCTGAAAGGTTTCTCCAACCTTCACTTCTCTGGTAATATTTTCTATCCAAGACAGGGCTTTTTTTGTCGCGTCTTCGCTTTCTCCGGTGATGAAAATTTTTCCCGAATCTTCAATGTCAATCGCCACTCCGCACTCGTCAATAATTTCATTGATGACTTTTCCGCCGGGGCCTATCACTTCTCTTATTTTATCAGGATTTATCTGAATTGTTATAATTCTCGGCGCATATTGGGAAAGATTTTCTCTGGGTTTTAAAATCACCTTTTCCATTTTATCCAAAATTTCAAGACGGGCTTTCTTTCCCCGTTCCAATGTTTCTTTTATAATTTTTTCATCAATGCCTTTTATTTTTACGTCCATTTGTATTGCAGTAATCCCTTCTTTGGTTCCGGCTATTTTAAAATCCATGCCGCCGTGATGGTCTTCCGGGCCTTGGATGTCAGTTAAAATTTTGTAATTTCCTTTTTCGTCAGTTACTATTCCCATTGCAATTCCAGCCGCAGGTCTTTTTATCGGGACTCCGGCATCCATTAAAGCCAAAGACGAAGCGGAAATTGAAGCCATAGAAGTTGACCCATTTGAAGAAAGAATTTCTGTGACTACTCTTATGGTATAAGGAAAATCTTCCACGGAAGGTATCTGGGGCAATAGCGCTTTTTCAGCCAGCATGCCATGGCCAATTTCTCTTCTTCCGGGGCCTCTCATTGGTTTTATTTCTCCTGCAGAGTAGGGCGGAAAATTATAATGGTGCATAAATCTTTTTTTGCCGACAATTTCCATCCCTTCTAAAATCTGCTGGTCTCCGGGAGCTCCCAAGGTCAAAATTGAAAGGGCTTTTGTCTGGCCTCGGCAAAACAAGCCCGAGCCGTGAGTTCTAGGCAATAACCCAACTTCGCAGGAAATTTCTCTTATCTCGTCAATTTTTCTGTCATCCGGGCGCCTCTCATTTTTTAAAATATTTTCCTGAAGCAGTTTTTCAATGGATTTTTCAAAAAACTTTTGCGCGTATTTTACTTTTTCCGGATATTTTTCGCTGACAAAAAGAATAAGGTCTTTTTCCAATAAATCAGTAGATTTTTGCCTTTTTGATTTATCTGCCTGAAAAAAAGCAGCTTCTAGCTTTTCCCCCAAAAATTCTGACATTTCTTTTTCCAATTCCAAATCTTTCTGCGCGGTTATTTTTATTTTTTCCTTGCCGGCCTCTTTTATTATCTGCTTTTGGAAATCCAAAATATTTTTTAAATCTCCCTTTGCAAATTCTATGCCTTCCAAAATTGATTTTTCATCCGCTTCTTCAAAACCGCCTTCCATCATATTGATTAATATTTTCTCGCCTTCTGAAACTGCGGAAATAATAAAATCAACAGGAGAATTTCCCCGTTCTTCATAAGAAGGGTTTAAAATAAATTTATTTTCTGCCTTTCCGATTCTGGCCGCAGCCAGAGGCCCCTGCCAAGGGATGTCAGAAAGCGAGAGCGCCAAAGATGCAGAAATTAATCCCACCAAATCCGGATCGTTTTGCGCATCCCAGGAAAGAACAGTGATGATTAACTGGACTTCCCGCGGCAAATCTTGGGGAAACAAGGGCCTTATTGCCCGGTCAATCAACCTGGCATTTAAAATCGCCTCATCTGATGGGCGAGATTCTCTTTTTATGTATTTTGGCCCCCTAATTTTTCCTGCGGCATAATATCTTTCTTCGTAATCTACGGTTAAAGGGAAAAAATCTCCAAGGCCCCGGTCTTCTTTTGACATAACGCAGGTTGCCAAAACCTCAGTGTCGCCATAGCTGACCAAAACATCGGCATTCGCCTGTTCAGCCAAATGCCGGATTTGCACTTCTAAATTTTTTCCGCCGATTTCTAAATTATATTTTTTGCTTTCCATTTATTTTTATTTTTTTAATAAGAATTTTTCCGGGGATTCTTCAAGGTCAATGAATTCATCGGCCACCTCCCTTAACTTTGAAGACGCGGATCTTCCAAAAGCCATAACCTCTACTCTTTTACCCTGGTTTTTCAAATAATCTATTAACTGAATAAAATCTCCGTCTCCCGAAACAAGGACAATGGTGTCAACGCTGGGATTGATTCTGACAGCGTCAATTGAAAGGCCGACGTCCCAGTCAGCTTTTTTCAGGCCGCCGTAATATTCCTGCAAATCTCTGACTCTGGTTTCAAATCCTAATTTTGTCAGCGCCTCAAAAAACGGCTTTTCTTCGCCGGTTTTTGTCCTGACGACATAGGCAAAAGCGCGGATTAATTTTCTTCCCGAAACCGCGTCTTTTAGGATTTCAGAAAAATTAACCCTTGCCTGATAGAGGTTTTTTGCCGAATGGTACATATTCTGGACATCAATCAGGACGGCCAATCTTTGTTCTTTGTGTTTAGGGAGTGGCATTATTTCTTTAGTCCTATTTTTTTGACAATAGAATTATATTTTCTGACGCTGTCTGTTTTCAAAGCCGCCAAAAACTTTCTTCTTTTTGCAACCATTTTCAACAGCCCCTTTTTTGAGCTGAAGTCCTTCGGATGGGTTTTTAAGTGCGAAATTAACTTTTTAATTTCTTCGGTTAATAAAGCAATCTGAACCTCAACAGAGCCCGTGTCAGTATCGTGCTCTTTAAACTCTTTTATAATTTTTTCTTTCTCTTTGGTTTTTAACATATATTTATAAAGAAAAAGTTACAGGGACCCGCGCAGACGGGAAATATAATTTTTTCTTTCTCTTTGGTTTTTAACATATATTTATAAAGAAAAAGTTACAGGGACCCGCGCAGACGGGAAATATAATTTTTTCTTTCTCTTTGGTTTTAATTATGTATTAATATAAGGTTAAAATAAAATTACCTCTAGGGGGAAAATTCTTAATTAATCATATCTAAAAAAAACAAAAAAGGCAAGATGCCCTAAGGTAAAAATCCCAATTATCAATTACCAATTACCAAATCGAATGTAATTTGTACGAGTAATTTGTAATTGGGGAGCAAATTTTTATTCACATTTCGCAGTCGTACCGCCCTAATTACTAAATACTAACTACTAACTACTGCAATATTTTGCAATGGCAAAATTTGCTGTGCCCCGCGCAGGGCTCGGACCTGCAACCTTGTCCTTAAGAGGGACCTGCTCTACCAATTGAGCTAGCAGGGCATAGTATACAATTAATTGAGCTTGCAGTCAATCTGAAACCAGTTTTCGGGACGCCAACCGCCAAAATTCGGATTCATAAGCCCAGGAATTGTGAGAACCGTATTAACGATTATCCAAGCCGCATAAATTATTATCAAACCCACTGCCACGGAAGTTAATATTGATTTTCCTTGCGCTACTAATTTCGGATTTACTCCCCCAAAAATAAGCATAGCTCCTCCTGATACTACTAATAATACTGCAGCCAAGGGAACAATTCTAAATAAAATAAAATCTAATATCCTTTTGAACATTACAAAAAAATGGCAGAATTGGCAAGGGCAATCAGGCGTTCCGCAGGGAACCAGCCCTTCTTTGGGGCAATCACTGTAAGTGGGATTGTTAGGTTCGCCGCCGCCCGATGGCTTGCAGGTTCCTGGGATTCCTACTGCCAAATTCTCGCATTTTGCACTTTTGCATTCCGCGTTGTCATAACATGCCCCGCCGTTTAATGAATTAGTTGTGTCAAAACAAGCATTGGAAACTGCGCTGCATTCTAAATCTGCGTCTTCACAGCATTTATTATTTGTTGAGTCGCAGGCTTCTCCTCTGTTTTTGCAAGTCGTGCTGAATTTTTCACACGTCCCCGGATTATTCGGAGTTGGCGAACCGTTGCATTTTTTGCTTTTGCATTCTGCATTATCATAACAGTCTTCTCCCGTATCTTTGGCAGCGCTGGGATTATAACAAGCTCCAGATTGGGCGCTGCAATAAGTGCTGTCGCAATCAATGGGCAGGGCGCAGCTTTCTCCTCTGTCTTTGGTTGTGCAATTCGCTTTGCAGGATTTCTGGCCAGTTGTAGAATTTACACAACAGAAAGTATTATCTGTTTCGCAGCAGGGCTTTGTGTCGGAACAAGTTTCATTTGTTTTTGCGCAGGAAGTTGTGCAATTTTTTTTGCAGGTTTTTGCGCCGGTGGTTGTATTAAGGCAGCATACAGTGCCATCTTCTTCACAGCAGTGTAAATCATCAGAGCAGGTATCATTGGTTTTTGCGCAATCTGGCCCGCATTTGCACACGCCATTTTTACATTTTCCTCCTTCGGTGCCGCAGGATTTATTGCAGCAGTTATTATCGCAAGAAGTGCCTAATTTAAGAAGACAGCAAAAATCTTCCCCGGCAATGCATTCAGGAGAATCTTCGCAGCTATATTCCCATCTTCGGCTGCCGGAGCAGCTGTCGATATCTGGGCAGCCAATTAAAGGGTTGCGGCAATCGTCAGAAGTGCAGACACAACTACCGGCGACGCAAGAACCGCCTGCACTGCCGCAAGAAGCGGCGCAACAAGAATTGTCGCAGCCAGCTTTTTCAAGAGAACAGCAGGTTTGGTTTGGATAGCCAGCGCATTTTGTTGCGCTTGTTATGCATTGGTAGGACCATTTATCCGAACCGCTACAACTTGTAACAGTTGGGCATTCATGGCCCGGGTCGTTGCAATCTGGTTCTGGATTGCAAACGCAGTTGCCGCCTATACAAGAGCCTCCCGGCCCGCCGCATGTTTGAGAGCAGCAGCCGCTGTCGCAGCCGTCATTAATAGTGGTGACGCAGCAAGTCGGATCATAAGAACCGCAAGCTTCAGGGTCTAATATACAGGATGATTGCCAGCTGGACTCTCCGGCGCAGCCGGAATCAGGGCAGCCATCGCAAGATGCAAAAACAGAATTTATTATAAAAAAACTGAAAAATAAAATTAGGGACGAGGTTAAAAAAATAGGTAAATATTTTTTCATTTATTTTTTAAAAATTTACTAGTGGGACGTAAATAAATTTTTTGTGAAAAATTTACACGTCCCTACCACGTGAAAATTTTGCCAAAGCAAACTTTTTACGTGGTGCCCCTGCCAGGATTTGAACCTGGACTTCAGCGTCCGAAGCGCTACGCGATATCCATTTCACTACAGGGGCGCAGGGGATGATTTATTTAATTTTATCAAACAGATCGCCCTTCGACAAGCTCAGGCACCCCGAATCGTATATCGAAGGATGGAAAAAACAATGCTTTTGAGATAGTATTAAATATAATACTGATCTACGAATCGAATCCGAATGCTGCGAATAGATAAAAAATTGTTATATCCCGATCTGTCATACAAAATTTGCGGTTTATGTTTTGATATTCATAACAAACTAGGCAGGTATCGTAATGAAAAGCAATATAGCGATGCTTTGGGAATTTTATTAAAAGAGAACAAAATAAAGTATTCAAAAGAAATGCCTCTTCCCGTATCTTTTGAGGGTGAAAAAGAGAGAAGGAATATACCTGATTTTATAATAGACGAAAAAATAGTTTTAGATTTAAAAGCAAAACCATTTACGACCAGAGAAGATTATTTCCAAATGCAGAGATACTTAAAAGAAAGCGGCAAGGAGTTGGGATTAATAGTTAATTTTCGGCAAAAATATCTGTATCCCAAAAGGATATTAAAAACAAAAAGTTAAATTTGAATCATTCGGATTTTATTTGAATCATTCGGATTATATTTTATGGAGATACCCAAAGAGGTTAAATTTATCATTGAAAAGCTTGAAAAAGCCGGCTTTGAGGCATATATTGTCGGCGGGTGCGTCAGGGATTTTTTGCGGGGAGTAGAGCCTGAAGATTGGGACGTGGCGACCTCGGCAAAGCCCGAAGAAATACAAAAAGTTTTTCCAAAAAGCTTTTATGAAAATAAATTTTTAACCGTTACTGCCCAAATTGAAAGCAAAAATCCAAAATTAAAAGAAATTGAAATCACCACTTTCAGGTCGGAAGCAAAATATACTGACAAGAGGCATCCCGACGAAATTAAATTTGCAAAAACCTTGGAGGAAGATTTAAAAAGGCGGGATTTTACAGTAAATGCTTTAGCGATTAAATTACAAATTACAAATCACAAATTACAAACGGCTGGAGGATATGACCTGATTGATTTGTTTGACGGCCAAAAAGATTTGAAAAATAAAATAATTCGGGCGGTTGGAGAACCAAAAGACAGATTTTCAGAAGATGCCCTGAGAATGATGCGGGCAGTAAGATTTTCCGCAACTTTGGGATTTAAAATCGAAGAAAAAACCGAAAAAGCAATCGAAGAAAATGCAGCCGGATTAAAATTTATTTCACAAGAAAGAATTAGAGAAGAGTTTTTGAAAATAATTATGTCCAAAAATGCGGCCGAAGGAATTGATCTTTTGAGAAAGCTCGGGCTTTTAAAATATATAATTCCCGAACTCTTGGAGGGTTATGGAGTCGGGCAGAACAAACACCATATATATGAATGCTATGAACACAGCTTGCGGTCTTTGGCTTTTGCCGCAAAAGAAAAGTTTAATATATATGTAAGGGTGGCTTCTTTGCTTCATGATATTGGAAAACCTCGGGCAAAAAGAGGAGAGGGCAAGGACTCCACTTTTTATAACCACGAAATTATAGGGGCCAGGATGGCGAGCCAGATTTTAAGCAGGTTAAAATTTCCCAAAAAGGATGCTGAAAAAATCACAAGATTGGTGAGGTACCACCTTTTTTATTATAATGTCGACGAAGTTTCCGACAGCTCGGTAAGAAGATTGGTCAGGGAGGCGGGGCCTGAAAATATGGAGGAATTGCTTCAAGTAAGAATGGCAGACAGAATAGGATCTGGAGTTCCAAAAGCAGAACCCTATAAATTAAGGCATTTAAAATATGTTATTGATAAGGTGGCGCAAGATCCGATTTCTGCAAAAATGCTGAAAGCTTCGGGGAATGACGTGATGTCAATTTTAAAAATAGAGCCGGGGCCGAAAGTCGGACAAATTTTGGACGTTTTATTAGGCGAAGTTTTGGAAGATCCCAAAAAAAATAAAAAAAATATTTTGGAAAAAGAGATTAAAAGGTTGGGAGAGATGGGAGAAAAAGACTTGATTTCTCTGGCTGAAAAAGCTAAAAAAGAGCGAGAAAAGGTGGAAACAAAAAGAGACGAAATGACGAAACAAAAGTATTGGGTGACGTAGCGGACTAGCCACTAGCCAATAGGGACTAGGGATTAGGGAAATAATAAATATGTTAAATTCTTACAAAGACCTAATAGTTTGGCAAAAATCATTTGAATTAGCAAAAGAGATTTTTCAGCTTACGGGGCAATTTCCGCGTTCTGAACTTTACGGATTAACAGACCAAATCAAAAGAGCCGCAGTATCTATTCCATCAAATATTGCTGAAGGATTTGCGAGAAGGTCAAGAAAAGAATACTCCCAATTTATTGCTATAGCATTTGGTTCAGGCGCAGAATTAGAAACGCAAATTTTATTGGCAAAAGATTTAAAATTAGTTAATGAAGAAAAATTCGAAAAGTCTTTAAGATTATTAGATGAAATAATGAGGATGTTAAATGTTTTAATAAGGAGATTAAAAGAGTAGTCCACTAGCGGCTAATCACTAGTGGCTAGTCGCTAATCACTAGTGGCTAAATAATGTAACGGGGGCTGGTGTAACGGTAACCCCAGTAGCAGAAAGCTGTGCTTTCGCTACGGGGCAAAGCATGTACGTTTACCTCATCCAAATTTACCGGGGAGTAGCGCAACGGTTAACGCGCACGGTTCGGGACCGTGAGATTATGGGTTCAATTCCCATCTCCCCGACTCGGGCCTATGGTCCAGCGGTAAGACGCCGCATTCGCATTGCGGAAACGGCAGTTCAAATCTGCCTGGGTCCATCAAAGTATGAGTTCAAGAGAAACCGGAAATATCGGCGAAAAAATCGCGGAAAATTTTCTCAAAGAAAAAGGTTATAAAATTTTGGATAAAAATTATTCTTTTAGAATTTTTGGCCCGCAAAAAGGAGAGATTGATATTATTGCCAAAAAAGACGGAGTGATTTCTTTCGTCGAAGTAAAAACTTTAGCTTACAGAGGACAGTCATCTGTAAGCTCTGTTTCGGGGGAGCTTTCGAATCCGGAAATTAAAGTTGATTTTATAAAAATGCAAAAGATTATAAAAACCGGGCAGAGTTGGTTAATGAAAAACAAAATTCCCTTAGATTCGCCTTGGCGAGTTGATGTGGTGGCAGTAGTAATTGACGAAAAAACCCAAAAAGCAAAAGTCCGGCATTTGGAAAATGCAATATATTAATTATCAATTTTCAATTCCCAATTATCAATTAAAACCCAATCCTCAATTCTCAAAAGAAAATTTATTGGGATTTGGTCATTGAAAATTTGGACTTTTAGCCCTAATATAACTTAATGCCTTTTACTTGGATAATTATAAGCTATCTTTTGGGTTCCATCCCCTTTGGTTTTTTGATTTCCAAATTTTCCGGAAAAAATATTTTAGAAATCGGCTGGAAGAAAACTTCCGGCTCCAATGTTTATAAAAACGTCGGGAAACTCCAAGGGATTTTAACTGGAATTTTAGATATTGCAAAAGGATATTTGGCAGTTTGGTTAGTGCAAAGATTGGGGTTTTCCCCTGAAATTCAGATTTTTTCCGGAGTCGCAGCAATTTTAGGCCATAACTGGTCATTATTTTTAAAATTTTCCGGGGGCAGAGGAATCGGAACTTTTGCCGGCGCTTTTTTGGCTTTGGCTCCGAAAGTTTTTGGCTTTTCTTTGATTCCTTTTGTCGCGCTCGCTTTGGTTTGGGATGCTGCAATAGGCACCCTGGCCTTTTTTGTTGCGGCTATTTTTCTTTCCGCACATTTCAATGAATTTAGGTTATCCGGCGTTTTTACGCTTTTGTCTTTAGGGCCTATTTTGATTAAAAGATTAAGCCCTGTTTCAGAAATTAAAAATTCAAAAGACAAATTTTCCTTGATCAGGAACCGGCTGATTTTTGACAATGACCAATTTTTAAGAAGTTTTAGGATAAATAGGATTTTTCAGCAGAAAAAAACGGGCAAAATTTCTTTAGCTTTTAAAATTATAACTGCCCCGTTTCTTTTGCCGCCAAAATATGGCTGGAGGATTGCAAAATTCGGGGTGAATGCTGCAAAAAAGCCTCTGGAAAAACTAATTTCCCAAAACAGAGAAAATGTCGTTACTGAACTTACTGTTGAGGATTTTAAAAAAATGATAGTGGCTTCTTCCCAGAAAATTGTTTTGCACCAGGAAGAAATAAATAAAATTAATGTTTTTCCCGTTGCCGATAAAGATACAGGTTATAATATGGCTGCCACTTTATTGGGGATTGAAGGAGTGATCTCCCAAAAAAAATACTCAACCCTTCGCGAACTAACCGACGATATCAAAGAAGCTGCAATGATAAATGCCAGAGGAAATGCTGGAATGATTCTTACTGGATACTTAATTGAAATTTTAGACAGAATAAAGCATTTAGAATCTATTGATGCGTTTCACTTGGCTTTGGCAATGAAAAGAGGAATTAAGGCCGCCCGATTTTCTATAACCTCGCCGGTGGAAGGCACTATTTTAGATGTAATAAAAGCGGCAGGAAACAAAGCTTTTGAAATAGCAAAATTAAAAAATTCAGAAGAAAAAAAATCAGAAAAAAATATAATCAAGGTTTTGGAAGCCGCCTATTCTGCGGGAGAAATCGCGTTAAAAGAAACTAAAGAAAAATTAGAAGTTTTAAAGCAAAACGACGTAGTGGACGCAGGAGGTCTTGGGTTTTTGAAGATTTTAGAGGCTTGGGTTGAGAGTTTAAAAGGGATTGCTCCTGCTCCAAGAGTTGAGGTCACTTCTCCTGTTTCTACACCCGAGGTATTAAGGGAAGGATTAAAATTTAAATATGAAGTTGTTTTAAGCTTTAAAAACGAAAAAGGCATTGGAAAAGAAGAATTAAGAAAAGAGCTTTCTTTCTTTGGGGATAGTTTGGAAATTTTGGAATTGGAAGGAAAAATAAAATTTCACATTCATACTAACCAGCCAGATTATATTGTTGAGAAATTTAAAGGTTCTCTAGATTTAGAATACAGGGTAGAAGACATGGAAGAAGAATTAAGCAAAATTAAGAAAAGACCTTTGGGTTTGGTGGTTGATGAAGTTGCAGATTTGCCCAGAGAATTTCTGGAAAAAAATAAGATTGAAGAAGTCCCTTTTACGACAAGGTTTCCCGATGGAGAGATGGCAATTTCCAAAGAAGAAATTTATACAAAAATGAAGGAAGCATTGATAAAAGGCAGCCCCTTGCCTACTACTTCGGCTCCCACTTTCCAAGAATTTCTTGATGTCTATCAAAGGGCTTTCAAAAAATTTGAGAAAATTTTAGTAATTACCGTTTCTTCAAAACTATCAGGAACCTACAGTTCGGCAAGAATTGCCAGGTCTGTTTTCAAAAAACCGGAAAAGTTAAATATATATGTTTTCGATTGTTTTACAGCCGAGGTTGGAGAGGGGTTAATTGCCCTTCGAGCGCAGGAATTAATTTCTGCAGGGAAAAAATTGGAAGAAGTTGTCGAAGAATTAAAAAAGTTTTGCCCAAAAATTACTTTAATCGGATGTTTAGATGATTTTAGATATGTTGTCCACGGAGGAAGAGTCCGTCTGCCAAAAATATTTGTTGGCCCGATCTTTCTTCTGCAAAAAATAGGAATCAGAGTGCTAGTCGGGCTAAAAAACGGCAAGGTGGGTTTTTTTGGCATAAATTTGGGAAAAGATGTAGCTAAAATTTTGGCAGAAGAAATTTCAAAACAAAGCAAAGGAAAAGAAATAGCAGTGGCTATTGCCCATGCAGACAATTTGAAAGCCGCCGAGGATTTAAAAGTGGAATTAGAAAAGGAGCCAAAAGTAAAAGTTTTATTTATTTCTTCAGTGTCCCCTGTTGTGGCGACTCATACGGGTCCCGGCGCCTTGCTCGCCGCTTTTTATTCAAAAAACATTGACAAGTGAAGATTTTTTTACTAAACTTACTTTAGTCCGTCCAAAAACGGATTCGTTTTTTAAAATAACATAATACTAATCTACGAATATTATTCGAATGATTCTAATACGTATTGGGAGCATTCGGATATAATTAGCAGATTCGGATTATATTACTATGTTTGATCTCAAAAATTTTACGTCAGCCATCTCGCAAATCGCAGAAGAAAAAGGAATATCTTATGAAAAAGTAGTTGAAAGCATAGAATCTGCAATAGCTGCGGCTTATAAAAAAGATTACGGAGAAAAAGGCCAGATAATAAAAGCGAAACTCGATCCCCAATCGGGCGAAGTTAAGTTTTGGCAGGTAAAATTAGCAGTTAATAAAGACATGATTTATTCTGAAAAGGAATTGGAGGAATTAAAAGAAAAAAGCTTACAGGCAGAAAATGAAAAACAAGAGGGAGAAAAAGAAGGAGAGAAAAAAGTCCGTTTTAATCCCGAAAGGCATATTATGCTAGAAGACGCCAAAAAAATAGATCCAAAGATAAAAACCGGCGAAGAGTTGGAAACCCTGCTCGAAACCAAAGCCGACTACGGGAGAATTGCAGCCCAAACAGCAAAACAAGTGATTTTACAAAAGATCAGGGAGGCAGAAAGAGAAACGATTTTAAGCGAATATAAATCAAAAGAAGGAGAATTAATTTCAGGCATTGTCCAGAGGATTGAAGGAAGAAATATATTTTTTGATATTGGGAAAACTTTGGGAGTTTTAACAAGAGAAGAGCAAATTCCCGGGGAATTTTACAGGCCGGGCCAGAGATTAAAGGTTTATATTTTAAAAGTTGAAGAAAGCCCAAAGGGGCCGTTGGTGTTTTTGTCGCGCGCTTATCCAAAATTAATTTCAAAACTTTTTGAATTGGAGGTTCCGGAAGTATCTTCCGGCTCTGTGGTCATTAAATCAATTGCCAGAGAAGCAGGTTCAAGGTCAAAAATTGCCGTTGCCTCAACTGTTGAAGGAGTAGATCCTATTGGTTCTATGGTTGGGCAAAGAGGAACAAGGGTTATGGCAGTAATTAACGAGTTGGGCGGAGAAAAAATTGATATTATTGAATGGTCGGATGATCCGCAAAGATTTATTGCCAATTCCTTGTCCCCTGCAAAAGCAGTAGAAGTAAAAATTCTTCCCAAAAACAAGGCCTTAGTTATCATACCTGATGACCAGCTGTCTTTGGCTATTGGCAAAGAAGGGCAGAATGTGAGATTGGCGGCAAAACTTACCGGCTGGAAAATTGATGTCAGAAGCCCGGGGCAGGTTGAAAGCGAAGCAGCAGAAGCGAATGAAGTTGATAAAGCGAGTAAAGCGGATGAAGAAAAAGAAGAGATTAAAGAGGCCAAAGACGATAAAGAGATTAAAAAAGAGGAAAAAACGAAAGAAAAGCCGGCTTCAAAAAAGAAAAACTCAAAAACAAAGTTAAAAAATAAAAAATAAGCTAATTAAAAACCTATGTCATACTTTCCAATTATCGTTTCGGTTTTTTCGCTTTTATTCACTTATTTTTTAATCAGAGAAATCCAGAGAAAGCCATCGGGCGAAGGAAAACAAATAGGGATTTCTGCAGCCATTAAAGAAGGAGCTAAATCTTATTTAGCGAGACAATATAAAACAATTGCTTTAGTCGGGACGGTTTTATTTATAATTCTTTGGGCGATACCAAATTCCAAACCAGATTCCAATTTCGGATTCAAAACAGCTGTGGGATTTTTGGTCGGAGCTTTGGCTTCCGGGCTTTCCGGATATATCGGCATGATGGTTTCAACTTCAGTTAATGTAAAAGTTACTGAAGCCGCAAAAAAAGGGCTAAAAGAGGCATTTTCTTTATCTTTTAAGGGAGGTTCAGTCACGGGATTTTTGGTAGTGGGGTTGGCGCTTTTGGCAGTTTCTGGATTTTATTATTTAACTAAAGATTTAAAATATCTGGTGGCTCTTGGCTTTGGGGGATCTTTAATCTCGGTTTTTGCAAGATTGGGCGGAGGCATTTACACAAAAGCTGCAGATGTGGGAGCGGATTTGGTAGGAAAAGTAGAAAAAGGAATTCCAGAAGACGACCCAAGAAATCCAGCAGTAATTGCCGACCAAGTTGGAGACAATGTCGGGGATTGCGCAGGCATGGCAGCAGATTTATTTGAAACTTATGCAGTGACCGCAATTGCCGCAATGATTTTGGGGAATTTATTATTTCCTAATTCCCAGTTAGCTTTGCTTCCTTTAATTTTGGGAGCTATTTCAATTTTAAGTTCTATTATCGGAACCTTCTTTGTGCGGCTTGGCAAATCTCAAAATATAATGGGTGCCCTTTACAAAGGATTAATAGTTTCAGCAATTTTGGCAGCAGTGGGTTTTTATTTTGCCATAAATCAAATTACGATCCCTGATGCAAGTTTCACAAAAATTAACCTTTATTTTGCAGCAATAATTGGATTGTTAATTACTGCCGGCATGGTTTTGATAACAGAATATTTTACTTCAAGGAAATATCAGCCGGTAAAATCAATTGCTCAAGCTTCTGAATCAGGCCACGCCACAAATATAATTACGGGTTTGGCAGTAGGGATGAAGTCAACTGCTCTCCCGGCAATTTTAATTTCTCTCGGCATTTTAGTAAGTTATAATTTGGCCGGCCTTTATGGAATAGCAATTTCTACAATGAGCATGCTTTCTTTGGCGGGAATTATTGTGGCAATAGATGCTTACGGCCCCATCACCGACAATGCCGGCGGCATTGCTGAAATGTCAGGTTTGCCAGATGAAGTCAGAGAAGTTACAGATGCCTTGGACGCAGTCGGAAACACAACAAAAGCTGTTACCAAGGGTTATGCCATAGCTTCTGCAGGATTGGCGGCCTTGGTGCTTTTTTCTTCATATACTCAGGATTTATTGAAATCGGAAAGAAATTTTGATTTTGGGCTAAATAATCCAAAAATAATAGCCGGTCTGTTAATTGGCGGGCTTTTGCCTTATCTATTTGGATCCTATGCAATGTCCGCAGTTGGAAGGGCGGCGTCAAAAGTCGTTGATGAAGTCAGAAGGCAGTTTAAGGAAATTAAGGGCTTGATGGAAGGGGAAGCAAAGCCAGAGTACGGGAAAAGCGTAGACATTGTTGCAAAAGCCGCAATAAAAGAAATGTTATTGCCTACTTTACTTCCTATTTTGACTGTAATTTTAGTGGGGTTTGTTTTAGGGCCCGAAGCTTTGGGAGGAGTTTTAATTGGTTCAATTATTACCGGCCTTTTTGTAGCAATTTCTATGACTTCAGGCGGGGCTGCTTGGGATAATGCGAAAAAATATATTGAGGCGGGGAATTTAGGAGGCAAAGGGTCTTTTGCCCATCAGGCGGCAGTAACAGGAGATACAGTCGGAGATCCTTACAAAGATACAGCAGGGCCTGCTATTAATCCCATGATTAAAGTATTAAATATTGTAGCTTTGTTAATTGTTAGTTTTTTGATTTAAAAAAGCACCGAGTAATTTTACTCGGTGCAAACGTTTAATCCGAAATTCTTAGCTCTTTTTATAAAACTTTCTTTGTCTTCGTCGGGCCACGGAAGATACTTTATATAGTCCGGACTTTTGAACGCGTAGAGCAATAAATCAATTATTTGTTTTGATGAATTGCTAAGGCGTACCACCGTTTCTTTTTTTGCCGCGAAAATCTGGCCGGTTATTATTGTTGGTATATTTGGATAATAAACATTAACTAAGTTCACCTGATGGTTATTTTCGCCGCTTATCATTATTTTTTCTTCAGATATAATCCAGCCATACGAGATGCAAGTCGGGGAATACAGGAAAAGGCAGGGTGTGAGATGTGATAATCTTTCGAAAGTCATTATCTGGCCTTCTCCGAAAAAAAGTCCGAGTACGGGAATTTTAGAAAAGAATTTATTTATGGGAGTTTTCCGGAGTAAGTATCCGGTTGACAAAAAAATTAGCAGCAAAATCAAGCTTGCGACGCCAGGATAAATTATTTTCCCCGGGAAAAAAAGATGGCCGATTTCCCCGCCTATTGCCTCGAGATTAGCGAAAGCATACCACACAATAATAATAAAAATAGCGATTGGCAACCAGAAAATAAAACCATATAAAAGATAACCAGCCTGGTTTTTAAAGAACTTTTTCATCGGTTTGCCCTCCTCATCTGCTAAATAGTTAAACATATTATAAGTTAATAATCAATATTATAAATAATGAAATTCACAATAAAAAAATTACCGAAATCAAAAATTGAATTGACGATCGAAGTTTCTACAAAAGAGCTAGAGAGTTTTGAGAAAACAGCAATTCTTAATTTAGGAAAAGAAATAAAATTAGAAGGATTCAGGCCGGGCCATATTCCCGAAGATATTATTGAAAAAACAATCGGCAAGGAGAAAATTTTAGCAGAGGCCGCTGAATTAGCTATTAAAGAAAATTACAGGAAAGCAATTTTAGAAAATAAAATAGAACCTTTAGGTCAGGCAGAAATCGAAATTTTAAAATTAGCTACGGGGAATCCCTTGGAATTCAAAGCGACCGTTTCTGTTCTTCCAGAAATAGGCCTGCCAGATTACAAAAAAATTGCAGCTTCGGTCAAAAAAAAGCCAGTAGAGATAGCCGAAAAAGAAATTGATGATTCTTTGCTTTGGCTTCAGAAATCCCGGGCAAAATTTTCTTTGAAACAAGAACCCAGCCAAAAAGGCGATTTTTTAGGAATAGAATACAATTCTCCTCAATTGGAAAATGGAAAAGCCTTCAAAGATAATTTCATTTTAGGAGAGGGCCATTTTTTGCCTGACTTTGAAAAAGAATTGGAGAATTTGCAAAATGGAGCCGAGAAAAATTTTTCTGTTAAGTTCCCAAAAAATCATTCTCAAAAAGATCTGGCCGGGAAAGATGTTGATTTTAAGGTAAAAGTTAATTCTGTCCAAAAAATGGAGCTGCCGGAAATCAACGATGAGTTTGCAAAAAATCTGGGAAATTTCGAAAACACAGAAGCTTTGAAGAAGAGCATTAGAGAGGGATTGGATGTTGAGAAAGAAAATGAGGAAAAGCAAAGGGTTCGCCAAGAAATTTTGGACAAAATTTCCCAAAATTCCAATTTTGAAATTCCGGATATTTTGATTGAATCAGAAAAACATCATGTTTTGGAGGATTTAAAAGCGCGAGTTTCCCAGGGTTTGCAGATTTCTTTTGAAGATTATCTTTCAAAAATTGGCAAATCCGAAAAAGAATTATTGGATTCATTCGCTTCTCAAGCTGAAAAAAGGGTGCGGGACTCTTTGGTTTTAAGAGAAATCGGAAAGAAGGAAAATATTTCAGTTTCGGAAAAAGAGTCTGCGGAAGAAATTAATAAAATTTTAATGCGTTATCCTGATATAAAGAAGGCAGAAGCGGAAATTGACTTGGCAAATTTAAAGGCTTATACTGAAGAAGTAATTCGTAATGAAAAAACTTTCCAGCTTCTGGAAAGTTTTATAAGATAATATGAATCCAAAAAACATAAACTTAATCCCGACAGTAATTGAAAAATCCCAATACGGCGAGCGGGCTTACGACATTTACTCCCGGCTTTTAAAAGAAAGGATTATTTTTCTGGGCAGTCCAATAGTTGACGATGTGGCAAACTCCATTATTGCCCAAATGCTTTTTTTGGCCTCTCAAGACCCAAAAAAAGAAATCCAGTTTTATATTAATTCTCCGGGCGGAGTTTTGACTGCGGCTTTGGCAATTTATGACACTATGCAGTATGTAAAATGCCCGATTTCGACTGTTTGTATAGGCTCTGCCGCTTCCGCGGCAGCGGTATTATTAGCTGCCGGGGCAAAAGGAAAAAGATTTTCTTTGCCAAATTCCCAGATTCTTTTGCATCAGGTGGCAGTAAGCGGAATTTCCGGCCAGGCGGTGGAAGTTGAAATCGCGGCAAAACAGATTCTCAAATTAAAAGAAAAAGTAAATAAAATTCTAGCAAAACATACGGGTCAACCCTTAGATAAGATGGAAAGAGATACTGATCGGGACTTTTATTTGACGGCTGACGAGGCAAAAGATTACGGAGTTATTGATGAAGTTATAAAGACAAAAGAGTAAATAAGCTTCTTTTGAATCAAAAAATCCTTGTTCTTGCAAGGATTTTTTGATTTTCTTATTTGTGTTATCATAAAGTAATGCTAAACAAATTTTTCCCCAAAAAAACTTTTTATATTCTGATTTTAATAATTTTATTTGCAGTTTTTTCCCTTCTCGCTTATTTTTTAGGGTACAATAAGGCAAAAAGAATTTACCAGTCCGTCGAAGGGTCAAGGGCAAATCCTGCGGATTTTGGCGCAGGTTCCGAAGGAGAAATAACGGTAAAAGATGAAAAAACAGGCAAAGAATCTTATTTAATATCTCCTACTATGCCGTCAATAATAACCAGCACCTCGGGAAAAATTTCTGAAGTTAACCAAGACAGGATTGTTTTAAGAAGCGACGGCTATAGTTTTGCCGACGGCCTTCCCAGAAATATTACTGCTGTCTTTACGGCAGATACGATAACTTTCAACAAAAATCAGAGCGTCCACTGGACAGGAAATTCTGGGCTTAAACAGTTAAAGCCCGGAATGAATATTTTAGTCGAGGGAAGCGGAAATATACGGGGGAAAATCGAATTTGAAGCAAAAACAATTAATATGTTTTAAAAAAATGAACAAAAATATTTCTTCAAAAAAATCTGCTTTAATAATTGGTATTTTTCTGATGTGTTTTGCCGTAACATTTTATATTTTTGCCTGGACAGAACCAACTGCTCCGCCGCCCGGCGATAATGTTTCTGCCCCCATTAATGTCGGCACATCTCCTCAGGCAAAAGCTGGCAGAATATCTGCTACGGAGTTTTACGACTATAACGATGCAAATTATTATTTAAATCCCAACAGTCAGTCTGCTTTGAAAACAATTTGTTTGAGTGGCACTTGCCGCGATACTTGGCCCGCAGCCGACTGGACAATTTTTGACTACGAGGCAAATTTCCAATTATATGCTACGGCCCAAACCTATAGCGGAAATCTTGGAGGCTTGACTGGTGCAGATGTAAAATGCGCCGCGGCCGCAAATAAACCCGCAGGTTTTACCACTTATAAGGCAATTCGGAGCACCGATGTTCCTCCGACAGGCAAATGCTATTATAACAGCACCAGCCCTTCTTCTTGCCCCTCGAGTCTGTCTAGTTGGTCTTTCGCTAACAGGTTCAATCAAGTGGATAATAATCGTGAGGAAGTGGGCATTGCTTGGAAAAACGTAGTTGGCTGGTCAACTTGGAAAACAGGAGCTTGCACTTGTACCGGTTGGACCACTTCCAGTCCCGCCGATGGCGCTTGCTGGAGCACAATGGCAGAAAATTATCTCGGAGGCGGATTCATGACTTTGTCTGCCTTTTCAGAGTACGTTTCGTCTTACTGTAGCGAGTATAATCCGATTATTTGTATTGCCAAAAAATAAGTCAAAAATTTTCCCGCTTTGATGAAAAAGCAAAAATATAACCCCTCTTTTATTTTAATATTTTTTTCAGTTTTTTTTACACTGGCAGTTTTTTTTGTTTTTAGTAATTTTGCCAATGCTCAGGAATTGATCTGGGAACAGGTAGAAAATATTGTTGGGGGCAAACAAAATGATGAGGCGCCTTATGGCGCAGTTGTAGACAATACTTATCTTTATTTAGTTGGCTCTGATTTCAACACGCCCTATACTTACGACTCCCAATGGCGAGTTGAAAAAAGGGACAAGTCAAATGGCAGCTTGGTTTCTTTCAAGGTTATAAACTTTTTAGATAGCGGGCTGACAGATCTTGCAGCCGGAGTTGCCGCAGACGATAATTATCTTTATATAATTGGCACAAGATATTTCGGCAGCTTTAATTGGCGCATTGAAAAAAGGCGGAAATCTGATTTGATTGTTGAAAGTTATAAACATGC
This sequence comes from Minisyncoccota bacterium, assembly GCA_028712565.1. Lineage (GTDB taxonomy): Bacteria > Patescibacteriota > Minisyncoccia > Minisyncoccales > JAQTPW01 > JAQTPW01. The sequence goes on from JAQTPW010000002.1 coordinate 69,314, forward strand.
AAATACGGGCGAAGGCAGGGCAATTTTCCTTAGCGGAGATTACCTATATTTGATTGGGACAGATGCAGCTTCTGGAGAGGACAGATGGAGAATTGAAAAGCGAGATAAGGCGCTGAATTTGATTTGGGGGTTAACCGTAGCTGATGACAGGGTTGAATGGAATGATATGGTAACGCCCTCCTCAATTTATGTTGATGAAAATTATTTGTATGCGGCAGGTTCTATTGGGACTACGCCGAATTCGTGCTGGAGAATTGAGAAACGGCAAAAAACAGATGGAAGTTTAGTTGGAGGTTCAACTGGCAAATGCGGCGAATTTGTTTATGTCGCGAGTATTTCAGCTGACCAAAATTACTTATATCTGGCAGGCAGAGACCAGTCGGGCGCGTCGAATGATTCAATCTGGCGGATTGAAAAAAGAAGAAAATCGGATTTGGGAATTGAATGGTTTGTAACTTCAAACGATCCGGTTGCGTATTGGCAAGAAAAAGCAACTGCTATTTTTGCCGACAGTAATTATTTGTACATATCTGGGAATTCCGGTTTGGAAGGCGAGGGTTGGCGGCTGGAAATAAGATTAAAGTCGAATGGAAATTTAATTTTTAGCGAAACTAGCGCCGAACATTCTGAATTCCAGCAGGGAATAAAAAATTCTATTGCCCAAGATGGAGATCACATTTATATTGCGGGCCCCGATTATAGTCCATCATCGGACAGCAGATGGAGAATTGAGAAAAGGACAAAATTAAAAACTAATGTCTCTGGTTTTGCCTGGTCTGAAAACATCGGCTGGATCAGTTTCGGGAACATTTCAGGAGGAACAGTAAGTTACGGTGTAGATATAAACGAAGCAGGAGAATTTTCCGGCCAAGCTTGGTCTGAAAACATCGGCTGGATCAGTTTTGACAAAGCCGAAACCGGAACCCCGCCCGTCGAACCTTATAATGGTTCCGAAACCTATGTCGCAAAAGTTGATTTAGAAACAAGGAAAGTTACTGGTTGGGCAAGAGCATTGTCTTATGGCTCAGACTGGGATGGTTGGATAAAACTAAGCGGCCCTGATTATGGGATTTGGATTGATGATTCTGTGGAGCCGGCAGAATTTATGAATTATACCTGGAGCGCAACTGACACATACCCCGCCGTGATAGGTTGGATAAGCTTTAATTGCAGAAATAATGACTGGTGCGTGGCTTCCGATTATAAAGTAATTACAACTTTTAATTTTAACAGCCCGCCTGAAAAACCCGGCGTCCCCGCAGAATATCCTGAAGGCGAAACTTGGAATAATTGCCAAACCGAAGGGCTTTCTGTGCCAACTTTTTACTGGACTTACTCTGACCCGGAAAGCGATCCTCAGACAGGTTATGAAATCAGAATAGACAATGATTCTGATTTCGCAACCCAGGACCCCGAAGAATTAACATACTCAGGAGGAGTGTCAACTTCGTATATTCCGATTCCTAGCGTTTGGGCAGATTGGATGAATTGGGACACAAATTATTGGTGGGTAGTCAGAGTAAAAGACGACCATGAAAATTGGTCTGAATGGTCAGATGCAAATCCTTTTAAATCTCCTTTGCACGCATCGCCTTTTGTAGATTTTACCCATTTGCCCCAAAGCCCGATAGCCGGCACGCCAGTTGATTTTTTCGACAGCTCGATATGCTATTCTTATCCCGGAAATGCGCCATATAATTGCAAAGATAATTGCACGGGCCTTGTTTATTTGTGGGATTTTGGAGACGGCAATTTTAGTTCAGATTGCGACACTACCTCCCATGCTTTTTTGCAGGCAGGGCCTTATGACGTGAAATTATCGATTACCGACAATACTTTTCCTTCTCCGGAAATCTGCATAAAGAACGGGGACAGCCCGGTTGGAGTGCTTCCGCCCCTTCCCAAATGGAAAGAAATAACTCCCCTAATGTTTTTAAAAAAGTTTTTTGCGTCAATTTCAAATAGATTCAAATTTTAAATAGAAAATATTATACAAAATAACCCCGCCCTTCGAAGGGCGGGGTTTACAATTTTTACAAAATTTGCTAAGATTTATTTGTAAAATTAACCTTGGATTTTGCCCGAAAATCAGGGCACCGGAAAATTTCCGGCTGGATTTATCAAGCATTAATTTAAAAACAAGTGTTAGATAGCCCAATTTCCATATTAAAATATGAATTCATTACTTCTATTAATTGTAGGCGTTTTAGCCTTAGGAATAGGATCAACTTTAGGGTATCTTGCCCGCCAATCAATCGCGAGAAGGAATTACCGGACCATAGAAGCCCGGCTCCAAAAGAAAATTGATCAGGCAAGGCAGGACGCTGATTTAATATTATCTCAGGCAAAAGAAAAATCATCTCTAATCCTTGAATCTGCAAAAAAGAATGAAGATGAGAGGAGGGCAGACCTTTTGCAAACAGAAAGGCTTCTTTTAAGGCGTGAAGATGTTTTGGATGAAAAAATTTCCAATCTGGAAAAAAGGGAAAATGAGTTTAATGATAGGGTGGAAAAATTAAAAGAGATAAAAGAAAATCTGGAAGGTTTGCACAAATCCGCCCTTGAAAATTTGGAGAGAATTTCCGGGCTTTCCAGAGAAGAGGCAAAAAAAGAATTTTTGGGAAATTTGGAAAGGGAATATCAAAAAGAATTTATGGAAAGAACCAGAAAGTTGGAATCAGAGGGAATAGAACAATTTGAAAAAAAAGCAAAAGAAATTTTAGCATTAGCCATTCAAAAACTGGCAATTAACCAATCTCAAGAAATTACAACAACTACTGTCAGCCTTCCCTCTGAAGAAATAAAAGGCAGGATTATCGGAAAAGAAGGGAGAAATATAAGGACTTTGGAAAGGTTGACCGGAGTGGAAATTGTAGTTGACGAAACCCCAGAGGCAGTTGTAATTTCCGCCTTTGATCCTATAAGAAGGCAAATTGCAAAAGTAGCTTTGGAAAAACTGATGCAGGATGGCAGAATCCAGCCGGCCAGAATTGAAGACACGGTTATCAAAGCAAAAGAGGAAATAGCAAAACAAATAAAAGACGCAGGAGAGCAGGCAGTTTATGATGTTGGGCTTTTGGGTTTGGACCAAAAATTAGTCCAGCTATTGGGAAGGCTGCGCTTTAGAACAAGTTACGGCCAGAATGTTTTATTGCATTCAATTGAGGTGGCGCATTTGGCCGCGGGATTGGCCGCTGAAATAGGAGCCAATGCAAAGACGGCTTTGAAAGCCGGATTGTTGCACGATATCGGTAAGGCCGTTGACCAGCAAGTGGAGGGTTCTCATACAGATATTGGGGTTAAAATTTTGGAAAAATTCGCAGTAGAAAAAGAAGTGGTAGATGCCATGAAATCCCATCATGAAGAATATCCTTATTCCAGCTTGGAAGCTATAATAGTCCAGACAGCCGATGCCATATCCGGGTCAAGGCCGGGAGCCAGAAAAGATACTTTGGAAAATTATTTGAAAAGATTGGGAGATTTGGAAAATATTGCCACATCTTTTGCCGGCGTAGAAAAAGCTTGGGCATTGCAAGCTGGAAGAGAAATCAGAGTTTTTGTAAAGCCGGAAGAAATAGATGACTTTGGAGCAAAAAAACTGGCAAAAGAAATCGCCAATAAAATTCAGGAAGAATTAAAATACCCCGGAGAAATAAAAGTGAATGTGATCAGGGAAAGCAGAGTCGTGGAATACGCAAAGTAAAAAAATTATAAATCATCAAAAAAGCGCCCGCGGGCGCTTTTTTTGGGTGACTCGGGGAGCGGGCCGCCCCGTCCAGTCAAGCTGGGCGGGCGATCCTCGCACTTTTCTTTTTAAAAATGAGTATATTTACGACTTCGCTCGAACTCATTTTATCAGAAATTCCTGAAAAATCCAGTGCTCGCCGCCCGACTGGCGGCGAGCAGGAAACACCCTCGGCTCGCGGGCGAAAAATCCTTCCCCCAGCCCCTTTTCATTTTTCGCCCGCTCGCCGGAAAAATTTTTGAGGGAAAAAATTATTTAGAAATTGTAATGTAGGTATTACTTTGACTCAAGAGTAAATTTTTAACCTCAATACCCCAACTTGATAAAATATTTACATCTCCTATTTGAATTTTGTATTTAGCCGGTCCAATTTTAAATCTCTGAAAAAGTCCAACTGGTATGTTCCAATCAAACACTTTCTGGGAAACCAAAACATCTTTTGCGATAAGATATCTCGGCGTTAAATCGCTAGTTGGATAATATTGATAATCAATTTTTGGCTCAATATCTTTTCCGTCTTGCTGATAAGCGTACAAATAAATATTAACTTTTTTATTTTCTAATCCTAATTGATCCCATTTAATAGAGTATATGCCGCCTTCTCTTAATTGGTTTTCTGGTTGCAAAGCCTCTAATTTTGTTGGCTCAATAAATTTAAAAGTAGACACTGTTTGATTAAGGGTTTCTTCCATTTTTTTAGAATCTGACCCGACGGTAATTCCAATCATAAACAAATAATTTCCTTTTGCTACAAAATTATCAATAGCTTTGCCACCATTTACGCAGACAGCATTTATCCCATCAATTTCGCCTATTTTTACTTCCTTGGTTGCGCATTGCTTAGTAAAAAACGACGGCATATATTTATTTAACCATTCTTTGGTAGGAAAATTTTCCGAATTATCGTAAACTGCGATGTTTATTCCGTCCGGCAGAATCCGCACTAGCTTGAGACAAGTGTACTCCTCCGTTCCTTGACACCACCAATAAGGCTGGCTTTCGATTTTTACCTCACTATTTTGCGGATATTTTATTTCAAAGCCATATTCCCCATTCTTGTAGGTCTGCCAAGTAACAGTTTCCCCGTCTGAAACAACCTTAAAGTAATTGGGTGATTCTTTTGTATCTTCAATCCGCCCCTTTTTATCATGGCCGGTAATAATAACTTTAAAATTATCCCCCGATTGCCAAACTGGATATGCGTTAAAAAGATCACTAGGAATGGACCAATTATAGACCCCGTCTTTGGCAGAAAAATTATCAATGATCTGGCCGTAGCAAACCTCTGTTTTAGCCATTTCAGAAGGTAAAAAGATATTTTCCATGCTGGTTGTAGAATATCTATTAAGACAATCATAATTAACTATCTGAATTCCTATTTTATCTATGCCGGTTGATTGCCATTGAATTGGATACGTGTTTCCAACTTTTAATTCGTTTTCAACTGAAGAAACCGCCAATGCGGGTTGCTTCCAGTTTTTATCGTGAAAATAAGCTATACCACTGAGTATAGAAATAACCACAATAACAATGATTATAGCGGGAAGCCAGTAACGAACGGGGATTTGGGCGTGCGTTACGCCCTCTCCTTTTCTTCTAGAAATCATCCATATTATAAAACCCCCGAGTAAAAATACTACTAAAAGAGTGATTGTTGAAGATTCCATAATTATTATATTATTTTAGAAATTACTCTGAAAAATTACAGGGACAATTAATGGTGAAGGTGGAGATACGTGAGTAGCCGGCCAGTCGCCAAAAATCTCAATAGTCCCTTTTTTAGATAACGGGGAAGAAAAAGAAACAGTTTTACTAAAGGGACAAAATAGTCTTGCATAATCACAATTTTCGCAATCGCAATTTTCAATTTGAGTAGTTGTAAAGGTAGAAACCAACTCTTTGCCAGTTTCGTCCTTTATTTTAATATAAACCGTACCTTCAAAGGTGCTTGCCTTGCCTTCAATCTCAACCGGATTGAAAACTACCGAATTTGGTTGAGGTTGATCAACTACAATAAATTTTTGAAATGTTTCTTCTCCACTACCGATTGTTTGTTCTTCATTTTCGCCCGTTTCTTCCGACACGCCAAAATACTGCAAAGCCAAAATTCCTAATCCTCCAAATACTAAAATGGCAATAATTACAATAATTAAAGTCTTCTTTATCGGTCGAGTTTTCTCTGCGTATTGAATTTCAGGCGATGCTTTTGATAATTTTATAAGAAAATGATGCACCGAAAAGAAGCTAATAAATGACAATACTACTAGCAGTATAATCAAAAGTATAAATAATATTATTATCCAAGCAATAGGTATGCCCGTAAACTTCCCTGTTAAAAAATCTAAAAGAATAAGGAAAATATTGATTGAAATTATCCAAATTATAGTAGTCTTAGCTATTTTTTCAATTTGTTGAAAATCAATTTGAAAACGTTTTGCCACGGATTTAGCACCATATATGCTGCCAAGGAAACTTCCGATAGCTACGGCTAAAATCAAATAAAGAAGACTTATAATATTTGTATTGCCTGGCTCAATGTTAAATATAAAAACAAGAACAAACGCAAAGGCAAGCCAAGTTAAAAAAGCAGTGAGTAAAATCTGCTGAGCAATAAAAAAACTGATTTTATTAACGGAAGCAGGGACTGCCATAACTTTTTTCCTATCTATTATATATTTCACAGGTAAAATAATTACCGCAAGGATAATTATAATGAAAAAGATTGCAAAAAGAGGCATGATTGTTTATTGTTTTAATATTACCATACTATACCTCAAAAATAGCCTTTAGACAAGTATAAAAAAGCCCCTCGATGCTATCTCGGGGCTTTTCAGCACTCCAGAAAAGGACTACTTTAGCAAGTTTTTAGGCAATTTTACTACTTCTCTGAAATATATCTTGGATCCTTTGACTTCGTTATCGCTTATACGAATTAAGTGTTTCCCGCAATCACAGAGAAAGAGGCCGTTCTTTTCCGGAAATTCGCCACAACAAGCGGGTGGCTTCCGACCAATGCTGTTCTTAGCAGTCTTAATGCCATCGTCCCACCTCTCAAATCCCTGGAAGACAATCTTGGCGTAAAATGTGGTCTTTAATCTAAGATTTCCAACCCTTACATCTTCCTGAAGAACAACTGTATTCCTTATTCTTTTCATTTTTTCCTCCTTTTATGATTTAAAATTGTACCTTATTTATTCAAAATTGTAAAGGTTTCATTTTTTTCCTCAAAAATTTTTCCGGCGAGCGGGCAAAAAATGGAAGGGTTTTAGGGGAGGAAATTTTTTGCCCGCGAGCCGAGGGTGTTTCCTGCTCGCCGCCAGTCGGGCGGCGAGCACTGGATTTTTCAGGAATTTCTGATAAAATGAGTTCGAGCGAAGTCGTAAATATACTCCACGATAAAACTTTTCGGCTTTTTGGAAGCCATTTCACGGGCGGCGCAAAGCGCCGCCCAGTGCGTTTTAAGAGGGAAATCCGTTCCGCTCGGCGCGCTCTGGCGCGCCTCGCGGTTTAGTAAAATGAGGTTCGTTGAGCGATTTTTAAAAAGAATTTTTGCTTTTTATTTTGGCGTGGTATAATGAAGTTGCGACAAACAGACCAACGAATTTTTTAATGGCCGTCTTCGGAACAATCCAATTCGTTGGGTTTGTCGCACCGAGGGCGGCCATTTAAGTTTTAATAACTAATCAAAATATATGCAAAAATTCTTTTTATACGCCCGCAAGTCCACCGATGTGGAAGACAAACAAGTTAGGTCTATTGAAGACCAAATATCAGAATTGCGCGCCTTTGCTCAAAAAGAAAATTTAGAAATTACTGATATTTTTATCGAAAAACAATCCGCCAAAGTTCCGGGCAGGCCAATTTTTAACAAAATGATAAAACGAATTGAAGGGGGCGAGGCAGACGGAATTTTGGCGTGGCACCCCGATAGATTGGCGCGCAATTCGGTGGACGGTGGAAAAATTATCTATCTCATTGATTGCGGGCGTATTTCTACCCTGAAATTCCCGACTTTTTGGTTTGAACCAACGCCGCAAGGAAAATTCATGTTGAATATTGCTTTTGGGCAAAGCAAATACTATGTTGATAATTTGAGCGAGAATACAAAAAGAGGTTTGCGCCAAAAAGTTAGACGAGGCGAATATCCGGGTTTCGCGCCGATTGGATATTTAAACGATTCAAGAATAAAAAGCGTGGTTATGGACAAAAAGAAATCTCAAATTATCAAAAAGGCATTTGAACTCTACGCCGAAAACAATTATCGGCTTGAAGATGTTTCTAACTTTTTGGCGCAACAAGGAATTACTTCGCGAGGCGGAAAAAACCTAAAACGAGACAGAATTTCTTTTATCCTTTCCAATCCGTTTTATGTCGGGTTATTCAGATATTCTGGCGAAATACACGAAGGCAAGCATCAGCCAATTATATCAAAGAAAATTTTTGATAAAGCGCAGGAAATCTTAAAGCAAAGAGGAAGACCGCACCACAAACCTAAAAATGAACCTCAACCATTTTGCGGGGTTTTGAAGTGCGGGAATTGCGGAATGTCCATCACTGGCGAATACAAGGTTAAAAGACAAAAGAACGGCAACGAGCATTACTACACCTATTACCACTGCACCCACAAATCCAAAACAATCAAATGCAAAGAGCCTTGTATTCGCCAAGAGAAATTAGATAAACAAATTTCCTCTTTGCTTCAAAAATTTTCTTTGAAAAAAGCTTGGGCAGAAGAATTAAATAAAATGTTGGAAAAAGATAAAACGAAAACCGCCCAATCTTTTACCGCTTTTGTTCAAGGAGCGCAAAACAAAGTTAAAGAAATTTCCATCAAACTTCAGCGTCTTTTGGACGGCTATTTAGAACAAGATATTGAAAGAGAAATTTATAGAGTAGAAAAAGCAAAACTGCTTTCCGAAAAGAAGTCGCTGGAAGAAAAAATAACCTCTCTTGAACAAAAGCGGATTGGCTGGATCGAACCGATGAAAGAATGGATAAAAGAAGCAGAAAACCTTCCTAAAATCGCTCAAAACGACAACCTTTTTGCTAAAAAGGTCGCCTGCCGAAATATTTTCGGCTCGAACCTCATTTTACTAAACCGCGAGGCGCGCCAGAGCGCGCCGAGCGGAACGGATTTCCCTCTTAAAACGCACTGGGCGGCGCTTTGCGCCGCCCGTGAAATGGCTTCCAAAAAGCCGAAAAGTTTTATCGTGGAGCGGGTAATGGGAATCGAACCCACATAAATAGCTTGGAAAGCTATCACACTACCATTGTGTTATACCCGCCTTCGCCAGCCGTAGCTGGCTTCGGCGGGAAATGACCGCCAAGGCTAGCGAAGGCTGGATGTCGGGGGAGAGGGAGTTGAACCCTCAATCTTACGCACCCAAAGCGCACATGTTGCCATTACACCATCCCCCGCTGGATAATAACATTCTAATATATTTTTCCCCCAAGTCAATTTAACTTTTTTCTTCTTGGGTCCCTTTAAATATGTTATAATATTTTAATGGATAAACCAAAATTTATTGAAAGTGCTAATATTTACTCCCAGTGCAAAAAATACGGGCTTCCTCTTTGGCAGTGCCCCCAATTTTTATTTTTGATAATGGGAGCAGTTATTGTTACGGCAATTTTAACAACTTATATTGTCGGCACCCATTATGTCAACAACCCCCCGCTTATTACTTTAATTATTTTGATATTAGTTGTAATTTTATTTGTCATATCCTTTGTCATAATAAAGAGCTTTGAAAGGTTGGCAGAAGCAAACCGGATGAAATCTGAATTTGTTAATATTGTTTCTCATCAGTTGAGATCCCCCCTTACAAATTTGAACTGGACGATTGAATTATTGATGTCGGGAGAGGTCGGAAAAATCGGAGAAAAACAGGTGGATTATTTCAGAATTTTGAAAGAAAACAGCGGCAGAATGGCTGATCTTATTTCCGACCTTTTGATAGCTTCAAAAATTGAAACTGCAACTTTGCCAGCAAAAAAAGAGGAAGTTTCTTTAAGGAAAATATTAGATGAATTAATAAAAGAATTCGCCCTTTTTGCAAAAGCTTCAAATGTGGAAATGAAATTTGATTTTCAAGAAAATCTGCCTTTAATTTTAGCAGATTCTTTCCAGATTAAACTCGCAATTGAAAACCTTTTGGATAATGCAATCCGCTACGTAAAGACAAACGGCGAAGTTTCAATAAAGCTGGAAAAGCAGGGGAAAAATATTTATTTGGAAATAAAAGATAACGGAGTCGGCATTCCAAAAGATGATCAGAAATACATTTTCCAAAGATTTTTCCGTTCCGAAAATGCGCTTCGCCACCAGACGCAGGGAACAGGCTTGGGCCTGTATATAACAAAGGCAATAATAGAAAAATCGGGCGGAAAAATAAGTTTTAAATCAATAGAAAATAAAGGGACAACTTTTTCCCTTATATTCCCGGCCAAATAAAATTTAAAAATTATTATTAATTATTAAATTTAAAACATGAAAAAAATTCTTTTCATTGAAGACGAATCAGCTCTTCAAAAAACCTTTAGCGACCTTTTATCAGCCGCGGGATTTGAAATGATTTCTGCCCTAGACGGGGAAATCGGGCTGGAGTTGGCCCAAAGAAAAAATCCAGATTTGGTTCTATTGGACCTTGTTTTGCCAAAAATGCATGGCTTGGAAGTTTTAAAAAAGCTGAAAGAAGACCCAAAAACGAAAGAAGTACCGATTATTATTTTAACTAATTTGGAAGGAATGGCAGAAGTTGAAAAAGCGTTAGAACTGGGAGCTACAACTTATTTGGTAAAATCCCAATACGATTTAAAAGAAGTAGCAGAAAAAATAAAACAAATTTTAAACAATAAATAATGAAAGTAGAACCGGGACAGCTGAAAGCTTTTTTACTGGACGCTTCCTTGATTACCGAAGAGCAATTTGGCGAGGCGCAAAAAAAAGCCAAAGGCTGCGATAAAAAAATCGAGGATGTTTTAATTTCTGACGGATTAATCAGCCAAGAAGAATTAATAAAACTTGAGGCCTATATTTTGGGCATTCCTTTTGTCAATTTGGAAAAAGAAATAATATTGCCGGAAATTTTAAAAATAATACCAGAGCCCATCGCCAGGTCAAATAATATAATTGCTTTTAGAAAAAGCGGCCAGAATCTGGAAGTGGCTATGCTAGACCCCGAAGATTTAAGAACAATAGAATTTATTAAAAAAACATCTGATTACAAGATATTGCCGCGCCTTACCACTCCGGAGGGAATAAAAAATGTTTTGCGCCAATACCAGCAGACCTTGGAAGTCGAATTCGGCGAGATTATTAAAAAAGATGCGGGAATTATCCAGCCGATAAAAGAAACAGAAGAAGTTGAAGAAAAGGAAGAATTGAGAAAAGCGGCTGAAGAATTGCCGGTAATCAGAATTGTAGACACTTTATTAAAGCATGCTATTTTGCAAAGAGCTTCCGATATTCATATTGAGCCGACAGAAAAAGAAGTGATAGTCAGATATAGGATAGACGGGATTTTGCACGACGCCATGGTATTGCCCAGGCAGGCAAGCTCAGGAATTGTTGCCAGAATCAAAGTGCTATCAAATTTAAAATTAGACGAACACCGCCTTCCGCAAGACGGCAGGTTCAAAGTTGAAACCGAAGATTATAAATATTCTATCAGGGTTTCAATTTTGCCTGTTTTTGACGGGGAAAAAATCGTAATGAGGCTGCTTCCTGAAACTTCAAGGGCTTATACTTTGGAGGGCTTGGGCCTGAGAGGCGAAGCTTTGGAAAAAATACAAGACAATCTTAGAAAACCAGTAGGGATGATTTTGGTGACAGGCCCCACCGGGTCTGGTAAGACAACAACTTTATATGCCATGATGGAAATTTTGAATACGCCTTCAGTAAACATATCCACGGTTGAAGATCCGGTTGAGTACAGGATGCCAAGAGTGAACCAAACCCAGGTAAATCCAAAAATCGGCTTCACTTTTTCCAGCGGGCTTAGGTCTTTGGTCAGGCAAGATCCGGATGTTTTAATGGTCGGGGAAATCAGGGATAATGAAACTGTGAGTTTGGCAATAAATGCGGCCCTGACCGGCCACTTGGTTTTATCTACTTTGCATACAAATTCCGCTGCGGGCTCTATTCCAAGATTAATAGATATGAAAGCCGAACCCTTTTTGATTTCTTCTACTTTAAACTGCATTTTAGCCCAGAGATTGGTCAGAAAGCTTTGCGACGAAAAGGAAAAATACAATTTGAAGGAAGCTGAACTGAAAAATATAGAAAAATATTGCGATTTAAACAGAATTTTAAAAATTTTAAAAGAGGAAAAAATAGTATCTCAAAAAGCAACTTGGAAAAACGTTGATTTTTACCGGGCGAAGCCCACAAAAGAAAACCCCGAAGGGTATAAAGGCAGGGTTGGGATTTACGAAGTCCTGTCGGTGACAGAAACAATAAAAGAAATGATTATAAAACAGGCGTCTTCAGACCAAATTCAAGAGCAAGCCCAAAAAGAAGGAATGAGGACAATGCTTGAAGACGGGTTTGTTAAAGCTGCCCAGGGGCTGACAAGCATAGAAGAAATTTTGAGGGTTATTATTGAATAAAATTAAAATGGCAAAATATTTTTATACGGCAAAATCCATAAGAGGGGAGGAAAAAACCGGCGAGGCCGAGGCAAAAGACGAACATCAATTAGCCCGAGCCCTCCGCCAGGAAGGGTTTATTTTAATTTCCGCAGAAATGAAAGAGGGCGCCGAAAAAAGGAAATTTAGCATGCACTTTTCAATTTTTGATAAGGTTGGGCTTAAAGAAAAAATATTCTTTGTAAGAAATTTAAGAATAATGATAGCGGCCGGTATTTCTCTGCCGAGGTCTCTGAATTCTTTAGCTGAGCTTACGAAGAATAAAAAATTCAAAAAAACGATTCTTGAAATTGTAGAAGAAGTTAATAAAGGAAAAAACTTTGCTGACTCCTTATCCAAACACCCCGATGTTTTTTCTGAACTTTTCTGCAGTTTGGTGGCAGTAGGGGAAGAATCGGGAACCCTGGAAGAAGTTTTGCAAAACTTGACCGTGCAAATGGAAAAGCAGAATGAACTTTCTTCAAAATTAAAGGGAGCCATGATTTATCCCGTTGTCATCATTTGTGCAATGATTGGCATTGGAATTTTAATGCTCATTATGGTGGTTCCCCCATTGTCTGCAACATTTGCAGATTTGGGAGTAGAGCTTCCGCCAATGACCAGAGCCGTTATCTTTCTCGGAAAAATTATGTCTGAAAAATGGTACTTTTTATTGATACTGCTAATTATTTTCGTTTTTTCAATAAGATCGGCTATTAATACAAAATCCGGGAAAAGAAGAATTGATAAAATTTTATTAAAAATTCCTATAATTTCCCAGCTTATTAAAAAAAGCAATTCCGCCTCTGCGGTAAGAACAGTTGGATCCCTGGTTGGTTCTGGAGTAACAATGATAAGGGCTTTGGAAATTACTGCCGGAGTTTTAGGGAATGTTTATTTTAAAGAATCAATGCTAGATGCGGTTGAGAAAGTGAGAAAGGGCAAAAAATTATCCGAGGCCTTGAGGCCTTATGAGAATTTATATTCTTTGATTGTAGTCCAAATGCTGGAAGTCGGGGAAGAAACCGGGGAAACTTCCGATATTTTGCAAAAACTCGCTGATTTTTTTGATGAAGAAGTGGCAATTGCCACTAAAAATTTCGCAACTATAATTGAGCCGGCTTTAATGCTTGTAGTCGGAGGAGCAATCGGTTTTTTTGCAGTTTCAATGATCCAGCCGCTATATAGCATGCTAGGGTCAATAAAATAAACAGATGTTGTTACAAAAAACCTTAAAAAGTTTCACTTTAATAGAAATTCTTATAGTTCTGGGAGTTTTTATGATTCTTGTCGCGATTTCTATGCCCAGTTTAATCAATATCCGAAGGCAGGCAGAATTGGACAACGCCGCAGAAGAAATTATTAATACCTTGCGCCTTGCGCAAAGCAAAGCCTTGTCAGCTGTTGGCGCCAGCGAATGGGGAGTTTATTTTGACAATTCAACAACCCCTCATCAATTTGTCTTATTTAAGGGAAATAACTATGCAACGAGAATTGTTTCATTTGACCAAATCCATAAAATTCCAAAAACTGCAGAATTTTCCCAGATCAATTTGTCGGGCGGAAAGGAAACTTCTTTTGAAAGAATTTCTGGCTTTGCTTTGCAGGACGGAAGCGTTTCCTTGCGGCAAAAAAACGATCATTCAAAAACCAGCGCAGTTTATGTTGAGAATTCAGGAAGGATAGGAAAAGGTTCTCCGCCTTCTCCTTCTGACGCCGAAAGAATAAAAGATTCCCGCCATGTCCATTTCCATTACAGCCGGCTGATTAACACAGGCTCCGAGATTATAACTTTAAAATTTGATGACACTGTTGCTAAAGATATTCCTATCGCAGATAATATGAGAGATGACCAAATTTATTGGTCGGGCGAAGTTGCAGTTTCGGGGCAAACCCAAAAAATAACAATTCACACCCATTCTTTGAATATGCTTGGCACAAATTTTTGCGTTCACCGGGAAGGAGGAGAAAATACAAAGAGCTTGGAAATAAATATTAGCGAAGACGGTTCGGGATATTTATTGAAATTTTCAGCTGATGGCAAAACCGTAGACAGGACTTCAATTTATACAATAGACATACAATGGCAATAAAAATCTGCAAAAAAATTAATAAAGGCTTCAGTCTCATCGAAGTTTTAATAGCAATTTTCATTGTTTCTGCTGGGCTGGTCGCTATTTTGAGCCTGACCAATTCTTCTCTGAAAAATCTGTTTTTAATAAAAGAAAATAATTCGGCCTTAAATCTTGCCAAAGAAACTGCTGAAGCAGTAAGAAGCTTTAGGGACGAGACAACCTGGAGCTCAGATGGCTTGGGTTTGATAATAAATAACGTAAGCTATTATCCAAAAAAAACCGGATCTCCCCAAAAATGGAATTTGCTCCAAGGCACAGAAACATTGGGCCGCTTTACCAGAAAAGTAATTTTTAGCGAAGTTTTCAGAGATGCAAACACTAGTAATATAGTTTCAGTTGGCGGGACAAGCGATCCGAATACAAAAAAAGCGACAATTACTGTTTCCTGGAGGGATAAAAAGGTGGAAATTATCACTTACTTTACAAATTGGAGATGATAAAAAACAAAAAAGGTTTTACATTAATTGAGCTTTTGGTCTATATCGGGATTTTTTCTATTTTGGCAGCTGGTATTTTTTCTTTTGTTATTTGGGTAGTGCAGTCAAATCATAAGACGATGGTAAGCCGGGAAGTTTTGGACAATGCAAGAAGGGCAATGGAAATCATTACGTATCAAATAAGAGAGTCAGAAAACGTTTATTCTTCAACCAGCGTATTTGAAATCAGTCCGGGCCAGCTTTCTTTGAAAACAAAAAAATATTTGCCTTCTGGAGAAGAGGAAAGCTATATTGATTTTTATATTTGTGAAAACAAATTGTGCTTAAAAGAAGAAGAGCAGGCTCCCATTCCTTTTACTTCAGACAGGGTAAAAATAGATAAATTAATTTTCAATAAAGTGGGAGAAAATTCTATTCAAATTTATTTAAAAGTTGACTATTTGGCTCCCAATAACAAGTCAGAATACCAGGGGTCGGCAGATGCGACCTCAACAGTTAACATAAGATATTAAATATATGGATTTTTGTTTTAAAAACAGTGAAAAAGGTTTTGTCGCTATTTTAATGGCAATTTTGGTTTTATTTGTGATGGTGGGAGTGGGTTTGTACATTGGGATTTTGGCTGTGGGAGAGCAAAAAATTTCCAGCGAATCGGTTTTGGGAACTCAAGCATATTACGCCTCCGAAGCCGGGATTGAAGACGCGCTTTTAAGGATAAATAAAAAATTGCATTGGATAAGCCCTTATAAAATAACCGTCGGAGGCGCTTCAGCTACTACAACAATATCGGGCGCTCTCGGCGGCTCAAGGACAATTACTTCGGAAGGGGAAATTGCAAAAAGGGCAAAAAAAATAGAAGTCATTTGCGAGGTTTCTACTGATAAAATTTCTTTTTACTACGGAGCTCAAGTCGGTGATGGAGGTTTGGTAATAGGAAATAATGCAACGATAGTGGGAAACGTTTTTTCCAATGGAACCATAATTTCTGGCAATGGCGGTAGTGCTACTGGCAGCGTTGTTGTAGCGCGTAATGGCAATAAAATTAAAAACTTAATAGTTGGAGGAGATGCAATTGTTCATACCTGCGAAGGCTCAACAATAGCGGGAACCTTAACATATGTTTCTGGAGGAAGCGTCGGAGATTGCACTGCCGGAACAGAGATAAAAAGCAGGCCGAATGAAGTAAGCCCCCAGGATCTTCCCATTTCTCAAAGCCAGATTGATAAATGGAAACAGGAAGCCGCGGCAAGAGGAATTATAAGCAACGATGTTTTTTTAACAGACGGCTCTATAAATTCTTTAGGCCCGATCCAAATCGGGACTCCTGAAAATCCTAAAAATTTAACCGTGACCAATAATGCAAGATTAAAAGTTCTTGGGACTATTTATGTAACAGGAAACATTAATTTTAGCAATAATTCAATAATAGAATTGGATAATAACTCTTACGGTTCTTACAGCGGGACTATTGTGGCAGACGGAAAAATAAATATTTATAATAACTCTGTGGAAAGGGGTTCGGGCGCCGCCGGAAGCTATATCTTGATTCTTTCCACAAACAATTCAGTTGATCCGGTTTCCCCGGCAATAAACGTATCAAACAATGCTGACGGTGCGATCTTTTATACAAATTTAGGAATGATTTCTCTTAGCAACAATATGCGAGCCAGAGAAATTACTGGATATATGGTAAATCTTAATAATAATGCTGTGGTCCAATATGAGAGAGGCTTGGAAAACTCTAATTTTTCTGGAGGGACAGGCGGGGCTTGGGAAGTGACGAGCTGGAAAGAAATAGAGTAAAGCGCAGAACATGAAACGCAAAGCAAAAATAAAATATGTTAGATATCCTTAATTTAAAACCGGAAGCATTTGGATTGGATATTTCTGACCTTTCCTTGAAAATTGTAAAACTTAAAAAGAAAGGGAAGTTTTTGAGTTTGGCTTCTTTTGGAGAAACAAAGATTTCTCCTGGAATATTGACGGAGGGCGAAGTAAAAGATGAAAAAAAACTGGCGCAGATTATAAAAGAATCAGTGAAAAACATTACGGGAGAAAAATTAAAAACAAAATACGTGGTTTCCTCGCTGCCAGAAGAAAAAACCTTTTTACAGGTAATCCAGATGCCGAAAATGAAGGAGGAAGAATTAAAAAAAGCCGTTCTTTTTGAGGCGGAAAATTATATTCCTCTGCCTATTGACCAAGTTTATTTGGATTCCCAAATCGTTCCCCAATTATACGATCATTTAGACCATTCAGATGTTTTAATTTTAGCTCTGCCAAAAAAAATTGTAGATCCTTACCTTTTTTCTATAAAGTCAGCGGGATTGCAGCCCTTGGCTTTTGAAATTGAATCTCAGGCTATTGCTCGCGCCTTGATTAAAAACGAATTGTCAGAATCTCCTGCTTTATTGATAGACCTCGGGGCAGGCCGGACAAGTTTTATTATTTTTTCCGGCTATTCTTTGAAATTTACAAGTTCAATTCCTATTTCTTCGCAGGGCTTTAACGAAGTTATCTCAAGGTCTTTGGGAGTCAACAACGAAAAAGCGGAAGAATTAAAAAGGGAATACGGGCTTCAGGAAAATATAAAATTAAAAAAAGATGATGGAAAAACAAAAGACGGAGAAATTTTTGAAGCGTTAATTCCCAGTTTAACCGATCTGATAGAACAAATTAAAAAATATCTTAGCTATTATCAAACCCACGCCCTTCATGAGCATTCACTGCCGAATAATAAAGGCGTTAAAAAGATTTTGCTTTCCGGAGGCGGCGCGAACTTGAAGGGGCTGGACGATTTCTTGTCTTTGGAGCTTAAAATTCCGGTGGAGGTTGCCAACCCCTGGGTTAATATTTTGCCGTCTCAAATAAAAGAATTGCCGCAATTGCCTTTTGAAAAATCACTTTCATTTACGACAGCTTTAGGGTTAGCTTTAAGAGCCATTAAAACTCATGATTAACCTTCTTCCGACCGAAGAAAAACAAAATTTATTAGAGGAAGAAAAACTGAAATTAGTTTTAATTTTAGGACTAATTGTTTTATTTTTCTTTATGTCATTGAGCCTGGTTTTTCTTTCAATCAGAATTTTAATTTCCAGCCAAGTTGAGGCAGAAAAATTAAATTTAGAGTCCAAAAAAGCGGAATTTAACAAGGAGGAAATCCAAAAATTCCGGGAGGATATAATTAAAAATAACAAAATAATTCTGGAATTAAGCGACTTTTACAAGCAGAAAACCGACCTAACCGCATTTTTGGCAAAAATTTCTGATTTAGTTCCTTCTGATATTTCTCTGAGTGAAATTTCCGTAAGATTTACCGAGAGCGGAAATTGCCAGGTTTCTCTTTTGGGTTTTTCTCCTGTGGCAGAAAATTTAAGCCAGCTTATAGATAATTTGGAAAAAGAAAAAGAAGATTTCAGCCAGATATATTTGCCGCCTTCAACTTGGGGAAAAACAAAAGATATTGATTTTAACTTAAGTTTTTACGCAAAAATTAAAAATGAGCACTAAAAGAAAAATTTTTATTGCCTTGGGAACTTTTGGAGCGCTAGCCCTTGTTATTGTTTTTCTGATAATATTGCCACTTTTCAGAGATATTAAAAATAATTCTAAAAATTATATTTTAGTAAAACAGGAAGCTTTTTCTATTGAGGAGGAGGCTAAAAATTTAGCTGAAATTAAAGAAAAATACTCCGAATACGGGCCGGATCTAAACAAAATTGACTCGCTTTTTGTCAATGCTAAAATTCCCTTTGCTTTTACCAGATTTTTGGAAGATCTTGCCAAAGATTCGGATGTTTCATTGGAAGCGTCTCTTTCTCCCTCTTTGGAAGAAAATAAAAATCAGGTTTGGCCGGCTATTTATTACCAGCTGGCAATCACAGGGCCATTTCCTAATTTTTCAAAATTTCTTGAAAAACTGGAAAATTCGCCCTATTTAATTAAAATTCAGAATTTGACTGTTAAAAAATTAACAAAAGGAGATTTATCCAAGAAAGAATTTGAGAATTATTCTTTTACAGACGTAAAATCAAATCTTCAAATATCAGTTTTTACTTCGGAAAAATGAAACTAAATTTTAACAAAATTAAAAATTTTTTCAGAAAATTGCCGCGGTTTTTGGCTAAAAAATCATTTTTTACTTCAATTGCCTTAATCTTTTTAGCTTTGCTTGTAGGAGGAGCTGTTTTTTACCAATATAATTTTTTGCCCCAAAAAATTACTCCTGTTTTGAATGATATTGTTTCCAAGTTTCAGGAAAAAAAATACCAAGAAGTGTTATCTGTTTGGCAGGAAATGGAAAGCAGGTTTAACGAAGCTGGTTTAAAACAGTATCCAAATATTTTTGCAGCCCCTGCAGCAGAAATTGACTAAGAGCTAATTTTAGCTATAATTAAACTCGTTCTCTTGCCCCTGGCCCCTGTAGCCCCTCACCTAGAAATCTTCAATTTCATTAATTGTCGTTGCCTACTAAGGATTTCTGGGTGAGGGGCCCCTGTAGTTCAATGGATAGAACACGGGTTTTCTAAACCCGATATGGAAGTTCGATTCTTCCCAGGGGCATAGCAAATTTTGCTATCGCAAAATATTGCAGTAGTTAGTATTTAGTAATTAGTAATTAGGGACGTTTAAATCTAAAAAATGGTGCCCGTAGCTCAATTGGTTAGAGCTTCGCGCTGTGGCCGCGAAGGTTGGCGGTTCGAGCCCGCTCGGGCACCCCAAATTTTTAAAACTAACTGATCGCCCTTCGGCAAAGCTCAGGGCGATTTTTAAATTGTCCGATTCTACAGAAATGATAAAATAAAAATAATGGGTCGACAAAATAAATTACTAAAAAACAAAACAATTATGAAAAAACTATCTATTATCGCTGTTCTTTTTACGTTTATTTTTGTCGCTTTCGGCGCAGAAGCTGCACCTACTATTAAAGCACCCTCAATGCTTGTGGCAGCAGCGGTTTCTGACTCCCAAATCAATTTAAATTGGAAGGATAATTCCACGAATGAAGCCGGTTTCAAAATTGAAAGAAGCTTAAACAGAGTGAATTTTTCTGAAATTGCGCAAGTTGGGGCAAATGTGACAAATTATTCCAATCTTGGCCTTGACTCTGCCACTACTTATTATTACAGAGTTCGAGCTTACATGATTTCTGGGAGAAAAACTATATATTCTGGATATTCAAATATAGCTTTCGCGACAACGTTTGAACTATTCCCGGCAGCTCCAACTAATCTTTTTGCCCAAGTTTTTTCTGCCTCTTCAACTAGTTTTGTCGTATTAAACTGGCAAGATAATTCTACAAACGAAACTGGATTTAAGGTTGAAAAAAGCACGAATGGTGTAGATTTTGCCGAAATTTATTCACTTCCGGCTAATTCTACTAACTGCTACGATTATGATGTAGCGCCAGGAACAACTTACTATTATAGGGTTAAGACATACAATGCTGCAGGTGATTCTGAATATTCAAACATAGCTTCTGCTACAATTTTGGAGCTAGTCCCGGCAGCTCCAACTAATCTTTTTGCCGATGTTTATTCGATAGCAACCTCAACTTATTATGTGGTGTTGGGCTGGCAAGATAATTCTACAAACGAAACTGGATTTAAGGTTGAAAAAAGCACGAATGGTGTAGATTTTGCCGAAATTTATTCACTTCCGGCTAATTCTACTAACTGCTACGATTATGATGTAGTCTCGGGGGCAACTTATTATTATCGGGTAAAAGCCTATAATCCCGCAGGCGATTCTGATTATTCTAATGTGGTTTTTGTCGAAATACCGTTTTAATCCCGGATTGTAAACCAAAAACAGGGCAAAGCCCTGTTTTTGGTTTACACGCTTTTCAGATTTTGAAGGAAGAGTTAAAATATATACAATATGGCGCAATATTTTACACAAGAGGGATTAGAAAAATTAAAAAAAGATCTAAAGCATTTAGAAACAGTAAAAAGAAGGGAAGTGGCAGAAAAACTCCGCCACGCCGTTTCCTTTGGCGATGTTTCGGAAAATGCGGCTTATGATGACGCAAAAGAAGCCCAGGGCGTCCTGGAGGGAAAAATTTCCAGATTAAAGGGAATTTTAGCCACTGCCAAAATAGCGGAAAAAAACGGCAAAAAAGAAATTCAGGTAGGGTCAGTTGTTGTAGTCTGTTCAAACAATAAAAAAGAAGAATATCAAATTGTCGGCCCCGAAGAAGCTGATGTTTTAAAAGGAAAGATCTCTTATCAGTCGCCTTTGGGGAAAAATCTTTTAGGAAAGGAAAGGGGAGATAGTATAACTCTTAAAACTCCGAGCAGTGCAATCGAATACGAAATTAAAGATGTAAAATAAATCCAGCCCCGAGGGGGGGGCTGGTTTTGTATTTGATTATTTTTTCTCCTCCAGTTTTACTTTTGTTTTTATTTCTTTTTTCTCCCTTAAAATTTTCACAGGAATTTCTTCATCTATTTTGCATTTTTGCAAAATATCAGAAAGAGAATTTTCTTCAGTAATTTTTTCTCCATTTAATTCCAAAATAATGTCATATTCTTTCAGCCCGGATTTTTCTACCGGAGATCCTTTAATTATTGCGGGCTCCCCCAAATGTTCTCTAACGATCAAGGCGCCATAATCGACTGGTAATTTATTCGGCTGGGAAATTTCTTTATTCAAAATTACATATCTTACTCCCAAAAATGGCCTTCTCAGTTTTCCATATTGTTTTATTTCTTCCAAAACTTTTTTGGCATTATTAATAGGTATGGCAAAGCCGATATTTTGCGCTCCCGCAACCACTGCAGTATTTATTCCAATTACCCTTCCTTCCAAGTCCACCAAAGGGCCTCCGGAATTTCCGGGATTAATAGCGGCATCTGTTTGAATTAATCCCCGCAAGGAAGTCGTTTTTAAAGCCAATCCCCCGTGGGCGGTAATAGTCCTGCTTAAACCTGAGATAATTCCAGCCGAAAGAGTATCTTCAAATTCTCCCAAAGGATTTCCTATTGCTACAACTGACTCTCCCAACTCCATTTCTTCTGAATTGCCGAGTTCCAGATAGGGAAGGCTTTTTGCGTCAATTTTCAAAATCGCCACATCTACCAAA
The DNA here is from genome assembly GCA_028712565.1 of Minisyncoccota bacterium. Classification (GTDB taxonomy): domain Bacteria; phylum Patescibacteriota; class Minisyncoccia; order Minisyncoccales; family JAQTPW01; genus JAQTPW01. The sequence goes on from JAQTPW010000002.1 coordinate 91,343, forward strand.
GGATCATTTGCTAAAATTTTTGCCGGATATTTTTTTGTAGGTTCAATAATTACCGTATAATCCGCTTCCGGATCTCCAACTACATGATTGCAGGTCAGAACATAGCCGTCTTCGGAAATTATAAAGCCCGAACCTCCGCCTACTTTTGTCTTTTCCGTATCGTTTTTCATTTTGGGAAAAATCATTTCCTGTCCGCCAAAAGGCATTAGGAAAAATCCCTCAATTTTTGGCAGATCTTTTGAAACGACAATGGTAATTACTGCCGGGCAAACTTTTTTAGCGACCTCAACTATCTTAGATGGTTCTTTCATATTTTTTAATTTTAGCATAAGGCGCCTTGAAAACAAGGGAAAAATTTGATAACATTTTAGATTAGATTTGTCTATAATGAGTATGTAGCCTCTGCAGCCCCTCACCCAGAAATCTTCAACTTTGTTAGGAATTTTCCGCTATTCGCTAAGGATTTCTGGGTGAGGGGCCCCTGTAGTTCAACGGATAGAACAATCCCGTCCTAAGGGAGAAATTGGGGGTTCAATTCCTCCCAGGGGCACTCGGGCCCATAGTAAATCGGTATTACATGCCCATGGCATGGGCAAGGGTCGGGTTCGACTCCCGATGGGTCCACCGAGTCAAGCTCGGTTTCAGCCGAGTACAAAATGAAAGCAGGCAAGTTAGACTTGCCACAGATATTTTTCTCTGGCGAGGTATGGTGGGATGCCAGAGCGGTTGAACCCCGAAAAAATTTCCGTAAATTTAAACGGGGCAAGTGGGCCGCTTTATCCCGTATAATGCGGAAGAGTGGCTGAGCGGTTGAAAGCGCGGCTCTCGAAAAGCCGTAGGGGCGAAAGCCCCTCGTGAGTTCAAATCTCACCTCTTCCGTAATATAAAAATTATTTAGGCATCGCGATTTCAGAAGGAACACGCAGAAAATTAATGAGATATTATAATTAATCAAATCAAAATGGAAAATCAAATCAAAAAAACAGGTTGTTGCGAGCCGTTTGATCCAGAACCGTGGCAGGAAAAAGAAATTATCTGGAAGGACAAAATTTTTATCAAAGATCGTGTTAAAAGTTTTTTCCACATCCCGCTTGATTTCGGAAAAAAAGTTGTAAAAAATATGGAATTGATTGAAAGGGCTGGAGCAAAATCTCCCTATCAACTTATGTTAACTGATGAAAAATCGCTTTGGGCAGCAGATATTTACATTGATGTTGCAAAAGAAGTTCTGGGAGCAAAAATTGCAAAACTTTCTGGAACATTTCTAACTAAGGTCTTTGAGGGGCCTTATCAAAATGCCGGCAAATGGGCAAAAGAAATGGAAGAATATGTAAAAAATAAAGGCAAGGAAATAAAAAAATTATATTTTTCCTACACGACATGCCCCAAGTGCGCAAAAGCTTATGGCAAAAATTATGTCGTTCTTTTTGCAGAAATTATTTAAAAAATATGATAAATATTTTCAAAAAAAATAAAAAAGCTCCGGAAAATTTAAATGAAGTTTTATCGCAATTTGCGGCTTTGGAAGAAAATTTCAAAAAAGTTTCGGGGGAGCTGGAAAGTTTAAAAAAGGAGTCAAAATTTATGGCTCAAAAGTTTGGAGTAATAAGATTTAATCCTTTTAAAGAAGTGGGAGGAGACCAAAGTTTTTCAATCGCGCTTTTAGATGCCACTGATTCAGGCTTTATTATTACCAGTCACTACACAAGAGAAGGAAATCGGGTTTATGGAAAACCAATAAAAAACGGCAAATCCGAATACCAATTATCTGAAGAAGAAATAAAGGCAATTGAAATGGCGAAAACATCAAAAGAACTCCCAATAGATCAAAATGCAAAACAATGAAAATAAAAATTTAATAAACAGGCCGCCCGTTGTTGTAATTTTAGGCCATGTTGATGCTGGCAAAACCAGCCTTTTGCTGGCGATTAGAAATCTCCAATTTACTGGAGCAAAACCCGGAGGAGTTATTACTCAACATATTGGAGCTTATCAAGTAGGAGTTGGCAACCCTCCTTCGCCAAAGGCTGCGGACGGGCGAAGAAAAATTACTTTTATAGATACTCCTGGGCACGAAGCCTTTTCAGCAATGAGGGCAAGGGGAGCTAAAGTCGCGGACGTGGCAATTTTAGTAGTGGATGGCGTATCTGGAGTCCAGCCGCAAACAAAAGAAGCGATTTCGCATATAAAAGATGCTAAAATTCCTTTTATTGTTGCGATAAATAAAACCGATAATCCTCAAGCAAATCCCGAAAAAATAAAGCAGGTATTAATGAAAGAAGATGTTTTAGTGGAATCTCTTGGCGGTAAAATTCCTTCAGTCAATGTATCGGCAAAAACCGGGCAAGGAATAAATGAGCTTTTGGAATTGATACAATTGGTTGGAGAAATAACAAATTTAAAAGGAGACATTTCAAAGCCCGCCGAAGGAGTGGTGATTGAATCTTATTTGGATCCTCAGAGGGGGCCAGTTGCCACTGTCATTGTTTCTGATGGCACATTAAAAATAGGAGATATTTTAGGCACTTTTTCCACTTTTGGAAAAGTTAAGAATTTGGAAAACTTTCTAAGGTCCCCTATTGAGCAAGCTCTTCCTTCTGATCCGGTTGTTATTATCGGTTTGCCTGAAACTCCTAAAGTTGGAGAGATATTTAAAGTTTTTTCCGACACAGAACAGGCAAAGAGTTATTTGAAAACTCAAGAAAAAAAAGAAATTTGGAATCCAGAAATAAAAGAGGGACAAAAGGTTTTAAATTTAATTTTAAAGTCCGACGTTGTTGGGTCCATTGAAGCCATTTACGAGGTTTTAAAAGAAATTCCGCAAGAAAAAGTGATTTTAAATATTATAAAATCTGAAGCGGGGGAAATAAATGAATCCGATGTAAAATTAGCCAGATCAACGAGGGCTGCAATTTTCGGCTTTAGGACAAAAGCAAATCCGGTTGCAAAACAAATGGCAGAAAGGGATAAAATAAAAATTTTAACTTTTGATGTTATTTATGATTTGGTTGAAGGAGTGAGGAAATCAATGGAAAGAATTTTATCTCCTGAGTCAGTAAGATTGGATTTGGGCAAGGTAAAAGTTTTAGCATTATTTTTAGATGAAAAAAACCGCCAGATTGTCGGCGGTAGAGTGGTTTTTGGTGAAGTAAAAAAGGGAGCCCAAATTGAAGTTTTAAGGAACGACGAAGCGGTTGGCAAGGGCAGGATTATAAGTTTGCAGAAAAATAAAAGAGATGCAGAAAGGGTTGCAAAAGGAGAAGAGTGCGGCATTTTATATGAAGGCGATATAAAAATTGAGACTGGAGATTTATTAGGAATTTATACCGAGGAAAAGCAAAAAGGGGAACTGTAATTCATGTTTTATGATCTATGACCGTCAATCGCATTCAGCGCGTAAACCAATTAATAAAAGAGAAAATAGCCCAAATTATTTTAAAGGAAGCTGATTTTCCCGTCGGCGTTTTGGTGACCGTAACTCGAGTTAATACCTCGAGCGATTTGAGAGACAGCAACATTTTTGTCAGCGTTTTTCCCGAGCGAGAAAGAGTAAAAACCGTCGGGTTTTTAAATAAAAAAATTTATAACTTCCAGGGAAAAATAAACAAACTATTGAGAATGAGGCCGGTTCCAAGAATTAAATTTTTGGAGGAAAAAGAAACAGTTGAAGCCGCAAAAATTGAAGAAATTTTAGAGGAATTGAAAAAAGAAGAGAAATAGGGTAATTTGATATTGGAAGCATTTTAAAATAAGGCCTGGTGGTGAAGCAGCCAACACGGCGGTCTGCAAAACCGCTACACGCGAGTGCAATTCTCGCCCAGGCCTCAACGATAGAAATTGCCCGGGTGGTGAAATGGCATACACGAGAGACTTAAAATCTCTTGAGAGCAATCTCGTGAGGGTTCGAGTCCCTCTCCGGGCACAAAAAAACAACCAGTCCAAAGGACTGGTTGTTTTTTTTAAATATGATTTAATCCAAAACCTCAATGGAAGCTGTTTTTACTCCGAAATTTTCGGCTGACTGATGGCTCGGAAACCAGATATCAAAGCAGAAATAACCAACTTTTGGATTCATCCTGTCCTCAACTACAAAAATTTTATCTCCATATAAGTTTGGTATTTTGATTTTAGTTCCCAAGGGTAAAAGATTATTAGCCACAATCCCGTCTCTGACATGGGCTCCCGAAGCCGTATAAAATGGGCTTTCGTCAGTTTCTTCAGGCGTGGAAGAATAAGCAGTAATTAAAGCACTTATTGTCCTTATTACTTCCGGTTCAGGATTGATCGGGTTTGAAACAGCTGCCAAGCTATTTCCTTGCAATATTTCCAGTTCCGGCAAAACCAATATTGGATCTCCCAACTCAGCTTCAGCTTTTTGAAATCTGCTCCATAAAAACGGAAAACCGCCGATTAAAACGGAAACGCAGATAAAACTTATTAAAATTTTCCTGCCTTTTCCAAAAATAAGGCAATTTAAGCGTTTTTTCATTTTAAACCCCCTTTTTATGGGGGTGCATACAGTATAGCAAAAGTACCTGACTTGTCAAGACAGGTCGGGGGAAAAAGAGTGTAAAATTTAGTTAGTCTTTTTGGCTAGGAAAAGGAGAAATTACTTCTTTTAACTCTTGGATAATGGCATTTACAGCAATTTGCCCGCCAAAATAAGAGAGATGAATGCCGTCTGAAAGCCGGGCTGACATATATTTTCCATTTTGGTCTGGCAAAAACGCGGTATAGTCGCCGTTTTTGTCGGTAAATAAGTACCAAAGCGGCACAAAGTGCGCATTCTTTACCTTTTTTGCCTCATTTTCGTATATAGAATTCAGCTTTTGCATCTTTTGAGAATAGGTTTTGTTCTCCATAATGGGAAATCCCACCCAAAAAGCCGTGATATTTTTATCTGCAAAGATATGTAAAAAGTCAGAAACTCGATGTTCGTATTCTCTAAACCATTCATCGGTTCCGTATTTGAAAATTATATTTTTTCCATCTGCGGCGGCAACCGAAAAGGATTGGGCGTCGTTAGAGCCCAGCATAATAATGACAATATTGGGGTTAAATTGTGAAATCAGGGTTTTAGCTTGTGAATTCCAGTCAAAGTAATCAGGTCTAGAAAGTCCGCTGGAAACCACCCCTTTTCTAAGAGCAGTTATATCATTATAAGCCAGTAAGGTTCTTTCCAGAGTATCCCCGACGCCGCCGTAAACCGCAATGAAAGAATCGCCGATTATTAAGATTCGGTAAGGCGGTTTAAGTTTTTGTATGGGTTCGGGCAGTTCTTCTTTTGTGCTTGTGGCGGGAAGTTGAGAAAATACTATTGGTGACATTTTAATTTTTGACCAGAACAGATTTTCTTTTTGGAAAAAACTGGAAAGCCCCAAGTCCGCCTTTATTTTTTCAGAAGTTTTGGCAAAAGCTAAAGAAACATGGTTGAATGCGTCGTATTTTTGGCTTTGCGGCTTTTCCCAAAGAATGACCTTTTTCGATTCGTAAAAAGAAACAAATAAAAAAATAAGGGAAAAGAGAAGAATTGCTATTTTAGGATTAGATGACCTTTTTTGTAAAATATTTTCGTTTTCCATAATTATCAAAAGCTAAAATATATGAAAGAAGGCAAGATATCCGGACTTAATTCAAAAAGCAGGATAATTGCCAAGATAACGAATGTAATCCAAGGGAACAGGGATAATTTTTGCTGGAAATCAGTTAATTTTTTAGTAATTTGCTTTTCAAACAGAAATAAAAGAAAACCCAAGGCCATTACGGCAATAATATAAATTTGAAACGGCTCCACTATTTTCCCAAAGTTAAATAAATTTTTTATTAAAATAATCCCGTTTCCGAATGTTTCTGAGCGAAAAAATATCCACGAAAAAGAAATAAAATTAAAAGTTAAGGACCAATTTAAAATATTTTTCCATTTTTTCTGGGGAAGGGTTTGAGAAACTTCTTTTTTCCTGTCCGAATAAATGTGGGTTACGGCCAAACCTATTCCTTGGAGAAATCCCCAAAAAATAAAGTGGGTAGCTGAACCATGCCAGAGGCCAACCAAAATCATAGTTATCATCAAATTTAAATATTGCCTTATTTTCCCTTTTCTGCTTCCTCCCAGAGGAATATAAATATAGTCCCTGACCCAATTGGAAAGGGTAATATGCCATCTGCGCCAAAAATCTTGAATATTTTGAGACATATAAGGCATATTAAAGTTAATCGGAGACTTAAAGCCCATCAATCCCGCAAATCCGATAGCTAAATCTGTGTAGCCGCTGAAATCAAAATAAATGACTAAAGAATAAGCAAAAATTGCTAAAAATATTGCCAAAGACGAATGGTTTTGGGGAACGGCAAAAACGTCATCAGTAAGGTTTAAAGCTAAATAGCTGGAAATCACTAATTTTTTGAATAAGCCCAATAAAACTAAAGAAACATTTCCATATAAATTATCTATTTCTTTTGCTCCCCCATTTTCTAATTGGGGGAGGAATTCGTCAGCTCTGGATATTGGACCTGACAATAACTGCGGGAAAAAAGCAACATAAATTGAGAAATCGAGAATTGATTTGCAGGGTTTTATTTTTTTTCTGTAAACATCAATAATGTAAGAAATCGTTCTGAAAATATAAAAAGATAAGCCTACTGGCAAAATGATTGCCAAAACCGGCAAACTAATGGCCAATCCCATTTTCCCTAAAAATGATTCAATTGAAACTCTGAAAAAATCATAATATTTAAAAAGTCCCAAAACCAATAGATTGGCAGCTATTGAATAGATGAATAAGATTTTTTTAAATTTAAAAGAGTCTTCACTAATAAATTTTCCTGCAAAAAAATTAAAGACCGAAACTCCAAAAATTATTAGTAAAAATCTAACATCCAGGATTGAATAAAAATAATAACTTGAAGCAAATAAAAATAGCCGCCAGATAAGGGGCCAGCGTTTTAAATACCAGTTTAAAATCAAAACTACGGCAAAAAATAGAAAAAATTCAAAAGTCGTAAACGTCATATAATTAAAAATAGCTCATTTCAAGCTATTTTTAAAGAGATATGAGCGGGTGAGCGGAATCGAACCGCCGTCACTACCTTGGCAAGGTAGTGTAATAGCCACTATACGACACCCGCCTGCGCTTCGACTAAGTCGAAGCTACGGCGGGCATGCCCGCAAATTATGCCTCGTGCGCCGTAGCCCTAGCGAAGTTTTGCCCCAGTCCAGAGTTGGTTATAACTTTAATGGACTGGCGATATATATCCATACTAAAGGAAAAGGTCGCTAGAATCAAGAATTTTTATAGAACTAAGCTTTGAAGACGTTGAGTTGTTGACAAATCCTTTCAAAATGATAAAAGGATCTTGCGGAGGGAAATCCTCCGAGCCCTAATTCGGAACGAGCTAGGCCAGCTCACGCTTTTGCAGAAATACTGCAGATAAGTATGCAGAAGCTAAGTGCTCTGCAGGCGCACTCCGATTAGGGCTTTTTTCTTTGAAAACAAATTTTTAAATTTCAAAAGTTCTGTGCAACATGTTGGTACCGAATTGCCTTTGCATCAAAATTACTAGTCCGATAGCCCCGCACGGTGTCCAAGGATTTTCAATAAGATGATCTCTTGTTATCTTAAGAGATTGCATTTCTATTCTATTACCATGCAGTAAAGTGTAACCAAAACCAAAGGACTAAACCAAGAAAAATTACAACCTCAAAAACTTTAACCGGAATAGCCGTGTATTTAAGGAGTGACTTAAAGATATTCATATTAATTTAATATCTTTTAATGGTAACGAATTTGATTCGTCAAGGAGGGACAATTTGCCTGCTCCGGCAATTAAGTGTGGAACGTAAATAAATTTTCTGCGGAAAATTTACACGTTTCTACCCAGTAGAAAAAGAGAGCTTTTACAGAAACAGCGTCTAACGCTGTTTTGTATTTAAGATATAAACAAGTGGCAAGTCTGACTTGCCTACCTCGCAAACTCGTTTCTTATGAACCGAGTTTGACTCGGTGCCGTGGAATGGAATCGAACCATCGACCCTTGCTTTTTCAGAGCAATGCTCTACCACTGAGCTACCACGGCTCTCCTACGCTTCGATTTTCATCGAAGCTTCGGCGGAGCAAGTAGAATTATATAAATAAACTTGCCCTTCCGAAGCTCAAACGAAGTGCAGAGCGAAGGAGGGAGCTACCACGGCGTGCATATATTAAAATTTTAACCGATTATAACTTCGCAATCAATATGAGTGGACGACATAGGATTCGAACCTATAACCCCCGCGATGTAAACGCGATGCTCTACCATTGAGCTAGTCGTCCATTTTTTCCATCAGGAAAGCATCGTCTCCGTTTTTGTAATAATTTTTAATTTCCTTTACAATCTTAAAGCCCAAATTTTTATAAAAATCTACAGCTTTTTTGTTCCAAGTTCTAGTACGAAGGAATATTTTTTTAACTCCAGACCTCTTAAATCTTTTCGTTAAAGAAATTAAAAGTTTTGTTCCAACCCCCTTTTTTCTAAAGTCTTTTTGAACTGCCAGAGATATAATTTTCCCAAGATTATTTTTTGTTTTCCCGATTATATAACCTACTACCTTTTCTTTTTCTATAGCTACAATAAAACTTTCCGAATCCTGAATTTTTTCTAGATAGGATTTAGATAATGGATCAATAAGCGAACTTTCCATAATTTCTGCAATTCTATCTAAATCAGAAATTTCAAAATCTCGAAAGTTTATCATAACGGGTGGGCGGGGAGGGACTTGCACCCTCACGCCATAAATGGCCTGCGCCCCTCAAACGCAGCTGTCTGCTAATTTCAGCACTCGCCCGTTTCGTTTATTATCAATTTTAATTGCGTTTTTTATTTTGTTATATTTTCTTTCTAAGCAGGGTAAATTTTTTCTGTGATACATTCTTGAAAACAATATTCGGGATTCCTTCTTGGCATAACATAAATTCCAAACACCTTTAGATTTTTTTATACGTCCTTTTATACCCAAAATTTTTTCACTAGTATTTCTAAGCCATTCGAGATAAGTTAAACTGCTCGAATAAAAAGAAATATAAATCATAAAACTGCTTTTCCATCGTGGATCCCAGTAATTGTAGGTGCACCCATCTCCATCGAAGAAGCCCCTCAAAAAATCAGCAAAAAATTTTCCAGGTATTTTTATTTTTCCTAAAGTTTTACTTTTCTTTGGTGTTAATCCTATAGATAAGAGCCAGTTGTATAATTTTACATTACCAAACTGAATGCGCGGATATTTTTTTTCAGAAAAACCACTATTTTTAAAACCAATCTTATTTTTTAGTCCTAGACAATTTTTAAATGTGTTTATGAGCTGGAGGTCCTTCGAAGTAAAATCAATATGCCGTCCATCTTTAGAAAGACTGCCATCGGTAGATATTAAACCGATAACATAGGCAAGATTCGATGACCATTTAATTTCCCCCTCTTTTTTAAATTCCATTCTTTAATTCTATCAAATCTGGAAAATTCTCAAAGTGTACGTGTCTGCCACGTCCGCGCTTGAGAATTATTTATTTTCTTTTGCAGGCGTTTCGGGAATTTCCTCTCTCTTTAATCTGGCTCTCTTTCCTTTTGCAGTTCTCAAATAATAAAGCTTTGCTCTTCTGGCTTTTCCTCTTTTTACTATCTCCATTTTCAGGATAGTTGGAGAATGGATTGGGAATACTTTTTCTACCCCAACTCCGGAAATCACTCTTCTTGCTGTAATAGTTGAAGAGATTCCTTTTCCATGTTTTCTAGCCAAAATCATTCCCTCAAAATCCTGAACCTTTTCCTTTCCTCCCTCCGTCACTTTTTGAGAAATCAAAACCGTGTCCCCGGGCTTTATTTCGGGCAGGTTCTTTTTTATCTGAAGATTATTAAAATTTTCTATTTTGTTTGCCATATTTTTAATTTTAATTTAAATTTTTTAATGATTCCCGAAGGTCTTCCGGAAGTTCTGATTTAAATTCGCAAGCTTTGCCATTTGGCAAGGTTATTCTTAAATTACTTGCGTGCAGAAACTGCCTTTTTAAACCTCCCGGCCCCTTCTGATTTTTAAAGCTATAAAGCTTGTCTCCGGCAATGGGATGTCCCAAATAGGACAGATGCGCTCTGATTTGGTGTTTTCTGCCGGTTTTGGGCTCAACCTCAATCAAATCATAATTTTCAAATCTTTGCAATAATTTAAAATGGGTAATTGCTAATCTTTTATCTCCGGCCTCCGGCTCATTTTGAAGATAAACCTTCTGTTTTCTTCTATCTCCCGGAGATCTGCCAAGCAAGGTTTCGATATTCCCCTCGTCTCTATTTAGATGACCCACAATAAGAGCTATATATTTCTTTTCTGTTTTTCTTTCTTCGAATTGTTTTTGCAAAAACTCAAGGGCTTTTTCATTTTTTGCTACTACTAAAACTCCTGAAGTATCTTTATCTAACCTGTGAGCCCGAAGAGGGAAATCGTCAGAATTTATTCCTGCAGGTTTGTCATAAACCACCAAATCGTCGTCTTCGTAAATTATTTTTAATTTTTCCATTTTAATTTAACAATAGTTTATCCTGAACTTGTCGAAGAGTGGGCGGTATAGGGGTCGAACCTATAACCTCATACACGTCAAGTACGCGCTCTGCCATTGAGCTAACCGCCCAGATAGATGTGATATACCATTTTTTTAGCGAAATTTCAATATAAAAAAATAAGCCCTTTTGGCTTAAATCTATATAGGACGTAAATAAATTTTCTGCGGAAAATTTACACGTCCCTACCACGTGAATAATTTTGCCAAGACAAAATTATTTTTACGTGGTGCGCGTGGAAGGAGTCGAGCCTTCTACCTCCTCTTTATAAGAGAGGCGTTCTACCGGTGAACTACACGCGCCTTTTATTATAATTGTCAGCGAATACTTTTAAACTCATTATTACTCTCTCGGCCAATCTCGAATTGCCGAATCTCATATTGCATGTCCCGTGTCCAAATCCGCCCTTGTGATTTATCCTGTTCTTCGATGTTTTTTTAATGTATGGTTTTGTGAATTGGCTGAAAGGAATTTCTAATATTTCTGACCAATAGTTGACCTCTTCTTTTATATTCATATCATTGTATAATTGAAGTTGTATTTGTAGTCTTTCTTTCGGCACTTTCATTGATTTAGTAAGCCAAGCTACAAAAAATTTTATAATACTTGGATCGGTGTTTGAAATTGAAAGGCTTGTTTGATTTTTTGCTCCTTCGCCCCAATAAAGGAATAAGCCGGCTAATATAAACTCCCGTTTGGTTAGAGGAAGAAGTTTGGTTTTTTGCTCATTATAATATTGTTTAAGTCTTGTTTCATGCTTCCTCCGCATTGTTTCTCTATACCTTTCTATTCTTTGTTCGTTCCAGTCACGAAGTTCTCTTATTCTTTGTTTTGATAGGGGATAATCTTTCAACCAAAGACTAAGGGTGCTTTTACTCAAATTTAGGATTTGTTTAATTTGGCTATAGCTCATCCCCTTCTTTCTCAGGGATAGCGCTTTCTCTCTGTCTTTTAATCTTGCCATAGTTGAGCCTTAAATTGGATATTGCTTAGAATGTAATTGTTGGTTCATTATAGCGAGAATGGCTTTTAAGAGCAAGTGATTTTTTTATATCGCAACATCGGTTATTAAAATTGTCTGACTTTAACTTTGATAGATTTTTCTTTTTTTGTCAAAGGTTTGGAAGGGTTTTTTGCGATAACTTTTTGGGGTTTGGCGGACTCATTTTTTCCTTTCATTATTGCGTCAAATTCTTCTTTTTCAATTGTTTCTTTTTCAACTAGGGTTTTGGCAATTTTTTCCAGTAGCTGCTTCCTTTTTGCTAAAATATTTTGAGCAGTATTTTCTGCATCTTTTATTATTTTTTCAACCTCTTTATCAATTTGGGAGGCAACTTTTTCAGAATAATTTCTGACTTCGCCAAATTCTTGTCCCAAAAATAAAGATTCTTCTCTTTCCCCAAAAGCAATCGGTCCTAATTTTGACATCCCATATACTTTTACCAGCTTTCTTGCCAACGCAGAAGCTTTTTCCAAATCATTTGCCGCGCCAGTCGTAATATCCCCGAATTTTAATTTTTCTGCATAGTACCCGCCCAATAAAGTTGAAATTTCTGATAAAAATTCTTTTTTCGTTTTTATTTTTCTTTCTTCGGCCGGCATTTTCAAGGTATATCCCGCTGCCATGCCTCTGGCGACAATTGAAACCTTTCGCACGGGTTCAGAATCAGGGAGCGAAGAAGAAACTAAGGCATGGCCTGCTTCGTGATAAGCGGCAATTTCCTTTTCTTTTTTTGATAAAATATGGCTTTTTCTTTCGGGCCCCAATAATACTTTTTCAATTGATTCCAAAAATTCTTCCTGAAATATTTGATGTTTATTCCTACGGGCTGCCAAAAGCGCAGCTTCGTTAGCCAAATTTGCCAAATCTGCTCCGGAAAATCCAGGAGTTCTTTCAGAAATTTCCCGCAGATTCACATTCAAAGCCAAAGGTTTGCCCTTGCAATGGATCTTTAAAATTTCTTCCCTGTCATTGACATCAGGCAAATCCAAAACAATTCTTCTGTCAAACCTGCCTGGCCTCAATAGCGCCGGATCCAAAACGTCAGGCCTGTTAGTAGCGGCAATTACGACCCTGCCGTCGTCTCTTTCAAAGCCATCCATTTCAGCCAAAATTTGGTTTAGGGTCTGTTCTCTTTCTTCATGGCCGCCGGTTACCCCCATTCCTCTTACTCTTCCTATGCTGTCAATTTCATCAATAAAAATTATCGCTCGAGTGGCCCTTTTTGCCTGAGAAAAAAGATCACGAACTCTGCTTGCTCCTACTCCTACAAACAATTCAATAAATTCAGAGCCGGAAATCGAAAAGAAGGGCACACTCGCTTCATTAGCTATTGCTTTTGCCAAAAGCGTTTTCCCGGTTCCCGGAGGGCCTACCAATAAAACTCCTTTTGGAATTCTAGCTCCAATTTGCAGATATTTTTTCGGATTTTTTAAAAAGTCCACTACTTCTTCCAATTCCTGCTTTGCCTCTTTCAACCCCGCCACGTCTTTGAAAGTAATTTTTTCTTTTGGTTGGCCATCTGCTCCAAATAATCTAGCTCGGGCTTTTGTAAAATCAAATGCCTGCATTGCATTCCCTTTTGCCTGTCTGAAAATCATCATAAAAAATATTATAAAAAAGACTATCGGCAAAACATAAATTAATACAGGCCCTAGCCAGCTCCAGACGCTAGTTGTCGCGGCAACGCCAATGTTGACACTGCTTAATTTCGCCGGATCAACTTCTAAATCATTTAATGTTTGAGTCAGCCCGACGCCGCTTTCTTTTAATGATTTTACCTGGGTATTGTCTTGATAGGTAATTGTTAGGTTGTCTCCAGAGATAGTTATTGATTTAATTTTCCCTTGGTTGATTTCTTGGACAACCTGGCTAATGTTTATTTCTTTTAATTGCTGCGATCTTGAGAATAAACTGAAAATCGCAGAAATTATCAGAAAAATTATTAATATAAAAATAAAATTTTTAAATAGGGTTTTCATATGCTCTTTTAAAATACCATAAATTTTCTGAAAATTCAATTAAAAAAAATCAAAAAAAAACAGGCGCTGGAGGATAATAATTATCACAGCGCCTTTTTTCGCTACAATTCTTAGGGTAAGGGCAAATAGTAGGGAATCAAGTAAGGTATAGGTTAGGTATTGGCAAGTTTGTTAAGTCCCGTTTCGGTTGAGAATAGCTTACGGGAGTTGTCAGTTGTCTTGCCATACATGGCTCGAAGGAATCTTTGCAATGGTTGAGGAATGCCCTCAAATTTTTCCCGCTCCGTGTATGGTTCCTGGCAATTTTGCACCCAGTCCTCTAGATGCTTTGGTATTCCTCGGATTTGGATGCATTTAATTCCGTTTTGCTCCGTCCGCTCCATCAACAGAACCGGGCGCGAAATCCAGATTTCTTTGCCATCGGGCAGTAGGTCTTGCCAGGCCTCTTCAAAGTCAAGCAGACACATGCCAATTTTCTTTTCAATAAAGAAATCATTGGCAGTCAGTTTTGCCTGAAATTTGGCTTTGCTAATCCATCTGTCAAACGCTATTCCGCGCTTGACTAGGTGCCAAAACATCTGGGTTTTGGCATTTTTTTCAGTTTTTTCGGTTAATGTTGGGGGATTAGTCCAGCTCAGGGACCGAGTTGAAATTTTTACTCCGAGTTTGGCAGCTTCGGAAACTTCATTTACGATTTTGCTGCTACCGATTATTTCAACCGGGGCTAAGTAGCCGGATTCTGATTTTACAATCAGCACGCCGCCAGCCCGCCATCTTGGCCCGAGGCCGGTAGTGAATTTTTCCGGAGGCACAAACAGGTTTAGTTGCCCTTCTTTCCCAGCCAACATATCGTTGACTGACAAAGTGGCGACCTGCTCCAAAACCTTGCGGACTTGCCTTTTGAAAACCTCGAATTGGCGGTTTATTTCCGCAAGATCCTCCTCTTCAAAAAAAGATTCTGCAGAAACTGTGTAGCTCTTGCCAAGGACGGTCAAAGTGCCCTTTGGGTCCTCCAGGAAGAGCTTTTCTGAAACCATAAAAGCAATGGTTTCTTCCACCTCTTTCTTTGAAGAAAACTCACGAAACAGGTTAAAGCTTATTAGGGCTTTCCACACTTCTCGGCGCACGGTGGGATTTTCATGGAATTTATTGCTTTCCAGGCAAGCGCGCGCTGCTTGAATTTTTTCTCGTAGTCTTTCCCGAGTAGCGCGATTTTCGCCACTCGTCATTTCGAGAAATGCTATGGCCGATTGGACCTCGGCGGATTTTTGCCGGGCGTCCTTCTCGTCAGCTGTCCCCTCCTCCCGTGCTTTTTGGATCAAAGAAAAATCAAATGTGGTCATAAGAATCCTCCTTCTCAAAACCTTCCCTATTAAATTGTAGCGAACTATCGTTATTATATAGGAAATGCGTAATTTGTCAAGAACAAAAAACAGCGGTGAATCCGCTGTAGAATTTTTATTCTTGGCTGGAAAGAATATAAATCATTTTTTCTTTTGTATTTGGTTTTCTGTTTATGTGAGGTATCAGATTACTAGACAAGGATTCCAAATCGCTGGAAATGATTCCAGTGTCCAATCCATGAAGGGAGGCTTCTTTGAGCAAAGTTTCAAAATCACTATCTCCGCTGCCTAAGAAAAAATGAGTAATGGCTGGCATTTCAGATATCATTTTTTCTCCTAGTTTTATAATGATCTCATCGGTCGTATCTTTTTCTTGCCCGTCTTTTGTTTTTACTTTTGGGCAGACAATTAAGAAAAAGTTTTCTTTATAAAGCGTCTCCCCAAATGTAATTTGGGTTTGGTAGGGGGCAAAAACAAACACTCCAATAATTTCTCCAATTTCTTTGGCAATTTGCCGCAAGGCTTTGTTAAGTTCATCTATGAATGACGGACGGGAAAATTTGAAATTAATGAAAAGATTATCAAAGTCCAAAAATATAAGCACTCTGTTTCTCTTTACTTTTTTATTAAACATTTTTCTTTCCTTCTCTCAAAAAAATGATTTTAATGTACAACTAAAGCTATTCAGAAGATACAATAAAATTACTATTTTGTCAAGAAAAAACTAGATAAATCAAAAAACGGCGGTGCGCGCCGTTAAATTTTTCCTATTATTTTTGATAAATTACTTTTTTTCTTCTTTTTCTTTTTTTTCCACCAGCTTTAAGCTCATTCTGTGCTCTACGGGTTGGATTTCCAAAATTTCAAATTCGTAAGTATCTCCGATTTTTAATATTTCTTCCATTTTTGTTCTGGTTCCAAATTCAGAAATATGACAAAGGCCTTGGATTTTTGGGGTAATCTGGACAAAAGCTCCAAAAGGGTTAAATTTAGTCACCTTGCCTGAAATCCTGCTTCCTTTTTTGTAATCGGTTTCAACATCCTGCCACGGGTCTTTTTTCAAAGATTTCAAAGAAAGGGAAACCCTGTCGTCTTTTATTTCAATAATTTTTGCTTTTATTTTTTCTCCGACTTTTACAATTTCAGCCGGGTCTGAAACGATTGACCAGTCAAGTTCTGAAATATGAATTAAGCCCTCTAGATTTTCTCTTCCGCCTGCATCGTCTGTGCCGGAAGCATTGCGGGCAGGAAATTTCATAAAAGCGCCAAAATCCACAAGCCCTGTAATTTCTCCTTCAACTATGTCTCCAACTTTATAATTTTTTAAAATTTCCTTTATTTTTTCAGTTTCTTTTGCTTTTTCAGATAAAATTAACTTGCCTTCTCTGGCGTCTAAATCAAAAATTTTCAATTCCATTTCTGTCCCAATAAATTTCTGAAGTTCTTTTAAAATCTTGTTTGTATCTCCGCCTTCAACTCTGGGATAATTCTGGGCAGATAATTGGGAAACCGGCAAAAATGCTGAAATGCCAGAAATCTCTGCCAGAAGCCCGCCCTTATTGGCTCCGGTTATTTTTACTGGAATTAATTCTCCGGTTTCTTTCTTTTGCCTTAATTTTTCCCAGCTTAATTCCTGGCCTGCCTGGCTTAAAGACAATTCAATATAGCCCTCTTCGTTTTCAAGATCTATTACTTTTACAAAAATATCGTCTCCGATTTTTAAATTCTTCAAAATGTCTTTTGCGTTGTAAAATTCCCTTCCATAAATTATTCCTGCTCCGATTGGACCCAAATCAACATAAACCGCAGCTCTTTTTAAGCCGATTATTTTCCCTTCAATGATTTCGCCGACTCTCGGGGGCTTGATCTGGATTTCCTGCTGGAGAGAGGATTTTTTTTGAAGCAAATTGTTTTTTTCCAATAAATCTTCCATATAATAATTTAAATAACATATATTTTCCACAGATGCAAGGGTTGAGAAAAAGTTATTTTTATGGTAATATTTAATTAATAAAAATAAATAAAAACTTAATGTCAAAGTAAAATTAAATTTGGCATTTTAATTTTGGAATTATTATGCAAATTATTTGGAAAGGACAATCTTGTTTTCAATTGCTGGCGCAAAAAGCAAAAAATAATCAGGTAAGCATTGTAATAGATCCTTTTCAGGACGAAATAGGCCTAAAAGCCCCTTCTTTGGAGGCCGATATTTTATTAATTACTCACGACCACCACGATCATAATAATGAAAAAGCAGTTTCCGGAAGCCCTTTTTTGATAAACGGTCCGGGAGAGTACGAAGTAAAAGAAGTTTATATCCAAGGCATCCTCAGTTTTCATGACGACGCTCAAGGCAAAGAAAGGGGAGACAATACTATTTACACAATTGATGTTGAAGATTTGCGGATTTGCCATTTGGGAGATTTGGGCCAAAAAGAACTGACCAATGAGCAGTTGGAAAAAATCGGCGAGGTTGATGTTTTAATGATTCCGGTCGGCGGAAATTTTACTATTTCAGCAAAAGAAGCTTTGAAAATTATGTCCCAGATAGAGCCCAGCATTACGATTCCTATGCATTACCAGATTCCAAAGCTAAAGGAAAAATTAGAAGGGGTTGATAAATTTTTAAAAAGTTTGGGAATAAAATCAGCAAATCCTGAAACAAAATTTTCAATAAAAAAGAAAGATATTGTTCCGGAAGAAGCAAAAGTTATTTTATTAAAACCTTAAATTTAAAATTGCAGGGACTTGATGAAATTTCTAGAAAAAATCCAAAATCTGCCGGAAAGGAAAAGAAAAATAATTTTATGGATTCTGGTTTCATTGATTGGAATAATTCTTTTGTTTTGGTATGTAAAAGTTTTCCAGTCAAGATTTAAAAGTTTTAACAAAGAGGAAATCCAAAAAGAGTTGAACCTTCCGGATTTAAAAGAAAAAATGCAGGATTTGCCCGCATTTGGCCTTCCAAATTTAAATGCGACATCTGCACAATAATTTTTTATGGCAAAAGAAAAACCTAATAAAAAAATAAATAAGCCGGTAAAGCCAGACAAGCCAATTAATGAAATAGGAAAAATAAAGAGCAGAGAGATTACCGAGGAAATGAAAGATTCCTACATTGATTATGCAATGTCGGTTATTGTTTCCAGGGCTCTTCCCGACGTCAGAGATGGATTAAAGCCGGTCCACCGGAGGATTTTATATGCTATGCATGAAGACGGGTTAAGGCATGATGCAAAATTCAGAAAATCAGCCACGGTAGTCGGCAGCTGCTTGGGGAGATACCATCCGCACGGAGATGTTGCGGTTTACGATGCTTTGGCCAGAATGGCCCAAGATTTTTCCCTAAGATATCCTTTGATTGACGGTCAGGGAAATTTCGGTTCAATAGACGACTCGCCGGCAGCTATGAGATATACCGAGTGCCGGATGTCAAAAATTGGAGAAGAAACACTAAAAGATATTGAAAAAGAAACAGTTGGTTTTGTTGATAACTATGACGGCACCAGAAAAGAACCGACAGTTTTGCCCAGCCCAGTTCCCCAGCTTTTGCTGAATGGTTCCTTGGGGATTGCAGTTGGCATGGCAACAAATATTCCAACTCATAATTTGTCAGAAGTTTGCGACGCCATAAACCATTTGATTGATAATCCCAAAGCCGACACCGAAGACCTTTTTATGTTTGTAAAAGGACCTGACTTTCCAACCGGCGGAGAAATTTTTGACCAAAAAGGGATAATCCAGGCCTATTCTCAAGGCAAGGGCCCGATTTTGACTCGCGGCAAAACAGAAGTAGTGGAGCAGGAAAAAACCGGACGCCAACAGATTATTATTACCGAAATCCCTTTCCAGGTTTCAAAGTCAACTTTAATTGAACAGTTTGCAAATTTGGTTCAGGAAAAAAAGATTGACGGGATAAAAGACATTAGAGACGAGTCAGACAAGGAGGGCTTGAGAATAGTAATTGATTTGCAAAAAGACGCTTTCCCCCAGAAAATATTGAACCGGCTTTATAAATTTTCCGATCTCCAGAGAACTTTTCATTTGAATATGCTGGCTTTAGTAGATGGAATTCAGCCGAGAGTTTTAAATTTGGTTGAAATTTTAAGCTATTTTATTGAGCACAGAAAAGAAGTCGTTTTCAAAAGAACAAAATACGATTTAGATAAGGCAAAAGAAAGGGCTCATATTTTGGAAGGCTTGCATAAATGCTTGGCCCACATTGATGAAGTAATACGCATTATTAAAAATTCCGCCAGCCGAGAAGATGCCCAAAAGAATTTGATGAGAAGATTCAAGCTGACCGAAATCCAGGCAAATGCGATTTTGGAAACAAAACTCGCAGCTTTGGCAAAATTGGAAAGGCAAAAAATTGAGGATGAATTGAAGGAGCTTCAGGGGAAAATTAAAGAATACACCGCAATTTTAAAAAGCCCGCAGAAAATAAAAGAAATTGTAAAAAAAGAAGTAAGGGAAATAAAAGAAAATTTCGGCGACGAAAGAAGGACAAAAATCCATGTTCAGCAGGTTGGCGAAATTGCCGAGGAAGATTTAATTCCTTCAGAAGAGACGATTATTACCTTGACCCAAGGCGGGTACATAAAAAGAATAAATCCGGAAGTTTATAAAATCCAGAAAAGAGGAGGCAAGGGTTTAGTTGGCATGAAAACAGTTGGCGAAGATATAGTGGAGCATTTCTTAACCGCCAATACTCATGACAATCTTTTATTTTTTTCTGATTCAGGCAAAGTTTTCAGAAGCCCGGTTTATGAAATACCCGAAGGCCAAAGAGTGGCAAAGGGAAGAGGGCTTTTGAATTTCTTGGAAATTTCCCCGCAGGACAAAATTTTGTCTTTAATCGCTTTGGGAAAAAATGATCTGGGCTTGGGGATAAAATATTTAGTGATGGTAACTAAAGATGGTATAATCAAAAAAACCGAATTATCTGAATTTGAAAATGTCAGAAGGTCGGGTTTAATAGCCATTACCCTCAAAAAAGACGATTTGCTAAGAGGCGTTTCCAAAAGCACAGGCGAAGATGACATAATTTTGGTGACCAAAAAGGGAAAGAGCATCCGCTTTAAAGAAAAAGCAATGAGAGATATGGGGAGAGCGGCCTCCGGAGTTAGGGGAATCAGATTGGGCGGAGGAGACAAATTGGTTGGCATGGACGTTATCCAGAATATAAAAGCCGGCGACAAGCAAAAGCCAGAAAAACAATATTTATTTGTTTTAACTGAAAATGGTTACGGAAAGAAAACTGATTTGAAAGAATACAGGTTGCAGGGAAGAGGAGGCAGCGGGATTAAAACCTCAAAAGTTACTTCAAAAACCGGAGAAATAGTGGCTTCCAAAGTTTTGACTCAAGAAGAAGATTTAATTGTTATTTCAAGAGGCGGCCAAGTCATAAGAACAGAAATAAAAAGTATTCCGGTTTTGAGCAGGGGGACACAAGGAGTCAGAATTATGAAGCTTGGCGAGGGCGACAAAGTGGCATCGGCGGTGTGCATATAATATTAGTAGCTAGTAGTTAGTAACTGGTAACTAGTAACTAGAATTTAGCAAATATGGAAGGATTTTTAAACCCAGTAGAAGTTTTAAAAAATCTGGAGCTCGAAAAATATATGGTAGCTGCCGATTTTGGTTCGGGCTCTGGCGGATGGGTAATTCCTTTGGCAAAAAAACTGGAAGACGGCAGGGTTTTTGCAATTGATATTTTATTGCAGCCCTTGTCTGTTTTGGAGAGTCGGGCAAAAATGGAAAAGTTATTTAATATTCAAACTATAAAAACCGATATCGAAGCTGGTTCAAAATTGCGCCAAGAATCATGCGATTTGGTTTTGCTGACTAATTTGTTATTTGAAGCCAAAGATAAAAAGGGAATCTTAAAAGAAGCGGGGCGAGTTTTAAAACCAACCGGGAAAATTTTAATAGCTGACTGGAAAAAAGACGCATCTTTCGGGCCGAAAGAAGGCAGAGTATCTTCTGACGAGATAGAAAAAATGGCAAAAGATCTGGATTTTAAAGTTGAAAAAAGGTTTGACGCCGGGCTTTACCATTGGGGACTAATTCTGGTAAAATAACCTAATATGAAAAAATTTTTACCTATTTTTTTAACCGCATTTTTAGTTTTAATCTTTAGTATTTTAGTATTCAATTCTGTTTCTGCGTGCACTAATGACAGCGAGTGCAACGCCGATTATTATTGTGGTGCGAATGGCTTAAAATATACATATCGTTGCTGTACGTCGCCCGGTGATTGTGAAGATTCGTACGGGAAATGCGTGATTAACGTAGGCAGTGCCTCTTGCGATAATGACTGTTGCGCTGCTTCTTGCGGCGGTCAAGGCTGCTGCACTGTCAGCGGTTGTTTTTGCGGTCCCTGCGCGAATGAAAATGAGGCTTGTACGATTGATACAAAGTGCCATAGTCCTCTTTTATGCTGTCCCGTTGGCTCAGGTTATAAATGCAAGACGGCTTGTACGATACCATGCCAGCCGGATGGATGTAATAACATTTGTCCTGAGGGTTGTTTTACTGCAGACCAAGATCCAGATTGCGGGTGTAAAAGCGGCGATAATTGCTGCGGAATAGGTTGCAATAATTCTGATTCAGATTGCGATAGTTCGTGTTTAGACAGAGGGGCAGCGTGTACCGATTCTAATAAATGTTGTTCAAAAAAATGTAGTGATGAGTCGTCAGCCTGTTATGGATTAAGCAATCTTGATGCTCATCAGGCGTGTTATGATGGCAATGAATGCAAAAGCGGCGAGTGTATGGGGCCTATGATGGCAGGAGTTCCAGGACTTTGCATAGCAGGGAGTAGCGATGGTGGTGATGACGATGGCAAGGATGGCAATGGCAATGGCAATGAGGATGGCAATGGTTCTGGATTTAGTTTTTCAATACCAAATCCCTTAAAAGCTGCTTCCTTCGAAGAGTTAATAAATGCAATTATTGGTTTTGTTCTTATAGTAAGTTTCGCAATAGTTCCTTTGATGATTTTAATTTCAGCTTTTTACTTTATGACTTCCGGAGGAGATCCGGCAAAAACAAAAATTGCAAAAGATATTTTGCTTTACACTATAATCGGTTTTGCAGTTATACTTTTTTCCAAGGGCTTGATTTTGGTAATTCAAAATATATTAGGAGTTAAATAATAAAAAGGTCGGCCAAATATATATTTAGAAAAGAAATCAAATGAAAAAATTTTTTTCGGCCATATCGTTGTTGAGCATTCTAGTTGTAATAATTATGCCATTTACGGTTTTGGCAGTTCAGGGAGCTCCCGAAGCGTGCGAAATTAGCGCCAGAAATATTGAAAGAATGAATAACAATACGGATTTGCAATGTACGGCAGGTGTTTGTAATTTCACGAATTCTAAATGCGGAATGTGCTGTTTGTTGAATACTTTTTACACAATTACTGATTGGATTTTCTTTTTCCTGATTGGATTAGCTGTAATATTTGTTATTGTGGCAGGATTCCATTTCCTTTTCTCAGGCGGTTCTCCAGAAAAAACATTAATGGCAAGGAATTATTTAATTTATGCCGCTGTCGGCATTGCAGTCGGGCTTTTAGCTAGAGCAATTCCATCTTTGGTTAAAATGTTGACTGGAGTTTAGTCATAAAACTTGGAATTCTATAAAATTTAGCCCCCACACATATTCCATAAAGATTTGTGGTTATCTTGAGCGCATAAGGTAAATCCGCCTCGCGGCTCTTGAAAATTTGGTACTGCAAATCATCACAAGAATAGGTGTGGGGGCTTGCGTTTTCTATTAAATAAAATAGAATTTAAAAATAAACAGCATCTTTGCCCTCGTGGCGGAATTGGAATACGCGTATGGCTTAGGACCATATGTCGAAAGACTTGTGGGTTCGAGTCCCACCGAGGGCACCGAGTCAAACTCGGTTCGCAAAACGAGTTTGCGAGGTAGGCGCGTCTGACGCGCCACCAGGTTATCGAAAAGCGCGGCCTCGTGGCCGCGCTTTTTGTGATTACTAATTTTCCTGTCCTCTTACTTGAATTTTCCTTTTTTTATCCCGGTCTATTTTTGGTATTCTTACGGTCAAAATTCCGTCTTTTAAAGTGGCTTCCGTCCTTGAAGGATCTACCTCAACTGATAAAATAATTTGCCTTGAGAATGGGCCCCAGAAACATTCTTGATAAAAATAATTTCTTTCAGTTTCTTCGGCTGGTTTTTCCCTTATGCCTTTTATTAAAATCATATCTCCTTCAATGGAAATATCCAAGCTGTCTGGTTTTACTCCGGCAATGGCTGATTGGATGACCAGATTTTCTTCAGTTTGGTAAACATCAATTGCCAATTGCCCTTCGGCCTCTTTGCTGAAAGCTGCCCATTTGTCCTCTTTATCGTTCTGAATTTTCGTAGAAACTGGCAAAGATTCGGAACTTTTCTCTTTTTCTATTTTTATTTCTTCTTTTTCCACTGGTTTTTCAATTTTATTTTCAACTGGCTTTTCTTCGATCTCGGGTTCAGCCCACTTTTTTATTTTTTGCTTCTTTGGTTTTTCAGCCGGTTCTTCCCTTGATTCGTCTTGCGGCTCTTTAGACTCTTCTTTTATTTCTTCCTCAACATTTTCCGGAAGATCCTCGGTTTTCATCCCCCTTTTTAATTTATCGAAAAAAGACATAGTAGTATTTCAAAAATATTTAATTTTTGATTTTTAATATTTGATATTTTTATTATATTTTACAAACGCTTTTTAATTTTTTTAATTTTCTAAAGCAAAAGCCTATCAAAACAACCAGTCCCACAAAAATGCTAATCAGGGAAACAGTGGAAAAAATAGATAATTGCTGGTTTTTGCTCTCCAATAACTTTATTATATAAAAATTGTAAAGCCCATGCAATAAAATTGAAATCATTATTCCAAGGGCAAATAATTTATCTCTTTTTTTTGTTTCATACAAAGATAGGGCGAGGAAGAAACCGATAATTCCAGAGCAGAGAGCGTGCAAAAAAGTGGCGCTGATAAACCGGTATCCGGCCAAACTAAGAGTTTGGCTTATTGAATATCCAAAGGCATTTGGAGATAAAAAAATTAGGATATTTTCAAGGGCGGCAAAACCCATAGCCGAAGTTATCATATAAACCATAACATCCGTTGGCTCGTCAAATTCAGGATGCAAAAGCACTTTTTCCCTTACTACCAGATATTTCAAAGATTCTTCTATTGCCGCTACTCCTAAAACCATATAAAAAAATAAAAAAATCCCATTTCCAAGATAAGAATCTTTTACAAAAAAGAATTTAAACCCGTTTTCCATCAAATACGCCGGAATTGTTGCCAGGGCTCCGTAAAAGAAAATTTTTAAAATCATCCCTTTTGATTCGGGATGGACATCTCGGCTCAAAAAAATCAAAAGCCAGATTACGCTCGGTAAAAGGCCTATGAATAAGCAAAATGGGTAGTACATTTTATTTTGGCCAATTTTCAACCATTAAAAATTTTTGTTTATCTTTAAATGGAAAATTTTGATAAATTTCCTCCGTGATAAAAGGCACAAAAGGATGCAAAATTTTTAGGGAAGAAAAAAGCACAAAAGCAAGAACATTTTTACTTTCTTTGCCACCTTCCTTTTTTGATATTTCAATGTAGCTGTCGCAAAAATCATGCCAGAAAAATTCATAAACTCTATGGGCGGCTTGGCCGAATTCAAAACTATCAAAACTTTTATCAATAAATTTTATTGTTTCTTCCAGAGATTTTAGTATTTTTTTGTCAGCCGGAGTAAGATTTTTTGAATTAAAGGCCGATTTTGCATTTTCTATTTTATTTTGTCCCGATTGGAACAGAACAAAACGGCTGGCGTTCCAGACTTTGTTGCAAAACTTTTTTCCCATCATTATATTGTCTTCCAAAAATTTAATGTCTTGGCCTCCCATAATCTGGAAAGCGATTCCAAATCTTGTGGCATCAGCCCCGTATTTATCAATTAATAATATGGGATCAATTCCAGTTCCCAAAGATTTTGACATTCTTTTTCCCTCTTTTGTTAAAACTGTTGGGTGAATATAAACGCGGCTGAAAGGTATTTTTTTCATAAATTCCATGCCTGAAAAAATCATTCGAGAAACCCACAAATTCAAAATATCTCGGGCTGTGCTCAAAACATCAGTTGGATAAAAATTTTGCAAATCGTTCTTTTGGGCTTTGCCCTCCGTAGCTTTAGCGGAGGAGGGCCATCCCAGTGTTGCGAAAGGCCAGAGTGCAGAAGAAAACCAGGTGTCTAAAACATCTTCTGACCCTTCAATTGGGATTTTGTGTCCCCACCAGATTTGGCGGGAAATGCACCAATCTTTGACGTTTTTTAACCATTCCAAATATGGCTTTTCAAAGTTTTTGGGATAAAATTTTATTTTTCCAGATTTTACAGCTTTAATTGCCATTTCGGCTAAACCTCCGCCTTGGGCGGACATTTTCAAAAACCATTGTTCAGAAGGAATTAACTCAATTGTCGTATTGCATCTATAACATTTTGGAATTTGGTGGATGTAATCTTCAACTTTTTCCAAAAGCCCTAAATTTTGAAGATCGGAAATTATTTTTTCCCTCGCTTCCAAAACTGAAAGGCCTTGGTAGGGAAGAGGAGCGTCTTTGGTAATTTTTCCTCTTTCATCAATTACTTGTTTGATTCCGAGTTTGTGGCGAAAACCAATGTCTGCATCAACTAAATCGTGGGCAGGGGTTACTTTTACAGCCCCTGTTCCAAATTCTAAATCAACTAATCTGTCGGCAATAATCGGGATTTCAATATTTACCAAAGGTAAAACAACATTTTGCCCGACTAAATTTTTATATCTTTCATCTTTTGGATTTACTGCGACTGCCATATCCCCCAGCATAGTTTCGGGCCTCGTCGTCGCGACCGTTACATATTTTTGATTTTTGATATTTGATTTTTGATCTATCGGGTATCTTATGTACCACAATTTTCCTTTTTCTTCTTTAAATTCAATTTCCAAATCTGACAAAGATGTTTGGCATCTTGGACACCAATTAACAACTCTTTTGCCCCGATAAATCAGGCCTTTTTCATAATAATGCAAAAAAGCCGCCTTTACTGCCAGAGTGTAGCCCTCATCCATAGTAAAGCGGGTTCTCGACCAATCCATGGAGGAACCCATTTTTTTGAATTGTTCCAAAATTATATTTCCGTATTTTTCTTTCCATTGCCAAACTCTTTCAATGAATTTTTCTTTTCCCAAATCAAACCTTGAAAGCCCTTCTTTTTTCAATTCTTTTTCAACTACATTTTGAGTGGCAATTCCTGCATGGTCAGTCCCCGGCAGCCAGAGAGTTTTAAATCCCTGAAGCCTTTTCCAGCGGATTAAAATATCTTGGACAGTTAAATTTAACGCGTGCCCCATGTGCAAGACCCCGGTAATATTTGGCGGGGGAACAACAATTGTGTAGCTTTTTTTCCTTTTTCCCGGAAGGTAATCCGGATTAAAAAAACCTGACTCCTGCCAGAGTTTATAAATTTTATCTTCAACTTGTTTTGGATCGTAAGCTTTAGATAGTTCCATATATTCAATTATTTTAACACAAAAAAAGAAATTCTAAATCCTAATATCTAAATCTTAAACAATTGGTAAATTCAAAATTTTAAACACATTTTGCTTTTTGAAATTTGTATTTGTTTAGTTTTTAGGATTTTTGATTTAGGATTTGTCGATTCTAAGATTAGCTTTGGCTTCAATATCGGGATACTTTTTCTTTGGATTTTTCAAATAATTAAAATAGGCAGCCAAACCCACCATTGCCGCATTATCAGTAGAAAATTTAGTTTCAGGAACAAAAAATTTTACATTTGGAAGCTCTTTTTCAATCTTTTCTTTGAATTGTTTTCTTAATTCTTCATTCGCAGTAACTCCGCCGCCCAAAATTACACTTTTTGCTTTAAAATCTTTTGCAGCTTTTAGGGCTTTCTTCAATAAAACATCAATTATTGCTTGCTGGACTTCGGCGCACATTGCATTTATATATTCTTTCGATTTTTGGGTTTTCCCGCCCGAGGCGGGTCCGCCTTGGGCGGAGATATTTGATTTTTGATATTTGTATAGTACTGCGGTTTTCAGACCAGAAAAGCTGAAATCGTAATTTTTCTGCGCCATCATAGGCCGCGGAAGTTTTATTTGTGATTTGTGATTTGTAATTTGTAATTTTGCAGCCGCGGCTGCAATTGCTGGTCCTCCCGGATATCCTAATCCTAAAATTCTGGCAACCTTATCAAAGCATTCCCCAGCCGCATCGTCTCTTGTTTCACCTAAAATTTGGTATTTTCCAAGACCTTTAGCCAAAATCAACTGCGTATGGCCGCCGCTCACCACGAGGCACACCGCCGGAAGCAAATTTTTGTAATTTGTAATTTGTAATTTGTAATTTGAGCGAATGAAATTCGCTAAGATGTGGGCTTCGATGTGGTTAGTGGGCACGATTGGAAGGTTCATTTTCTTTGCTAAATCTTTTGCAAAATTTATTCCCGTCCACAAACAAGGCTCTAACCCCGGACCGTTAGTTACAGCAATTAGATCAATTTTTGGTTTCTTTTTGAAGATTGAAAATTGATCATTGAAAATTCCAAAACCTGCTTCTTTTAACGCCCTTTTAAAAACAATAGGCAAGTTTTTTTGGTGTTCTCTTTTTGCTAGAGACGGAAAAACTCCGCCGTATTTTGCGTGGAGTTTAACTTGTGAGGAAACAATATTGCTAAGAATTTCTAATTTCCAATTTTTCCCGCCCGAGGCGGGTCCGCCTTGGGCGGATATTTCCAAAATCGCGATTGCGGTGTCGTCGCAGGAAGTTTCAATAGCGAGGATAATCATACCAGGTAGTAGAATTCGACTTAAGCTATTAATTTCACTGCCGCGGCAGTGGTCGAATTTTCACTACCTGGCATAGCTTTACAAATAACACAATTTTGTTTAGAATTAAAGAGAAATTATTTGTTATTTTTATGGCGCCATCGTCTAGTCTGGTCTAGGACACCACGCCTTCAATGTGGTAACTCGGGTTCAAATCCCGATAGCGCCGCATTTCTATTTTGTACCAAAGATGTTATAATATAATAATACATCTATGGTACAAAATGATTTGCATCAAAAAGCTATTGCTTTGCGGCTGAAAGGAAAAAGCTATGGCGAGATAAAAAAAAGAGCTCAATGTTCCGAAGAGCACGCTTTCGAGTTGGTTTAAAAAATTTGTTTTGCCGGAATCTGTCAAAAAAATTCTAGAAGAAAAAAGGAGGGCTCCTCGGAAACAATTAGTAGAGTTTAATCGTCGCCGGACGCAAAGTATTCAAATAGAGAATAAAAAGGTGCTTAAAGATGCTGCAAGCGAAATTAAAAATATTTCAAGATATGAATTGTTATTAATTGGAGCTGCGTTGTACTGGGCAGAGGGATATAATAAACAAGAAGGTAGGGTGCATAGTCCTTATCTTAGTTTTGGCAATTCAAATCCCGGCATGGTTAATTTATTTATTCATTTTCTTAAAGAAGCGATGCAAACCCCAATGGAAAAGATGAGGCCATTTGTTCAAATCCATAATAATATTGATGCGGAATCGGCGATTACATTTTGGGCGAAAATTTGCAATATACCTAAAGAGCGTTTTCGCGTTACTCATCAAATCAGCAGAGCAAGCAAAGGTCGGCGTCCGCACAATTCGCTTCCTTACGGGACATTTAAGTTGGATGTTAGCGGCCGGCAGAACTTTTTCAAGGTTAAAGGATGGATTGATGGAATAATTAAAAATAGCACCGCTGAATAAAAATCGTCGCTTTGGACGATTTTTTATTTACCTCGAGCCGTATTGAAAGGGTTTAACCCATCCGAAGCTTTAGCGAAGGAGGGCTTGTCCTGAGTCATATCGAAGGGCTTGCCCTGAGCCGTGTCAAAGGGTACAATAAACTAATTAATAATTAACTCATAAAATATATGGAAGAAATAAATGGAGCGCAAAATAGCAATAAAACTATATTACCCACAAAAACGAAAATCGCCACGATTTGGCTTATGGTATTGAGTATTTTGTTTTTTGCACTTATTGCTGTTTTTTTTCTGCTTATTGTGTACGAAAACTCTAAACCCAGTTTAGGCATAAATGATTTCGCAGGACTTGAATGGATCTTTTTTACAGTAACCAGCCTTATTCTCGCAGTTCCTGGAATTTTACTTTTTTTATCCGCTAAATTTATATTCAAAGCCAAAAAATGGGCATGGCTTTTGGGCCTAATTTCTACATTGATTTTATTCTTTGTGCTGGTTGGGGTTGGATTAGAGTCAATCAGGGAAATATTAAATCCCAAACCTTATACTGGTCCGATACCGATTTATTTCCCAATAATTTGTTTTGCAATTTCATTTATATTTTTGGTTCCTGCCATTCTTCTCCTTCTTGCTAGAAAAAATTTCTGGAAGGCGACAAAACTCAGGGAGCAAACAAAAAATATTGCACAGGATAATAAAATTATATTTCCTGTAAAAACAGAAATCGCGGCGTGGTTGATTATGATTGCGAGCATTTTCTTTTTAATATCCGTTCCTCTTTTTTCATTAACGGTTAGTTTTAACAGTCTTATCCTTATTGGTGGTTTTATTGCCCTCTTCTTTTTATCCGCCATCTCTATATTAAAATCGCAAAAACTAGCATGGTTTTTGGGTTTAATTATCTCTTTTGTAGCAGCTACGTATGCACTGGTTTCATGTGTAAATTATTTAAATAATTATATTCAATATATCCAAGAAATTAACAAAATTACTTATTATGTAAAATTTTCTTTTAATTCAGCTCATTTATTGTATCTTTTAATCCCTGCTTTTTTATTCATTCCTCCGATTCTTCTCCTCCTCGACCGTAAAAACTTCTGGAAAATAGCGAGATAATAATTAGCCAATAGCCAATAGCCACTAGTCGATAGCCACTAGTCGATAGCCACTAGTAATTAGTAATTAAAAACAATAAATCTATGGAAACAGAGCATGTAAATTGGGAAAACGAGGAATCAAACAAAATAATAAAGCCGCCGACAGAAACAAAAAAAGGAGTTATAGATAAAGGACCTCTTCCTACAAAAACAAAAATCGCAACATTCTGGATGTTAAGTATTGGAGGGATTATGTTGCTTTATGGTTTGATAAAATTATTTCAAAAGTGTGAAGAATTTTATTGTTCTTCGCCGGCGAAAGGACTAATTTTTGGTCCCTTGCTGATAATTTCGGCACTCGGCTTATTAAAACTGAAAAGGAAGTATATCTGGGTTTTTATTGTTTCAATAACTATCGAACCATTTTTAATTGATTCACTAAGGGACGTCTTCGTATTTAGAAGCGCTATAGATTTTTTAAACGGTATTTTATTCCTAGTTCCTTTAGTGCTTTTTCTGATCGATAGCGGAAATTTTTGGAAAATAGCAAAATAATAATTAGCCACTAGCCAATAGTATTTAGCCAATAGTAACTAGTTAATAATTAATTAATAAAAAATATGGAACAAATCGAACAGCAAGGCGTAGAAAATAAATTACCCACAAAAACGAAAATCGCGGCGTGGTGGATGGTGGGTTTGGGAATTTATTTTGCATTTCAAGATATAAGCGCAAAAATTTTCGATACCTCTTCTATTTTTGTTAGTCTTTTATTTATTCTCCCTCCGATCATTTTGCTTCTTAGTAGTAACGAATGGGCCTGGTTTTTTAGTTTTGTTATAATTTTTTTTCTTTTCACCCCAGCTATTTTTCAAATGCTAACAGAAAAAAGTTTTTTTGCTATCATTCACGGGCTTTTGACAACAGCCCCGATAGTGTTTTTTATTATTGACTATAAGAATTTCAAGAGATTGTCATCGAGGAGCCAATTTAAAAAAGCATCAACTCCCGCTGTGGTTAGGGTTTTTGCTATGCTTTTAATTGTTTTAGTACCTTTATTTATGGCTTCATTAGTTTTGGGGTTTCTTGTTACAAGTGCGTTTTCTAATTATCCCTCTGAATACCCTTTTACGCAACTTGTATTTATTGTATTTTTGGTGGCAATAATAATTAGTGTTTTGAGTATTATTGCCGGGATACGGTTATATAGAATAAAAAAATAAGATTGTATTTATTTTCTGCGCTCCGTTTGAAATTTTTCAGCTTACTTATGGACTTGCAATTAAGTAATTTTTTAATGCTCCTCTGATTTTTATTTTGCCGATTTTCCTAATCTATTTTTGAGCAATTAGAAAAAAGTTTAACTAAATTTTGTTAAGTTCCAAAAATCCGCCCGCGGGCGGATTTTTGTTTTATTCTAAATGAATTCCCCAGTACCAGTCCGTTCTTGGGCGGACGGTACGGGGCTTCGCTTGTTTTATTCTAAATGTATTCGTGTCTTGTATTCCTTTATTTTTTCCCTTAACAATGGATAGTTTTTTAATTCGGGGTCTTCTTCCAATAATTCTTTTGCGTCGTTTCTGGCTTTGGAAACCAAAATAGTGTCTGTTAAAGAAGCCATTGCCAGGTCTGGTATTCCCCATTGCCGCTGTCCCGTAAAATCTCCCGGGCCTCTGATTTGTAAATCTTTTTCCGCTAACTCAAAGCCGTTGTCGCAGGTAATCAATGCCTTTAATCTTCTGTTATAAATAAAGCCTTCGGTATCGGTGAACAAAAAGCAATACGATTGAAAATCAGATCTTCCCACCCTGCCTCGGAACTGGTGGAGCTGGGCCAAACCAAATTTTTCCGAACCCTCAATCATCATAACCGTTGCATTTGGAATATCCACTCCCACTTCGACGACAGAAGTTGAAACCAAAACATCAATAATTTTTTCCTTGAATTCAGTCATTACGTTCTCTTTTTCTTGCGTCTTCATCTTCCCGTGCAGCATGCCAACTTTTAAATCCGGAAAAATTTCTTCTGCCATTTTTTTATATTCCTGTTTTACAGCTTTTACATCCATCCAAGACAACGCCCTTTCGTCAAACAGCCCTCGTTCTAAATTTTCCGGAGAAGCTTTAGGAGGTTCTATTCTCGGACAGATCACAAATGCCTGCCTGCCTTCTTTTACTTGCTGCCTTATAAATTCGTAAGTCGCTTTTTTATCTTTTGGCTGGATTATTTTTGTAATTATTTTTTTTCTGCCTTTCGGAAGTTCGTCAATGATTGATAAATCAAGATCCCCGTAAATAGTTAAAGAGAGCGTGCGGGGGATAGGGGTGGCGGTCATGCTCAAAAAGTGCGGTATCGTTTTTTGGGCAGTTTTTAATTTGTAGCTGTTAGTTATTAGTTTGGCTCTTTGTTCCACTCCAAAACGATGCTGTTCGTCGATAATTACAAAAGCCAAATTATTAAACTGGACAGGGGTTTTTTTAGGGGTTTCGGGATCCGTATCTTGGATTATTGCGTGAGTGCCGATTAAAATATTGGTTTTGCCGTCTTTTACGTTTTCCAAAAGTTTTTTTCTTTCTATTTTTTGATTTTTATAATAGCTTTCTTTGCCGGTAATTAGCCCCACATTTATATCAAATTTTTCCAAAAGATTATTTATGGTTTTGAAATGCTGTTTTGCTAAAATTTCAGTTGGAGCAAGGAGCGCAACTTGATATCCTGATTTCGTCGCATTTAAAGCCGCCATCGCCGCCACAACTGTTTTTCCAGAGCCGACATCTCCTTCCAAAAGCCGGTTCATTGGCCTTGGCCTTTCCAAATCTTTTAAAATCTGCCAAGCGGATTTTTTCTGGGCATCGGTTAATTTATAAGGCAAACTTTCGGTAAATTCTTTCATAAGCCCTACATCCAAAGGTATGGCCGGGGCTGTTTCTTTTGCCAATTTCATTCTTTCTCTCAAAACAAAAAGGGCAAGCTGGAATAATTCTTCAAAAGAAAACCTTTTTTTGGCTTCCTCCGCATCTTTTAAGGAATCGGGAAAATGTATCTGCCAGATTGCTTTTTGAAATGGCAGAAAATTGTATTTTTGGGAAATTTTTGAAGGAAGAGAATCTTCAATTTTGTTTCCCAACTCTGTCAAAATCGGCTTTACAATAAACCTTAGCCATTTTGAAGACAGTCCCTCGGTTTCAGGATATATAGGAATTAATCCGCCGGTATGATTCAATTCAAAATCCACTTCTTTGTAGTTTGAAGGAATTCTTTCATAAGCCGGGCTGGAAAAATATTTTGAGCTTTTTTTGCCCTTTACTTTGCCGGCCAGACAGACAAAAGTTCCTTTTTTCAAAGTGTTTATCAAATAGGGCTGGTTAAACCAGAGAGCTTTTATTTTTCCAGTTTCGTCCTCGACAGTTGCCTGAGTCAGCATCATTTTCCTTCTGAAGGCCCGGAAAGTTTTAATATCTGTTATTTTCCCCTGGACAGAAAAGGGACCTCCTTCTTCAGCTTGAGAAATCAAAATTAAATTTGAAAAATCCTCATAGCGATGAGGAAAATGGAAAATTAGCTGGCCAACGGTTTTAATGTTCAGCTTTTTCAGCCTTCTTTGATAAGCCGGGCCAACATGAGGAATTTCTTCAACTGAAGTTGAAAGGTTCATAGGTTTACACTGAGCGAGTAAAGCGAGTCGAAGTGTGCCCCCAGTAGGATTCGAACCTACAGTCACAAGGTCCGCAACCTCGTATTTTATCCATTAAACCATGGGGGCAAGCTTATTCAAAATAACATAAAAAACCCCAAAAAACAACCGGCCATTGCCATATCTGTTATCATCTTTCAGCAATATTTACACTATGGTATAATTTATACTAGAATAAAGATATGGGGAAAATTACAAAAATAAAAGTTGAATGTTATTCTAAAGAAATTTTAAAGTATCTTTTGCTAACGGGTGCGGTTTGTATTGCCGCGACCTCGCCTTATTTTTGCGTAAATTTAATGAAAGGCATTCTTAAGGCAAAGCCTCAAAAGAAAAAATCTGTTTATGCTTTTGATTATTTAAAAAAGAGAGGGATGATCCAATTAAAAAGAGAGGGGCCGGACGTAATAATTGCGCTGACTAAAGAAGGGAGAAAACGTGCCAGAAAGTATCAGATAGATGATTTAAAAATTGAAAAACCGAAGAAATGGGACGGGTTGTGGCGATTAGTTATATTCGATATTCCCAGTTCTTCCCGGATAATTCGGGATATTTTCAGGAGAAAACTAAAGGAATTTGGATTTTACCAGCTTCAAAAAAGCATTTGGGCTTTTCCTTACCATTGCAATAAAGAAGTAAGTCTTTTGAGAGAATTTCTAGGAGCGGATAAAAGACAAATTCAGATTTTAGAGGTAAGTAAGCTTGAGAATGATAAAAATCTTAAAAAATATTTTAATCTCTAATGTTTCCAACGTTTAATATTAGTAATATTTACACCATGGCGTAAACATTACTAAATAAAAAGGGGTGATATGGCGGGCGATATGGAGGAGGGGTTTGCTGGTTGATTTCTGGTCTGGAAAAATTTTGAGAATTGGAAAATTTTGGAAAAACGGAGAATCTAAAAAGATTTGAAAAAATAATAAATTTAAGTTAATCTTTAAATATAACGGAGAGGTGGCTGAGTGGCCGAAAGCGGCACGCTGCTAATGTGTTAGGGGAGAAATCCCCTCGTGGGTTCGAATCCCACCCTCTCCGCCAGTTAGTAAAATTATAATCATTTAATTTTATGACTATAAATTTTTATTTTAAAAAAGCCGATAAGGGTTGCGAAGAACAAATTAGAAATCATTTTACAAAAGAAAAACAAGGCAGGATAACTCGTTTTTTACAACACGGAAATTTAGACCTTGCTGATTTGAAAATAAACGTAGAATATCTTTCGCATCACAATAATTTTTCAGTTGAATTTATTTTGATTATTAAAAAGCATAAATTGGTTGCAGAGAAAACAGCTTTTAAATTATTGGAAGCGTTTGACACGGCTTTGGATAATTTGGTTTTTCAATTAAGAAAATCAGAAGAGATATTGCACGATAAATAAAAATGGAGAGGTGGCTGAGCGGTTGAAAGCAGCAGTCTTGCCACGTACGAAAGCGGAGGGTTGGCTGAGAGGACTATAGCGCTGGTCTTGAAAACCAGTTGGGGAGAAATCCCCTCGGAGGTTCGAATCCTCCACCCTCCGCTTTCTGACGTGGTCTGCGGAAAAACATTGGAATCGAAGTGAGCCTGCCCCGTATAATCCGAGCGGAGCGAAGATTTGTACGGGGTTCGAATCTCACCCTCTCCGCCTTCGCTCCGCCGAAGCCCTAAAGGGCGGAGGCGGGCTTCGCCAGAGCTTCGGCGTGACAAGTCCGCAACGTAATAAATTTTCTGAGAAAATTTAAACGTTGCTGAAAAATTTTTATATTAAATTTATGGAACATAAAGAGGCGATTAAAGTTTTAATGAAATTACTAGACAAAAAGGTGCTTGATAAAAAAGAAAAGGAAGCAGTTTTGACTTCTATAGGAATTTTGGACTGGACCTCAAGGACTAAAAATAGAATAAAATTAATAAAAGACAAAAAAGAAAGGGATTTGAAATGGTAAATTTTTAGCCAAAGCAAAAAATCGACCCGCGGGTCGATTTTTTTATTCTTCCCTTGCCACCACAACTCCCCAAACTTCAAAAGCGCCTGAACCCTTTAAAGCTCCCGCGCATTCTTCCATGGTTGAGCCGGTTGTGTAAACGTCGTCGACTAAAAGAATTTTTTTATCTTTTATTTTTTCTGCATTTTCAACCGCAAAAACTCCTTTTATATTTTCCATTCTTTCCTCGGCTGAAAGCTCCATTTGCGGCCGGGTTTCTTTTATTTTAATTAGGCAATCAGCCAGTAGGGGAAGGTTTAAATTTTTGGCCAATTCTTTTGCGATTTCTTCAGACGGATTGAAGCCCCTTAATTTTTTTCTCTTTTTAGTAACCGGGACAGGGATTAAAACAGAGTTATCCCTATCAAAAGACTTCTGGATTGTTAATAAATGGGTTATAATTAAAGAAGATAAAGAAACAGACAATTCTTTGACATAAGGGTCGTATTTAAATTGGTGGATTAAATTTTTGACTAAATTATTTTTGTAAGAAATTGCAAAGTATAACCCGTTAAGTTTCTTTGCCTGGCATCTGTAGCATTTTCCGGCTTGGGGCAATCTTTGAGGGTTTTTGCAGAGGCAAAAAGAGGAATTTAGAATATCCAAAGTTGACATGCAGTCCTGGCAAAGAAAGCTCCCCTCTTTTTTGCAGCGAAAACAGAATTTCGGGAAAAGAAGGTCTAGAAAAAAGTTTTCAACATTAGTCCGCATCTTGTTTTTATTATATAATATTAAAAAGGGAAAATAGTAAATAAGAAGAATGATTTGGTTTCCATTTAAAGTATCTTATAAAAATCTTTTGGGGATTGATATCGGGACTTCTTCAATAAAAATTGTTGAATTGTCCCGTCGAGGTGATAAAATAAAACTAGAGAATTACGGAGAAATGTCCGCTGATGCTTTTTACGAAAAGCCATTCAGAAGTTCAGACGGAAGCATGCTATTGCTTTCAAACAGCGAAATTGCAAAAGCAATTTTGGCAATTCTTGAAGAAGCAAAAATTTCAGAAAAGAAAGCTAATTTTTCCATACCGGATTTTTCAACTTTTTTTGTGGATTTTGAGCTTCCGCCAATGACAAAGAACGAGCTGCCGGAAGCTGTAAGATTTTCCGCAAAGCAGTACATCCCCATGCCTTTGTCCGAAGTGACTCTTGACTGGGCAATAATAGAGGGCGCTCCAAAAAATGGAGGCCTTAGTTCTTCGTCAAAAATTTTACTGGTTGCAATACCTAACACAATTATCAGGCAATATCAAGAAATCGCTTCTCTTGCCAATTTAAAGCTTCAATCAATTGAGGCAGAGGCCTTTGGGCTATTGCGGGCTCTTGTAAAAGAAGATAAAAAAACCATTTGCTTGGTTGATATCGGCGCCCAGAGCGTGACAGTCAATATTGTTGACAAAGGAATTTTAAAAAAGAGTCACAGCTTTGATATTTCCGGGAACGAAATAACCCAAGTAATTTCAAAATCGTTGAATGTTGATGTAAAAGAAGCAGAATATTTAAAAAGAGAAAAAGGGCTTTTATTGCCCGAACTTGCAAAAGTGCTGATTCCTTTAGTTGATTTCATAATAGCCGAAATTGAAAAAACTTCCCACAATTTCCGCCAAACCGACGGCAAAGAAATAGAAAAAATAATTTTGGCAGGAGGGTCATCTTTATTGCCGGGATTAAAAAAATATTTTTTAGAAGCGCTTAAAACAGAAGTGGAAATTGGAGATCCGTTTTTGGGCATTTTATATCCAGAAGTTCTTTCAGAATCATTAGCAAAATTTAGCCCTTCCTACGCCATCGCCGTGGGAATGGCTTTAAAAGGTTTATAATTAATTTTAAAAAATATGGCAATTCAAGTTCCAAAAACAGACGTAAAAATACCTTCGTGGATAAACATATTGTTATATGCCTCAATAATTTTACTGGCGGTCACATTATTGAGCTATGCGGCCTTTTCTTTTCTTATCATACAGGGCAACAAAAGCCTCAAGGTAGTTAACGATGGCCTGGTAAAAACGCAGGATGAAATGGCTTTGGAAAATGAAGTTTGGGGATATAAGGAAAAAATTGATAATTTTGCGATACTTCTTAAAAACCATCTTTTAAATTCAAATTTATTCTCCTTATTTGAAAAAGTTTCCCATCCTAAAATCTGGATTTCAGAACTGGATTTAAAATCCAAAGAAGGCAAGATTGAATTTTCCGGAGTTTCCGACGACTTTAAGTCGCTCGGCCAGCAATTGCTGATTCTGGAAAAAGAAGATTCATTTAGAGGAGTTAATTTAACTAATGTTTCTTTTGGAAAAAAAGAGGAAATCGAATTTACTTTCGGTTCCCTTTTAAATCCAAAATTATTTAAAAAATGAAAAAACCATTTATAATAATTATTTGTTTGGCAGCTGTTTTTGTCGCCTGGAAATGGCTGGCATCGCCAAAATACGTAGAATTTACTTTTGTTTCGCGCCAGTTGAAAGAAAAAGCAGCCGCTCTTAAAGAGAAAAAAGCTTATTTTGAAAAATTAGCTGGATTTTCTTACGATTTAAAAAAATATCCAGAGCAGTTAAAAAAAATAGATTCTGCTCTTCCTGAAGGAGAATCTCTGCCGTCTGTTTTGGATTTTCTGCAGAAAAACGCCGCAGAAACGGGATTATATTTTACTGAAATAGGCAAGGTTTTAACCACGCTTCCCAAAGAAAACCCGAGTTTAAAAGAATCCCGTTTTGACATTTCTTTATCCGGGCCTTACTCGGCTTTTAAAAATTTTCTGGCAAATGTGGAAAAATCCTCCCGGCTCATTGAAATTGAAGAAATCAAATATTCTTACCCGAAAGAAAAAGAATTGTCATCTTCCTTTAATTTAAAAATAAAATTCAGCTCAGCAAAACCAAGCTCCCAAGTAGCAGCAAACAAAACTGTTGCGCCGGAAATAAATTTTAAATTGTTAGAAGAAAGCGGCTCAGATCCGCTTTTCGGAAGCCTTCAGTTATTTGAAAAAATACAGCCATTTGAGGGAGAAGTCGGGAGAGATAATCCTTTCATACCTTTTTAAAAAATGCCAATTTTAATTCAGCAGTTATTAAAAAAAGGGCTTTTAGACAAAGAAAAAGCAGCCTCTCTTGAGTATGAGGTTAAGAACTCAGGAAAAAAGGAAGAAGAAGTAATTCTGGAAAAACAGCTGGTTTCAGAAGTTGTTTTATTTGCTTTAAAAGGCGAAGAGTTAAAAATTCCTTTTAAAGAAGATGTCCCTGCAGAAGAAGTGTCTTTGACTCTTTTGGAAATGATTCCTGAGGAATCGGCAAAATATTACAAAATGATTCCTTTGGTAAAAGGGGATGATTTTTTGGAAGTTGGCATGGTTTACCCGGAAGACTTAAGGGCGCAAGAAGCTCTTAAATTTTTGTCCCGGCAGGGAAAATTCACTTGCCGCATTTTTTTAATAACGCTGACCACCTTTAATAATCTTTTAAAACAGTACAGGACTTTGAGAGGAGAAGTGAAAAAGGCTTTGGAAGAACTGGAAACCGAACTGAAAGTTGAAAAAGTTGAGCAGACGCCAACAAAGCCGACTGAATTTGAAAGGTTAGTTGAAGAAGCGCCAATTTCCAAAGTCGTGGCTGTTATTTTGCGCCATGCTGTAGAGGGCGGAGCTTCCGATATCCACATTGAGCCGACAAGAGACAAATTAAGAATCCGTTTCAGGCTAGACGGCGTGCTTCACTCAAGCATTTTAATGCCTTTGAGAATCCATCCGGCGGTCATTGCCAGAATTAAAATCCTTTCTAACTTAAAGATTGATGAAACAAGAATTCCTCAAGACGGGAGATTTTCCACAAAAGTTGACGACAAAGAAATTGATTTCAGGGTTTCAACTTTTCCTACGGCTTTGGGGGAAAAAGTTGCTTTGAGAATTTTGGATCCGGCAGAAGGCTTGAAAAGTTTTGAAGATTTGGGCTTGGAAGGAAGAAATTTCAAAGTTGTAAAGGAAGCAATTGAAAAACCGTATGGTTTAATTTTGTCTACGGGCCCTACGGGTTCTGGAAAAACTACGACTTTGTACGCCATTTTAAATATCTTAAATAAAGAAGGGGTAAATATTGTTACCTTGGAAGACCCAATTGAATATTTTGTTGAGGGAATAAACCAATCCCAGATAAAGCCGGAAATTGGTTATGATTTTGCTACGGGCTTGAGGCATATATTAAGGCAAGATCCAAACATCATTATGGTGGGAGAAATCAGGGATCAGGAAACGGCAAACTTGGCAACTCATGCGGCTTTAACCGGCCATATAGTTTTGTCAACACTGCACACAAACGACGCCTTGGGAGTGATTCCGAGATTAGTGGATTTGGGAGTAGAGCCTTTTTTGATTTCTCCTACTTTGAGCGTGGCTTTGGCCCAAAGATTGGTTAGAAAATTGTGCCCGTTTTGCAAAAAAAAGGTAGTTCCGCCCAAAAAAATAAAAGATTTAATTTCAAAAGAGCTGGCAAGCCTTCCCCTAATTGTTAAAAAGGACATTCCTTTTTCTCTTCAGGATATTTTTGTATTTGAGCCAGTCGGCTGCAAAAAGTGCAATTTTAAGGGTTATTCAGGAAGAATCGCGGTTTTTGAAGTTTTATCCATGACTAGCCAGCTGTCCGAAACCATATTAAAAGACCTTTCAGAAAACAAAATTTTTGAAGAGGCAAAGCGCCAAGGCATGTCTACCATGATACAAGACGGAATTTTAAAAGCTTTGGCAGGAGTTACTTCAATAGAGGAGGTTTTAAGGGTAACAAAAGAAAGATAAATAAAATGAAAAAATCAGTTTTATTAGTTGAAGACGATCCGTTTTTAATTGATATTTACGCGGCCAAATTAAAAGAGGCAGATTATTCAATTGATATCGTTGAGGACGGGGAGGCAACCAGAAGAAAGCTTCAGGAAAAAACTCCCGATGTCATAGTGCTGGATCTTGTCCTGCCGAAAATTGACGGCTGGGAAATTTTAAAAGAAATAAAAGCCGACTCAAAATTAAGCAATATACCCGTAGTAATCCTTTCCAATCTTGGACAAAAATCAGAGGTTGAAAGAGGGTTGGCTATGGGCGCTACAAAATATTTAATAAAAGCCCACTATACTCCAAGCGAAGTAATAGAGGAAATTAAAAAGGTTACCCAATAAATAAAAAATATGGCAAATAATATAGAACAATTAGAAGATTTATTATCAATTACAATCCAGGAACAGGCATCTGATCTTCATATTTCAGCGGGCCATCCGCCGATTTTAAGGATAAGCGGGAGATTAATTCCCTTGAAAAGAAAAGTTATTTTGCCCGAAGAATCAGAGAGTTTGGCCACGGACCTGATGAACGAGGAACAAAAGCAGAAATTTCTGAGAGAAAAAGAAATTGATTTTTCCTACAATTTCAAAGACCAGTCGCGCTTTAGGGTAAATATTTTTTACCAGAGAGGATATGTTTCTCTGGCTTTAAGATTGATTCAGGCAAAAATCAGGACAATTGAAGAATTAGGGCTTCCTCCTATTTTGCATGAGTTTACAAAAGCCACCCAAGGATTTGTTGTTGTAACCGGGCCGTCTTCGCAGGGAAAGTCCACAACTCTGGCAGCTTTGATTGATGAAATAAACCATTCAAGGTCAGAGCACGTAATTACTATTGAAGATCCTATAGAATATGTTTTTCAGGATGACAGATGCATCATTGAACAGAGGGAAGTTTATATAGATTCTCTTTCTTTTGCCAGTGCCTTGAAGTCAACTTTCCGCCAAGACCCGGATATTATTATGCTAGGAGAAATGAGGGACCCCGAAAGCACGAGCATTGCCATTACTGCAGCTGAAACCGGACACCTGGTTTTTGCGACTTTACACACAAATTCCGCTTCCCAGACAATTCATAGGATAGTTGATTCTTTTCCTCCTGAACAGCAGCAGCAAATCAGGGCGCAGTTATCCAGTTCTCTTTTGGGAGTTATTTCTCAAAGATTAATACCAAAAATGAAAGGCGGAGTGGCCCCGTCTTGCGAAATAATGATTTCAACTCCGGCTGTGGCAAACTTAATCAGGGAAAATAAAATTCATGAGCTTGACTTGGTCATTGAAACTTCAGCTGAAGTGGGGATGATTTCTCTAAACAGGTCTTTGGCGGGCTTGGTCAGGGCAAAAGAAGTTTCTCTGGAAACTGCTTTGGGTTATTCTTTAAATCCAAATGAATTAAAAAAATTGATTAAATAATTAATTTTAAAATTAATATGAAATTCAACTACCAAGCCAGAACAAAAGAAGGGCAAGTCCAAAAAGGAGTGGTAGAGGCCTCTTCTTCAGATACTGCTTTGATAATTCTGCAAAAATACGGGCTCTATGTCACCTCTTTGGAAGAAGTGGCAAAGGGGCCGATATATAACAGACAGATAAAGCTTTTTCAAGGAATATCAAAAAAAGATGTGGCTGTTTTCACGCGGCAATTGGCGATTATGTTTAAATCTCAAGTTCCCATAGTCGAATCATTAACTGCAATTGCTAGACAGGCTTCAAAAGCGGATTTTAAGGAAAAAATAATGAAGTTAAGCGAAGAAATTGAAGGAGGGAGCCCTTTATCTTCTGCTTTTAGCATTTATCCCAAACTTTTCTCGCCTTTTTACATTAACATGATAAAGTCCGGGGAAGCCTCGGGAAAACTTACAGAATCTTTGGATTATTTAGCCGACCATTTGGAAAAAGAATATAATTTTCAGAATAAAATTAAAGGAGCTATGTTGTACCCTGTTTTTGTCTTTATTGTTTTTGCGGCAGTTTTTTCGGCTATGATTTTTTTCATTCTGCCTCCTTTAACTCAGGTTTTAAAAGAGACAGGCCAAGAATTGCCGCTAATTACAAAAGCCATAATCGCGTTTTCTGAATTTTTGAAAAAATGGTTTTGGTTGGCAGTAATTATTCTGGCCGGAGGAATATTTTTCGGCTTAAAATATATTAAAACCGAAGAAGGGAAAAAGGATTTCGACAGGTTTTCTTTGAAAATACCCATAATTAGCTCTCTTTTGAAAAAAATTTATTTAACGCGCTTTGCTGAAAACCTTTCTACTTTGATTTCAGGAGGAATTCCTATTGCCAGGGCCTTGGAGATTTCAGGAGAAGTAGTGGGTAACTATGTTTATAAATCAATTATTTTTACGGCAATGGATGAGGTAAGGAAGGGAGAACAGATTAGCGCAACTTTGGAAAATTATCCCAATGAAATTTCACCTCTTTTTATCCAAATGGCAATGGTAGGAGAAAAAACAGGAAGATTAGGCAGCTCTTTGCTGAATATAGTAACTTTTTATCAAGATGAAGTGGATAGGACAATAGACAGTTTAATTAGGCTTTTGGAGCCATTAATGTTAATTGTCCTCGGATTAGCGGTAGCCGGATTGCTGGCAGGAGTTTTGCTGCCTCTTTACAGCGTGGGTCTGGGATAGGAGTTTTCCACAGTTGACATCATTATTTTATGCTATAATTAAGGAATAAAATAAGAAAGGTCGAGTAAGCTTAATTATTTTTAAAATTAGTTTAATCTGTATGAAATTTTTTGCTAAAAAGAAAAAAAGAGGTTTTACTTTGATTGAACTTTTGGTTGTCATTGCAATTATCGGAATTTTATCTGCAATAGTTTTAGTGTCATTAAGCAATGCAAGAGACAGAGCTTATGATGCTGAAATAAAAGGAGAATTGGGGCAAATCAGAGCCGATGCAGAAATTTACTATGATTCAGGTGCAACCTATGCCGGATATACAGTTCCGATCCAATTAGATCCTCCGGGGTGCAGCGATGATGATGCTGCTTATCAACTCGCAATCGATCCTGCCGATGGTCAGCATTATTTAGCTTTCGCTGATTTGTGCGGAGATACAGGAGATTGGTGCGTTGATTCAACAGGCCAAGTAAAAGTAGAAGCAGCTGGAGTTCCTGCGCTTACCTATACTTGCCCATAGTAGTAGGATTATTTTTTCTGATTTTCAAATTATCCCAAGCCCAAAGGCTTGGGATAATTTATTTATCCTTGCTTTTGAAAATAAAAATATTAAAATAAGAATAATAGGATTATTCTTTAATTTTAAA
Source organism: Minisyncoccota bacterium (assembly GCA_028712565.1). Taxonomy (GTDB): domain Bacteria; phylum Patescibacteriota; class Minisyncoccia; order Minisyncoccales; family JAQTPW01; genus JAQTPW01. Next base: position 134,905 of record JAQTPW010000002.1, read on the forward strand.
TTTAAATGGCATCTTCAAAAAGAAAAGCATTTACTTTAATTGAGTTGTTAGTGGTTATTGCGATAATCGGAATTTTGTCTGCTATTGTTGTTATTTCTGTAATGGATGCGAGAAATGATGCAAAAAATAAAAGAATGCTAGTTGAACTAAATCAGATCAGGAGCATTGCCGAACTTATTATGGGTGATTCGGGCTCTTATTCAGACCTTTGTGACGGCACTGACAATACTTTAAACCAATATAATTTAAAATATGGCGAGGAAATAGAAAATCTTGAAGAGAGCTTAAACAATACTAATGGAAGCAATCCTCCGGCTGCTTGCTATTTAGGCGCGACAAACCAAGATTATTGCGTTTCAATAATAAATGCATCGGGAAACACAGTATGCGTTAGCGATGTTGGGCAAATAGGGAATGATACTTGCTCCCTCACAAATTTAGCCTGCGGGCAATAAAGGAAAATGCAATTTATTTTTTACGTTTTTGCTTTTATCATTGGGTTATTAATCGGCTCTTTTTTAAATTGCGTAATTTATCGTTTGGAAAAAGAAGAGAGCTTTTTAAAAGGCAGGTCTTACTGCCCTTTTTGCAAACACCAATTATCATGGCAGGACTTGTTTCCTGTTTTTAGTTTTTTAATTTTAAGAGGAAAATGCCGATATTGCAAAAAGCCAATTTCCTGGCAATATCCTTTAGTTGAATTAGCCACCGGTTTTTTATTTCTTCTCGTCGCCCAACATTCTTTCCTGAATTTACTAGTTACTAGCTACTGGTTACTAGTTACCAGCCTTCTGATTATTATTTTCGTTTTTGATTTAAAACACTTTATAATTCCCGACAAAGTAATTTATGCAGCAATTTTAGCATCTGGCATCTGGTATTTGATAGCTGGCATATTTTTACATTTATATAGCGGACAGGAATTATTAATTTTTCTATATTCTGCCTTTTTTGCCGCACTGTTTTTTTTCATAATTGTTTTAATTTCCCGGGGCAACTGGATGGGGATTGGAGATATAAAATTGGCTTTTTTTATGGGGCTTTTCTTGGGTTTTCCCAAAATAACAGTCGCTTTATTTTTAGCTTTTCTAATAGGTGCTATAATAGGAGTAGGGCTGATAATTTCAAGAAAAAGAAAGTTTTCTTCTGAAATACCTTTTGGGCCATTTTTGGTAACTGGAACATTTCTGGCTTTATTTTTCGGGCAAAATATAATCAGCTGGTATATAAATTTGTTTTAATTTTATGGCGCTTATTTTAATGAAAAATTCAAATAAAGGGTTTACTCTTGTTGAAATCATGGTGGTAATTTCCATTATTGGCATTATGTCTGCGATAACCATTCCAAGGTACAGAAGCGGCCAGAATCATCTCGCCCTGCAAAGAGCAGCCAGCAAATTAGCGCAAGACATAAGGAGGGCTGAAGAAATGGTGATTTCCTCCGCCGACTGCCCTGCCTGCGGGGGAAGCAGCGCAAGGGGTTACGGGGTTTTTGCAATTTCTGGCTCTGATAGTTATATATTATATGCCGATACTCAATCACCGGATAAATTTTATTCCGGGTCAGATGCGGTTTTGGAAACAATAAAATTAGAAAAAAACATTGTTATTTCCGGAATAAATACGCCGCAAAACCAAATAAGCGTAAACTTTGAGCCGCCTGATCCTGCCGTAAATTTAAATTATATGCCCGGCAGCGAAGTTCCGGAAGCAATAATTACTTTGTCTGTAAACAATAGCCCACTGGAAAATAAAAAAATTCACGTAAATAAAGCGGGGTTAATTTATGTTGAGTAAAAAATTAAAATCTAAAAGAGGTTTTTCTCTGCTTGAGGTAATTATTTCTGTTTTTATAGTTGCAGTTGGCATAGTTGGAATAACTAATATAATTCCTCAAATTATTACAACTACGAAAATAAATACTTCGCGCTTGACGGCCGCATATTTGGCGCAAGAAGGCATTGAGATTGTCAGGGCGGTAAGAGACGGGAATTTCCTGGAAAAAATAAATAATACAAATCCATTGAATACTTGGGACGAAGGATTAACTAATTGTTCGGCAGGCTGTGAAGCGGACTATGCGTGCGCAAATGTTTCAGATCCCGATCCCTTATCCCAGCCGCAATGCTTTCGGCCATATTCGGAAAATTATTTGAATATAGACGGCAATTTTTATAGTTATTCCAGCGGGATTCCTACAAAATTTGCAAGGAAAATAACTATAACTCAAGAAGGCACCGGGGACATTTTAAAAGTTTTAGTAGACGTATTTTGGCAGGAAAAAGGAGTAGATAAGCGGTTTTCTGCCGAGGAAAAAATATACAAATGGATACAAGAATAAAAAACAAGGGATTTACTTTAGTTGAAATGATGGTGGCTATTACTATTTTTTCTGTGATTGTTGGAGCGGCAATCGGAGTTTTCGTTTCGTCTATGAAATCCCAAAGAAAGGTTTTGGCAGAGCAGGAAATTTTGGACCAGACAAGCTATGCTTTAGAATACATAAGCCGGGCGATAAGAATGGCAAAAAAAGATTCAGGACCCGAATGCCTTTCTCTGGATAATTTGAATTATGAAAAAACCTCAAGCGGAACCGGGGGGATTAAGTTTAAAACATATCTTGGGGATTATTGCCAGGAATTTTTTAGAGAATGCTCTGGGGGAAAATGTTATTTAGTGGAGAGAAAAACCGAAATTGATACAGGTTTTATCACTGAAAATAATTTAACCGCCCCGAATTTAAATGTTGCTTCCTTTAATATCGGGCCTGCAGACACCTGGAGCCAAGATGACAGCCTCCAGCCGGCAATAACTATTTTTTTTGAGATAGAAGGCAAAGAAAATTCCAAAATAAGCATTCAAACGACAATTTCCCAAAGAAATCTTGATGTTCAATATTAAAATGGAAAAACAAGGAAAAAAACAAAAAGGAGCCGCTATTTATCTGGCTTTGGTAATTATGACTATTTTGCTTGGCATGGTTTTGGGCTTGAGCGCAATTTTAATTGGGCAAATAAAAACAGTGGCAGGCATTGGAGATTCTGTTACTGCTTTTTATGCCGCAGAAACCGGAATTGAAGAATCTCTTTTTAACGATGGAGATGAGTCATATTCAGCCAGCGGGATTTTAAATCTTGGCAGCGGAGGCCAGGCAAACTACAATGTCCAAGGCACCTCCCCGGGGGGAGACGCTGATTGCCCAAATACCGGAGATGTAAACTTTTGCATAAAATCAATAGGCATTTATCAAAAAACCAAAAGAGCTATTATGATTGCCAGATAAAATGGAAAAGTTGGAGGCAAAAAATAGAATTGAAAAATTAAAAGCCGCAATTAACCATTACCGCTACCTCTACCATGTTTTAGACCGTCAAGACATTTCCGATGCGGCTCTGGACTCCTTGAAAAAGGAGCTTTTTGATTTAGAAAAAAATTTTCCGGAATTTATAACTCCGGATTCGCCCACCCAGAGAGTGGGAGGGGAAGCATTAAAAGAATTTAAAAAAGTCAGGCATTCCCAGAGAATGCTTTCTTTTAATGACGCATTTTCAAAAAAAGATATGGAAGATTGGAAAGCCAGATTTTCCCGGCTTCTTTCAAAAGAGGACTTGGAAAAAATTGATTATTACTGCGAGCCAAAATTAGACGGGCTGGCAATAGAATTATTATATGAAAATAGGATTTTTAAAACAGGGTCTACCCGGGGAGATGGAGTAATCGGTGAAGATATAACCCAGAATTTAAAAACAATTGAAGCAATTCCTTTAAAACTAAGAGAATTAGATGATATTCTTAAAGACCTGGAAAAAGAAGGATTAAAAGAGGTTTCAAATTCTATTAAAAAAACCAATTTAAAAGAAGTGATATCCCGGGGGGAGGCGATAATCACCAAAAAGAATTTTGAAAAAGTAAATGAAGAGCAGAAAAAACAGGGCTTGCCGGCTTTTGCCAATCCCAGAAATTTAGCCGCAGGTTCTATCAGGCAGTTGGATCCAAAAATTACTGCCAGAAGGTTGCTAGACACAAATGCTTATGCGCTAATCACTGATTTTGGCCAGAAAAACCATGAACAATCTCACAAAATTTTACAGATCCTGGGCTTTAAAACAAACAATAAATATAATAAAAGATGCAAAACGCTGGAAGGGGTTTATGAATTCCATGACTTTTGGTATAAAAACCGGGAAAAATTGCCTTATGAAATTGACGGCATTGTTGTCCAGATTAACAATAATGAAATTTATGAAAAATTGGGAGTTGTGGGAAAAGCCCCTCGGGCGGCAATGGCGTTTAAGTTTCCGTTAAAACAAGCAACTACTATTGTAAGAGATATTAAAGTTCAGGTTGGCAGGACAGGAGCTATAACTCCTATTGCTTACTTGGAGCCCGTTGAAGTGGGGGGCGTAGAAATTTCCCATGCAACTCTGCACAATGAAGATGAGATTAAAAGGTTGGGTTTAAAAATTGGAGATACGGTAATAGTCGGCAGGGCGGGGGATGTAATACCGGCTATAATTTCTGTTTTGCCGGAATTAAGGACCGGAAAAGAAATAGATTTTAAAATGCCAAAAATATGCCCATCTTGCGAAACACCATTATTGAAGCCAGAAGGCGAGGCAATTTGGAGATGTCCGAACAAGAAAAATTGCCCAGCGCAAAAAAGAGAATCTTTTTACCATTTCGCAGCAATATTTGACATAGTCGGGCTTGGGCCTAAAATAATTGACAGATTGCTGGATGAGGGGCTAATTTACGATCCGGCGGATTTATTCAAATTAAAAGAAAAAGATGTTTCTGGCCTTGAAAGGTTTGGCGAAAAATCTGCTGAAAATCTAATTTCCGCCATTCAGTCAAAAAGGGAGATTGGCCTTTCAAGATTTATTTATGCTTTAGGGATCAGGAATGCGGGGCAGGAAACTTCTGAAGATCTGGCAGAAAAATTCGGCTCTATAGAAAATTTGGAAAAAGCTTCTCTTTTTGATTTGACGGAAGTGGCGGATATAGGGCCTGTAGTTTCAAAATCTATTTATAATTTTTTCAAAGACAAAAGGAATTTGAGGTTTATTGAAAAGTTAAAAAAGGCTGGAGTTAAAATAGAAAGCAGAAAACAAATTGGAATCCAAAAATTAAAAGGAATATCTTTTGTCCTGACTGGGGCTTTGGAATCTATGAGCAGAGAGGAAGCAAAAGAAAAAGTCAGGGCTTTGGGCGGCAGAGTTTCGGAATCCGTTTCCAAAAATACCAGTTATTTGGTGGCGGGAAATGAACCTGGGTCAAAATTTAAAACAGCCAAAGAACTGGGGGTGAAAATAATAAACGAGAAAGAATTTTTAAATATTCTTGGCAAATGAAGGGGATATTAAATCATATTAAAAAACTTGACTGGATTTTAATTGGGGCGGCCTTTTTATTGTCCGCAATTGGGCTTTTGGCAATTTACAGCAGCTCCTTGAGCAGGGGAGATTTTTTGAATTTTAAAAAACAAATAATTTTTTTAGCAGTAGGATTTGTTTTAATGATAGCGATAAGTTTTTTTGACTGGAGAAATTTTCGGGAAGAGAACTATTTGGTTTTGGCGCTTTATTCTGTTTGTGTTTTGAGCCTGGTCCTTTTATTTTTCTTTGGGGCGACAATCCGGGGAACCAGATCTTGGTATAAAATCGGCCCGGTTTCAATAGATCCCATAGAATTCACAAAAATTGTTTTAATAATTTTGTTAGCAAAATATTTTTCAATGCGCCATATTGAAATGTACCGGATTTGGCATATTTTTTTGTCAGGAATTTATGTTTTTATTCCGGTTTTTCTTATTTTTCTCCAGCCGAATATGGGGTCGGCCATGATATTGGTTGCTATCTGGCTTGGCATTTTGATAATATCCGGGATAAAAATAAGGCACTTTTTGCTATTAATTTTTATTTTTATTCTGGTTTTTACAGTAAGTTGGGGGACTATTCTAAAGGAGTACCAGAAGGCAAGAATAATCAGTTTTTTCCAGCCGCAGGCCGAAAGCCGCCTCCAAGTTGGCTGGAGCCAGCTTCAGTCAAAAATTGCAATCGGTTCTGGCGGAATTTTAGGAAAAGGATTTGGTAAGGGTTCGCAAACGCAATACGGATTTTTAACCGAACCCCAGACAGATTTCATATTTTCAGTAATTTCTGAAGAAACCGGGCTTTTGGGGATTTTAGTTTTGTTTTCTCTTTTTTCAATTTTAATCTGGAGGATTTTAAGGGTTTCTTTTCTTGCCAGAAATAATTTCCCCCGGCTTTTCGCCTCAGGGCTTTCTATTATTTTTATTTCCCAGATTTTTATCCATGTCGGCATGAACACAGGAATTTTGCCGATTATTGGCATCCCCTTGCCCTTGGTCAGCTACGGCGGCAGCGGATTGGTTGCTATATTTTTGGCTTTTGGGATTTTGCAAAATATAAAAACCAATCAGTGACGATATTTTACCCTTGACTGGATATTTAAATTATACGAAAATAAAATAACTTATCCGGATTTCTGTTGGATATTCTCATAAACAAAAGGAAGGCCCGTAAAAAATCCAGCTAAGGTCGAAAATTAAGCTGATTTTTGTTGGGTCTTCCAATTTGGATTTTATTAATTCTCAAAATATTGTCAAGAAAATAGAGTTCTTGCCGGATTGGGGATTTCTTTTTGGGCTTGACTTCCTTTTTGGCTTAAGCTATACTGAAAATTGGAGTTTTTAGGATATTGACTTTTTTCCCGAAAAGTATTAATATCGAAATAGTTTAAAATTCATTCTTATTTTAAATTGATCTTCTCTTTCTAAAATAAAAAACAAATTCTCGCCCTAAAATTGCAGCTTAGGGTCTTTTTGATTATTAATTTAATTTCTATTTCTTATGGAAGAAATAAAAATCAAAAATTTTGGGAAGACAAAAGTTTTTCTTCCCCTTCCTTATTTGTTGTCTTTGGAAAAAGAAAGCTGGGCTTGGTTTTGGGAAAAGGGCCTAAAAGAGCTTTTCAAAGAAATTTCTCCAATTAGAGATTATACAGGAAAAGAATTGGAGCTTTGGTTTTTGGATTATAAATTGGATGCGCCAAAATATAAAGATGATTTGGAAGCAAGATTGAACAACGATTCTTATGAGGCCGCTCTTAGGGTCAAAACGAGATTAGTTAATCTAAAAACTAAAGAAATAAAAGAGCAGGAAATTTTTCTAACTGATTTTCCTTTAATGACAGAAAGGGGGACTTTTGTTTTAAACGGAGTGGAAAGAGTGGCAATTTCTCAATTAATCCGTTCCCCGGGAGTATTTATAACCAGCCAGTCCTCTGGCGGAAGAAATTTATTTGGGGCAAAAGTCATTCCAAACCGGGGAGCTTGGCTGGAATTTGAAACCGAACCCACTGGCTTTATAGGAGTTAAAATAGACAGAAAAAGAAAAGTTGCCGCAACTACTTTATTGCGGGCTTTTGGCGTTGATAACGATTTGTCTATAAAAGAATTATTCCAGGGGCAAAACACAGGAAAAACAAACTATATAGAAGAAACCTTAAAAAGGGACATAACCCACAATCAAGCCGAAGCTCTGGTTGAAATTTACAGCAGATTAAGGCCGGGAGATATGGTTACTCCCGATACCGCAAGAGAACTGATTTGGAATATGTTTTTCAACTTTGAAAGATACGATCTTTCAAAGGTTGGAAGATGGAGGACATGGCAAAGGCTGCCTGAATTAAAGGTAAAATCAAAAAATAAAAAAGAAAAGGCGGAAGAAGAAATTACAGTTCAGGACAGGGTTTTAAAAATAGAAGACATTGTGGCTACCATAAAAGAAATCATCAGATTAAATAATGATCCGACTGGAAAGCCAGACCAGATTGACCATTTGGGAAACAGAAGAGTAAGGACTTTGGCAGAATTAATGATAAACAGAATGAGAATTGGCTTGGTAAGAATGGAAAGGATTATAAAAGACAGAATGTCGACTTTAGATGTCTATACTTTGGCTCCTCTCCAACTGATCAATCCGAGGCCGGTTATGGTTGTGATAAAAGAATTTTTTACTTCTTCCCAGCTTTCCCAATTTATGGATAATGAAAATCCTTTGGCAGAACTAGAGCATAAAAGAAGGTTGTCTGCCACAGGTCCTGGAGGCTTAACTAGAGAAAGAGCAGGTTTTGAAGTAAGGGATGTCCAGCCTAGCCACTATGGAAGAATTTGTCCTATCCAGACCCCAGAAGGTCCAAACATTGGCTTGGTTTCGCATTTGGCTTCTTTTGCAAGAGTCAATCCTTATGGATTTATCGAAACCCCTTATTTTAAAGTGGAAAAAGGAAGAGTGACTTCTGATATTCATTATCTTAATGCCTATGAGGAAGAGAGGTATATAATAGCTTCTGGCGCTGTTTTGCTTGATGAAAAAAGAAATATAATTCTAAAAACCGTGAAGTCCCGAATAAACGGCGAGCCAGGATTGGCTGACAGGGATAATATAGATTATATTGATGTTTCTTCAGAGCAGTCCATTTCAGTTGCCACTTCTTTGATCCCTTTTTTACAAAACGATGATGCCAATAGGGCTTTAATGGGCTCTAATATGCAGCGGCAAGCTACGCCTTTATTATTTCCCGATCCGCCATTGGTTGGAACCGGAGTTGAGGAAAGAGTGGCTCGAGATTCTGGCCAGGAAATAATTGCCAAAGAAGACGGGATTGTTGCCGAAGTGGACGCAAGCCATATTACTATAAAGCCCAAAGATAAAAGTTTAAAATACGAAACTTATAATTTAAGAAATTTTATCGGAACCAATCAATACACTTGTTTTCACCAAAGGCCGGTAGTTGCAAAAGGAGATGCGATTAAAAAAGGAGATGTTTTAACAGATGGAGGAGCAATTTCTCGCGGAAGATTGGCTTTGGGAAAAAATATTTTGGTTGCTTTTACTCCCTGGAGAGGATGGAATTTTGAAGATGCTATTTTAATTTCGGAAAGATTGGTTTCCGGAGATGCCTATACTTCAATTCATATTGAAAAATTCGGTTGCGATGTCAGGGAAACAAAATTGGGCCCTGAAGTCACCACTTCCGATATTCCGAATGTTTCAGAAGAAAAATTAAAAGATTTGGACGAAGAAGGAATTATCAGGATTGGAGCCGAAGTGGGGCCAAATGATATTTTAGTTGGCAAAATTTCTCCAAAAGGTGAAGCCGATTTGACTGCTGAAGAAAGATTGTTAAAGGCGATTTTCGGAGAAAAGGCAAGAGAGGTAAAAGACACTTCCCTTTTGATGGAGCATGGCAAGCGGGGGAGAGTTGTCGGAGTTAAAGTTTTTTCCAGAGACCTTGGGCACAAGCTAGAGCCCGGAATCATAAAAAGAATTGAAGTTGAAATTGCGGAAATGAGAAAAATCCAGTCAGGAGATAAATTAGCCGGGCGCCATGGAAACAAGGGAGTAATTTCCAAGGTTTTGCCAGTAGAAGAAATGCCGTTTTTAGAAGATGGAACTCCGGTTGATGTGGTTTTAAATCCTTTGGGAGTTGTTTCCAGAATGAATTTAGGGCAGATTTTGGAAACTCATTTGGCTTTTGCCGCCAAAAAATTAGGATACTATGCCGCTACTCCGTCTTTGGCAGGAGCTAACGAGACGGACATAAAAGAAGAATTGAAAAAAGCCGGAATCCCGGAAAATGGGAAAGTTACTCTTTATGATGGCAGAACCGGTCTTCCATTTTCGGAAAAAATTACCGTAGGCATTATTTATATGATGAAGTTAATCCATATGGTTGAAGATAAAATTCATATGAGATCCATTGGCCCCTATTCTTTGATTACTCAACAGCCGCTGGGAGGAAAAGCCCAGTTTGGAGGCCAGAGATTTGGAGAAATGGAGGTTTGGGCGCTTGAAGGTTATGGGGCAGCCCATATACTTCAGGAAATGCTGACAATCAAATCTGATGACGTTCCCGGAAGAGCAGCTACTTATGAAGCTATTTTGGAAGGGCAGGATATAAAAGAGCCGAATGTTCCCGCTTCTTTTTCTTTGCTAATTTCCGAATTGAAATCTTTAGGATTGAACATCGAATTAAAAGAAAAGCCCCAGGAACAGAAATAATTTTAATTTGAGCTAAAAATTAATTTTTTAAATTATTTTATGAAAGTATCAGATTTAGAATCAATAAAAATAAAAATTGCCTCTCCTGACAATATTTTAAGCTGGTCTCATGGGGAAGTGACAAAGCCCGAAACTATAAACTACCGCACCCAAAGGGCGGAAAAAGACGGTCTTTTTTGCGAGAAAATTTTCGGCCCTGAAAAAGATTACGAATGTTATTGCGGAAAGTACAGAAGAATAAGATATAAGGGAATTGTCTGCGACCGTTGCGGAGTTGAAGTGACAAAGTCGCAAGTAAGAAGAGAAAGGATGGGCCATATAAAATTAGCCAGCCCCTGCGCGCATATCTGGTTTTTAAAAGGAGTTCCCTCTTCTGTGGGAATGGTTTTGGACATGCCAATGGCGCAATTGGAAAGGGTGATTTATTTTGCCGCTTATATTATAACTAATGTAAATCCGGAAGCGAAAAAAAATACTTTGGAGGAAATTGAGAAAGAATATAAGCAAAAAACAAAAAACATAAAATCTAAGGCAAAAACAAAAAAAGAAGAAAAGTCAGGGCTTGAAGAGCTGACTGCCCTAAGAGATCGGGCAAAAACCGAAGTTGCGAATTTGAATTTTCTCCGCGTTTTATCCGAAGTGGAATATCATGATTTGTCTTTAAAATATGGAGAGATATTTGAAGCAGGCACTGGAACAGAAACTTTAAGAAAGATTTTTGAAAAAGTAGATTTAAAAAAGGAAATTGAAAAACTAAAAAAAGACATTGAAGAATCTACTCCGGCAAACAGGAGGAAATTATTGAGGAGATTAAAATTTTTGCAGGGAATGATAGATAGCAGCCTTCGTCCAGAATGGATGTTTTTAACGGCATTACCTGTCTTGCCTCCGGATTTAAGGCCAATGGTCCAGTTAGACGGCGGAAGATACGCTTCGTCCGATTTGAATGATTTGTACAGGAGAGTCATTAACAGGAACAACCGCTTAAAATATCTTTTGGAAATAAATGCGCCAGACGTCATAGTCAGAAATGAAAAAAGGATGCTGCAGGAAGCAGTAGACGCTTTGATTGATAATGGGATGAGAAAGGGAACTACCACTCAGGCAACAACTGGCGGCAGAAGATTATTAAAGTCCTTGGCTGATATGCTAAAAGGAAAGCAAGGAAGATTCCGCCAGAATCTTTTAGGCAAAAGAGTTGATTATTCTGGAAGGTCGGTAATTGTTGTTGGTCCTGAATTGCGGTTGAACCAATGCGGCTTGCCAAAACAAATGGCTTTGGAGCTTTTCAAACCCTTTGTAATAAGAAAAATTCTTGAAAAAGAATTAGCTTATAATGTCAGAGGCGCCTCAAGATTAATTGAAGAAGAAACCGACGAGGTCTGGGCAATCCTGGAAGAAGAAGTAAAAGGAAAATTGGTTTTATTAAACAGAGCTCCCACTTTGCACAGACTTGGGATTCAGGCATTTCAGCCGGTCTTAATTGAAGGAGAATCAATCAGGATACATCCTTTGGTCTGCAAGGCCTTTAATGCTGATTTTGATGGAGACCAGATGGCTGTCCATTTGCCGCTTTCGACTGAAGCGCAAACTGAGGCAAGAGAAATTATGATGTCTTCATTAAATCTTCTAAAGCCGGCAACCGGGACCCCAATAGTTACTTTATACCAAGATATTTCTCTGGGGTGCTATTGGCTGACAAATATTATAGAATCAGGAGAAATTATTTCAAAAATTTACGGCTCTCCCAAAGAAGCAGTTTTAGCTTATGAATTTGGAGATATTTCTATTAAAGAAAAAATAAAGGCCAAGGGAATAAAGGGGAAAGACCCAAATGAATTTGTGGAGACTTGTGTAGGCCGAATTTTATTTAATGAAACTTTGCCTGCTGACTATCCTTACCAAAATTCGCTTATTAAAGTAAAAGATCTGGAAAAAATAACCAGCAGAATTATTTCAAAATACGGATTGGAAATAGCAGAGATTACCTTGGACAAAATAAAGAATTTGGGGTTTGAATACGCGACAAAGTCAGGGATTAGCTGGGGAATTGATGATTTGGTTATCCCTCCTGAAAAAGGAAAGATTATTGAAGGGGCTGAAAAAGAAATCAGCCAAGTTGAGGATCATTACCAAAAAGGACTTCTTTCAAAGGAGGAAAAAATTGCCAAAGTTATTGAAATTTGGACAAAAGCGAAATCAGAAGTTGAAAAACTGGTTCCTCAAGCTTTGCCTAAAAACGGATCTGTTTTCCAAATTGTGGATTCGGGTTCCAGAGGATCTTGGAGCCAGCCAGTCCAGATGGCAGGGATGAAGGGATTGGTTATAAATCCTGTCGGCCAGATTATTGAATTGCCTGTCATCAGCTCTTTTAAGGAAGGGTTTGATGTTTTGGAATACTTTATTTCAACGCACGGGGCCAGAAAAGGAACAGCTGATACGGCTTTAAGAACCTCAACTGCCGGGTATTTGACCAGAAGGCTAATTGATGTTGCCCACGAAATAATAGTTTTTGAAGAAGATTGCAAAACAATAAAAGGAATTGAAATTTCAAGGAAAGAAGCTGACGATCTCGGCCAGAATTATGTTTCAAAAATTGTGGGAAGAGTAACTTTGGAAGATATAAAATCAGGCCCGGCAAAGCCGGAAAATCAGAGGGCAAAAACAATTGCCAAAGCTGGAGAAATTATTGATTGGGAAAAAGCCGAGGAAATCGTGGCAACAGGTGTTGAAAAGGTTAATATTAGAAGCCCTCTAAGCTGCAATTCTACAAGAGGCGTTTGCCAAAAATGCTATGGTTGGGATTTAGGCGCAAATAAGTTAGTAAAAATAGGAGAAGCGGTAGGAACGGTTGCGGCTCAGGCAATTGGGGAGCCGGGAACTCAACTGACAATGAGAACCTTTCATACGGGTGGAGTAGCTGGAGGAGGGGATATTACTTTTGGTTTGCCAAGAGTCCAGGAAGTTTTTGAGGCGAGAATCCCCGGAGGAAAAGCTGAAATTTCCGAAGTTGATGGAAAGATTTTGGAAATAAATCCTGACAGGATTATAAAAATAAAAGCGGAAAGCGCAGACCCAAAAAGCAAAAAGAAAGAAGTTTTGGAATACAGAATCCCATTAAAAAGCGCAATTTTGGTTTCCGTGGGCCAAGATGTTAAAAAGGGAGACCAACTTTGCGAAGGAAGTTTGGATCTAAAGGAATTATTCAAAATGGTTGGCGTCTCTAAAACCCAGCGCTATATTGTCAATGAAATCCAAAAAATTTATGTTTCCCAAGGAGCTCAAATTCATGACAAGCATATTGAAGTTATTGTCAAACAAATGTTTTCCAGAGTAAGGATAAAAGATATTGGCGCTTCTTCTTTCACCCCCGGAGAAATTGTGGAAAAATCAGAATTTTTAGAAAAAAATGCGGCTTTAAGAAAAGCCGGAAAAGAAACTGCAACCTGCGTTCCTATTCTGCTCGGAATTTCTCGGGTTTCTTTGACCACAGATTCTTTCTTATCTGCTGCTTCTTTCCAGGAAACATCAAGGGTTTTGATAAAAGCTTCTCTTGAGGGGAAAGAAGACAAGCTAAGGGGTTTGAAAGAGAATGTCATAATTGGAAAACTAATCCCAGCTGGAACTGGCTTTAAGAAAGAAGAGAAATAAAGCTCGGCAGTCTATTCAGGGAGCACGGCGTCGGCTTATATGGTAATAAAATTAATTTCCCGCCGCGCCTATCACTCGCCAAACATTAATTCTTTAATAGCTCATTCTTGGTCAAATGTTTGGCTCCGTAATGCTCCCTTCATATCCTGCCTAGCTCTTTTTAGAGATTCATTTTTTACTGAAAATTTAATTCTATAATTGGAAAACTAATCCCAGCTGGAACTGGCTTTAAGAAAGAAGAGAAATAAATTGAAGGGAGCTCGGCAGTCTATTCAGGGAGCACGGCAAGGGTTGGAGTGTTTAATTTTATATCTAAAAATCTTTTTGGCTGGGTTTTGGGATGAATGAATGGTATAATGAATTAAGAAAAAAGTGGCCAAAAATAAAAATCAAAAAAACTTTCAAAAGAAAGCAAAAAAAACAATAAGAATCCCAAAAATTTATTTGCCCGAAGAGGCAAAAAACTGGATTTGGGGGATTTTATTGTTTATTTTTGCTTCTGTTTTTTTGCTTTCTTTTTTCCATTTGGCAGGAATCGCTGGAGATAAATTAAACGAACTTCTTCAAATTTTTATTGGGAAGACCTTTTATCTAATGCCCTTAATTTTTGTTTTGGGCGGAGCGGTTTTTTTTACAACGAAAAACAAAAAATTTATCGGCCCTACAGTTTTGGCAATTTTAATTTTGGTTTTGGGAATTTCGGGAATTCTTGAGGGGCTTAATCTTAAACCCAGAGACGGGGGGCTTTTGGGATATGTAATCGCTTTTCCCTTTTTGAAATTTTTCAGCCCTTGGGTAAGCCATATTGTTTTTGGCTCCTTTATTGTTTTTGGCGGATTAATATTTTGGTATCTTTTAAAAGGATTTGCAAATTCCGCGCCCGTTTCTGAAAAAGATGATGACCTGAAGGAAAAATCCGAAGCTGCTTCCCAGAAGCCGTCTTTTTTGAAAAAAATATTTTTTCCAAAGTTTAAGATAAAAGAAATAGAGCCAAAAGATCAAGCTTTGGAAACAAGGCCCGCAAAGCCGCCGGAATTAAAAACAAAAGAGCAGGAAGTTTCCAGCCCCACATTTCCCTATCAGGCTCCGCCAATAGATTTGCTTGATTCTGGAAAAGAATCGCCAACGAGCGGAGACATTAGGGCGAATTCAGCAATAATTAAAAAAACCCTGCAAAATTTTGATATTTCAGTGGAGATGTCAGAGGTGAACATAGGTCCCACTGTGACTCAATACAGTTTTAAACCCGCAGAGGGAGTTAAATTATCAAAAATTACGGGCCTATCCAATGATTTGTCTTTATCCTTGGCTGCCCATCCCATAAGAATAGAAGCTCCGATTCCCGGAAGATCTTTGGTTGGAGTTGAAGTTCCAAACAGAGTTAGGGCAAAAGTAAGGTTAAGAGATTTGGTGGCAAACCCTATTTTTCAGCAATCCTCGTCAATTTTAAATCTGGTTTTAGGAAGAGATGTTTCGGGAAGCCCGGTTTATGCAGACATTTCACGAATGCCGCATTTATTAATTGGCGGCAGCACAGGAACGGGGAAAACCATATTTTTAAACAGTTTGATTTTGTCTCTTATTTACAGAAATTCTCCGGAAATGCTGAATTTTATTTTAATTGACCCAAAAAGAGTGGAGTTCCCGGTTTATAATGATTTGCCGCATTTATTGGCTCCAGTAATTCTCGATGCTTCAAGGGCAGTGAATGCTTTGAAATGGCTGATTTCAGAAATGGAAAGAAGATTTGATGTGTTGTCTGCGGCAAAGGCCAGAGATATTTTAAGCTACAACCAGCAAATTGCGGAAAAAAGCGAGGTTCTGCCTTACATTGTTGTAATCATTGATGAATTGGCAGATTTAATGGCAGCAAGAGGCAGAGACATGGAGGCCGGCATTGTAAGATTGGCCCAAATGGCAAGAGCTGTGGGAATTCATTTGGTAGTAGCAACCCAGCGGCCTTCTGTTGAAGTGATTACGGGTTTGATAAAAGCCAATATTACTTCAAGGGTTACTTTTCAGGTTGCATCTCAAGTTGATTCAAGAACTGTTTTGGATGCAGCCGGAGCGGAAAAACTTTTGGGAGCAGGAGATTTGCTTTTTATTTCTGCCGAAATCGGAAAACCAAAAAGAATACAGGGAGCTTATGTTTCTGATAAGGAAGTAAAAAGAGTTGTAAATTATATAAAATCAAAAAACATAAAACCGGAATATAAAATAGGCGAAGAAGTTTTAGA
This sequence comes from Minisyncoccota bacterium, assembly GCA_028712565.1. Lineage (GTDB taxonomy): Bacteria > Patescibacteriota > Minisyncoccia > Minisyncoccales > JAQTPW01 > JAQTPW01. The sequence continues at coordinate 150,881 of JAQTPW010000002.1, forward strand.
AAACCAATTAAGGGAGGACTTGGAAAAAAGTTTGGACATGCCAGAGAGCGAATTTGACGGATCTTATGGAGACGACCCGCTTTATGAAGAGGCGCAAAGGGTAGTGACCGAAGCCAGAAAAGCCTCGGCTTCTCTTTTGCAAAGAAGATTGAGAATAGGCTATGCCAGAGCCGCAAGATTAATTGATATGTTAGAGGAAAAAGGCGTGGTTGGGCCGGGAGAGGGGGCAAAGCCAAGGGAAGTTTTTGTTGCTGCGGAAGAAGAAAAAACGGAAATTATATAATTTTGCAAAATAATTTTTTAATATATAATAAAAAAATGGCAAAGCAAAAAAAAGAAAATTCTCCAGCCGAAAACGAAGAAAAAAAAGAATTGCAAAATGCTGTTGACGAAATAAAACAAAGGTTTGGCGAGGGGGCAATTATGAAATTAAAAGAAGCAAAGCCGGTTAATGTTGATGTGGTTCCAACCGGATCTATTTCTATGGACTTGGCTTTGGGTGTTGGGGGAGTGCCGCGGGGCAGAGTAATTGAAATTTTTGGCCCTGAATCCAGTGGAAAAACAACGCTTGCTTTGCATATTTTGTCTGAGGCACAGAAAAAAGGCGGAGTGGGAGCTTTTGTTGACGCAGAACATGCTTTGGATCCCGAATATGCAAAAAGAATTGGAGTAAATGTTGATGAATTATTGATTTCCCAACCCGATTCTGGAGAACAGGCCTTGCAAATTGTGGAGACTTTGGTTAATTCCGGGGAGGTTGACGTAATAGTAGTGGATTCGGTTGCGGCTTTGGTTCCTCAAAAAGAAATAGAGGGAGAAATGGGCGAGTTTCAAATAGGATTGCAGGCGAGATTAATGTCTCAGGCATTGCGAAAACTTTCCGGCATTGTGGCAAAAACCAAAACCATAGTTATATTTTTAAATCAGACAAGAATGAAAATCGGCATTATGTTTGGAAATCCGGAAACAACCCCCGGAGGTTTGGCTTTGAAATTTTACGCATCAGTCCGAATAGATTTAAGGAGAACCGCCCAGATAAAACACGGAGATGAGATCATAGGAAATAGGGTAAGGGCCAAAATTGTTAAAAACAAAGTGGCAGCCCCTTTTAAAATTGCTGAATTTGATATTTATTATAACGAAGGGATTTCCTATTTGGGAGATTTGCTGAATGCAGGATTAAAATACGAGCTGGTAAAAAAAATGGGAAGTTGGCTCCAGTTTGAAGAAATAAAGCTTGGGCAGGGCATGGAACAGAGCAAAGAATTTTTAAAAGAAAATCCGGATGTTACAAAAAAAATAAAAAAAGCCGTGTTGGAACAAGGATTAAAATAAAAAAAGAAACAAAAACAGCCCTCGAGGGCTGTTTTTGTTAGGGCTGCCTCGTAGTAGAGGACAAAAGCCCCAAGTGCCTTGCTCTCTTTATCGCGTTGGATAATTTTCTTTGGTGCTTTGCGCAGTTTCCGGTTCTTTTTTTTGACTTGATTTTAGCCAAACCCGAAATAAACCGCTTTAGTAAATCAGTTTCTTTAAAATCGATTTCTCTTATATTGTGCTGACAAAAATAACAAGCCATAAAATTAAATTTCTAATTTTTAATATCTAATTTCTAAACAAATATCGAATTCTAAAATTCAAATTTCAAACCCGTTTAGGGTTTAGAAATTAAGATTTAGGATTTTTAGTTAAAACGGTATATCTTTTATGTCTATTTCTCCCCCTTCTTCAATTACTGGGATTTCTTCCTGGGGCGCTTCTTTGGGCGCTTCTTTTGGTTCGGAAGGAGAACTTTTTCCAGCTGATCTGGGGCCTAATTGCATTCTTTCTCCTACAACTTCAGTTCTATATCGCGTGTTTCCAGTAGAGTCTTTCCAATTTCTTGTTTGTATTCTTCCTTCAATCAATACCAGAGACCCTTTTGCCAAATACTGCGAAGATATTTCAGCTAATCTTCCGAAAAGAACTATATTATGGAATTCAGTTTGCTGCTTTTTTTGTCCGGATTTGTCATTGAAAAAACGGTCAGTTGCCAATCCAAAAGATGTCACTTGCTGTCCCGACGGAAGAGATCTTGATTCCGGGTCCCGAGTAAGCCGGCCGATTAAAAAAGCTTTATTTAGGTTCACCCCGTTAGAGGTCTGTCCTATATAGTTTATACGCTAATTTTGGAAGACCTTTATTTTTTTGATTAATCCCCCCGTTATCGCAAGCAAAAAATTTATTTTAAATTTTTTGCCCAAGACCTCTAACGGGGTTCATCTTACTCACCTAAAATTTCTTCTAATTTTTTTTCAATTTCTTTTATTTCGACCTTTTTAGGTTTTTCAGTTGCTTTTGCAGTTTCTTCAGCGGCTTTTAGAATGGGCCTTCTTCTTTTAGCTTCTAAGGGTTTTTGCGCTTTTTTATTTAAAATTGCGTAGCGAATTATTTTTTCCTCGGATTTTAATTTTTTTTCCAAATCCATTATTTTTTCCGGCAAAAAATGAAAATCAAGGCTAGCCAGATACGCAACATCCTGTTTTTTTACCCTCTGGTCAATCCTTTTTTTTGCGATATCAAAAATCTTATCCAAGGTTCCCTGATTTTCAACTACGAAAGAATTGATTCTTTCTTGCAGAGATTTGGCATCTTCTTCGTTCAAATCCGGCAATATTAAATAATTAAGTTGGTATTGTTTCATATTTGTTTTTTAATTACAAAACCATAATACCTTGTTATAAGCCCAATGTCAACAAGCAAAAATACCATAAGGTAGTAAAATTTTTTGCCAGATGATAAAATAAATAATATGAAAATAAATCAGGCGATTTTCAAAGCATATGATATTAGAGGGAAATATCCAGGAGAGATAAATAAAAATTCAGCGTTTCAGATTGGGAAGGGCTTTGCCTCTTTTTTAAAAGTAAGAAAACCCGAAATTGTAGTAGGAAGGGATAATCGCCTTTCGTCTTTGGATTTATTTTCGGGGATATCCAAAGGTGTTTCTTCTCAGGGGGGCAGAGTAATTAATATCGGGCTTTCCACGACCCCAATGCTTTATTGGGCGTGCGCAAATTTCAAACACGATGGAGGAATTGAGATTACGGCTAGCCATAATCCGCCAGAGTATAACGGCTTTAAATTAGTGAAAAGGCCGGCTTTGCCGATCAGCGAGGTTTCGGGTTTGGAAGAAATTAAAATTTTAGCTGGTAAGAATTTAAAAGAAAAAAAAGGAAATTTTCCGCTGACAAAAAAAGAAGTTTTGAAAGAATATTCAAAATTCAATTTTGATAAATTTCCAAAGGAAAATTTCAGAAATTTAAAAATTGTTATTGATACGGCAAATGGCGTATCGGGATTAATAATTCCCGAAATTTCAAAAAAATTCCCTTTTAAAATTTGCCATTTATTTAAAAAACTAGACGGGTCTTTTCCAAACCATAATCCTGATCCTTCAAAGTCAGAAAATTTGATTTCTCTGCAAAAAGAAGTGGCAAAGAGAAAGGCGGATTTAGGAGTAGCTTTTGACGGAGACGGCGATAGGATAGCATTCGTTAATGAAAATGGTAATATAGTTCCCAATGATTTTATTTTGGCCTTATTGGCTGGATATCTTTTAAGAGAAAATCCAAAAAATAAAATTTTATATGATTTGCGTTCGTCAAACATTGTGAGAGAGGTTATTTCAGAAAGTGGGGGAACGCCGGTCATTAGCCGAATAGGGCACTCCTTTATCAAGGAAAAGATGAGAAAGGAAAATATTTTGTTTGGCGGCGAGCTTTCTGGCCATTTCTATCATAAAGATTATTATTTTTGCGAAGCTCCGATTTTTGTCTTATTAAAGATTTGCGAGATATTATCTAATGAAAAAAGGAAGCTTTCTGAAATCATTTTTGAATTTGAGAAATATTGCCATTCCGGAGAGATAAATTTTGAAATAAAAGACAAAGAAGGAAAGATTCGGGAAATAAAAAACCGCTACCAGAGCGGAAAAATCATAGAAATAGACGGTTTAAGAGTTGATTTCGAGGATTGGTGGTTTTTAGTAAGGCCCTCCAATACCGAACCTTTATTGCGGCTGATTTTAGAAGCAAAAACAAAGGAATTGCTGGAAGAAAAAAGGAAAGAATTGTCAGATTTGATAGAAAATTAAATTAATCCCATTTTCTTCTTTACATCCTGCATTGTGGATTGGGCAATAACTTCAGCTCTTTTTGCCCCTTGTTTTAGAATTTCTTTTACATAGACTTCCCTTTGAAGAAGTTCTTTTCTTTTCCTGCGGAAGGTTTCCAGTTTTAAAACCAGCAGAGCAGCCAGCTGCTTTTTCAAATCAGCGTATCCTTTGCCATGGAATTTCTTTTCCACTTCTTTAATTTGAAGGCCTGAAAAAACAGAATAGATAGCTAAAAGATTAGATATGCCCGGCTTTAATTTCGGATTGTATTTTATTGATTTTCCGGCGTCGGTGACGGCCCTTGAAATTTTTTCTCTTATTATTTCCGGTTCGTCAAAAAGCCCAATAAAGCTTTCGGGGGAATCGCTTTTTGACATTTTTTTCTCGGGTTTTTGCAAGCTCATAATTTTGGCTCCAATTTTTGGAAGATGGGCCTCCGGAATTTTAAAGGTTTCTCCAAATCTAAGGTTGAATTTTTTAGCAATTGTTCTCGTTAATTCTACATGCTGGAGCTGGTCTTCGCCAACCGGGACCATTTCTGTTTTGTACAGCAGGATATCAGCCGCCATTAACACAGGATAATTTAAAAGCCCGGCATTCAAGTTTTTCTCAAATTTCTTTGCCTTTTCTTTATATTGAGTCATTCTGCTCAAATCTCCGACTGGAGTTACCGTATTTAACAGCCAGGCCAATTCCGTATGCTCTTTAACTTCTGATTGGACAAAAACAATTGACTTTGCCGGATCAACTCCTGCCGCCATATAAGCTATGGCTTTTTCTAAAATTAAATCCTGAAGTTTTTTAGGGTCATAAGGAGAAGCAATTGCGTGAAGGTCAACAATGCAAAAAATGCATTCATTTTTTTCCTGAAGTTCTACCCATTGTTTTAGCGCCCCCAAATAATTTCCTATATGTATTTGTCCTGTCGGCTGGATGCCCGAAAAAATTTTCATAGCTTAGGAATTTCAATTAATAATTCACCAATCTTACTAATTATACTAATTCTACCAATCATACCCTTTTTACCAGTTATACCAATTTTACCGATTACACTTCAATCACCACGGGCAATATTATGGGTCTTCTTTGCGTTTTTGTATAGAGGAATTGGCCAATTTTATTCCTTATCTCATCTTTAATATAAACCCAATTCACCGCCCCGCCTGAAGTTACAGCCCGGTCTACAATACCAATTACTTTTTTTCTTGTTTCTCTCAATAATTCTTTTGATTCTCTAAGGTAAACGAATCCTCTTGATATTATATCGGGGGAACCCCTGACCTTGCCAGTAGTTTTGTCAACGACGGCAACAATGACAAACATTCCGTCTTTTGCCAGCATTTGTCGGTCTCTCAATACTACCTCTCCGACATCCCCGATTCCCAAGCCGTCCACCATTACATAGCTTGAAGGGACAGTTTCTTTTTCAATAAAAATCCTTTTTTGGCTTAAGTTGATTATATTTCCATTTTCAACAACAATAATATTTTTTTCAGGAATTCCTGTTTCTTTTGCCAGTTCGGCATGAGATACAAGCATTGAATATTGGCCATGTATGGGGAAGAAAAATTTAGGTTGCATAATTTTTATCATTTCTTTTAATTCTTCCTGCTGGGCGTGGCCGCCGGCATGGATATCCATCATTTTATAGTGAAAAACTCTAACCCCTTGCCTTAAGATTTCATCTTTCATAACCTGAACCGTTCTTTCGTTCCCGGGGATAACCGAGGAGGAAAAAATTGCCGTGTCTCCCTTTTTTAATTTCAAAAACCTATGTTCTTTGTTTACAACTCGCATTAAAACCGCCTCTGATTCTCCTTGGGCTCCGGTGCAAAGAACAGTTATTTTTGAATCGGGATAATTTTGGGCTTCTTTAATGGAAATTAAGGTTCCTCTTTTTGATTTAATATAACCTAGCGTTTTTGCAAGTTCGACATTAGTTTTCATTGAATATCCTTCCAGACAAACATACCTGCCATATTTCTCAGAAAGAGTGATAATCTGCTGGACGCGGTTAATCAAAGACGCAAAAGTGGCGGCTATAATCCGGCCCTGGGATCTTCTGAAAATCTCCTCCATGTTTTTGAAAATGTCGGTTTCGGAAAGAGAATGGCCTTCTTCTTCGGCGCCGGTGGAATCTGACATTAACAATAATATTTTTCTTTTTCCGAAATCTCTTAATTTTTGAAAATTTGTCGGCAAATCATTTATTGGATTTTGGTCAAATTTAAAATCGGAAGTGTGCAGAATGTTTCCAATCGGAGTTTCTATAAAGAGCCCCAAATTATCAGGAATATTGTGGTTTTGCCTGAAAAATTCAACTGAAAACGGCCCTAATTTTACTTTGTATCCGTCTTTTACCTCATTAATATCAAGTTTGGGCTGTTGGGGGAAATCTTCCTGCCTTTTTAAGATTATTCCTCTTGTTAAAGGAGAAGCAAAAATTTCCAAATTAGGATGCCAGATTTCTTTTAACAAATAAGGGACATTCCCGATGTGGTCATAATGTCCGTGGGTAAAAAAGATGCCTAAAATATTTTTTTCTTTGCCTTTTAAATAACTGATATTTGGGACAATGTAATCTATGCCCGGCATATCTTCTGAGGGCATTCTAAAACCCATGTCGCAAATCAAAATCTTCCCTTGTATTTCAAAGATTGTCATATTCCTTCCCACTTCTCCTAATCCTCCCAAAGGAATTATTTTTAAATTTCCTGCATCAGAAACTTCGTTTCTGCGCGGGACTGATCCAGTACTGAATCTTGTTCTAGCGCTGGATTGTTGTATTTTTTTCACCCCGTTAGAGGTCTGTCCTATATAGTTTATACGCTAATTTTGGATAGACCTTTATTTTTTGATTAATCCCCCCGTTATCGCAAGCAAAAAATTTATTTTAAATTTTTTGCCCAAGACCTCTAACGGGGTTTTATAGTGCGGACGGAGAGATTTGAACTCTCACGGGATTTTGTCCCCTTGGCTTCTGAGACCAAGGTGTCTGCCAGTTCCACCACGTCCGCCCCAAAACCACGTTGGGTTTGGGGCTGCCATGTACCCTAAGTGGTGCATGGCGCCTTCGCCTCCCTATTCTTTCATTTTGTTTTTAAGTTCGTCAATAAGCTTGTTTTCAAAAGGATTTATTTTTTGTACTTTAGCAAGATAATACGAAGTCCAATAAAACAGAATCAAAGAGTTTATTATTTTTTCAAATATCGTCTTTCCGGAAATTTCTATAAAATTTACTTCAGATCCCCGGGATTTTATTATATCTGCCGTAATATCCATCCTTTTTGAAACTCGGTCATTTTCATCATTTGACTTTAGAATAAGGACTGTGAATTTTGATTCTTTGGAATTGAAAGCTTCAATTTCATTATGGTCCAATTCCGGGAATTTGTTCCAGAAAGCCGGCATTTTGGAATTTTCATTCAGAAGTATTTTAAATATAAAAGCCAGAGGTTCGTATTTTTGCGAGCTGTAAATCAGAGGGATTTTGCCGAGAATCTTTTCTGAAAGGCCCCTCCCTTCTTTATCCAATTTTTCCTCATCCAAATTATCAATGATATTTAAAATATTTTCGCTAACTTCGGGCAGGATATGAGAATTTTCTAAAATTTTCAAAAGTGCGGAAAACTGGTACCCCAAAGCCATTCTCGGGGGAAGCCCGGGCGGAATAATTGAAAGCGGGACCCCATTTTCTTTGCACAGTTTTTCAATCTCTCCTCCTGAAGATATGGCAATGATATTTAATTTTTTTCCAAGAGATTCTTTAAATGACGAAATTGTTTCTTCGGTATTGCCAGAATATGATATAGCTACAATTAAGCTGTTTTCGTCAGCCAAAAGCGGAACTTCATAATTTCGATGGATAAAAACCGGAATTTTTATTTTCAAGGAATTTGTTAAAAGCTGAAGCAGTTCTCCGGGCAAGGCGCTTCCGCCCATGCCGCAGATAAAGATATTTTTTATTTTTTTACTGTCTAATTCTGCTCCGGTATTTTTAGCTAAATCAAAACCTGCCGCAAATTGTTTTTTAAAACCTAATATAATATTGCGCATATCCATTTCTATATTATTTTTTATTTCCATATTCTTTTTATTTTAACATACCAGTTTTCTATTCCAGAAAACCTTTTTGCGGGTTCTATAATTAATTTTTCTTCCACCCCCTTTATTTTATTTGAAACAAAGTAAATATAATCTGGGCTGTATAGGAACACGGCCGGCGCGTCTTCTATCAATAAATTTTGAAATTCCTCCAATTTTTCTTTTCTTTCGTTTTCATTCAGATTTTGGCGGGCCTCTTCCAACAGCTCGTCAACTTTTTTATTTTCATAAACTGCCAAATTCAATCCCGGATCCTGTTTTTGGATGGAATCCCAGAAAGGAAACGGATCGGGAATTTTCCTTAAAACTTCTCCAAACAGTATTGCTTCATAATTTCTCGGCTTCATAATGTCTCTTTCAAATTCCGATGAAGTCATGGCCGTAGTTTGTATAACCAGATCTACGCCCAAAGCCTTCCATTGGTCTTTTAAAATATTTGCTATTTCCAGGAGTAATGGCTGGTCGTTAATAGCTAATGAAATTTTGAGAACCAGCTTTTCTTCCGGAGAGCTAACGCATAATTCGTTTAGTTTTGCCCGCGTGGCTTTTGAAACCGTGCCAGTCCCCTTTGCCAGCCCGGCCGGATCTAAAATATCTTCTTTATATTTTTCCTGGAACTTAATTACGGCTGCTTTTGTCTTTTGGCCAAAAGATCCGGTAATTTCTCCATCAGGATAAATCGAGGAATCTTTTGCAAGGCATTTTTGGAGTTCCTCTACTTCAGTTCCCGTAGATCCTACTTCCAGGTCGCTTTTAAACTTAAAAGCAGGTTCTTTTTTGACAATTTTTTCCCTAATGCCCGATTCTGTTTCTTTGAAGCCGGCTTTATCCAAAAGATTCTTGGCTTTTTCTAAATCAAACTGATAAATTTTTTCAGGGTCTTCAAAGCCATAAATTTCCGGCAAAATAGGGGAGTCAACAACTTTAGCTTTTGAATCTGAAATTTTTTCTATAACCTCGGCTTTATTAGTCCCGTAATTCAGGGCTTGCCTTACATTTATATCAGAAAGGATTTTTGCCTTATCAGGATTAAAAAATACCGCAAAATATCTTGGGAGAGTCAAATGATAATCCTTGAATCCAAGGTCTTGCAGATAACTATAATTTTTAAAATTAGTCAGAGAAAAACCGTTAATTTCTCCTTTTTTTGCCGCATCTGTCAAATTTTCCTCGGTTTCATAGAATCTGAATTTTATTTTTGAAATATTCGGCTTTTCTCCAAAATAATCTTTATTAATCCCCAAGGATAAATAATTTATGTAGCCCTTCTTGTTTTTATCTAAATTTTCTAATTTGTAGGGGCCGGACCCTATTGGATTTAAATTATACTTTTCAAGAGGAAATTGCTGGGAAGAAATATTCTGCCATATGTACTGGGGTATTATTTTTAAAGTAAGATTTTCTAGAAATCCGCTGTAAGCATTTTTTAATTTAAACAAAACTTCAAAATCTGAAATTTTTTCTATATCTACCCCAACCCATTCAGCCCGAAGAGTGCTTTTATAGTCCGGATTCTGGATTGTTTTTACAGTAAAGACCACATCGTCAGCTGTTAGCTTGTGGGCTTTTGGAGATTTGGGATCTGCCCAAAAAACATTTTCATTTAGAATTACGTAATAACTTTTTCCCTCGTCTTCAATTTTTACTTCTTTGGCAATATCAGGGACGATTTCGCTGTTTTTTCCGTATTTCATCAGCCCGGAAAAAATAAATTCAACCAAATCTTGGTCAACATTATTGGAAGTTGCGTAAATCGGATTGATAAGATTCGGCTGACCAACTGCTCCTTCAACAAACGTTCCTCCTGCTGCTGCCTGAATTTCCGTATTCTTAAAGTAGGCGCTAGTTATCAAAAAAATTGCGCTGGCAAAAATAAGGATTAATAAAGCGAAGAAAAAAATCTTCTCTTTTCTATTTAAAATTTTAAAAAATTGCCTCCATTGAGGTTTAGATGGCCACTTTAGAGTGGCAAAAGAGTTTCGGGGTTTGGGAAAACCTAACATTTAAAAAATTGGACTTAAGAGAGTCAAAATTATGAAAATTGCTCCAAAGACGCAGGTTAAGATGAAAATTTTTTTCTCAGCGCCTCTTAAAGTTCCATAGAACCCGCTTTCTTGGCCAAAGGAAGAGCCCAAAGCCGTTCCTCTTTGCTGGAGAAGAACTAAAATTATTAAGATGACGCTAATTCCAATTTGGATAAAAGGCAAAAAAGTTTTCATTTTATTGATTATTGTTTACAGCGGTAATTCTAAATTAAAGGAGAATTTATAATCTTTATTGATAGTATCAGAAAAATTTAAAGGAGTCAATAGTTTTGGCAACTAACTGTTAGGTGTGTGGAAGAAAATTCTGAAACCTCAGTTTTTTGTGATAGGAAATAGCAAAGCGGTGGGCTTCGTCTCTTAGCTGCAAAATCAAATTAAAGATTTCTCTGGGTAAAGTTTTAAGCAAGAGCGGCCTTTCTCTGCCCTCTATATATAACTCATTTTGTCTCTTCGCTATTGCAATTACTGGAATTGTTAATTGTTTGCTTCTAATTGTTATTTGGGCCGCATTTAACTGGGCCTTTCCGCCATCGATTAAAATTAGGTCAGGATACAGCCATTCTGAATGATTTAACCTTCTAAAAAGTATTTCTTTTATCATGGCAATATCGTTTGGTTTTCCTGAAATTTTTATTCTAAACCTGCGATAAAAGTTTTTATCCGGTTTTCCTGCAAAAAAGTTCACCATGGAACCCGTTGCCTCTTTCCCTTGGATATTGGAAATATCATAGGCTTCAATGCGGTTTATTTTCCTGCCGGTCTTTAAAATTTTTTGCAAAATATTTTGGGTTTTTTGCCAGTTATCTTGAGAAATTATTTCCCCGCCATTAAAGATTTTTGAATTAGACAATACCTTTTCAAAGGCCAGAATCTTGTCTCTTATTTTTGCAGCTTTTTCAAAATCTTTGCTTCTGGAGGCTCCTTTCATTTCTCTTTTTAATTTCTCTTTAACCCGAGATTCTTTTCCAGAAAGTATTCCAAAAAGGGAAGCGGCATTCCTTTTGGCTTCATTTTCTAATTTTTCGCTGATTTTTGGCACTTCCAGAATTTTTGATCTTAGAGTGCAGGGGGCCGGGCATCTGTCCAAATGATACCAAAGGCAAGGCCTTTTTGGTAAAAATCTGCAGGATCTGTAAGGAAAAACCTTTCTTAATATTTTTAAAGTTTCTTTTAGGGATTTGCCGTCGACAAAAGGTCCGGCAAATTTAGAATATAGAATATAGGATTTAGAATTTAGCTTTGGTTGGTGGGTGATGAAGATTTGGGGAAAAGGTTCTTGCGTTTTTCCAACAAAAAAATAATTTTTGTCGTCTTTCCAGACGATATTATATTTTGGCTGGTATTTTTTAATTAAATTTGCCTCCAAAATCAAAGCTTCAATTTCAGAATTGGTTTTGAAATAGCCAATCTTATTAACTTTATCTATAAATTGTTTATCCCAGAAATTCGGCTGAAAAAAATGATTTTTCACCCGCTCTTTTAGGTTAGCCGCCTTTCCGATATATAATAACTTTCCTTTTTCTTTGAAAATATAAACTCCGGCTTCTTTGGGAAGTTTTGGTATATTATCTTTTAAAATAAATTTAAATTTTATCACACCTTTAATTTAGATTAATTTCTTTAAATTTTCAATTCTGAAAAACAAGACCCCCGAGCTTTAAAACTTTTGACAGTTTGAAAGCTTCGGGGGTAGAGGAGAAGATAATGAATTTATTCAGTAAAAACCTTAAGGGTCAACGGATCTTCGACCATAGGCGGAATTATTACTCTTGTTAAGTCCGCAAAGGTCGTCTTACTTTCAGAAACCTTTACCGTAAAGGTTTCTGATGATCCAGCAGCCACTATGATTTCTCCCGCATAGTGTTCACTATTGCTGCTCAGGAAAACCGTTTCTAGTTCGGGCCAGAATATCCCCTCCATAAATGGCTTAATGGCTTCAAAGCTTATCCGCATGGGATAAATAGAAGCATTTGTAATCCGGACTTCCCCAGAGACTATTTCGTCTCCGGGTTTGAGATATACCACATGCCTTTCACCTTGCCAATCCCAGTTATAGGTATATGAGACTTCTTTTGGGATTGGGGTGGGGATGGGCGTCTCGATGAAGGTGGCGGGCGTACAACCAGCCAGACAAACAACTGCTGCTAGAATTGCGATAATCTTTTTCATTTCTCTCCTTTATCTGCCGTATTTCGGCAGAATTTTTTATTTTTCTTTAAGATGACAAAGAACTTTGAAACTATCTAAATAATACTTCTATTATAGCAAATTTTGGATAATTTGTCAATAACTATGTTTTCTAGTCAATAGCTTCGCACCACTTCAATAGGTGTTTTGTAATCCAAAGCCATGTGCGGTCTTTCTGAATTGTAGTACCGGATATACTCTGGTATTTCTTTTTGCCAGGATCTCAGACTCCT
>JAQTPW010000015.1 GCA_028712565.1 Minisyncoccota bacterium
AGCATTTTGTCAGACAACAGAGGTGGCCAAGGGGCAGTTAACACTTCTGGAGAAGCACAAATTATTCATGACGATGGTTCGCATCACTCTGTTACAGATTATAAATTTTCTCGTAGTGAGAATGGAGAAATACAAGTTAATTCAACAGAAAATTATACAATAGAAGATTGGGGCTACAACTGTACCAAGACTTTTGAAATTAAGTGTTTGGGTAGAAAAGATTACAATTAGATAAGAAATAAAATCGAATAGCAATTTTTCTGTAGGCGATTTATAATAAACATATGAACAACCTTTATTCTATTTTTGGGTGGGGATCACCCTTAGGGACAGGAGGATTCTTAGTCCTTTTGGGGATTTTTATCTTCCTTCTTTCCAAGAGTCGAAATCCCAAAGACAAATAATATCTTTGAAAGGGTTCAAAAAGTTTTTATTGAACAAAGGTTTTTACATAGAATAAAGAATGATATGAAAATCGCCCAAAGGGCGGTTTTTGGTAAAATTAAGATATGAAATCGTCAGCCAGAGCGAGCCGCGTAAAGAAAGTGAAATTGTTTTTGACGATCACGTTCCGCGCGGCCACGTAAAGAATTCATTTTACGTGGCTACGATTTTTCAAGCCATCAGGGCTTGATTTTTTGATTTTTAATGATAGATTAAAATATCTGTAAATTAAAAATTTAGAAGGAGAATGTATGAAAGGTTGGAGATTTGTTGGGTTTTGTCTGATGGTTATTGGTATATTGGAAGCAGTTTTTAATATAAGGGCTAATGAATCTGCCACGACTCTGATTGTTGGCGGTTTAATCGTTCTTTTAATATTAGACGTAGGATTAAAGATTCTTGATGCGATTAGCAAATTGAAGAAAGAAAGATAATTTCCAATTTAGCTTAATTAACTAAAGGAGGAGAGAAAATGAACGGTCATTTTGATGGTTGGAAACAATATTTGGACAAGGAGCCAGGCGAGAGACAGGAAGAGATAGAGATTCTGAGAGTCATTGAGGATCTGCCGAGAGACATGTCTAAGCCATCCCTTGAAGGAAACGTAAACAAAATGAAACTTGCTACTTCAAAAGGCGAGATAGTCCAAGAGGTTACTGATGAGTGGCGAGAAGCGATTTTGAGTGGCAAGACTAAGAAGATTGTAATAATCATCAAAGAACAAATCACAAACGTTCTCTATGACTATGAGGAAGGATTGGACTATTTGAATAAATAGCCCAAAGGTGAATGGGTCGTTGTGGAAGATAAAACCCTGCCGGTCAAACGACTGACAGGGTTTTTTATTTTTATTTCAACAGCTTAAGCTGCACAAAGACTCTTAATCTCCGCCAATTTCTCCTTCATCATCGCCATACTCCCTATTTTCCAATGCCGAGAGAAGTTTTCTAAAAATTGTTGGACTGGGGAGCTGAGATTCCCGCCTATTTATTTGGGCGGCCTGCCCCGTTAAATTTCAATAGAGATTTTTTCGGGGTTTTTTGGTAGAATAGCATAAAGGTCGTTATGTCAATAAAGTAATTCTAAAATATGAAAAATAAAATTTTAGCAGTAAGCGTTTTGGCATTCGCCTTTGTTTTTGCGGTTAATGCCTATGCTATAGGTCAGGGTAACGGTGCTGGAACAGGCACTCAGACCCAACAGCAAACACAAACATCCAACCAGGGCGAAAATAGTCAAATCCAAGTGCAAAATCAAGAGCAGGTTAAAAACGAAGAAGGAACAGACAACCAGATTCAAAATCAGAGCCAAAATCAAGAGCAAATTAAACAACAGAACCAAACCCAAGCCCAGCAAGGGCAAATTAATGCCGAGCAACATCGTAGCGCTGTAGCAAATTTTGTCCAGAGTCTTCAGGGCGTTGCTGATAGGGAAGGAGGAATAGGAGAACAGGTAAGAACCATTGCTCAGCAGCAGAACCAGTCCGCAGCTGCAACCATTCAGGCGATGGAAAAAGTCCAGACAAGAAGTAAGGTAAAGATATTCTTCTTTGGTACTGATTATAAAAACTTGGGAACCTTAAGAAGCGAGATGGTTCAGACTAGAAATAGATTAGAACAGCTGAATCAATTGATGGCAAATATCCAGAATGAAGGAGATAAAACGGAACTTCAGAACCAAATTCAAACATTGGAGCAAGAGCAAATAAAGATTGAAAATTTCATAAAAGCTCAGGAAGGAAAATTCAGCTTATTTGGTTGGCTGGTAAAATTGTTTCAATAAATGATTAAATATCAAGCACTGATTATTCTAAGGTCGTCTCTCTAAAAGGGCGGTTTTGTTTTATGGGCGCGCTGACTTCCTTATTTGTTCCAACGTTACTTCAGGGCACTTAAACACCTTCTCCCATTTCAAAGTTCTCCTACTTCGTTAAAACTTCGGCGGACAAGTAAAATCGTCCGCCAGGGGCGAGCTGAGAATTCCAAAGTCGTCTCGCCCAAAAGGCGATTTTTTGATAGAATAAAAGATATGAAAAAAAGCCAACTGATAATTTTAGCAATAATCGTTATCTCCGTCATCGTCGGAATATATCTTTATCCTCGGGTACCCCAAGAAATGGCGTCGCATTGGAACACTCAAGGGCAGGTGAACGGATATCTGCCGAAATTCTGGGGGCTGTTTTTAATGCCCTTAATTTCCTTGGGGATGTTTTTTCTTTTCATCTCCACTGCCAAGATAGATCCTTTGAAAGAAAATATAAAAAAATTCAGAAAGTACTTTGATATATTCATAGTTTTGATAATCGTTTTCATGCTATACGCGCATTCTTTGGCTCTTTTTTGGAGCTTCGGTTTCAGGTTCAATATGGTGCAAGCGATGATTCCGGCGCTCGGAATACTTTTTTACTACTGCGGGATTTTGATAGAAAAATCGAAAAGAAACTGGTTTATAGGCATCAGGACGCCATGGACATTAAGCAGCGACGCGGTTTGGGAAAAAACTCACAAGCTCGGCGGAAAATTATTCAAAATATCTGGCATAATCGCTTTCTCGGGAATTTTCTTCCTGAATTACGCTTTCTTCATATTTTTCATCCCGGTCATTTTTTCAGCAATTTATACAGTTGTCTATTCTTATATTGAATACAAAAAACAGCCGAAATAGCTTTAAATGAACGACAAAATAATCTGGCACAATCTTTCAAAAGAAGACGTTTTAAAATCTCTGCAGTCGGATATTGCTTTCGGGTTGGATGAAGATGATGCCGCAGGCCGGCAGAAAAAATACGGCAAAAATTCAATTCCCGAAAAAAAGAAAACTCCCGAGATCGTTTTGTTTTTGAAACAGTTCAGCAACCCTTTGATTTATCTGATTTTTCTTGCGGCGGTTTTTTCTTTGTTTCTGCAGAAGTTTTTCGATGCGGGTTTTATTCTGCTGGTGATTCTCATAACCGGTTCTACCGCTTATTTCCAGGAGAGAAAGACTTCCAAGATAATGGAAGAATTGAAAAAAATCGTTAAAATAAAAGCCATGGTCCAAAGAGAAGGAAGCAGGGCAGAAGTAGATAGTGAAGAACTGGTGCCGGGCGACGTCGTTTTTTTGAAACCCGGAGATAAAGTGCCGGCAGACGGGAGGATTATCGAAGCGGGTGAATTGGAGGTCAACGAAATGGCTTTGACCGGAGAATGGATTTCTTCCAAAAAACAGACCGAGCCTCTGCCAAAAGAAACCGTTCTGGCCGATCGGGAAAATATGGTTTACATGGGCACTATAATTGAGAACGGTTCGGGAAAAGCCGTCATCACCGAAACGGGCAGGAATACCGAATTGGGGGAAATAGCCGTTTCTTTACAGGAGAAAAAAGAAAAGAAAACACTTTTAGAGAAAAGATTGTTGAGCTTTTCCAGATATTACGGAGTTTTTGTCTTTTCTTTATTGGTTTTAATTTTCCTCTTGGGAATCATAAGGAAAATTCCGATTCCGGAATTTTTAATCACCGTGGTGGCTACGGGAGTTTCGGCCATCCCTGAAGGGCTTTTGCCTGCGGTTACCGTTATTTTGGTTGTAGGGATGAAAAGGATTCTTCGGAAAAAGGGCTTGGTAAGAAAATTATCTAATTTAGAAACTCTGGGAAGCACGCAGATTATTTTAACCGACAAGACTGGTACTTTAACAGAGGGAAAAATGAAAGTGGTAAAGATTATGCTCGGAGAAGAATTTTTAGGCAAAGCGCCGAAAAATCATGATTTGGCTTTGAAAATCGCCGGCTTGGCCAACGAAGCGTTCATTGAGAATGCGGACGATGCCATGAAGGATTGGATAATAAGAGGAAAGCCGACCGCCAAAGCATTGCTTGAGGCGGCCGTAGAGTCTGGTATAGACGTAGAAAAGCTGAGAAAAGAATCGGTAAAAATTGAAGATTCGCCGTTTAATTCGGTAAGAAAGTATTACGCCGTCATATATGAAAAAAAAGAAGAAGGCAAAATTATTTATGCGATCGGCGCTCCTGAAAAAATACTTGGGTTTTCAAATTTTTTAAGAGTTGAAGAAAAAGAAGAGAAATTAGACGAGAACGGCTTGGGATCGATTCGTCAAAATTTGGAAAATTTTACCGGAAAAGGATTTAGGGTTTTGGGATTCGGCTATAAAAAGATCCGTGAATCAGATGAAGTTGAAAAATTAGAAGACCAGATGGAAAACCTCGTTTTTACTGGTCTTTTCGTTTTACAGGATCCTTTGCGTGAAAACGCAAAACAAGCGATAGGGATTTGCCGGAGAATGGGTATCAAGCCTGTTATCGTTACGGGCGATCATCTGCTTACGGCAAAAGCCATCGCCGAAGAGCTAGCTCTCGAGGTCGAAGAAGAAAATATCATTGAAGGCAAGGATTTGGATTTGCTGAATGATAAAGATTTTTCAGGGAGAATAGAAAAAATAAACGTTTTCGCTAGAATAGACCCTATTCACAAATCAAGAATAGTCAACGCTTGGCAAGAAAAAGGCATGGTTGTGGCGATGACGGGAGACGGCATAAACGACGCCCCGGCATTAAGGAAAGCGGATGTTGGTTTAGCTTTGGGCTCGGGAACCGATTTGGCGAAAGAAACATCGGATTTGATTTTGTTGGATGATAATTTTTTGACGATAGTCAGCTCGATAGAGGAGGGAAGAGGAATTTTCGATCGCATAAGGAATACCACGGTTTATCTTGTTTCTAATGACTTCACTGAATTGGGTTTTATTTTAACCAGCGTCCTGTTTGGTTTTCCGTTGCCGCTTTTGGCCACTCAGATTCTTTGGATAAACGTCATTGAGGACAGTGCTCCGGCGATTTCTCTGACCTTGGAAAAAAGGGAAAAAGAAACTTTGGCTGAAAAACCTCGCCCTCGCAAAGAAGGCGTTTTAAATTCTTCGACCAGGACTTGGATGCTCTCCATAGGCTTGGTTACGGTGGCGGTGGAACTCGTCTTGTTCCTTCTCTATCTGAAATTCAACATTTCTTTGGAAAAAGCGAGAACGGTGCTTTTGGCCGTCACTACCGTCGAAACATTCTATCTGGCTTTCAGCCATCGCTCTTTAAGGCGCAAAATCATCAGAAAGGACATTTTCTCAAATTCATATCTAAATGGGTCTGTTTTACTGGGCGCATTTTTGCTGGCAGTCGGAATTTATAATCCCATTTTTCAGAAATTTTTACATACGGTTTCCTTGAATTCCCTTGACTGGTTTTTCGTAATCATTTGCGTTTTCGCTGAAGCAGCAATATTGGAAACGATAAAAGGCAGGATATTTATTAAGTGAAAAATTACTGGTTGAGTCCAGCGTCTTAAAAAATGAGACACTTGATACAGCCGTTTTCGTGTCTCATTTAGCTTAAAAAGACTCGATCGAGACACGTATCTGTACTATTCCCCGAAAGACCCGAACCTCCTCTGGGGAAGCACGTTCTGAATCGACTTGGGGAGCAAACAAGAAATTCTCCACTTTGTGGAGAATTTTTTTGCTCTGAGTGTTTGTTGATATTTTGAAATAAATATTGTACGTACGTCCGTACGTACGGCCGTACGTACAAATAAAATCGTCATTTGAGCGTCGAGCTTTGGCAAGTAGGTTTTTATTTACACTAAGCCATTCGAAGTGGTAGAATTGAGATATGAGGATCAATAATTTTTTTAAGTTGTTAATCGCTATTATTGTATCAGAATTTGCCGGCGTTGTTGGTTCGGTTTTTACCATCTCATCAATTACGACCTGGTATGCCGCACTCCAAAAGCCGAGTTTTAATCCGCCAAACTGGATTTTTGGGCCCGCGTGGACTGCACTTTATTTTCTTATGGGCATTGCAGTTTTCTTGGTATGGTCCTCTTATGCCAAAGCTACGGACGGACAAACGCAGAAAAGAATAAAAATTGCTTTTGGTATTTTCGGCGGTCAGCTTGTTTTGAATGCACTTTGGTCAATTATATTTTTCGGCCTACATAATCCTTTCTGGGCTTTTATTGAAATTATTGTTCTTTGGCTGGCAATTCTTTGGACGATATTCGCTTTTTACAAAATCTCTCGTCCCGCGGCTTATTTGCTTTTGCCATATATTCTTTGGGTAAGTTTTGCCTCTATATTAAATTTCTCGATTTTAATTCTTAATTAAAAGGATTGGTCCTTATCAAAGAGGTTTTAACAGCCGCCAGCCTGCGGAGCCCATTCGATTCGACTCGCTTCGCTTGCTTAGGGTAAACCATGATTTCCGCCTATTTATTTAGGCGGCCTGCCCCGTAGTGTCCGCCTACAGCTACGCAGTTGCTGGCGGACTACTACTGGGGTTTTTTAGTAAAATAAAAATATGAAAGAGATAACCACTGAAATTACAAAAATTGAAGATTTAGGCTATGGCGATTTTTTTGAATCTAATCGTAAAAAATTAAAATTGGATAATTTTTCAGTTGCACGGGTTGCGGCGGAATACAAGGGAGCTTATAAGGTTAAAAATGTGAGCGGTGAATACCTGGCGAAGATAACCGGAAAACAGATGTTTAGCGCTTCATCAAGGGAAGATTATCCTGCCGTGGGCGACTGGGTTGCAATTAGTGAAGCAGACAAGGAACGAGCGATAATTCAAGGAGTATTACCGAGAAGAACAATGATAAAAAGGAAATACAGCGGCAAAGATAAAATCCAAATTATAGCAACAAATATTGATGTCGCATTTGTCGTTGAATCAGTTGACAGAGATTATAATTTAAATCGTTTCGAAAGATATTTCGCAATAGCAAACGCCGGAGGCATAAAGCCCGCCATTATATTGAATAAAATAGACTTGATTTCCAAAGAAGAGCTGAATTCAAAATTGGCTCAGATAAAAGACAGGTTTAGCGATATCGACTTCATTTTTACCAGCACTATAACCGATGAAGGTTTGGACGAATTAAAAACGTATATAACAAAAGGAAAAACATATTGCTTTTTAGGTTCGTCTGGAGTTGGGAAATCCTCCTTAATTAATAAGCTGCTTGGGGAAAATATTATAAAAACCGAAGGCATAAGTATTCGTACTGGCAGGGGAAAGCACGCCACTACCAACAGGGAAATGTATTTTTTGAAAAACGGTGGCATCGTGATAGACAACCCCGGGATGCGTGAAGTGGGAATGACGGATATAAGTATTGGAATAGATAATCTATTTGACGAGATAACTGCTTTTGCCAAGAAATGCAAATATGCTGACTGCACGCACGTTCAAGAACCTGGATGTGAGGTGCTATCTGCATTAGAATCTGGCAAGTTAGATGCAGGTAAATATTCTAATTACATTAGTCTAAAAAAAGAGGCTGAATATTATGGGATGACTAAGCTTAAAAAAAGAGAAAAAGACCGTCAGTTCGGAAAGTTTATAAAAAACGCTAAAAAGGAGTTAAGGGAACACGGCTATTAAAGCCTCTTGTCTTAATCTGGGCAGCCGCTGATAATATTTTAATCTGCCCCGAAACTACTTCGGGCTCCTTGAACACATCTTCCCATCTCAAAGTTCTCTTCCTTCGTTAAAACTTCGGCGGACAAGTAAAATCGTCCGTTATGGCTAGTAAAATATAATTCCCCGAAAGGAGGATTTTGTTTTAGATTCTGTTGACAATAGTACAAAAATACAGTATTTTTATGAGAGTCCTTTGATTCATAAGTAATTTGCGATAATCAGATTTTAGGAGGAAAAATTGGAAAAGGATTTTGAAGTTGGAAAGTTAATCGATTCTGGGAATTATAAAGGTCCAGTCTGGGAGTGGTTATTTCCAGAAGGTAAGGCAGCTGGGGTGACTATTTTTTCTCGGAAAAAAGGAATGGAATTTGGCGGCCATTACCACAAAGGCGAGGATCCTTCCAAAAATCCGGAAATTCTTCTGGTTGTTTCCGGCAAAATGAAGATAACAAAGAAAGAATCAATTTATGCTAAAGGATTTATTCTAGGTCCCGGTGAATTTATAATAATTAAACCCAATGTTTATCATTATGCCTTCGCCTTGGAAGATGTTGTCTTTGTAGAGAGAAAATTGCAACCGTTTGATCCTCAAAATCCCGACACATATAGCTAAAGAGGGGGAATATTTACCCCCTTTTTTATTTTGGATTTTTAATTCGCCAGATTCTTGTTAGAATATTCTTATAATTTAAAGATAGTAA
>JAQTPW010000016.1 GCA_028712565.1 Minisyncoccota bacterium
ATTGTCTTGAAGAAGTCAATAAATTGGTTGAAATATGCAATAAGAATAATTGGGAGGCGTTGGTTATTGACCAGACCCATCCGATTATTGGTTTTCCGGCAGTGAGGGTAGCGATTTTGCCGATATCTTTTTTAACGTATGTTGGCCATCCCGATTCTTATGGCATTAAAAAAATAAAAACCAATGAATTTACAGAGGCAACTAATAATTTATTAGAAAAGCTCAATCTTTTTTCAATAAATAATGATCTAATAAGATCAGAAAAAGAATTAAAGCAATTATTGAATGTTATTGAAAATTATTTGTCTGGTAATTTATTCAGTGCGTCCGTGTATATAACAGAGAGCGGAAAACGCTGTGATCTTTTGAATTTGGCAGCCTTCATTAACTTGGAAATAGGGAACTATAAAGACGCCTTTAATTATTTTACCCTTTTGAATGAAATTCACTCCAAAGAAGAGGGTTTTGATACCTATAGAGAAATTTGCGATTTTATTAATAATAATTTATTATTTTGTTCGTTTAATAATGAGGGTTTTTTTAAAAAAATTTTTTTAAAAATAGTTGCTTTTGTCAACAAAAACAGAGTTAAAGCGTTTTTAAATAAAAAAAGCCGATGTTTTGAATTTTTTATTTTATCTAATCGAAAAAATAATTTGTCTGATTTTTGCAATAATTGCGGAGAGAATTGCGCTCAGCACCTTTCCAGGAACTTGAGATTGTGCATGGGAACATTTTTTAAATAACATGAAAATTCTTTTAGTCAATCCGATTGTTGATTTTTTTTCTCCAAAAGAGAGCCTTTTTCCATATACCAGCATGGGATTATTATATTTGGCGGCGATAGCCGAGAAGATGGGACATGAGGTAAAAATAAAGAATTGTCATTATTCAAACTTTAAAAAGATAATCAGTAAAATAAAGCCCGATATAGTGGGAATAACTTGTTATACCATTCAATATAATCAGGCAAAAAAAATAGCTGAAATTACAAAGAAATACGACAAAAGAATAATCACAATAGTCGGCGGACATCACCCCACCTTTACTTGGCATAGAACATTGGAAGAGACAGATGTATTTGATTATATTTGCGTTGGGGAAGGGGAGAATACCTTCAAAGAATTTCTTGAAAATGTTTCAGACAGGGAAAAGATAAAAAAAATCAAAGGGTTGGCTCTCAAGGAAAACGAAGAAATCGTATTTACTGGAGAGAGGGAGTTGGTTTTGGACCTTGATTCTATTCCGTTTCCGGCTAGGCATCTTATAAATTTTTCGGTTCCGGTCATAATTACATCTAGGGGCTGCTTTAATAATTGTAAGTTTTGCACGATAAGAAGTTTCTACAAAAATAAACACAGAAGAAGAAACATAGGTAGTATTATCGATGAAATTTTATTGCTCAAAAATAACGGCTACAAAAAAATCTTCATAGCCGATGATAATTTTATTACAGATAAAGAATCGTTTTTTAATTTTTGCGATGGAATAAAAAAAGCAGGTCTTGATGGCATCGAATTTGAAGTCGCGTCTGATCCAAAAAGCTTATTTGATGACGATGTTTTATCGTCGCTGGAAAAAATTAATGTGAGGAAGATCGGCGTTGGTATTCAGTCGACCATTGATGAGTTTCGGGAATATCTGGGATTAACCAGTGATTATGATTTTGTCAAAAATTTTTTTGAGAAGATAAAAAAACACAATTTTGATATCTGGTGTTTTTTTATAGTGAATAGTGGGTATAGAGATGAAAAAATGGAACAAATTAAAGAGAATATCTATAAATTTTGTCGTTTACTAGCAAGTTCTGGCGGGAAAGCGAGGTTTTTTACGGGTTTAAATATTTTGATCCCATTTCCGGGAACATTCATAGAAAAGGATTTTATTAAAAGGGGAATAAAGATGGACCTTAGTTGGTCGTTGTACAGGTTTGATTTTTGTACATATGAGTATAATGATGTAAATGAGAAAAATTTAGTTGAAATTATCAATGGGGCGCAGAAAAAATTTTTTCCATTCAAAAAGATGTTGGGCGATATTAAAACGACGGATTTCATGAGATCGGTTTTTCTATCCAATATTGATTTTTTTGTAAAATTAAAAATAATTTCAATATTTATTTTTTTTGTTTATTTTGCAGGACGGTCGAAGCATCAAACTATGCGATTTATATGCGAAAAATATCTCTAGTGAAAAAATTTTATGTTTGAAAAATTTTTAATTAAAATTCGCAAAATGATTTTCCAGAATTTGTTTAAAATGGAAAATCAATCAATTTTTTCATTTGGGTCTCTTATTCCCCACAATGTTTTTGTCATTTCTTTGACAAATCGCTGTAACTTCAACTGTCCACATTGTTTCCGTAGATATACCGACAGAAAAAACATAAACATCATTGAGGATATCCCGATTTCCTTATTTGAAACAATATTAAAAGAAGGAAGGTTGGTTAACTTCAAGACGGTTTCTTTGTCTGGGGGGGAGCCGATATTACATCCGGAGTTTGAGGACTTGATGGGTCTTCTGACTAATTATGGCTACAATTTTAACATTACAACAAATGGTTGGTTTTCCGATCAGTATTATCCAATTTTGAAAAAATATAAAAAAAACTTAGAACTTGTTTTTTTGAGTCTTGATGGCGCAACGGCTGACGTGCATGATTTGGTTAGGGGAAAACCAGGTTCTTTTTTGCGAGTAATTGAGGCTATAAAAATTTTTAAAAAGAATAATATTCCGATTGTGGTATCAGCTGTTTTTTCAAAACAAAATTATCATCAGTTTAAAGACATGGTGGATATTTGCTTAAAACTCGGCATCAGGGGAATAAAGTGTGGTGCAATGCTTTCACCCAACGAATCAGATGTTTTGACTTTAAATAATAGGGAAAAAATTAAATTAATCAGGGAAATTGTAGATATTAAAAATAGGCTTGGAGGATCTTTTCAAATCAAGGCAAACGCTAGTTTACTAGAGGGAGGAAGCTTTTTGGAAGATCTTCCTGGATATAAAAAAATAATTGATTTTTGCGGGATATTGGGACACGAGGTTTTATACATAGATCAAAAAGGAGGGGTGATGCCTTGCTGTGATATTTACAGAGAGTGTGAAAACAGACCGACAATTCAAAAAAACGGATTTGAGGAGTGTTTGAAAATCAATATGGACATAATAAACGAAATTAAAAAACAGCGCCTTTGTGATCTATTAAATGAGTCTGATGAGGTATATAAAACCTGTTCTTACTGCAGTAAATATTTTGGAAAATACCTTGATAAAATTTGTAAGAAAAAAGATTGATGACCGCTATGTTGTTTTATGATTTTATTTAGTAATAATAAATAAATCACGTGGAAAAATTATTTATTCCAAACAGGTTTATATTTCAATGGCACATTACTGAAAGGTGTAATTGGCGTTGTCGTCATTGCTATCAGGAGCATACTAAAATGCCTAAGGATTTAACATTGGATCAACTTTTTCATATCTTTGATCAATTTTTATTTTTGATAAAAAAATGGCAGTTATCTCCTCAAAAAACTACACTATCCATAGCTGGTGGAGAACCATTAGTAAGAGAAGACTTCTTAAGGCTCATAAAAAAAATAGGTCAATATTCCCATTTGTATTTTTTGTGCATGTTGACAAATGGATCGCTCCTAACGGATGAAAAAATAAAATGTTTAAAAGACGCAAATATTAATATAGTTCAAGTTAGTTTAGAGGGTGAAAAAAAAAGGAATGATGAAATTAGAGCGGCTGGGTCGTTTGAAAGAACCATTAACTCAATTAAACTTTTGGTAAAAAACGAGGTTCCCGTTGCGGTTTCGCTTACTTTGACAAGAAAAAACATGGGAGATGTTTTTTCTCTAGTAAAAACCCTCGAGGATATTGGGGTAGTGGCTTTAGCAACGAGAAGATTAATCCCCCTAGGGAGAGGAGAGTCTCTTAAAAAATACATGCTTCAGCCGGATGAATTGAAGAGATACTATTTAAGAGTAAAAAGGGAAAATGAAAAATTATTCAAAAAAGGAAGTAGAATCAGATTAATGCTTGTTTGCGATAATGCGATATTTAATGATGAATTGTTAAAAAATCCGATACCAAATATGAATACTGGTCTTTGTTCGGTGACTGAGGGAAGGGGTCTGTTTGTCATGGCAAATGGAGATATTTTGCCTTGTCGTAGGCTGCCATTAGTAGTTGGGAATGCCCTAAATGATAATTTTTTAGACGTTTTTTATTCTCAAAAAATGAAGGACTTAAGAAATTTGAATAAAATTAATTATTTTTGCCAAAAGTGTTCCAGTTTTTCAAGCTGTTTTGGGGGAGCTAGGTGTGTTAATTATGCGTATACTGGCGAATGGAATATTCCGGATATACAATGTTGGCGGGCCAATAAAAAAATAAACGATTTTAATTTTTAATATGTCAGATCAAGTAGAAAAGATTAAACATAACTGGATTGATGAGGTTAGATATTCTCGACGGGTTTTAACACCATTAATATCATTTATAATTACCAATCGTTGTAATTTTAATTGCCCCCATTGTTCTCGTTCTCTTTCTAATTTTGACAAAGATTTATCAGTGTCTACTTTTGAGATGGTGTTAAGGGAGGGAAAAAAAATGAATTTTTCCACAGTGTCGCTTACGGGCGGCGAAGCCATTTTACACCCCAGGTTTAAAGAATTTTTGAAACTCCTAAAAAAATATGATTACAGATTCAATTTTGTAAGTAACGGATGGCTTTACGAGGATTATTGGAATGACGTAAAAGATTATAAAGATAATTTGGCAGCAATTTTTTTAAGTCTTGATGGAGCAACTGCCGAAATTCATGACGCCGTAAGAAATAGGATTGGTTCATTTGATCGGGTAATTGAGGCTATAAAATTTTATAGAGATAAAAAAATACCAGTGGGAATAAATTTTTGCATCACCGGGGATAATTATCATCAGATAGAAAAAGTGGCAGATTTATGCTTGGAGTTGGGGGTTTGGTCAATAAAATATTTAACCATTATTCCCAGTAGTAAATCTGATTTATCGGTTAATGAGAGATTGGGGGCAGCCATTATGGTTTCTAGAATTCAAAATAAGCTTGGAGAGAAGGTTTTTATATCAAGATCTACCCAATGTTTTAATGGGGCTGAGTCTTCAAAGGTTGTTGATTTTTGCAATATTTTAAATTGTCAGCAACCAAGCATTGATTATGATGGGGGAGTAATCTTTTGCTGTGATATTTTCAGGGGGTGTAAAAATAAACCATTAATTAAGAATGTGGGATTTAAAAGATCAATTGAAATAAACCTAGACGTAATTTTGGAAATCAAAAAAAAACGTCTTAGTGATTTATTTAAAAATTCGAAAGAAGCGCTTAATACTTGTGATTATTGTAATAAATATGCGGAAAAATATTTTGATTTGGTTTCGGAAAAATAATTATTAAAAAATGTTGAACTTATGTAATAAAAACAGACGGCATTCCGTGAAAAAAGAAGGTTTTTACGATCTTTTGTTTTTCAGGTCAGGGCTTGAAATTGAGCTTACCAATCGTTGTAATTTTAATTGCCCCCATTGTTCTCGTTCTCTTTCTAATTTTGACAAAGATTTATCAGTGTCTACTTTTGAGATGGTGTTAAGGGAGGGAAAAAAAATGAATTTTTCCACAGTGTCGCTTACGGGCGGCGAAGCCATTTTACACCCCAGGTTTAAAGAATTTTTGAAACTCCTAAAAAAATATGATTACAGATTCAATTTTGTAAGTAACGGATGGCTTTACGAGGATTATTGGAATGACGTAAAAGATTATAAAGATAATTTGGCAGCAATTTTTTTAAGTCTTGATGGAGCAACTGCCGAAATTCATGACGCCGTAAGAAATAGGATTGGTTCATTTGATCGGGTAATTGAGGCTATAAAATTTTATAGAGATAAAAAAATACCAGTGGGAATAAATTTTTGCATCACCGGGGATAATTATCATCAGATAGAAAAAGTGGCAGATTTATGCTTGGAGTTGGGGGTAAAAATATTAAAATCTGGTCAACTATCAAGCAGTTGCAAAAAACAAGCAGTTTTTTTAAAAAACGAAGATCATCGAGAGTTCTTCGAGGCAGTATTTAATATTTGGAAAAGAACAAAAGATTTTCTTCAATTTTCTTTTTCCCCAATACATTTATTGATTGACAAAGACAGCAAGCTAAGTTTTAATTTTTGCGACCTATTAAATGTCAAACATATTTATATAGATTGTAATGGAAAAATGTTTTTTTGCGGAAGCGCAAATAAAATATCTCAAAATGGATTATCTATAGAAGAATATGGTTTTTTGGGGTCCATTAAAAAAATTTTAACAGACATCAAGGAGATTAAAAAAAAATACCTAAACGATTTATATGACAATAAGATGAAGATAAATATTCCTTGCAATTATTGTAGTAAGAATACGGAAGAGATTTAGCGTAACAAAAACTAAATACGAAAAATAGCGGTTAATTATTTATGACGATATCTTTTTTTAAAAAAATTATCAAAAAAGCATTAAGTTACGATAAAAGCAATTTTGGCGGATTCTTTTCTTTTTTGAGCAGAGAATTTCCTAATTTTAGTTTTAACGATAGAAATTATTTTCAATTAAATAATGATCAAAAAGATTGGCGCAATTTATATCGAGGTCCAATAATGGGTTTGGCTATAATGTTGACCCATAAATGTAATTTAGAATGTTCATATTGTTTAAGAAATACTTTTGAAACCAAAGAAAATCCGGAGATAGATTTTAAAACAATTCAAAAAATTATTTTTTCAGCAAATCGTTTTGGGTGTCGAGAATGCGGAATAACTGGCGGAGAACCGCTTTTATATCCGAAATTGAAAGATGTGATAAATCTACTGGGCGATCTTGGTTGGTTTGTGGGCATAGAAACAAATGGAAGAATTTTAAATTCTGATAATTGCTTGTTTTTTAAAGAAAGGATAGGGGATAAATTAATGATGTCAGTCAGTTTGGATAGTTTTTGTCGGGAATCCCATGATTCTTTTAGGGGAAAGGGGTCCTTTGATTCGGCAATTAATGCAATTAAATTAATCAAAGCTCGTGGAATTAAACTAGAAGTGAATGCCATTTTAACGCCTAAAAATTTCATGACGGAAAAAGAATTATTGGAATTCATGAATTTTAATAAAAGCCTTGGCGTGGATTTTGTCCGAATTGGAAGGATAATTCCCTTTGGTCGAGGGTATGATAAAAAATTTTTATTAACGAAAAATCAAGTTGTTGAATTTGGTAATATCCTTAAAAAATATAATTTTTTAAACCCCATTTTACAAGGGGGAGCCTTTTTTCAGTATAAAAAATCAAAAAATAAAAATAATGGGTGGTGTCCCAAGAAGATGAAGCAGATTTGCGTATCTCCAGCTGGCGTTCATCATTGTATTTTTTTGGAAGGAATAAAGAGCGGAGAGCTTGAAGAATTTGAAAGTGTTGTATTAAACGAAAGAATGAAAAATTTTATGATTTTTGTTCAGGGAATTATAGCTGAGAGCTATTTAAAAAGAAATCTTCCATTCTATTGTTCTGAGTGCGTATATGAATTTTCAAAATTATTTCCATTTTTTAAGGAATTTACCAAGTATATTAAATAAAGTCGGATTATGAAATTAAAAAAATCTCCAAAAATTTTCAATAACTACAAATGTGATTATCCTCAAAATACGATAAAAAGAATAGAAGACGGTTTCAATAAGCTTGGTGTTAAGATCGAATATCAAACGTTGATAAATATTGAGAAAAAAAACATATCCATTTATTCTGGAACAGCAAGGGCTTTTAATTCGGTATTTCATAGTAATGGTAAAGGGGTTTCTTTTGAGCTGTGCAGGGCTAGCGCTTATGCGGAAATAGCAGAAAGATTTTCGACTAGAATTTATTTTGTTGACTTTGCGACATACCTGGACGAGAGTCCCCATTCCAAAGAGCTTGTGGGAGAGCCTCTTTTAACCTCTTTCCGTAACTTTACCTATCTGAAAGGATATATCGGTAGGACTGATTTTGAGAAAGATCTTCGCTTTCGGGAATCTTTGAAATACATTACCGATTTTTTCCCAAAAAGAATAGC
>JAQTPW010000017.1 GCA_028712565.1 Minisyncoccota bacterium
TGTAGCCACGAGTGCATTGCCTCACCCGCCAAGGCGGGTTCGCAATTCGGGGGCTAGGTTCTCGCCACAGCCAGAAATAATTGTAAATTTCAATGCCAAATGGCATTTCAAATTTCCAAATGCTGGGCTTGCTAAACGATATTAGAACTTGTTTAATAACTACTTATATCTTATGATTTTTTTAGAAAATTTACAACAAAAAACACCCGCCAGCTGGAACGGGTGTTTTGTTGCCTATCTTTTTTCGATAAGCCCATCTGCCATCCATCTTGTTAGTTCACTAACAAAGATTTCCGCCGTGTTTTTCGTTGACTGAACGGCTCTTTTGGCAGAATTTAATACCTCTGAACAACTTTTAATTGTCGAGATAATATATCCGCCTCGTGGCAAATGGTAAACTTTGCCATTGTCTGCTCTAATAACCTTGTCGAATCCTTCTCTCACCATTGCATTGTGCAAAATTGTAAAATCAGGATTATACTGATTACTATGAAGCTCGACTCTAATAGTATATGTCGTCATCTTATTATCTTTACTGACTTAAACCTTTTTGGTATACTTAAAAAAGCCAAAAGGGCTTTGTGGATTAAGTCGGCACGACCTTTAGCCAAAAGTTTGCCGACCCCACAACTTATATTTCCCAGAAGTCCCCATTTTATGGGGATTTTTGGTTATAATCCAATATCTTTCAATGCATCCAAATGTTTTTCTAAAAAATTTACCTTATCTAACTCCGTCATTTTTCTCATTTTTCTTGTTGGAATATTTAATTTCTTCATCCAGTTATTTATCGTATTTATGCTTGCTCCAAATTCCTTAGCAACTTTTTCCGTTGTTTGATGTTTTTGATATGAAAGCATCAGCTCCTCTCTCATTGGCATTGGAACTCTTCTATACTCTCTTTTTTTAAAATTAACATTCCAATTCTTTAGGAGAATTTTTAATTGATATTCGGAAATAAATAATTTTTCCGCAATTTGCTTTAAGGGAATTTGACCCTCTTGCACCAGCTTAATTATTTTTTGCTTTAATTCCTCGTTCATAGTTTTATATGTTTTTTTATTGAAGACCTTGATGTGTTTATATTAGCAAAATGATAACCGTATGTCAAGTCAATTCATACTCACATTGTCTTTTATACATAATCCTATTGAATAATCATAGTCCTTGAAACCAGTATAACACAAAACAAAACCCCACTCAAGGGGTTATTTACAATTTTAAATATTGAATACTCAATTTAATTTTAATTCCTTTTGATGTCTATTTAATCTTTCCGAAGCAATTTTGCAGTATTCCCCACTAATATCAATCCCGACATAATCCCTACCAAGACTTCTTGCTATTTTACAAACTGTTCCGCTACCGCACATAGGGTCTAAAACTAAATCCCCCTCATTAGACCAAGATAAAATATGGTCTTCTGCTAATCGGCAAGGAAAGGGGGCTGGATGAGCTTTCGCTTCTTGGTCTTCTTTGCTTTTACCAACAACATACTCCCAGATATTCCCTTTTATTTTCTGTCCTTTTACAGGACTTGCCATTTTATTTCTTTCCTGATTATTTTTTGAATAATTTTTATATGTCGTTCCGTTCAATTTTAATCCAGCGTGCAAACAATCAACCATAATCGGATTATGAGTTTTTACTTCCCCTTTGCTCAAAATAAACATATATTCAAATCCATTATTGTATCTTTTTCTATAAATTTGTGGTATAGGATTTCTCTTTAAAAAAATCATTGTATCGTGCAAATTAAATCCAATATCCTTAAAATAAAGTGCCTGTTTAAAACTTGTTCCTGTTTCGCTTCCGTTTATCGTTGCGTCTCCCACCACCCAAACAAGAACTCCGCCTTTTTTTATCACCCTAAATAATCCCTTTGCAATTCCCTCAAAGTCAAAAGAATACCCATTATAATTTCTTAGATTATCATAGGGGGGCGAGGTTATTGCCAAATCTATACTTTCATCCTTAAAACTTTTCATTACATCAACGCAATCTCCTTGAATTATTTTATTTTTGTAATCTTCCGTATTCATAACTAAATCGCAGATACTTTTTCAATAGCATCTTTGATTGTTTTAATTTTCTGCTCAATCTTTTGTGCTTTTATTAACAATTTAACAGCTTGCTCTTTTGTAAGTGAATTAAACTCTTTTATTTTGGCGTTCCAATAATTAATACCCTCTTGCCCAACCTCTTTTGTTTTGTTTACCTCTTGTTGTTTATAATGTTCTAAACATTCACTCGATTGTCCTGTAATTTCGCAAACCAAAGTATCAACAGCGTGCCAATATGTTATGCCTCTGGTTCGCTCTTTCAGTTTATAATTTTTGGAAATATATAAAGGCATCTTCCATAATTTTTCCAAATTTTCGTTTACCTCATTTTCAACCAAAAATTGAAGATGAAAGTAGGACAATAAGCTGACATTTTGAGATATAGCTTGCGTATATATTTGGCTTCTATCAATTGGATATTGAGAAAGAGGAGAAACAAGAAGTGCGTAAGTATCTTGTCTTCGCCAATCATTAAGAGCTTTTACCTTAAAATCTTTTTGGTTTTTTGCTGTCCTGCTTAAACGAAAACATTTTGCATCGCTGACTATTGTATAATTTTTTGCTTTCGAATAAACATCCGCAGAGTTTCCTCTTGTTCTTAATACTTCTGATTTTAATCCCAAAAAATCTAAAGAACGCGATAAAATAACATCTGAAAATTTAGACCACAATTTTTCTTCAGAGCTATCGTGTTCAAAAACCTCTGGCATTATACCGACTTGTATAAGCTCTTTTACTAAAGTTTTTTTATCTATTGATTTATATTTATTTTCAATCAATTCAAAAGAATTTCCCTCATTGGAAAATTTAAAAATATTATCAATTACTTCTTCTCTAAATGTTTTTTCCATAATTATTTTTTAACTCTATTCTTCTCTTTAAAATAACATTTTATTGAAATTGCGACAAGGTTGGCGAAAAAGTAAAATAATACTATTCCGAAAATAATGAATAAAAATTATAAACAAAAAGCTGAAGATTCATTCAGGCAAACTTAAGGATAAAAACTTTATTACTGCCTCCTAAAAATGAAATTTTTGAGCCAATGGGCATTTTTCACATTAAGCCATAAAAATTGCTCTGGCTTATTGCTACTATTTCCCCTTTCTATGTGTATTTGAGAGGGAGAGGCAGTCCAGATATTGAGCTTGGAAAGATTAAACATCTTGCTCAAAATCCCCTCCGAAGCATTGCAATTTTGAATCTTATCAAAAGATATTGTTTTAGAATTTTTAAAAAAAATACCAGAATTGATTGTTATGGTATTTTCGGTAATCACAAAAGAAGTAAATTTAAGAGTGAATATTAAATATATCCAAAGAGGCAAACCCAAAAAGATGAAAAGAAAGAAAAAAGCATAAAGCCATATGCTTTTTCCGAAAACTATGAAAATAAGCGAGAATATAAAAAATAAGAGTGCTATTTTTACCAAAGCATACCACTTTAAAGATAATGGTAATTTGTTTTCTATGTTGGTTTCAAACATAAGATTTTTAATTTTTAAATAATAAATATTTCATTAACACAAAACCCGCCACTGGGGTGAGTCTTGCGACTCATATGCAAGTTTCCCTGCATAGCGTTGAACACAACCCCCGAATGACGGGTTTAATGTGTTCAACGACTTTCTGCCATACCTAAAATTTTAATTTTAGGGTTAGGCAATCATATTAAATTGTCGTTTTAATAATACCCTAAATTCAAAAAAAGATAAAGTTTTATAGCTTGAAAAAGGTTATAAATAGTGTTAATCCTAAATATTATTACAAAAACAGCAAAATATGGAAAAAGACGATTTAGACAAAAAAGCGAATGAAATATTAAGAAAAAATGTAAGCCCGAAGATAAAGCAAAAAATGGAGCTTTTGGAGTTGAATCAAAATTTTCTAAAAGATATTTCTGTTTTAAGGAGGAAACATAGCAAATTAGTTAAAGAATATAATTTTAATTTTAAGAAAATTGCTCCCAAATTTTTAAAAATAACAATTAATGCTCTCTTATGGAATAAAATAAAAACAGAAGATTCTGAAACTTCTGATTCATCTGCTCCATTATTCACGCCAAAAGATAAAAATAGATTTAAATCTTTATCAAAAAAAGCATATAAACCGCTTGAAGATAAAAATCTGAATAAAGATATTATAGACTTATGCGGAAAGTATAAAATATATCCTGCCAATCTTTGGAAGCACACATTGGGAGTTTTTATAGCGACCAAATGCTTTGCTCCGCCAACTCACTGGTTTAGAGTTGGATTAGGGAATTATGAAACTAAAGAAGAAAGAAAAGATATTTTCAAACTACCGCCTAATTTAAATTTTGCAGTAAAAATTGAGGACAATAAAGAAACAAATGAGCCAGAGCTGTTTATTCAAATTTTTGAAAACACCTCTTTGCGAGATTTGGAGAAAAACTGGCAAACTGTTTTTGAACAGCAGAAAAAACTAAAAGAAATCAAAGATACGAAAAAGAGATTTTATCCGCTTTTTAATTTGGAAAAGGCAAAGAAAATCCAAGAACTGCGAAAAAAAGGAAAATCGGACTGGGAAATCCAAGAGGAAATTTTTGGCGAAAATAGCAATTTAAATTTTGGAAAAATTGAAAATAAAAGAAAGAATATAGTTAAACAAATAAGGCATCAATACAAGAAAAAATGATTTGACAGCACATCTCATAACCTGCCGAAATTTGCCTTTTGATACCATAAGCCATAAATAATCTTTATGGTTTTTTTATGGAAATTTCGGAAGAATCGCTAAAACAATTTAAAGAGATTTATAAGAAAGAATTTAAAGAAGAAATTGACGACAAAAAAGCCCGTCTTATGGCGATGCGATTATTGAATTTATACAAAGCAGTTTATAGACCTAACGAAAACAGCAGAGAAAAATATGAGCAAGGATGAAGAAAAATTTGAAGTTCGAGATTTGAGAAAGAAAGAAAAGTTTTTCGTTGATGATTTATATCTTAATGGCTACGCCAAAAAATGCGGAATTTATGGCACTGGAGTTTATCTTTCTCTTTGCCGACACGCCAATAAAGAGCAGTTATGCTACCCCTCGCTTAAAAGAATCTCGGAAGAATTAAAAATTTCAAGAAGCCAAGTAATTAGGGCAATTAAAATTCTTAAAGAAAATAAGATTATCAGAGTTGTTAGAGTTGGTAAAAAATTAAACAATAGGTATTTTTTGCTTGATAAAAATGAGTGGTCTGGTAGAAACTTCACTGGTATTCCACAAGAACTTCAACCAGTAGCTGATAGAAACTTCCACAGTAAGGATACACAATTTAAGGATACAAATAAAAAGGAGTTTGATTTTAAGGATTTAATAAAAAATTACAAAAACGGAGAAAGAAGATATAAACCCTATTATTGGGGAAAACCGATGATTTGGGATAAATTAAAGCAAAAATGGTTTGTGATAATAGATAACGAATGGCTTAATTTTAACGATAAAGAATCCGAAATCCAATGGAAAATTTGACAATTAAAGTAATTTGACAGACAATTGAATAATTGATTTTCCCCTATCGCCCCGAAAAGAAAAACTTTTGCAAAATCGGGCAACAAATCACCCTATTTATTATTCCCCTCGCTGTTGCGATGAGTTGCAAAAGTTTGGGGTTTCGGGGCGAATCTTAAAATCAATTATTCAAAGTCCAAAAACTTTGAATAAAAAACTAAAAAATAGAAAACCGAAAAGAAAAGAAGAAAGAAAAAGATATTTTTTGCATTATAGAAATGGAAAATATACTTTTGTAAATTTATCCTTAAAAAAGAAAGGGCATCAACAACAATAGCAATTTTTGCTATTGTTTTTTAATTTAAATGGAGGTAGTTTAAAATATCGTGATGAATCTAAAAGAAAATAAAATTAAATATATTCTCTACGCCAGAAAATCATCTGAATCGGAAGACAGGCAAGTCGCTTCGATACAATCGCAGATTGATGTTTTGCAAGAGATAGCCAAACAAGAAAGTTTGGAAATTATTGATATACTTTCAGAATCAAAATCTGCCAAAGCACCCGAAAGACCAATTTTTAACCGAATGCTCCAAAGGATAAACAGAGGCGAAGCACAAGGAATAATTTGTTGGAAGCTCGACAGATTAGCTCGCAATCCTGTAGATGGCGGAAATATTAGCTGGATGTTGCAGAGAGGAATTATAAAACATATAAAAACTTTTGAAAGGAGCTACTACCCTACCGATAATGTCTTGATGATGTCGGTTGAGTTTGGAATGGCAAACCAATTTATTTTAGATTTGAGCTTAAATACCAAAAGAGGATTAAAAGCCAAAGCCGAAAAGGGCATATTTCCTGCCCCTGCTCCCACAGGATATATAAATATTTCGGGCAGAGGAAATAAAACCATTGTCCCAGACCCAGAAAGATTTGATTTAATGAGAAAAATGTTTGAATTGATGCTAACTGGAAGCTACGCACCGCCCCAAATCGCCAAAATTGCCAATGAAGAATGGGGTTTTAGGATGCCGAATGGCAAAAAGATGAGCAAAAGCACGGCTTACAACATTTTTACCAAGTCTTTTTATTATGGAGAGTTTGAATACCCGAAAGGAAGCGGAGTTTGGTGTAAAGGAATCCATAAAAAGCTCATTACAGCCGAAGAATACGACAAGATACAGATAATTCTCGGCAAAAAGGGCAAACCACGCCCCAGAACCCATATTTTCGCTTTTACAGGGCTAATGAGATGCGGTGAGTGCGGAGCTACTATCACCGCAGAGGAGAAAATCAAAAAACAGAAAAATGGAAATATCCACCAGTATATTTATTATCATTGCACAAAGAAACTAAACCCCAACTGCACCCAAAAATGCGTTAGGAAAGAAGAATTGGAAAAACAAGTCCTTTTAATGCTTGATAAAATTGAGATTCCCCAGAGCTTCCACAAATGGGCTTTGGATGAATTGAAAAAAGATTCTGCGAAAGACGGAGAGAATATAAAGAAAATAACAGAGAATAAACAAAAGGAATATAACAATTGCCTCAAGAAATTTGATGCCATAATTGAAATGCGAGCCAACAGCGAATTAAATCAAGAGGAATTTATGGCAAAGAAAGAAAGTTTGGCGAAAGAAAAAGCAAGATTACTGGAAATAATTAACGATACAGATAAAAGAGCTGATGAATGGATTGGAAAAGCCGAAAAAGTATTTAGCTTTGCCAGAGATGCCAAAACAAACTTTGAAAACGGCACACTTCAACAGAAAAGAGAGATACTTTCTGCTCTTGGCTCGAACCTCTTATTAAAAGACAAAATACTCACGATTTCAATTCAAAAGCCCTTTGTTTTGATAGAAAAGATGGCAGACGAGGTAAAAGCGATTCATAACAGGTTAGAACCTGTCATAATTTACCAAAATGAATTCAATTTTGAGCCAGAATACGCCCAAAGTTCAACAATGCTGCGGGACTAGGACTCGAACCTAGATACCATCCTCCAGAGGGATGTGTCCTACCATTAGACGATCCCGCAATGATCATTTAAGATCTTTTTAAATTCGTTTCCTCCTTTCAAAGATTTCAAATAACATTCCCTGTTTATTGCTTCTTTCCTTGTTTGAAATATTTCTTTAAAGACCAAGACAAAGGGTCTTCTGCTTTTAGTCGACACAACCAATCCTTTATTATGTTTGACTAATAGACAATCTCCCGCCTCAGCGGGATCCCGCTATGGCGGGACCGCAATGTATGCGCTATATCTTAAGATATTTTCGGACGGCAATCAAGGACGAACCCATTCCCAGGCCCACTCCGGCAAGAATCTGGATTAACAGCA
>JAQTPW010000008.1 GCA_028712565.1 Minisyncoccota bacterium
TACCACTAATTCCAGGAATATTATTCGTGTTATTTGTGCTCGCATTTGTGCGCATTAGCGAAATGTTAACTTCAACCCGAATTTGGCCCTTTTCCATATCAGCATCGGAAACATTAAATAATGGAAAATCCTATGCAATTCTTCGGCAAATCTTTTGGCATCTTCAGCAGAATTTAAATCGGGCTCAGTAACCAATTCCATCAAGGGAATTCCGGCTCTGTTAAAATCAACCAAAGAATAATTTTGGCCTTCGGGATGGACCAAACTTCCCGTATCTTCTTCCAAATGAACTCTCTTTATTCTGATTTTTTTACCATTAACTTGTATATGTCCTTCTTGGCACAAAGGCTTATCATATTGGCTTATCTGATATCCCTTTGGCAGATCGGGATAAAAATAATTTTTTCTATCAAATTTTGAATATTCCGGAATTTGGCAATTCAAAGAAATACCTGTCATTATTGTTTTTCTAACTGCTTCTTCATTAATGACTGGCAGAGTCCCGGGATGGCCCATGCAAACCGGACAAACATTATAATTTGGCCTAGTTTCATCGGGGTTATTTGGAGAATCGCAAAACATCTTGCTTTTTGTATTAAGCTCTATATGAATTTCAAGGCCAATTGTAGGTATGTAAGACATTTGTTATCGAAACAATCAATTTCTATAAATTTCACGAAGTAAGTTTCAATAAATTTCTGAAGCTAATTGAAATTAATGGAAATTAATTGAAATTTTTTGTTATTCTATTTTTCGCCATGCTTCATCATTTTCCATCCCTTTTCCTTCTGCTTCATTCACTATTTCTACCCCAGAACTCGTGCCGATGATATCTGCTCCAACTTCAAACATCATTTTAACATCTGCTAATTTTCGAATGGAACCTGCTGCCTTTACCAATAATCCGGGAGCTGATTCTTTCATAATACTTACATGTTTTGCTTTTTCTGCTAATTCCGAATGGTCCAAAGGATCGTTTACGGTCGCAGTTTTTACGCAAATAGCTCCCGATTCTTTAACTATTTCAGATGCTTTTTTTATTTCATCATCAGTTAAATATCCCGACCCGATAATTACTTTTGTCGGCAGAATTTTTGTAATTTCTTTTAGATCCTTTAAAACTTCTTCATATTTCCCGTTTTTAAAAGCATCTATTTTCATTACTACGTCAACCTCGTCTGACCCATCTGATTTTGCTTTTTTTACCATCTTCATTCTATTTTCATGAGAGCTCGCGCCAGTCGGCTCATCAATTAATGTAGTAACCTTAATATCGGTATCTTTTAATAAATTTTTTGCTTCTTTTGTGTATTTTGGAAGTACGCAAAGCCCGCGAAAATTGTATTTTCTTGTTTCCTCGCAAACCTTCCTAATTTCTTCCTCGGTCGCATCTTTTTTTAAGAAAGTTTGATCCAGGATCTTTACTATATTCATATTATTTTTTGGGCTGTAATTTTTTCTTCATCGATCGTAAAATCATCAAAAACCACAGGAACTATTTTCTTCACATCTTTTAATAAATTTACCATTACTCTTCTGATTTCCCAGTGGGCATGCGACTCGCACCTTAACGCAAATATATGCCTCCACTCACGAAAATTAGCAGTTATTACAATTTGACTTTTAATAGCAGTTGGCAAAACTTGCCGCGCATCTTCTGGAATCCAACCAGCTTGCCTTAACCCTCGATACATTTGTTCGTTTAAATCCATCCATTCTTGCAAAGAAACTTTTATTTTTATATTTCCCGGTAAATTTAATTCAACTAACTTTTCATTCGCATCTTTATTGGGAGGAATGATAACCTTAAAATCGCTTTCATCAACATATCTGGTAGACTCCTGGGTATAAGCTGCTATTCTGTGCCTTACCAATTCATGAGTAAAACCTCGAGAGACATTATTAAATTCAACAGTCATTGCTGAATGCTCCAGAACGCTTTCATGCCCATGTTTTCTTAAAAATTCCACTAGTTTTGCGGCAGATTCATTAGTAATTTTATTCCGGCTTTGGTAAGCCGTTCTTCCAGCAACTTCAATTAACTGTATTGGGGTTTCCCCTGAAAGACCTGTCATTATTGCTAAAATTCGATGCGAACCTTCGTTTTGCAAAATTTTCGC
The DNA here is from genome assembly GCA_028712565.1 of Minisyncoccota bacterium. Classification (GTDB taxonomy): domain Bacteria; phylum Patescibacteriota; class Minisyncoccia; order Minisyncoccales; family JAQTPW01; genus JAQTPW01. Next base: position 2,121 of record JAQTPW010000008.1, read on the forward strand.
CATAGTTTTATTTATTTTTTATCAAATCCTTTATTTTTCCGACATAAATTTTTTGTAATCTACGCCGTAAATCGGACTGTCTTTCGGGCCAAGATGAATTTCCGTATCGCCGTTAAGATTAAGAGCCTTTTTTAGGTCTAAAATTTTATCTGAAATTTCCGGAAGCACTCTATCATCGAAAAAAAACCAATACTTCTATAACAATAAAGTTTGTTTTCATTTGGCAAATAAAACCCGCGAATATTAGCGGTTAGAAATTGCTCAGCATTATCGTCGTTTAACCACCCTTCTCTTTCAAACCATTCTATATGGGATTCAGAAGTATTTTTGGGGCCAACTTCAATTCTGCCATTTCTCATGCAAAACATTATTCTTGCACGATGAAATGAGTTATCTTCTGGCTTGCTATTTAAAAAAATTAAATTACTTTTTTTAATCATTGTTGTTAGATTTTAGCAATTTTTTTTTAAAAAGAAAAGCCCGGATTTTTATTCCGAGCTCTTTAAAAAATTTTTATTATATCCTCAATACCGTTTTTGCGGGATCCCAAGCATACTTATAAAGATGCAGCCCTTTACTACAGGCAACTATTTCTCCATCATAAACCCCAATTTCTGAAGCCATATATTCCTTCAGAAGTTGAAGTGCTGCAAGATTTGAAGGAAATCCAGCCCATAAATCCCAGGAACGAAAATATACCATAAAATGAAGCTTACCATATCTAATCCGAGCATCTACTAATCGCAAACACGGCGGGTCGGAAAGGTCAATTGAATTTTTATCTCCTATTGTCATGCACGCCTGATTATTCCCGGATCCTGTTTCTTTAAACATTTTAATTACTTTGGGGATTTGCGGTTCCAAAAATTCCCCATACGTATATTGCTCGTTCTTTTCTTTTGCAGAGGTCATAAGATACGGCAGATAACTTTCAACATAAGCCATAGTTGTTGGCGCGTCAACGCCTTGAGGAACATCTGGGACTAGGGGCATTGTGCCGGGATGACGTATATAAACCGTGACAAAATCAAGTTCTTTTCTTTTAGAATTTTTAAAACTTCCTCGAGTTATTTCATATTCAAAACCTACTTCAAGAACTTTCTGTAAGCATAAAAACCACGCTTCGGGCAAATCTCTCGCGTCAACGACTACAGGATTTAAGAAACCTTCCATTCTATCCTCCTTTCATATATTTTGTTCGGAACGAACAATATTTTCAATTTGGGAAAAAACTTCCTCCTTTGTTTTTTCGCCATCTACCATATAAACATTTTCAAAACGGTTTGGCAAGATTTTGTAAGTTTCCCAAACCTTAGCTAGTTTTTCTCTTTTTTCAAAAAGAGTTTTCCCTATTCCTCTATGCTCAATTCTTTGGATGCAAATCTCCGGACTAACTTTTAAAATAAATGTTAAATCTGGAAGTAAAAATTCATCATTTGTTTTAATAAGCCAATCCAGATCAATCCCGTCAGATGCGCCGTAAGCAAAAGATGAAAAAAAATAGCGATCAGAAATCACTATTTTACCCTCTGCCAAGGCTGGCAGAATTAAATTTTCCAAATGCGCCTTTCTGTCGTTTGCAAAAAGTTTTTGCAAATCAGTTGGAGAAATTCTTTCTTTCTCGTCCAAAATTTGGCGTATCTGTTTTCCAGCTTCAGAGTCAATAGTCGGTTCTTTTGTTAAAACTGTCTGAAATCCTTTTTTATTAAAAAATTCTTTTAATAAATTTGCTTGAGTAGACTGCCCCGAGCCGTCCAAACCTTCAATTACAAAAAATTTTCCAGAAGCAGTATTTCTTTGCATGATAAATTATTCTAAAAAGGAAATTTCAAAAGAAGGTTTATTAACATTCTCCACTTTTATTCCAGCCTCCTTAAAAATTTCTACAAAAGAATCGTCTGCATATTTGCCAAAACTGACAAATCTTTCGATTCGAGAATTAACTAACATTTTTGCACATATAATACATGGCGTATGGGTGCAGTAAATGGTGGCTGCCTCCAAATTAACGCCATGCAAAGCAGCTTGAATAATTACATTTTGTTCTGCATGTATCGCTCTACATATTTCCTGTCTAGTGCCAGAGGCAATATTTTGTTGATCTCTTAAACAACCCAGCTCAAGACAATCTTTTAGGCCAGCAGCAGCCCCATTGTAACCTGTTGTTAATATATGTTTATTTTTTACCGCTACTGCACCAACATGATGCCGTAAACAAGTAGAACGCTCTGCTACAACAGATGCTATTTTTAAAAAATATTCGTCTTTTGATATTCTTTGAGCCATGTAAAATTAGAACATTCCCCTTACCTAAAAATAAAGGTATTACTCAATAGTAATACCCATATTTTTGGCAGTTCCTTCTATAGTTTTCATTGCTGCCTCAATGTTTTGAGTATTTAAATCAGGAAGTTTTTTCACAGCAATTTGGCGGAGCTGTTCACGAGTGATTTTTGCAACTTTTGTTTTATTGGGAGTGCCAGATCCTTTTTCAATACCAGCTGCTTTCTTTAATAATTCCGAAGCTGGCGGTTGTTTCAAAATAAAAGTGTAAGTCCTATCTTCATAAATTGTAACTTCAACCGGAACTTTGAAACCAACCAAGCTTTTTGTTGCCTCGTTAAATGTCTTGCAAAATTCCATTATATTCAAACCTTGAGGCGCCAAAGCCGGCCCGACTGGAGGCGCAGGGGTTGCCTGGGTTGCTGGAATTTGCAAACTGATTACTGCTTTAATTTTTTTTGCCATTTTTTTATACTTTTTTAATTTGTAATGAGTCCAATTCCACTGGCGTGTCTCTGCCAAACATATTAACCAAAACTTTTACCTTCCCCCTTTCCTCATCAATTTCGGAAATTTTCCCGTCAAAATCCTTGAATGGGCCATCAGTAATTTTTACCAAATCCCCAACCTTTACTTCAATCTTATATTGGGGCTCAACAATTCCCATTCTTTTTTTCAAATTATCAATCTCGTTTGGAGAAACTGGAACTGGAGTAGTTCCTGCTCCGACAAATCCTGTAACATTAGGGGTATTCCTGACAACATACCAAGAATCATCAGTGACTATCATTTCAACCAGAACGTACCCTGGGTAAATTTTTTCTTCAATTACTTTTCTTTTCCCGTCTTTTATTTTAATCTTTTTTTCCTTTGGGACAAGGACATTGAAAATTTTATCATCCATTCCCAACGACTCAATTCTTTGCTTTAAATTTTTTGCAACGGCGTCTTCGTAGCCAGAATAAGTATGCAAAACATACCATTTTCGTTCTTGGGGAAGCGTTTGTCTTGGCATATTTTAATATAAAATACAAATTTACTTAATATATAAATCTGCTTAATAGGACATTAAATAAAAAATCTAATCCTCCCAAATAAGCAGCCATTACTATTGAAATTCCAATTACAACCAAAGTATACCTTATGGTTTCCTGCCTGGTAGGCCAGTTAACTTTTTTTATTTCTACTTTTACTTCTTTAAAGAAAGTTGAAACACTGCTTAATTTCATGCTTTATTTTTATCTGGTTTAAAAAACGGCCTTTCCGGCCACAAGTTAATAATAGCCGGGAAGTCCCTAAATGTCAAGGTTTTTTGCGGCCTTGGCATAGGTCTGGATAAACTTCTTTCTGGGCAATACCTCATCCCCCATTAAAACGTCAAAAATCCTATCAGCTTCCTTGGTTTCTTCAACTGCTACTTGCAGTAAAATCCTGTTTTTGGGATCCATCGTTGTCTCCCAGAGCTGGTCAGCATTCATTTCTCCAAGCCCTTTATAACGCTGGATGTTAGACCCAAAGTTCTTTTTCATTAATTTTACCATTTCATTTTTTTGCTCTTCAGAATAAGCATACTGAATTTCTTTTCCGGTTTGAATCCTATAAAGCGGCGGCTGGGCGATATATAAATATCCTTTTTCAATCATTGGCCTGAAATAACGGTAGAATAAAGTTAAAAGCAGAGTCCTAATATGATTACCATCTGAATCGGCATCGCACATAATAACCACCCTATGATATCTTGCTTTTTCAATGTTAAAATCTTCAGCAACTGCAGTTCCCAAAGCAATAATTAAGGCTTTTACTTCTTTTGAGTCCAAAATTTTATCGAGCCTCGCTCTTTCAACATTTAATATTTTCCCCCTTAGGGGCAATATTGCTTGAAAATGCCTGTCTCTTGCTTGGCGGGAAGAACCTCCAGCCGATTCTCCTTCAACAATAAATAACTCTGATTCTTCTGGGTTTCGGGATGTGCAATCTGCCAGTTTCCCGGGCAGAGCCAATCCCTCTAAAATTCCTTTTCTTAAAACCGTTTCTTTTGCCACCTTTGCAGCCTTTCTTGCCTTTTGAGATAAAACGCATTTTTCAATTATAGCCCTCGCATCTTGAGGATTTCTTTCCAAAAAATCAGCCAGCGCCTCTGATACAATATTTTCTACAGCTACCTTCACTTCGGGGTTTCCCAATTTTGCTTTTGTCTGTCCTTCAAATTGGGGATCTGTTAATTTTACAGAAACCACTCCGGTAAACCCCTCTCTCATATCTTCACCGCTAAGGTTCTCGTCATCTTCTTTTAACAAATTATTTTTTCTTGCATAATCATTAAAGGTTCTAGTTAAAGCAGTCCTGAAACCAGTCAAATGCGTTCCCCCTTCTCCAGTGTAAATATTATTTGCAAAACCTTCTTCATAGCACTCGTATTCGTCAGTATATTGGAAGGCAGCCTCAACTAAAATTCCGTCTTTTTCTCCAGAACCGTAAAAAATATTTGGATGCCTTTTTACAACTCCCTGAGTTAAATATTTAACATAAGAAGCCAGTCCTCCTTCAAAATAAAATGTGTAAGGTTTTTTTATCTTTTCTCTTTCATCAACAATAGTAATTTTTATTCCTTTGGTTAGATAAGCCTGCTGGCGCAAATGCGTTAAAATCCTTTTTAAATCAAATTTTATTTCTGGGAAAATCGCAGGATCTGGCTCAAAAATTATAGTGGTTCCAGTCTGCTTGCATTTTCCGAATATTTTAACCGGAGTTTTCACTTTGCCTTGTGAATATTCCTGAAAATATTTATTTCCATCTCGGCAAACTTCCGCCCTTATCCATTTTGAAAGCGCGCAGACCACTGCCACTCCCACGCCATGAAGGCCGCCCGATATTTTATAAGCTCCCGAACCAAATTTGGCGCCCTTGTGTAAAGTTGTCATTACTGTTTCCAAGGCGGACTTTTTAGTTTGCGGATGCTTTTCAACCGGAATTCCCCTTCCATCATCAATGCTTTTTATCCTGTTCCCGGGAAGCAAATCAACTTCTATGTTTTTTGCATACCCTGCCATTGCCTCATCTATTGAATTATCAACGCATTCCCAAATTAAATGATGCACTCCCTCAGAGCCAGTTGAACCAATATACATTCCCGGCCTTTTTCTGACCGGCTCCAATCCCTCAAGAACATAAATATCTTTTGCGGTATAGTCTGATTTTGGACTTAATTTTTCTTTTTTATCTGGCATAAATCTTATAAATTAAATGGAATTAATTATCGTATAACTGCTTTTAGCTCTTCTTTTGTTTTATTTCTTATTTCTTCCTGAATTTTATTTACCTCTTCGTTAGTTAAAGTTCTTTCAGGAGACCTGTAGATAATTCTGAACGTATAACTTTTTTTGTCTTTCCCGAATTTTTTTTCGTCTTCATAACTGTCTATAAGTTTTACTTCTTCAATTAGGTTTTCTGCAAAATCCCTGACAATTTCATAGTAATTATTCAGGTTTATATTTTTATCAATTACAAAAGAAATGTCTCTTGAAATTTCCGGATACCTGCTGACCTCAACATATTTGCTGTTTATGTCTTTAAACTGGCTGGTAATTCTTGGATCATTAGACCAAAGCACCCTTATGTCCGGGATTCCCATTTTTATCATCGCCAACCTTTCGCCAAAGCCAAAGGCCCAACCATTATATATTTCTGGATCTAAACCAAAATTTCTTAAACACTGAGGATGAACCAATCCCGCGCCATTAACTTCCATCCATTCGCCGTTGAATTTAATATCCATTTCCAGACTTTCAAAGGTATAAGGGAAATCGTCTTTTATAAATTTATACTCAACATCCTTACCGAAAATACCTTTTGCCAGATCCGCCTGCACCTCTTTTAAATCTTCTTGAGTAATAATTTTTTTTGATTTTTTGCAAATCAGCAATCCATCAATTTGATGAAAGGCGGGATAGTGGTCTCTGTCAATTTCATCTTTACGATAGACAATTCCCGGAGCCAATGCTTTTATTTCTCCTTCTTTTTCCAATCTTTTCAAAACTTCCGGATCTTTTAAATAAAAAGACCAGAAAGCCGTCGTCTGCGTTCTTAAAATATATTTATCAGCAATATAGTAAGTATCGGTTTCTCTTCTGCTAGGATGGTCTTTTGGCGTATTTAGGAGATCAAAATCATTCTCCGTGCTTATTATTTTCGGGAAATCTACCAAATCAAAATCTTTGAACCTCGGCAGGTTCACTATCTGATCCATCAGAATTTTTACAGGAGAATTTTCCTTTTTAGTTAAATCAGGAAGAGATAGCAGTTTTTTAATTCTTTCGGCTTTTATATCATTTCTCTTGTCCAATTCAGAAATCAACTCCTCCTCTTTTTTGTCTTTATATACGATTTTTTTATGCATATACTTTATTAATTATACCTCATTTTTGAGCTAAATTCAAGCAAAATATGTGGATAAATTCAAAAAAAATCCGCTGGGTTTTTGGTCCAGCGGATCTAATATTAACCTCATCCTACTTAGTTGCTGCTTGATATGCTATTACTTCATCATACTTAGTTTTATCAATTTTTCCCTGATCCAAATAGTACTGCAGGAGTTCGGAGAGCTTGAAAGCCACATGTAAATTGTAGCCGGCTTTTTGCAACTGCTCTGGTCCACCCTGCTCGCGATCTACTAGAACAAGAACATCGTGAACTTTCAAACCGCCAGCTTCCAATGTCCTAATCGCTTCGAGTTTGCTGTCGGCTTTGGTGACGAGATCGTCTATTACCAAGACGATTTGCCCGCGGTTAAAAACTCCATCAATGCTGGCGCCGCCACCGTGAGTTTTAGCTTCTCGCGGGGTAATCATTGGAATACGGGTCTTATTTGATAAAACAGCTACAATTGGTGTTGCCGCGGTTGGAACATCGGCATAACAGTCGAATGCGGTAATTTTATCGCTCATCTTATTAAACAAGTTTACTACGTCGTCCATGGCTGCAGGAAACGAACGAAGTAGCCGCAGGTCAACATAAATCGGAGAAAGCGGAGCATCGGGATTTTTTTCATGAAGCTTGAGGCGAAAAGCCCCAAACTTAATTGCCCCGATGTCAAAAAGCCAATCAGCGACTACTGCCTTACCTTCGGAAAACCACTCATTATTAAACTCTTCCTTTTTCATTCTTACCTCCTTGAAATTTCTGTATACTCGCCTTTACCTCATTAATCTGATCTCGGATTTTCTTGGCTTCTCGACCGGCTGCCTCGGCAAAATCCGCGCTTTTCGAAGCGAAAATAATGCCGCGGCTGGAATTAATAATCATCCCGAAACCATTACTATCCAACCCCGCTTTCACGGTGGCCTCTAGTTCACCGCCTTGAGCGCCAATACCCGGCACCAAAATCGGCGTGTCACCGACGATCTCACGGACATTCTTTAATTCGTCGGGATAAGTCGCGCCAACAACTAGAAGCACATTGCCATTTTTGTTCCACTCTTTTGCCGCTTTATATGCAACTAAATGATACAGACGGATAAATTGCCTACCCGCAACACCTTCTTTGGTCGCGTATGAACTTCCGAAAAATTCAGCCACCGTTAAAGGAAGATCATCAAGATACACCTTTATGTCCTGAAAATCTTTTGCTCCTTTATTAGATGTCCGACATAAAACGATTATGCCTTTGTCAGTCCGATCTAGGAATGGTTCCAGTGCCTCGCCGCCGAAATACGGATTTACCGTAATTGCGTCGGCCTTGAGATTATCGAAAGCCATTCTCACGTAACCCTTGTTTGTGTTGCCGATGTCAGTCCGCTTGGCGTCGAGAATAATAGGAACATCAGGCGCTTCGTCACGAATATACGATATTGTGTCTTTTAGAGAACTCAGGCCAACAACCCATTGGTCTTCGTAAAAAGCCATGTTCGGCTTATATGCGCAAACATACTCTTTCGTTGCATCAATAATATTTGCGTTAAAGTTTGGGATTGTCACCGAAACTTCCCGTGCTTTCACGGATTCCGGAATTTGCGAGTAATCGCTATCCAATCCCACGCAAACCATGCTGTTTACTTTCTGTTGGCGCTCCTTTAGCATCTCTATGAATGTCATTCCTTTTCCTCCTTCGGTTTTATTTATCCAACATATCCTCAACTAAAATATTTTAAGTTGTTAAAAAACAACGTCATTTTAGATACAAATTGTAATTCCATATTAATCATTTCCACTAGAAAATCAAGCTCGATAAAAAAATCGCCTTTGGGGCGACTTTTCTAGCGCCTTGAAGCGATTCTTTGAAACTTTCTGAGTCTTCGGGTCTCTTAATAAAAAATACTGTGGGCGTCGCGTCAAACGCGACAGCCAAGTTTGACTTGGCGGACCCAAGGGGATTTGAACCCCTGATTTCCTCCGTGACAGGGAGGCGTGTTGACCAGGCTACACTATGAGTCCAAAAACGAAGTGCCGGTGGTGGGATTTGAACCCAACGACCTTACGCTTATGAAACGTCTGCTCTACCACTGAGCTACACCGGCACGATAAATGTTCCGGGGGTGGGACTCGGACCCAACTTCTGGTGCTTATGAGACACCTGAGATAACCCATTCTCTACCCCGGGGCAGTAAATATTATAACTTATTTTAGAGCGCTTGTAAATTGGTAAGGGCTGTTTCGTAAATTCCCAAAGTTTTTTGCGCCTCCTCCAAGCTTAACTTATAATTGGGATCGTGAACAATATTATTTCTGGTGGCATGGGCTTGCGAAACCGCATCCAAATTTGAAAGAATGGCCGGAGTTACTTTTTCCAATCTCTCTCCCAATGTTTCGCCGGCAAAACCCATTATTTTTAAAACATCATCCAAAACAGAATCTCCTTCAATTATTGCCAATTTATATTCAGATTCCAAGCCAGTATCCAGTCTTGCCATAATTTTTTGCCATTGCCGAGCCAAATGCCGGGCTCCGTAGGGCTTGAAAGTGAAAAATTCCTGCCAGTCCCACAAAAATAATCTTTTCAAATACAATGTTGTAATAAGGGCATAAATTATAAAACCAAGCATTGCCGCAGAAGCGGTAATAAATATGATTTTCAAGCCAATAATAATATAGGCAAAAATTGGAGAATTGAAAAATAAATTAAATTGTTCGGAAATAGAATTAAGCATTTTTTTCTAAAATTTTGCCGATTTTAAAAATTTTTTCTTCTTCAAAATAATTCCCAATGATTTGCAGGCCAACGGGCAAACCATCGACTTTCCCCGCGGGCAAAGAAATTGCCGGCAGCCCCGCCAAATTGATTGAAATTGTGAAAATATCAGAAAGGTACATAGTTAAAGGATCTTTTGTTTTCTCGCCGATTTTAAATGCGGGGGTCGGAGAAACTGGAGTCAAAATTGCGTCTACTGATTTGAATGCTTTTTCAAAATCATTTTTTATTAAAGTCCTGACTTTCTGCGCCCTTAAATAATAAGCGTCGTAGTACCCCGAAGACAAAGTATAAGTCCCAAGCATTATTCTTCTTCGCACCTCATCCCCGAATCCCCCTCCCCTGCTTTTTAAATAAACATCCAATAAATTTGCATTCTCGTTTTCGTCGGCAACTGAATAACCGTATTTTATGCCATCATATCTGGCAAGGTTTGCGCTGGCTTCGGCGGGTGCAATTATATAATAACATGCCAAAGCATATTCGGCATTAGGCAAAGAAATTTCTTCAACGCGAGCCCCCATTTCTTCGTATTTCTTAATTGCTTCTTTTATAATTTTTTCAACTTTAGCATCCATTCCTTTTACAAAATATTCTTTGGGAACTCCCAATTTTAATTTCCCGATTTCCAAATTTCCGCTTTCAACCTTTGGAATTTCCAAGCTTGTGGAATCCATTTTGTCTTTTCCGGAAATTTCTTCAAAAACAATTTGGCAGTCATCCACGGTTTTTGCCAAAGGCCCTATTTGGTCCAAAGAAGAGGCAAACGCCATAAGCCCGTACCGAGAAACCGCCCCATAAGTCGGCTTTAGCCCTACAACCCCGCAAAACGAAGCTGGCTGCCTTATAGAGCCACCTGTATCAGAACCTAGGGCAAAAACACACAGATTTCCGGCTACCGCCGCCGCCGACCCGCCAGAAGAGCCGCCGGGAACCCTCTTTAAATCGTGCGGATTTTTTGTTGTAAAATAAGCTGAATTTTCAGTAGAACTGCCCATGGCAAACTCGTCCATATTTGTTTTTCCAAGAATTACAACCCCCTGATTTTTTAATTTTTTTATAACCGTGGCATCATAGGGGGCTGTATAATTTTCCAGAATTTTTGAAGAAGCCGTGCATTTTAATCCCTCGACCAAAATATTGTCTTTTATCGCAGCTGGAATTCCAGAAATCATAGAAATTTCTTTTTTTTCTGAAATCTGCTCATCAACTTTTTTTGCCAGAGATAGCGCCATCTCTTCTGAAACTGTTAAAAACGCAGAAATTTCCTTATCCCTTTTTTTTATTTGGGTTAAATAAGCTTTGCAGATTTCAACTGCTGAAAATTCTTTTTTTAAAAGGCCTGTATTGATTTTTTTAATTGTAAGTTCCTCGATCTTCATTTTAAAATTTGCTTTACTTTTAGGAATCCGTCTTTTGTTTTGGGAGCCAGGTCCTGCAATTTTTTATTTTCATTTTCTTGATTTTCAGCGGCTTTATCTTTTCTTAATACGTTTTCAACTTTTACTGCATGGCTAGCTGGTTCCACATTTGAAACATCAACTTCTTTTAGTTTCTCAATATAATCCAAAATCAAAGCAAGCTGTTCCTGAAATTTGCCTGTTTCTTCTTCGGTTAAATTAATTCTCGCCAATTTTGCAATATGTTGGACTTCTTCTTTGGATAGCATACAATTTATAAGCAGATTTACGCTGATATTTACGCTGAATTGCGCTGAATTTCAGCGTCTTTCTGCGTAGTTATCACGTCTATCAGCTTCTATCTGGGAGGCTCTAATTCTTCGGTCTCAACCAAAACTTCTTCTAACAGATCTAGATTTTCCAAAACCATGCCAGCTCCCCTGACCACAGCGGTCATTGGATCTTCAATTAATTTTGTCGGCATTTTTGTTTCTTTTGCCACCAATATATCCAAACCTCGCAGCAAGGAGCTTCCTCCGGCAAAATGAATTCCCGAAGCCATAATATCGGCCAACAATTCAGGCGGACTCTCTTCTACCGCTGTCTTAATTTCTGCGACGATTCTTCTCACTGATTTTTCCATTGCCCTCCTGATATCCTCATCAGAAACTAAAATTTCTTCCGGAAGCCCGGTTACTAAATTTCTTCCTCTCATGGGAAGTTCTTTTTTCTCTTTCAAAGGGTAGGCAGAGCCAATCCCAATTTTTATTGCCTCGGCGGTTCTTTCCCCGATCAAAAGCCGGTATTCTTCCTGCGCAAACTGAATTATGTCTTCATTCAATTTGTCTCCGGCAATTCTCAAGCTCTTTGCCAAAACAATTCCGCCCAAAGAAATTATGGCTATTTCGCATGTTCCCCCGCCAATATCTACAATAAAGTTTCCCCCGGCTTCCTGAACCGGCAACCTAGCTCCAATTGCAGCTGCCATGGGTTCTTCAATTAAAAAAACTTCTCGGGCGCCTGCTGATTTTCCGGCGTCTACTACTGCTTTCTTTTCAACCTCGGTAACTCCGGAAGGAATTCCAATTATGACTCTTGGCCTTGGATTCAATAGAAACTTTTTTTTATGGGCTTTTTCAATAAAATATCTTAGCATTTGCTCCGTCACTTCAAAATCAGAAATTACTCCAGCTCGCAAAGGCCTGGTTGCAACTATATGGGCTGGAGTGCGGCCTACCATTTTTTTTGCTTCAGCTCCAATTGCCAAAATCTGGCCGGTTTTTTGGTTAACCGCTACAACGCTGGGCTCCTGAATTACAATTCCCCTGCCCCTAACATAAACTTCGGAGTTGGCAGTGCCCAAATCAATTGCAATATCTTCTGAAAATAATTTCCAAATTTTATTCAACATGTTTTTGGTATCTTGTTTCTGGTCACTAGTTACTAGTTACTATCTACAAGCTACTAGATACTTCGTTTATTTTTACCAATTTTGATTCTTTTTCGCTTCTTTTTTTAACTTCGACGCAATCTTTTTCCAAAGTCCTTTCGGAAACTACGATTCTTGTCGGGATCCCGATTAAATCGCATTCGGCAAATTTTTCTCCGGCGGTTTTATCCTCCCTATCGTCGTATAATACTTCTATTTTTTCTTCCTGCAAATTTTTATATAATTTTTCGGCTGCATTTTTTACTTTTTCGCTGCTCTCAATAGCTATTAAATGGACAGAAAATGGAGAAACTTCTTTTGGCCAAATAATCCCTTTTTCATCATTATAGATTTCTACAATAGTTCCCATTAATCTTCCCAACCCAATCCCATAGCACCCCATTATTATCGGATTTTCTTTTCCGTCTTTATCCCGGAACATAAAATCAAAAGGTTCGGAAAATCTTTTTCCCAATTTAAAAATATTACCGACTTCTATTGATTTTTTAATTTCCAAATCTTTGCCGCCACATTCAGGACAGATGTGCTTTTCCTCTTCTATAATTTCTTTGTTAATGGCGAGGTCGCATTTTTTGCAAAAATATATTTCATCTTCTCCAGAAAGTGTTTCTGTTTGAAATTCATGAGAATATTTTGCAAAAGCGCCACCTGAAGCCAAGGTTAAAAAGGTCACTTTTTCCAAACCGCATCTTTTAAAAATTTTAAAATAAGCTGCCTTTACTTTTTCATAATATTCATCCAGATCCTCCTGGTTTTTATGGAAAGAATAAAGGTCTTTCATTGAAAACTCAATTCCCCGCAATAAACCTGATTTTGCCCTCAATTCATCACGAAATTTATTCTGAAATTGGTAAACATAGATGGGAAGGTCTTTGTAAGATTTAACAAATTTTTTAACCAAAGGAGTAATAATCTCTTCATGAGTCCAACCCAAGCTGAAATCTTTTCCCGCCCTATTTTGAAGTTTTAGCATTTCCGGATATTTCCACCTTCCTGTTTTTTCCCAATTTTCCTTCGGCAAAAGAGCCGGCAATAAAACTTCCTGGCCAGAAATGTTATTCATTTCCTCCCTTATTATATTTTCAATTTTTTTAAAAACCATAAGCCCTAAAGGCAGATAAGAATATACTCCCGACATCAATTTATCAATAAAGCCTGCCCGGATTAAAAGCTGGGCGTTTTTGCTGGTTTCTTCTTTCGAAATCTCTTTCGAAATTTTTGTGAAAAGCTTTGATTGTTTCATATTAGAATAAACGTATCACGTCTTTTATTGTTACAAAAATCATCAATAAAATTAACAAACTAAAAAATGCCGTAGTTAAAACTTGCTCCACTTTTTGGCTTACCGGTCTTTTCCTGACAGCTTCAATAATCAAAAACAAAAGTTTGCCTCCGTCCAAGCTTGGAATCGGCAAGACATTAAACATTGCAATATAAAGCGAAATCAAAGCAAAAAACAGCAAAAAAAACTGAGGGCCTTCCTTCAAAGCTGCAGAAAAAAGCGAGAAAGTCCCGACTGGCCCGGTCAATTCAACTCCAGTGGGCTGTCTTTTTATGGCTTTCGAAATTGCCCCGGCCCAGCCGGTTACAATATCAAAAGTGAATTCTGCAGTTCTTAGAAAACCTTTAAATGGAGCTTGATATAAAGGATAATTTCTTTGAGATGGGCCGTAAGCCAAACTAATTCCCAAAGGCCCCTCTTCAGGGGGCGGAGACGCCCTTGGAGTAACAGAAATATTCAGATTCTCGCCGCCGCGCTGGATATTTAAAACAATTTCTTTTCCTTTGTTATCATTAATAATATTTTGGACATCGCTGATTTTAAATATGTTTTTTTCATCTCCCAAAACTGAAGCAGAATTAATGACATCTCCGGCTTTTAAAGATGCTAAAGCCGCAGGAGTATTATCTTTTACATAAGAAATTGCCACTCCGGTTGGAATTGCCGAAAAAATTATAAAAGAAATCAGCCAAAAAGAAATTACTCCAGCCAAAACTATAACAATTCTTTTCCAAATCGCTTTTTTAAAAAAACTGTCAGGATCTTCGGTATGCTCTACTTCCCCGGGCATTTTCACAAAAGCTCCCAAAGGCAAAAGATTCAAGGAATAAACGGTATCCCCTATTTTTTTTCCAAACAATCTTGGCGGAAAACCAATTCCAAATTCATCAACTTTTACTCCAAAGCGCTTAGCGGCAATAAAATGGCCGAATTCATGAAGAACCACAAGCCCTAACAAGCTTATAAAAGCAATTATAATTAAAAACATAAAGTTAAAATTCTATTTCTTTTTTCTTACGATCTCCCATTTCTTCAATTTTTTCATTAAATTCATCAACCATTTCCTGAAGCTCGTCTTTTGCCCTGAATTTGTCATCTTCTCTGATTTTCCCGTCCTTAAACCCTACTTGTATTTCTTCCCATGCTTCCTCTCTCCACTTTCTTATAGTTTTTCTGGCCTCCTCCTGCTTTTCTGAAAGCAAACGGAATAGGTCTTTTCTATATTCTTCGTTAACGCTTGGCAAATTTATCCTGATAAAATCTTTGTCAACAATTGGATTGGCCCCTATCCCGGTTCTTTCCAAAGCCGAAACAATTCCCGGAATATAAGATTTATCCCATGGCTGGATTGAAATTTGCCGCGGTTCTGGAACAGATATTGCGGCCAATTGTTTCAAGGGGAACATCTGGCCAAAGCAGTCAACAACAACATCTTCAACCAAAGACGGGCTCGCCCTTCCTGTTCTTATTTTTCCCAGTTCCCTGTCTAAAAAATTCACAACTTTTTCAAATTCGGGTTTTACTTTTTTTAAAATTTCTTGGTGCATATTTTTAAATTAAAAGTTTAAAAATTAAATTATTTTAAAGATAAAAATCCTGTTATAAATCCATCATTAATACTTCCAAAGCCAATCTAGGGTTAATATTGGTTGTTGAGGTTAAAAAAATAGTGGTTTGGATATTTTTTAAGATATTCTTTAATTTTTCAAAAGTATATGTTTTTCGCAAAATGACCCAATTTTTCTTCAGTTTCATATTGGAAAGCAAAATATTCCTGAAATATCCCAGCCAAATGTTTAGAGTCTCCCGCACATTCCCGCTATCTGCCAATTCCTTCGCATACCTGAAACGGAAAGCCAAATCCGAATCCAAAATTTCCGTTATTTCCTTTATCTTTTTTTTAAATTTCCCCAATTTTTCAGGATCGGAAAGCAAGTTTATTGCGCTTCCCGGCCTTCCCATTGAAACTTCAGAAATTATATTAACTTCTTTTTCTGCAAGGCCTTTTCCTCGCAAATAATTCTCAATTTCTTTTTTTTCTACGGGAAAAAATTTAATTTTTTGCACCCGCGACTTGATAGTCGGAAGCAAGGCTTCTGGAAAATCTGTAACTAGAATCAATATTGTATTTCCTTTTGGCTCCTCTAACGTTTTTAGAAAACAATTTTGTGCCTCGGTATTCATTAAATGGGCGTTATCAATAATTGCGGCTTTAAAGGGCGCGGAAAACGGTTTTAACGACAACTTCCAGTTTAAATCTCTTATTTGCGAAATTTGGATTTCGGATTCAGCCGGCTCTACAAAAATAAAATCCGGGTGGCAGAAAAGATCCTCTCCAAAAGCCAATTTTAGAAATTCAACCGCAACGGTTTTTTTCCCCAAATTTTCTTGCCCGCAAAAAAGATAGGCGTGGGAAAATTTTCCAGTTTTTATTAAATTTTCAAGCAATACCCAGTTCTTTTTGTGGCCTATAATTTTCATTAAGATTGACCAACTTTTTTACTCATTAAGCTTTTCTTGTAAATATCCAAATGTTCTAAAACCACGCCTGTTCCCTTGGCAACGCACAGCATGGGGTCGTCGGCTAAAAAGCACGGAACCCCGATTGACTGGGAGATCAATTCATCAATATTCCTTAAAAGCGCTCCACCGCCCGCCAAAACCATGCCCTTGTCCATAACATCAGCTGATAATTCAGGCGGCGTATCTCTTAATACGGATTTTATCACTTGGATAATTTCAGTTAAGGTGTCGGTTACCGCTTCGCAAACCTCGCTTGAAGAAACTTTTATATTTCTTGGCAGGCCCAAAATCAAATCCCGGCCTCTTATTTCAATAAATTTCTCCTCTTTTTCCGGCAAAGCAGTCCCGATTTTTATTTTTATTTCTTCGGCTGTTTGATCTCCAATTGCCAAATTGTACTTTCTTTTGACATAATCAGCTATCGCTTGATCTAGTTTGTCTCCGGCAATTCTTACCGAATGGCAAGTGACTATTCCTCCCAAAGAAATTACAGCCACTTCGCAAGTTCCCGCCCCCATATCAACAATCATATGGCCTGAACAGGAATTGATAGGAATCCCAGCTCCAATGGCTGACAAAATGGGCTCTTTTGCGATATAAACAGCTTTGGCTCCCGCCGCAGTCCCCGCCTCCACCACCGCTCTTCTTTCAGTAGAAGTAATTCCAGCCGGCACTCCGATTAATAATTCCGGTTTTAAAAATTTAAAAGCGCCGGCAACCCGGTCAATAAAATATTTCAGCATTGCTTGAGTTACCCGATAATCGGCAATTACGCCGTCGCGGAGAGGCCTGTAAACTCTTATTGTATCAGGAGTCCTGCCTATCATTTCTTTTGCGGCGTTTCCAACTGCCAAAATCCGGTTATCTCCCAAGGTTACTGCGACAACCGAGGGCTCCCTTAAAACCGGGCCTTTTTTAGGAATAAAAACTATTGAATTTGAGGTTCCAAGATCTATTCCAATTTTTCTTGCAAACATATTTTTTGCTTATTTATCTAACTTATCTTAACGCAAAATGCAAAGTTTAGCAAACTTTATAAAACCATTTTAGCAGATTTCTGTTCAAGAAAACAACCTTGAAAAAAAGTAAATCTTGAAGTATAATTACAATAGCAACCTATAGAAATTCATTAAAATTTACTCGCTCTGCTCGCGAAATTCGTTGCAATAAATTTCCATTAATTTCTATTAATTTCCATAAAATTTTCGCATTATGTCTCGTAAAACTCGCACCATTTTGTTTTCCGTTTTTGTCTTTTTATTTTTCATCATCTCCCCTGTTGCCGTCCTTTATTCGCAAGGATATAGATTTGATTTTGCGAACAAAAAAATTACCAAAACCGGAGGAATTTTTTTGAAGATTTCACCAAAGCAGGCAGACATTTATATTGATGGAAAGCCTCTAAAGAAAACTGATTTTTTTTCCGGGTCCGCCCTTCTTGGAAATTTACTGCCCAAAACCTATAAAATAAGCGTAAAAAAAGATGGGTTTCAAATCTGGGAGAAAAATCTTGAGGTGCAAGGAAAAGAAGTGACCGAAGCTAAAAATATAATTTTATTTCCTGAAAAGGCGCAGTTTTCTTTTCTATCAAAAGGAATTCAGGATTTTTGGGTATCTTCCGATGGCAAAAAAGTTGTCTTTAAAGAAACTGATTCAAATGGTTGGGCGCTAAAATTATATAATTTGGAAAAAAATGTCAAAAGCCATCTGATTGGAGAAAAAGAAATTTATGCAAAAGGAGCTGATTTCACCAGTCTGGAGTGGTCGCAAGACCAAAAAGAATTATATCTGAAAGTTGTAATGAAAGAGCAGGAAAAAAATTTTGCTCTAAAATTAGACAGGACTCCGCCTGCTTTAGTTGAAAAAATAGCAACATCCTTGCCAGAGAATATAATTGTTTCCCAAAAATACAATAACGATGTTTACTATTTGAATAATTTGGGATACGTTTATAAATCCGATGCAACTTTTTCTCCCGAAGAAAAAATAAATGAAACCCCGTTTCCTGTCCAGCAGGAAACCGAATATAATTTAATAATATTCTCAAACTATATTTTCCTAAAAGAAAACCAAGCTTTGTATTCATTCAATTCCGATTCCAAATCTTTTGAAAAAATTTTTGAAGGGATTCGAGATTTAAAAATTTCTCCAGATAATAAAAAAATTGTTTATTCCTCCGATTCGGAAATCTGGGTCCTGTTTTTGGAAGACCAAAATGAGCAGCCCCAGAGAAACGCGGGAGAAAAAGTATTTTTGACCCGTTTTTCAGAAAACATCGGGGATGTTTTCTGGCTGAACTCTGATTATTTAATATTCAATATTGGAGATAAAATAAAAATCGCTGAAATCGATAACCGCGACCGGGTTAATATCTACGATTTGGGAGAATTTACAAGCCCCAAAATATTTTTTGCCCAAAATTCAAAAAAATTATATTTTTTATCAAATGACAGCCTGTCATTTTCAGAAAATCTAATTCCGTAATAATTTCAATTTTTAAAAAACACAGCATATTATGCTGTGTTTTTTACTTGAGATGATGTTGAATTATGCTTTTTCTATTTTCTTCTTGAAATCCTCCCATTCTATTTCCCCACCATTGGCTAAAGTGCAAATTTCCTTAAAAGCGCAATATCTGCACTGCCAATCTTCAGAATAGGTTGGAATTCGGGATGGAATTATATTTTTGGCAATTTTATTTTTTAAATCGGCCAAATCCTTTAAAAGATTTTTTGCGAGAGTTGGATTATATTCAATTACGAATTCTTTTAAATCAAGGCGGTCTTTATCAACATAAAGCAGCAGGCCTCTCGGAATTTTAAAAAAGTGGAGATAGAGCTGAAGCTGATTTATATTTTCTTCTTTTGCCTCGTCCAAATTCTTAAACACCATGCTGTTCATGCTTTTAATATCCAAAACATAAAGATTTTTGCCATCTGAAATAATGGCATCAGCCCTGCCGGAAATTAATTCCTGCGGAGGAATATTTACTTCCGACGCCACCACATGAACTTCTCTAATTGAAAGCAGGGGCTTCATTATAAGCTGATGCATATGGTCTCCGTGATCAAACATCCTTAAAATATTCGCGTTCATATCTTCTCTGGGAGCATTTTTGAATTTGAAAAAAACCGCTCGCGGGCACTTGCCGGCGTCGGTAATATAAAAATGCTGCTGTTCCCTATCCTTTTGTCTGTCCAAATAAAATTTATCGATTAATTCTTTAAGCATGACTGTATTCAATTATTTTAGCTCTTCTTGCAACAAAAAACAAGGACTATTTGCTTTGTTTTTTATTTTTTTCTTTAAAACGGGGCAACAAAGTTTTTACGGTAACCCCGTACAAATCTTTCGGGATTTTACAGGGCAAGCTTTCGCGAAGCTAATTTCTATTAAGCTCCGGAGGACAGTCCTCCGGAGGCTTTACAGAGGACTGTCCTCTGTAAGGCTTGGGCAAAGCATGGTCCCCGGCCTTTCAATAGAAAGGGCGGGGTTTGCCGTCGAGAATTTAGATAGTCCCGAGTCGCAGGAGTCGGGAACTATCGGTACCTGAAAACCTTATTACTGAGCGGATTATCTTTCTGCCATCCTCCTTCGCATAAAGCTTCGGAGGGAT
Organism: Minisyncoccota bacterium; assembly: GCA_028712565.1. Lineage (GTDB taxonomy): Bacteria > Patescibacteriota > Minisyncoccia > Minisyncoccales > JAQTPW01 > JAQTPW01. The sequence continues at coordinate 21,858 of JAQTPW010000008.1, forward strand.
TGGCAAAAGCGCGTTAACGCCTTTACTACTGAAACGCTCATCTTTCTTCGGAAATTTGACAAACTTTTCAAAATATGCTATGACTTTTTACAGAAAGGAGGAAATTAAATGGCTTTGTACAAGAGAACTATTATAAAGGGAGGAGATCTGAGGCTTATCTGTATTGAAAAATTTGCGAAAGCACTGCAGCACATCGATTTGGTAAAACCGACACCGACACATCCTGACTCCGATACAATTGCCTGGGAAGTAAAACGGGCACCACTAGATCTTGGTCAATATCTGCTCATAGAGAACACGAATAATACATTAATTCTCACTCTCGTCACGGTAGATAATGTAGACAGAATTGAAGAAAAGGAGATTTGCGAAACAACCATTTAGTTAGAAGACTAAATCCTCCGCTTCATAGCACTGAAGGTTGAACAATTCAAGGTATTCTTGAATAACTTTCGGTGCTTTTATTTTCAATAAAAAAAACTCGGAAATAGTTTTTCGGTTCCATCCGCAGGCAAATTATTTCTTTAAAACGAGGTAACAAAGTTTTCACGGTAAATTTCGCAGGCGGCAAAGCATGGTCCCCGGCCTTTCAATAGAAAGGGCGGGGTTTGCCGCCGAGAATTTAGATAGTCCCGAGTCGCAGGAGTCGGGAACTATCGGTACCTGAAAACTTTAGTTACCGAGTGAGGATTACCGTTTCTGCCCTTCGATGTGACTCAGGACAAGCCCTTCGACTTCGCTCAGGGCAAAAAAGATTGTTATCTTTTTTGCCACCCATTCGACGCGGCTCAGGGTTGCAAAAGCTTAACGCTTTTGCCATTGGGGAGCACGTCGGGCACGTTTTAAGCCGAATTTCTTTCTTTCTCTCATCCGAGGATCTCTGGTCAAAAAACCAGATTTTTTCAATCTTTTTTTAAAATCAGGATTAAAAACAACTAAAGCCCGAGTTATTCCATGCCTTATTGCTTCAGATTGGGCGTTTAAGCCCCCGCCTTTTACTTTTGCTAAAATGCGGAATTTGTCCAAACAATTCATTCTGTCCAAGGCCGCTTTTGCACTTCCTTGAAGATCTGCAGTTGGAAAGTATTGATTTAACGGTTTTTCATTAACCAAAAAATCTTTATCTCCCTGCGTAAAAAGCCGGACTCTGGCTATTGCCGTTTTTCTTCTTCCCACAGCTTCATAATATTTTCCCGGTTTTTCTGCCGGAATTTTTATTTCCTCTGTCTCCTTTTCCGGAATTGCTGCTTTTGCTTCAGGTTTTTTTGGCACGTGTTTTTTTGCGACAGGCCTGACTATTTTTTTTGTTGTTATAGGTTTTTGCGGCATATTATTTTTCAAATCTCAATCTTTTTATTTGCTCTGCTCTTAACTTATTTTTTGGAAGCATACCCCAAACTGCTTTTTTTAAAACTTTGGTCGGGTCTTTTTCAAAAAGTTTTTTATAAGAAATCTCTTTCATTCCTCCTAAATACAAAGAGTGGTGCCTGTATATTTTTTGCTCTGCTTTTTTTCCGGTCACTCGAAGGCCTTTTATATTTTTAACAAAAACGAAATCTCCCATATCCAAATACGGCAAATATTCGGGCTTTCCTTTCCCTCTTAGTAAATCAGCAATTTCAGAAGCTAATCTTCCAAGAACTTTATTAGTCGCATCTATTTTATGAGATTTCCTTTCCATAATTAACTGACTAACTCAATTATTAATATTTGCGCCCCGTCTCCAGATCTTCTCCCTAATTTTAAAATCCTTGTATATCCCCCGTTTCTATTCGCATATTTTGGGGCGATTTCTTCAATTAATTTTTTTACCAGTTTTTTTGTGAAATATTTTTCTAATTCTCTCTTGGCTGGCAAATTTTTTGCCTTGGCTCTGGTAATTAATTTTTCGGCAAAAATAGAAACTTCTTTGGCTCTGGCGGCAGTTGCTTTGATTCTTCCCTTAAGGAAAAGCGCGCTTGCCATAGATTTCAAAAGCGCTTTTCTCTGATCGGTTTTTAAGCTTAATTTTCTACCGCTTTTTCTTTTTCTCATGTTTTTTTTCAGAAGTTTTTTTCTTTTTTGGCTTTTCTGCAGGTGCAGTTTTTATTTCTTCTTTTTGCGCCGCTTCTTTAAATGTCTCAAATAATAATGTAAAATGATTCACCAATATTTCTGAAGCTTCATAAAAAGCTTTTTCTGGAGTCAATGTTCCGTCAGTTTCTACTTCCAAAGTAATTTTATCAAAATCTGTCCTCTCGCCAACCCTCATATTTTCGAGTTTAAAACTAACCTTTTGGACAGGCGTAAAAATTGCATCCAATGGTATTACTCCTATTTCCAACTTTTCTTTTTTCCTCGCCTCTCTCGGAGAATAACCTATGCCTTTTTCAATTGTAATTTCCATATCTAATTCGGCGGTCCTTGAAGTCAAAGTCGCAATATGGCAATTTTTATTAATTAATTCAACTTGGCTGGGCAACTCCAAATCCGAACCTTTTACCTCCTTTTCTCCTTTTATTTTAATCCTTCCCGTCTGTGGCTCATCGGAAAAAACCTTAAATCTTAGCTGTTTCAAATTAAGCATAATAGATATTACATCTTCTATAACTCCGGGTATAGTTGAAAATTCGTGAGCTACTCCCTTTATTTTCATTTGAGTAGCTGCCACTCCCGGCAAAGAAGAAAGCAAAACTCTTCTTAATGAATTTCCAATAGTTGCTCCGTATCCGGGATATAATGCTTCTATCTCAAATACGGCTTGATTACCTTCTTTTTTTACGATTTTTGGCGCGTTTGGTAAAGGTATCATATTTTTATAAGCGGATTTACGCTGATATTTACGCTGATCTACGCCGATTTCAGCGTCTTTCTGCGTTGATATCAGCGTTTATCAGCTTCTATTTTTATCTCGAATAAAATTCAAATATTGCTGTAACTTCAGCTGGCGGCGCGGCTTCTTCCAAAGTCGGCTCGCCAATCACTTTTCCTTCCAATTTTTCAGCATTTAACTGAAGCCAGCTCGGGGTTTTATAATTTTTTAACAAATTGGGGAGATTTTGGAAAATAACTTTTTTCATTTTTTGCGGCCTAGGGCAAATTGTATCTCCCTTTTTCACTTCATGAGCAGGCGTATCTATGGAATGCCCATTTATCAAAAAAAGTCCGTGCGACACCATTTGCTGGGCTTTTGCCCGAGAGCTTGCAAAACCCAATCTAAAAATCACATTATCCAATCTTTTTTCCAGACTTGAAATCAAAGATGCCGAAGCATTTTCAACTTTGCCTCGTTTTGTCAAAATCCGCTTGACATAGTTTTTAAACTGCCTTTCATTTAGGTTATACCAATTTCTCAATCTTTGCTTTTCCATCAATTCTTTACCGTATTCAGAAAGCTGGCCGTGCCTCTTTTTCATTTTTGGCCCGGGAGCATAAGCTCTTCTTAAATAAGCGCATTTTGCGGTAAAACAACGATCCCCTTTTAAAAAGAGTTTTGTTCCAAATCTGCGGCAAATTTTACAATCAGATTTTTGCATATTATACTCTTCTGGTTTTTGGCGGACGGCAGCCATTATGGGGTATCGGAGTTATATCTTTTATTGCGACAATCTCCAAACCCCTTGCGGCAAAAGACCTGATTGCCGATTCCCTGCCAGATCCAATTCCCTTGACAAAAACAGATATTTTTCCGACACCAACCTTTTGGGCAATTTGGGACACGGCTTCTGCTACCTTTGAAGCGGCAAACGGAGTGGCTTTTTTTGTGCCTTTAAAACCAATGGCTCCCGAACTCACCCAGCCCAAAACATTCCCCTGAGAATCAGTTAAGGTAATTATTGTATTATTATAAGAAGAATTAATATAAACTCTGCCCTCGGTAATTCTTTTTGCGGGAGCTATAGTTTGCGCTATCGGGTTCTTCGTTTCCTTAATCTCTTCGTTCACTTTTTTTGCTTCCTTTCCTTCTTTTGTTTCTTCTTCACTTTTTGCAATTACGTGTTTTTTTCCCATAATTATTGACTAGGTAGCTTCAGCTGGCGGCTTTCTTCCAGAACCCACTGTTTTCCTGACATTTCCGCGAACAGTTCTTGTGTTTGTTTTGGTTCTTTGGCCCCTTACTGGCAAACCTTTAATATGGCGGACTCCCCGCCAAGCATTGATATCTTTTAATCTTTTTATATTCATCATTATTTCTCTTCTCAACTCTCCTTCAATTTTATAATTTTTTTCAATAATTTCTTTCAGGCGCGAAATCTCATCAGCTGATAATTGAGAAACTTTGCGAGTGACATCAATGCCGGCTGATTTTAAAACTTTTAAACTCAAAGTCCGGCCTATTCCGTAAATATAAGTCAAACCTATTAATATTTGTTTGTTATCGGGGATATTTACTCCCGCAATTCTTGCCATAAAAATTAACCTTGCCTTTGCTTATGTTTTGGATTTTTGCAAATAACGTAAACCCGCCCTTTTCTACGGACAATTTTGCAATCTTTACAAATTGTTTTGACTGACGGTTTCACTTTCATAAACAAAAAGCAAAGCAAAAAAGCTAAGGAAAAAATAATGTTATTTTCCGCGATAAATTATTCTCCCTCTTTTTTCGTCATAGGGATTCATTTCAACCGTGACTCTGTCTCCAGGTAATATTTTTATGCGAAAAATCCTTAATTTGCCTGCTAAATGCGCCAAAACTTCATTTCCCTCATCTAGTTTTACCCTAAAAAGCGTGCTGGGTAAAGCTTCTACTACGATTCCCTTTTTCTGGAAATTTTTTTTGTTTTGGATCATCAATTAAGCAATAGTTAATATATAACAAATCTTTTTATCTCAGTCAAGAACTAATTCCACTTTTATCTTATCTGCGTCATTAGGAAGCGAATTCAGCCAGAAAGGCCATGGGATCACTTGAACTTTTTTAACGTTCGGCAAATCTCCCAAAATTGCCCGGGCTTCAGCCAAAGATTTGCCTTGCAACGCCTCTTTTAATTCTGCCTCTGGTATTGCAAAATAAATTTTGGCAGAAAATTCAAAGGCCAAAATAATTCTTCCAGAGGGGATATCTGCAGATTCTGCATTCCAGTTGATATTTAAGCTTTTTTCTTCAATTTTTTTATCTTTGCTAATCTGGGAAAGGATAAATTCTTTTGCAAAAGTTTCCAAATCAGTTTTTTTAAAAACGAGCTCTTTTATTTTTATCTTAACCTTGTAGGTGAAATTTGGGGACTGGCTTCCTTCCTTTGCCGACGAATTCGATTCAAGGGTTTCAAAAAAAACAGCGTTTTCCGGCAAAATATAATCGGTAGAGATTTTTTCTTTTAAAGAATTTTTGCTTTCTTCAATCAGGCTATCTATTAACGTATTTTTCGCATATTCCAAATCTTTGCTGGAAACCTGAAGAACTTTGCCGGAAAATCCGCCAGCCATATCTTGGAATGATTTTGCGTAAAAAGACGTATATTTTGGCCCTCCTAAAAATCCGGGGATTGAAAAAGCCGTAGGCCCTATGTTATAACTTTCACCGGGCTCATCCGCCTCTACTTCAACATCAATAAAGCCGGGTTGAAGATTGCCTTTTTCCATTTTTCCCCCGGGAATTACCACCCTCTCAAGGGTTTTGAATATTTTTCCTTCGGCTGAAACAAATCTGGTTTCGGACACCAAAGGCTGGGAATTCACCGAATAATTATTATAAACTCGGATTTGGCCGTGAGCTTTTTTTTCAACTAAAACTTCTCCAGTTGCCGGAAACTCCCGGGAAACAGATTTTTCTTCCTCAAAAATTTCCCCGGGAATTGTGCTGGAAGAAACATAAATCTCTTTTGTATTTGCTTCAACAGTAATTTCCTTTGTAAAATCCAGAGTTTCGGTTTCTGGCCAAATCTGGATTTTTACATTGTTTAAAAAGAAGTTTGCAAAAGAAGCAAATGCGATTATTAAAATTAGCGTAGAAAAGAAAATCTTTTTAAAGGGAGAGGATTTTCCCCTTTCCATAATTTTTGAAACTTCCTCGTTTTTCACTTCCTTCTTTTCTGCCTCATGGTTGATTTTTTCAGGCGGTATTATGTCTAAAATTTTTGGTGAATTGCTCATATTAACAAAAGAAAAACTGAAGTAAATTGGCTATTATTTAATTTCTCGGGGATGTCCATATTTGGGCTTATATCCTTTGGCAAAATTGATTTTACTTCCGGGACTGCTCCCAAAGAAAGAGCGGAAATCAAAGATCCTTTTGGGAAAACGCCTGAAACAGAAGACCAATCTCCTTCTTTCAATATTTCTCCTATTTCAGGAAGCTGGCTTGCCCCGCCCAAAAGGAAAATTTTTTTGGGGATGAAGGTTTTTTCTTCAAATAAACTAATTTTTAAATTTCCAAACCACCTTTGAAGATACTTTAAAATGACTTCCCTTATTCCCTCCCCCATATTTTTGGGCAAATCGTTTTCTGAATATCTTTCTTTCAAAAGCCGGGACTGCTCTTTTGATATTCCGAAAACCTGGGAAAGGGCTTGGGAAAAATCCTCTCCGCCAACATCGAATTTAGAAATTTTTTCTAATATTCCGCGTTTAACTTGGATTATCTGGGTTACCTGCCCTCCCACGTCCAAAAAAATTCCGTCGGGATTTTCAGTTTTAAAAATAAAGGAAAGGGTTTCGGAAAGATGGGATATGCCTAAAATTTCAATACCTGCCTCCTTAAAAACCGCCTTAATACTTTCCAAATAATATTTTGGCGAAAAAACAGCTAAAATTTTAAATTCAATTTCCTTTCCCGGAAAACCGGAGATTTTAGGGATAGAATAACCGTCAATTTTTGTTTCAATTATTTTTAAAGAAAGAAAATCGATGTCTTCTGGCAAAATTCCTGATGTTTCAGAATAAAGCTTTGCTATTTTTTGACGGACGCTTTTTAAGACCGCCTGATAAATTTCTCTCTCTTCCTCCTCGGTTATTTTTTCTTTTTCTTTTTTTCTTTTGTAAACTTCTGCCGAAATTTTTCCTTCCAAAATATTGGCGTTAATTCCAAGAAAAGCGCCTGCGGGTTTTTTATCTGAACCTTTTCTTTTTTGGCTCTCTTCAATGGTTTTTAAAATTGCTTTTTTTATTACATCCTCTTCAAAATTTTGCCCGCCAAATTCACGAATCTGATCATAGTACCAAATAGAACTTCCCAAAATGGAAATTTTCCCTTCTTCTTTATTAAAAAGCAAAGTTTTTACCGCCTCTGAACCAATATCTACTGCCAGAAAAATGTTCGTTTTATTTTTTTTAAATGGAAAAGCTGACATTCTTAATTTTATCATAAAAAATCCTATTCCAAAACTGCCTTAATTCTTCGAACTCCAGCCCCTGAAGATTCTTCTTTTATAATTTTGAAATGGCCCAATTCAGAAGTTCTTTTTACGTGCGGCCCTCCGCAGATTTCCTTTGAGTATTCCCCTATTGTATATACCTTAACATTTTCCCCGTACTTATTCTCAAAAACACCCATGGCTTTTGCTTTTTTTGCGGCTTCTAAATTCATCTCCTCGTAAACTACTTCTATATCCTCTTTTATTTTTTTATTAACCAAATCCTCAACTTTTTTAATTTCTTCTTCTGTCATTTTCTGCGGATGGGAAAAATCAAACCTTAATCTTTCAGCATTGATATTACTGCCTCTTTGGAAAATATGATCTCCCAAAACCTGCCTTAGAGCAGATAATAATAAATGGGTTGCAGTGTGGTATTTAATAGAAATCATTCCTGTGTCTGAAAGCCCGCCTTTGAACATTCCGGCAGAAGCAGTTCTGGACAAATCCTGGTGTTTTTTAAACGCTTCTTCAAAACCTTCTTTATCAACTTTTAGGTTTTTTTCTTTTGCCAATTCTTCGGTTAATTCAATTGGAAAACCATAAGTATCATAAAGATGGAAGGCATCGGTTCCAGAAATATTTCCTTTTGTTATAATTTTTTCAAATTGTTTTAATCCTTCCTGTAATGTCTTTCCAAATTTTTCTTCTTCCCGCTGGACAACTGCTATTATATCATTTTCTTTTCGCTTTATTTCAGAATATGAGGTGCTGTAAATTTCCACTACTTTTTGTATTAAGGCAACTAAAAAATTTTCCGGCATATTTAAAATTTTTCCATACCTTATTGCCCTTCTTATCAAACGCCGCACCACGTAACCATGGCCTAAATTCGAAGGTTCTACTCCTTTTTTATCTCCGATTATAAAAGTTGCGGCTTTGATGTGGTCTGAAATAACCCTGAATTCTTTTTTATTATCTTCATATTTTTTGCCGGACAATTCTTCAATTTTTTCTATAATTGGCGAAAATACATCAGTTTTGTAGTCGTCACCCAAGCCATTTATTGCAGACAACATTCTTTCCAAACCCATTCCCGTATCCACATTTTTTTGGGACAATGCTTCATATCTCCCATCCAAATTCTTGAAATACTCCATAAAGACATCGTTCCATACTTCCACCCACTTTTTATTTTCCGGATCAAATTCGTCAGGCGCACTTTCAGAACCAGACCAAAAAAACATTTCAGTATCAGGCCCACAAGGCCCGGTCTGCCCTGCCGGTCCCCACCAATTATCTTTTTTGGAAAGCCTTTTTATCCTTTTTTCAGAAATTCCCAAACTCCTCCAGATTTTCTTTGATTCTGTATCTTCTGGCGCATCAGGATCTCCTTCAAAAACAGAAATGGCTAATTTTTCTTTTGGGACTCCAAGCCATTTTTTTGAAGTTAAAAATTCAAAGCTAAGTTTTATAGCTTCTTCTTTAAAATAATCTCCCAGAGACCAATTTCCCAGCATTTCAAAAAAAGTATGATGAGTCGTGTCTCCAACCTCGTCAATATCTCCTGTTCTGACGCAAATTTGGACATTGGCCAATCTTTTTCCTCCCGGATGCTTTTCTCCCAATAAAAAAGGTACCAGAGGATGCATTCCGGCCGTGGTAAACAAAACAGTCGGATCGTTTTCGGGGATTAAAGATGCAGAAGGAATAATTACATGCTTCTTTTCTTTGAAAAAATCCAAAAATTTTTTTCTTAAGTCACCAGAGGTCATTGATATCATTTTAAGCGAAAAACTAACTTTTTTCAATTGCAAAAACGGCTACCACTCGCAGTTTTAGGATTTAGAACTTAGGATTTAGAATTTAGCTATTAGGAATATCTGTCCGCTACTGTTGAAGCCACAAAGGATTCCGGTTTTATTTTCGGCTCAAAGCCGTTTCCACGGATTAAACCAATAACCTCTTTTATCATATCTTTGGTTTTTCCGTTCTCTCCGACATCGGCATGAATATAGCGGAATTGATATCTTTCTTTTCCATTTTTAGGATTAATTAGGGATTCTTTTTCGGAAGCTAAATATTCTTTGAATTTTTGCTCAAAATTTTCCCGAAGATATAAAGCGAAATCGCAGGATAATAAAACTTCTTCTAAAATTCTTTCTCTCCAATTATAAAATTTCCGGTTCTCGTAACCTATCTTTTTTAAGAAAAATCTTCCGCCCTCCCCGACTCTCAAAGCCACTACCACCAGCGGAAAATCCGGAGTCTCGCTTGAGGAAGAATCGCAGCCAACAATAATATCATAAAATCTGTCTGGTTTTTCTTTAATATAACCAATTAGTTCTTCAACAACTTTATCCAATTTTAAACTCCCCTTGGTAGGGCTGTAAAAATAACCTTCCAAAAATCTTTTCATATCAATGAGAAATTTTACCAGATTTTAAGAATAAATCAATTTCCTTTACGATTTTTTTAAATTCCTCGGGATTCAAAGACGCGCCCCCTATCAAAAGCCCGTCAAAACCTGCATCTTTTATATAACTTAAAGCATTGTTAGAATTTACGCTTCCGCCATAAAGAATTGGCAGATTTTTAAGTGATTTTTTTAAAAATAAAACCACTTCTTTTGCGTAATCTGCGTCGCAAGCATTTCCAGTGCCAATTGCCCAAACCGGCTCATAGGCCAATATTAAATTATCAATTTTCAATTTGCCTGCCCGCATCGGCTGCGCCGAAGACGCTGCAGGCGGGCAGTTTTCAATTCTGTCTAGATCGGCTTTAAGCTGCCGTTCTAAAATTATTTTTGTTTTACCTGCTTTTTTTTCTTTTTCTGTTTCGCCTATACAAAGAATAACTTTTAATCCCGAGGTTAAAGCTGATTTTATTTTTTTATTAATAACCTCATCGGTTTCGCCTAATTTCCGTCTTTCTGAATGGCCAATAATTACATATTCACATCCTAGGCTTTTCAGCATTTTTGGCGAGATTTCGCCGGTAAAAGCTCCTTTTTCTTCAAAAAAAACATCCTGGGCGCCCAATTTAAAACTCGAATTTTTAAAAATCGGGCTTGAAACAAAAAGAAATGGCGGGCAAATGACTATTTCAATTTTTTTTATCTTATTTAGTCCCTTCTTAATAGAACTCAAAATCGATTTAGCTTCTGCCAAATTTTGCGGATTCATTTTCCAGTTAGCAACAATAAATTTCATAAAAAATTGATGCTAATATACGAATTGATACTAATTATACTAATTTAAATTTATTCGTATTATTAGCATGCATTAGTATATTGGTATCGCAGTTATTGCTCGCGAAGATATTCTGCTGCTTTTTCCGGTTCAATGGTCGAAATCTCCATTCTGGTCCCGATTTCAAAGCCGGCCCAAGTTGCGGTTTTGGGCAAAATTGTCCAGTGCCAGTGATAATATGGGTAATCCCTTCCATCGCAAGGGGCAGTATGCAGATAAAAATTATAATCAGGATTATTCAGGCCCTTGTATAATTTATTCAGAACGGTTTTGAGAGCTTCAGCAAACTGCCATTTTTCTTTTTCTGTAATTTTTTCAAAATAGGAGAGGTGGAATTTTGGAGAAATAATCACTTCAAATGCGGCCTTTGACGCAAAAGGGCAAATTGCCGTAAATCCTTCATTTTCAAAAATGACTCTTTCTTTTGCCTTCCTTTCCCAATCGTTCATCTGGCAGTAAACGCATTTTTTATTTTTCTTAAAATATCTTTTTGCATTAGATAATGCCTGTTCCAAGTCAACATCCAATAATGTAGTCGTAATTATTTGTGAATGAGGATGCGATTGGGAAGCCCCAGCCGATCTCCCATGATTATGAAAGATAGAAACATAATGGACAAATTTTTTCTTCATTAAATCCAAATATCTTTCTTGATAAGCATCAATAACTTCTTTCACATTTTCCAAAGACAACAAAGCAATTGAATTTTCGTGATCTCCCGTGACAACTAACTCGCAAAAGCCAACAGCATTCATTTTTTGATATAGGCCGCCTTCAATTCTTTTTTCTAATTTTGGATAAGCCAAAAATGAGGGGTATTTATTAGGAAGGGCAATTGTTGTCCATTTTTCAGGAACTTTTTTTGAAATCGGAATATTTTTACCATGAGAAAAAATTAAAAGCGGCTTCTCTTGGGTTTCTATATGGCAAAATGGGCAATCTTTTTTAGGAACTTGGCCGTTTTGCCTTGTTTCCGTTTTAAACATTTCTGGCTTCTTTGCCCTTCCTGTCGCAATTACCACCCAATCTTTTGAAACTAAATCTAATCTTAACTCCGACGGAAATTGAAAATTTTTTTCATTTTTAACCATATATTCTTTTAATTAAATTTATTCTTATTTTTAAAATATCCAAAGCCATCTTAAGCATTGATTTAAATTTAACTTTGGATTCCAAATCGTTTTTCCATAAAACCGGTATTTCTTTTATTTTATATCCGAATTTTTTGGCTAAAATCAAAATTTCCGGGTCAAAAGCAAAGCGGTCAACTTTACATTTTGGGAAAATATCTTCTGCCGCCTTTTTTGTAAAACCTTTGAAACCGC
>JAQTPW010000018.1 GCA_028712565.1 Minisyncoccota bacterium
GCAGAAATTTTTAATCTCAGCGTTTTTCAGCGTAATCATCAGGTCTATCTGCTTATATGATTAAGAATATCTCTAGAAGTATATATTAATCAGCTTGTAAAATTTGTCAAGAATTTTAGCTTTATTTCGTTGACAAAATTTATTAGATGTTTATTATGGGAATATTGGTAAAATTAAATTTGTTTTTTAACAATAATTAATAGGAGGGAAAAATGCTGCCCAATATTTTGAGCTCTCGCACAAGAATACTTAATGGCATAAAACTATTCGTAATTGATTGGGAAATATTAGATAATAATAGATCCCAAGCCCGGTGCATAATTAAAGGAAAATCTGGAATTAAAGTTCTGAAAAAAAATAAAATTAATATCCATATTGTCGCCCTTAAAGAAGATTCTAAAATGTGCGCAGAGTTTTGCAAGGGCCTGAAGCTTTCATTTTCTTTGCGCGGCGCTGAAGAAAAAACTGATGCAATTCTCAAACGAATTGCAGGCAATCTCGGAATAAGTCCGGAGGAAATCGCTTTTATCGGCTATAAAATGACGAATAATGTTTTTATTTTCCCAGACGTCATATTCAAAACCCCTGATTATCAAATTGCCACATTTAATATTTGTGATGGCAGCCATCCTGTATTAGAAGCGGCGGAACTAATTTCATCGGCAAAAGAATTATCCGCAAACAACAGATAAATCTGCTCTATATAAACCAAAACCTATCCTCGGTTTCCGAGAATAGGTTTTTAATTTCAGTTTATAATTTTAAAAATTGTCCAGTGTAGCTTTTTTTATTCTTTGCAATATCTTTTGGCGTACCTTCGGCAACAATATTTCCGCCCTTTTCCCCGCCTTCCGGGCCCAAATCAATCACCCAGTCAGCATTACGAATAACATCCAAATTATGCTCTATAACCAAAACTGTATTTCCCTTGTCCACTAATCCCCGCAATATCTGAAGCATTTTTTTAATATCGTCAAAATGAAGCCCGGTTGTCGGTTCGTCTAAAATATACAAAGTTTTTCCGGTTTCTTTCCGCGATAATTCGTCAGCCAATTTTACTCTTTGCGCTTCTCCGCCGGATAAAGAAGGTGCTGGCTGGCCAAGCTGGATGTAACCCAAACCGACATCATTTAAAGTTTTTAATTTAGCATAAAGAACGGGAATGCTTTTGAAAAACTCCAGCGCCTCTTCAACTGTCATTTCCAAAACATCCGAAATATTTTTCCCTCTGTATTCAATTGACAATGTTTCTTTGTTAAAGCGCTTCCCGCGGCACTCTTCGCATTCAACGTAAACATCGGGCAGAAAATACATCTCAATTTTTTTAACTCCCTGGCCTTCGCAAGCCTCGCACCTTCCGCCTTTTACATTAAAGCTAAAGCGCCCGGCTTTATACCCGCGGATTTTTGCCTCTTTGGTTTCCGTAAATAAATCTCTAATATGCGAAAAGGCGCCCGTATAAGTGGCAGGATTCGATCTTGGAGTTCTGCCAATCGGCGACTGGTCAACCAATACGACTTTATTTAAAAATTCAAGCCCCAAAATAGAATCGTATTTTCCCGGCTCTTCTTTTGAATTATAAAATCTTTTCAGTAATGCCTTTGCCAAAATATCATTCATCAAAGAACTTTTTCCCGAGCCCGAAACTCCGGTAATGCAGACAAATTTGCTCAAAGGAATCTTAACATCGATATCTTTAAGATTATGTTCTTTTGCTCCCTTGATTATTAAATAATTCTGGTTTTCTATTTTTCCAGCCCGAGGCTGGTCCGCCTTGGGCGGAGATTTTTTATTTTTTTTGTTTATTTCAACTTTTTTCCTGCCTGCCATATAATCCCCAGTCAGAGTATGGCTCTTCAATAATGCTTGCGGTGTCCCTTCAAAGGTAATCCTGCCGCCGTGCTTTCCAGCTCCGGGCCCCACATCAATCACCCAGTCAGCCGATCTTATTGTTTGAGGATCGTGCTCTACAACTACCAACGAGTTTCCAATTTCTTTTAATTTTTCCAGAGTTTCAATTAATCTTTTTTGATCCCGAGCGTGCAAACCTACAGACGGCTCGTCTAAAATATATAATACTCCGGTTAATTTTGAACCGATTTGGGTTGCCAATCTTATTCTCTGCTCCTCTCCTCCGGCCAAGGTCTCGGTTTTTCTGTCCAAAGTCAAATAATCCAAACCAACATCTATTAAAAACTGCAGGCGGTTTATTATTTCTTTTACAATAGGGTTGGCAATTTTTAATTCATCTATCCTGATTTTTGATTTTTTTTGGGCAAGAAGATTTTTAAAAAATTCCTGAGCTTTATCAATTGGCATTTCAACAACATCGGCGATTGATTTTTCGGCAATGGTTACTGCCAAAACTTCCGGCTTTAATCTTTTTCCTTTGCAAACCTCGCATTGTTTTTCAATCATATATTGCTCGATTTCTTCCCGCGCCCAGTCAGAATCTGTTTCATGATATCTTCTTTCCAGCCAAGGAATTACTCCTTCAAACCCAGTACCAGAACTATCGGTTCGATTCTGGGGAGAATCTCCCTCCCCGTATAAAACTAAATCAATTACTTCTTTTGGCAGTTCTTTCACCGGCACATCCAAAGGAAAATTATGCTTTTGAGCTAAATCCGATAATTTCCACCAAAAATATCCTTGCCTGCCGATTTTATGGGAAGCCCTTGCCCATGGGATTATGGCTCCTTCATCCAAAGTTAAGTTTGGATTTGGAATTACTAGTTTTGGATCAACTTCCAATTTTTCACCAAGTCCTTGGCAAGCAGGACAAGCCCCAAAAGGAGAATTAAAAGAAAAAAGCCGCGGCTCTATTTCCGGCAAAGAAATTCCGCATTCTTCGCAGGCAAAATTTTCAGAGAAAATTACATCTTTTGATTTTGAATTTATAATGACGATTCCTTTTCCCAGTTTTAGCGCCGTTTCCAAAGAATCCACCAATCTTGATTTGTCCAAAGCTTTCTCAATCATCAATCTGTCCACCACCACTTCAATATCGTGTTTCCTTTTTCTGTCCAGCGCTTTTTCCAAAGCTTCCTCAACCCGATAAATTATGCCATCGATTCTTACCCTGACAAATCCCGCCTTTTGGATTTCTTCCAACACTCCAAGATGCTCCCCTTTTTTGCTCCGAATTACAGGTCCCAAAATTGTAATTTCAGAATTTTTATTTTTTGACGATGAATTTAAAATTTGATCTACTATCTGGTCAATGGTCTGCCGGGAAACTAATTTTTTGCATTTTGGGCAATGCGGTTTCCCAATTCTGGCAAATAAAAGACGGAGATAATCATAAATCTCCGTGATCGTGCCGACAGTTGACCTCGGGTTGTAAGAAGCTTTTCTTTGGTCAATTGAAATAGCAGGGGAAATTCCCTCAATTTTATCAACATCGGGTTTGTCCATTATTCCCAAAAATTGCCGCGCGTAAGCAGACAAAGATTCCACATATCTTCTCTGGCCTTCGGCATACAAAGTATCAAATGCCAAAGAAGATTTTCCGGAACCAGAAATTCCCGTAATCACTACGAATTTATTTTTTGGAATATCAACATTAATATTCTTTAAATTGTGGACGCGGGCTCCTTGGATTTTTATTATATTGTCAAACATATTTTGAGATTTTTACCCCGTAGTGAACCCGCAGGTTCTACTACCGGGGTGGACGCGAGCTCCTTGAATTTTAATAAAATTTTCAGATGCCATAGCGTTGTGTATTATACTCCAAAATTTAAAGGAAAGCAATAAGTCAATAGAACGCAAAGCCAGCCCCCGCGGGGGCTGGCTGGAACTATCTTTCTTAATGGCTACCTCCCGAACAGATTTTTAATCCTTTCTAACAATCCAGAAATTGCCTTTGAAATATCCGCCAATTGATTTCCAATTCCATTTAATCCAACGCTACTTGCAACACTTAAATTGTTTCCATAAACACTTGCGGCAGGACCCACTAAAGTTCTTTCACTTGTATTCCCTCTCCAAACAACATTATTTAAATCTATTCCTAAAGCAACTGTATCTCCTGGGATAAAACCCGAATATAAAACCGCGTCAGCTTTTATAGTCAAAATCTTAAATCCCGAAGCAGGAATTATCCAAGGCGAATCAAATAAATCAAACACTGCTTTATATTCGTAAGTGCTGGCACCCGATTGTATTCTGGATAAAGAACCAGCAGTAGATCCAATTTGAGTAGCTCCATCCCAAATGCTTATATTTTTAAACAATTTATAAGAATCGGGGGTGTACATACGAGCTGTCACAAGAATTTGCTGTACTGATAAATTTTCAGTCGCATCAGCTGCTAATTTTATTTTCACGAAAGTAACATCGGTATCGCCCGGTCTTATATACGAAACGTCTGGATGAGAATAAAGCGAAATAGATAATTGTCCGCCGGTTTTTGTCAGATTTTGGCAAGCTCCGTTTTGACAACGATTGCTTCCCGCGCAAGTGCCAATCAAGCTCTTTAAAACATTTCCATCGCAAAAACCTTCGTTTAAGATATAATCAGATATACATCTATCGTAAACTATGGATCTATCTAAAGAAGGATCTATCCTCTCGCCTAAAGGATAATTTGGATTTTCGCCATCAATTATTCCACTTGGCCTATCTGCAAAAAGACCGCTTGCTTTTCCTTTTGTATAAAGGCCCAAACTGTCGGAGTCAATACACGTTACGATTGGATTTATATCGCTCGCAATAGTCATTGGATTTGCATCAATGCTTGCGTCAGGCCCGGAAGATGTCCGCAAACTAGTGGCTCCGCTGTAAACTACATTTTTTGCATCTATCCCAAAAGAAATCGTAGTCCCCGAAACGAATCCTGTATAAGAAGTTACATCGGCTTTGACAGTCAAGGTTTTGACAGAAGAAGCAGAAATATTCCAAGACGTATCGAACAGGTCAAATACTGCCTTATATTTGCTTGGCGCGGAAGCGCCGCCGTCAACGTAATATAGCTGCGGAACAGTTGAGCCAATTTGAGTCGCTCCGTCCCACAAACTTATATTTTTAATTGCGCCACTTGAAGCATTAGCTCCCAAATTTACTGCAATTAAAATTTGTTTTACAGACACGTTTTCGGTTGCATTTGCAGAAACGCTTATTTTAGCGAATGTGGCATTGGTTCCCGTCATCACAGATCCTGACGGAGGAGTTGCCGCATCGATCGCAAAGGTTAATTTTCCTGCCGTTTTTGTAGTATCTTGGCACGCGCCGCTGTTGCATGTATAGCCTGTCGGGCAGTAAGCCAAGGTATCTTTTAGCAAACCGTTACTGTCGCAAAATGATTCAACCACCTGTATGGGATTAGAAGGATAACAATGATCGTATATAACTTCGCGATCCAAAGCTATATCAAATCTCATTCCAAAATCATAAGCTGGATTTTCTCCATGAACATAGCCCTTTGTTCTTGCAACGCCAAGCAAACCGCTCGCCTTGCCTTTGGTAAGATAATTAACACTATCTGAATCTACGCATGGGACAGCAGGAGTGCCAATTACATGGAACCAGTTATCGCTCATATCAGAAACTAAACCATCAACGGTTGCAGCTTTTATTTTAAATGCTGCATTCCCCTCTCTTGTGCTTAATGGCACAGTTATGTCATAGCTAAGATCTGTTGAATTGCAAGTCACATTTGAGCGCAAAGTTGTATAGGTATTCAGAAAACCATCGTAGAGACTAATATTAACCGGCTGTGATAATAAATAACAAGACAATTTAACGGCATAGGTTTTACCAATTCCCCATTCTTCTCCACCATATCCACCATTTGGGTAAACAACTGTAATTTTAGGCTCTGTGGCATAAAAAGGTGTGCGTATTGTAACTGAAGCTTTTGCGGATTCATTGCCTGCATTATCAATTGCAGAGACTCCGTAAGTATAAGAGGTTTCCCCAACTACCGTAGTATCGTCGTAAGAAGTTGCTGTTGGTTGCGCCAAAAGCGTACCATTTCTGTATACTTTATATCCTTTCAAACCTGAACCGCCAGTATCAGTGGAAGCCGCCCATGAAAGAGCCACCTTTGGCGTTGTGCCCGAAGTAATAGGAGTAAGGTAAGTAGGAACAGAAGGAGCTATGGTATCTGGGCTTGAACAGGCAGGAGTTGTTATAGAATATGAAGACGTTTTTGCAGATTCGTTATCCGAATTATCAACTGCGGAAACCTGGTAGGAATAATTGGTGTTACCTGACAATCCGATATCCGAGTAACTCGTTGCAGCGACCGGAGTGCTGTTTAGTTTCGTCCCGCCTCTGTAAATATAGTATCCTTTCATTCCGGATCCTGAATCGCTTGATGCGCGCCAAGAAAGATTTATTTGTGAGCAACTTGCTGCTGTTGCGCTAAGGCCCGTTGGAACAGAAGGAGCTGTTGTGTCGCCGCAGCTAGGGGTTGTGGCATTTATTGTTGCTGTCTTTGCTGACTCATTATTTGAGTTATCAACTGCACTGACTTGATATGAATAAGTGGTGTTGCTTCCTAAAGATATGTCTGAGTAGTTGGTGGCTGTGGTTGGGGTAGTATTAAGTTTTAATCCACCACGATAAACATAGTAACCTTTGATGCCTGAGGCATCAGATGAGGCTGCCCAGGTAAGATTTATTTGGGTACAAGAGATTGGTGTGGCAGATAAGGATGTTGGTGTGGTAGGAGGAACTGTGTCTGGGCAGGAAGGGGTTGTGGCATTTATTGTTGCTGTCTTTGCTGACTCATTATTTGAGTTATCAACTGCACTGACTTGATATGAATAAGTGGTGTTGCTTCCTAAAGATATGTCTGAGTAGTTGGTGGCTGTGGTTGGGGTAGTATTAAGTTTTAATCCACCACGATAAACATAGTAACCTTTGATGCCTGAGGCATCAGATGAGGCTGCCCAGGTAAGATTTATTTGGGTACAAGAGATTGGTGTGGCAGATAAGGATGTTGGTGTGGTAGGAGGAACTGTGTCTGGGCAGGAAGGGGTTGTGGCATTTATTGTTGCTGTCTTTGCTGACTCATTATTTGAGTTATCAACTGCACTGACTTGATATGAATAAGTGGTGTTGCTTCCTAAAGATATGTCTGAGTAGTTGGTGGCTGTGGTTGGGGTAGTATTAAGTTTTAATCCACCACGATAAACATAGTAACCTTTGATGCCTGAGGCATCAG
>JAQTPW010000019.1 GCA_028712565.1 Minisyncoccota bacterium
AACCATCCTTTTCATAAAGATAACCGACATATCTCTCATAAAGTCGCCCTATAAGCCATTTTGATTTTGGTCTTTTCCAAAAACGGTCAAGTGCCATCTGATTGCGTTCAATGCTCGGCAATTTTCTATACTCTTTTTTTGTTAAGTAATGGGTTGTTTCATCTTGCACCTCTTCTTCGGTATATTCTTTGAGCAACTCTTTTTCTTCTTCTGTTGCTATATCAATCTCTTCTTTCAAATCAAGAAGAAAGGGGGCAACATTTTCGTAATATTCAACTAAATATTGAGCTATCTTCTTTTCTTTTTCTGCCTTTCTTCTTAATCTTAACGCTTCTTTTACAACCTCGCTTGATGAAACCGCTGAATGTTTTTTATAAACCAAAAAATTAACGATATTCTTATCTTGTAATTCAAAAAATTCTTCGTATGCTTTAGCAAGCCAAGGAAAACCAATTTGCCTCTCTTTAGCCATTTGAGCTATACTTTTTTCTTTCTTTGCCAACTTTTCAAAATATGCATCAAATTCCTTTGAAGCAGATGAAAAATCCGACAGCAGATTAGTTAACTCTTCTTTTATTTTATCGTAATAACTCATTTTAGTTGTATGCTCTTTGAATATCCTTAATAAGTTGTTTGTTAATTGTCTTTTTGTATTCTTCTCTGGCTTTTTTTATATTCTTCGTATAATCACATCTGGGATAATTTGTGCAACCAAGAAATTTCCCATATTCACCGTTCCTGACAGTTAAATTTCCATCTTTACACTTCGGGCAACCAGTCAATAATACCGCGTTTTGCCCCCAAATATGTTCTTTTAATTCGTTAAGAGCTATATTTGTTGAATCTACCCTAATATGTTTAATATGATTTAACTTATCTTTATAGTTTTGTATAATATTTTCTATATCTTTGTTTGCAAGAATTTCGTTTGCAACTCGGTTTCTTGTTTCTTCTCTCTTTTTATCAATAAAATCTCTTAATTTAGAAAATAAAAAACTCAACAGCCATATTCCCCCGAAGAATAAAAAATAATAAAAAATCACTTGCATATTTTAACTATAAAAATTGCTTAAAATAATATTTATTTAAAAAATCAACGCCCCAAGAATAAAACCCACTATAAACCAAAAAATAATGAGTTTGACTCCAGTTTTTCTTATAGCTTTATTTTCTTCTTGGCATTTTTCTAATAATTCATTCTCCATAGATTTACTTTTATGGATGTTCTTCCCAATAATCCGAAAAAGTGTATTTTGCTTTATTTTCTTTTGCCATATTATAGTCAAATAAAGAAATATGAAGATATTTATTAGTATATTCCGTATGGTCATCTTTAAGAAAATCTGGCACATAACCTTCGTCATCGGTTTTATCTTCGTTGCTCTTAAAATCTTTGTTAACTTTTCTCCATTCTAATAACTTCTTTGCAAATCCAACTCCTATTTTAGTTGTTTTGCTATTGTTAATGTTAAACTTTCCATTAGCAAACTGATTACTAATATATTCATAATCTTGCATTTCTTTATTTATTCGCTTCCAGTCCTTTCTCCAATCGACATCTTTATCTAATTTACCACTCATAAATTCCCAATAAGAATCAGTGGCTTGAAAACAAGGATTCAAATAATTATTTGGGATACCATAATGGGCATACATTAATGGGAATGTTGCAATAGTAAAATTAGTTTGATAAATAGCAAGTCCTTCTTTTCTTAAAAATTTAGGGGTTGAAAATTTATCAAAATTACCAACTTGTAATTTTATAATTCCATTAACCACAAAAATTTTAATATTAACTTCTGCTGGGAATTGAAGAAAAGAATAATCTTCTTCCCCCTCATTATTATATTCATACGGAATAGAAACTTCATGGACTAAAAAATCATTAAAAAATATTTTTCCGTCTTTCCAAAGAATGTTATTTTTGATATTAAATTTTACCTTTTCCCAAATATACCTTACATTGTCAGAGGTAAAATCAATAGAATTATTATATTTTTTCTTATAGTTCTCTATTAACTTATTTTTCCATTCCTCTTTTATTTTAGCAATATCGCCATTTTTTAACTTTTTTTCCCATTCTTTAGTTTCCTTAAACGATACTACCTCGTTTTCATTATTCTTTTTTATCTTTTCAAAAATATCTTCAAATATTTTATGATTTAAAATCTCTGCTATATTAAACCATAGTTCAATCTCAATATTTGATTTTCTTCCAATTTCAGAATTATTTACACCTTCAAACAGCATTATTAAATTATGCCCGAATAAACGAGAAATAAGCCAGATAAATAATAAAATTCCAATAAAAAAATTAAGTTGATAAAAAAAATAAATACAAACTCCCCCTATGATTAAAGTAAAAATTGTTGAAGATGTATTTTTCATAATTTTTGAAAGTATATATCCTTAACTCAAATTACCACTTTATCCAAATTATGACAAGGTTTGCAGAAAAATCAAATTAGTGTTAATCCTAAATTAGAATATGCAAAATAATAAAATATTAGACAAAGAAATTGAGCAATGGTTTAGACGAGATATTAGTCCAAAAATAAAGCAAAAAATGGAGCTTTTGGAATTGAATAAAGGTTTCTTAAAAAATATTTCGAATTTAAAAAAGAAGCACAAAAAATTAGTCCGAGAATATAATCTTTATCTAAAGAAAATTTGGTTTAAATTAGATAAGATATGGGCTAACACTGGCATTTGGAATAAGATAAAAACAGGGAATTTTAAACTTGCCGATTGTGCCAACTTAATTACTCCAAAAGACAAAAAAATATTTAATTCTTTGGAAATAAAAGCATATAAACCTTTTGAAGATAAAGAATTTAATAAAGATGCTATTGGTTTATGTAAAAAATATAAATTATATCCTGCTAATCTTTGGAGGCATTCACTAATACTTTATATAGCAACTGGACATTTTACTCCCCTATCATATTGGCTTAAAACTGGATTAGATAAATTTATGACGAAAGAGGAGAAAAAGAACATTCTTAAATTACCGCCTAAATTAAACTTTGCTGTTAAGATAGAAACCAACAAAGAAACTAAAGAACCAGAGCTGTTTGTGCAGATTTTTGAAAATACTTCTTTAAGAGATTTAGACAAAAATTGGCAAATTGTTTTTGAACAGCAGAAAAAATTAAAAGAATTGAAAAATATAAAAAAGAGATTTTATCCTTTTAAAAACCTATCAATAATGGAAAAACTTATAAAAATAGATAAAAAGAAAAAGGAAATTTATTACGAACCTGTTTCTGGCAAGTCAATAAAAATAAAAATGACAGATATAAACAAGGCATTAAAGATTTATCCTAATATACCATTTAACAGAAAAGAGGAATTAAAAGCTGGAAACAGATTAAAACAAATAAGGCATCAATACAAGAAAAAAATAATTTGACAGCATATCTTATAACCTAACAAAATCGGGCTTTTGATAAATTAAACCATAAATAATCTTTATGGTTTTTTTATGGAAATCTCGGAAAAATCTTTAAAACAATTTAAGGAAATTTACAAGAAAGAATTTAAGGAAGAGATTGATGACACAACGGCTCGCATTTTAGCAAGGCGGTTATTAAATTTGTATAAAGCGGTTTACAGACCAAATGAAAACAGCAAAGAAAAATATGGACAAGGATGAAGAAAAATTTTCAGTTCGGGATTTGAGAATAAAAGAAAAGTTTTTTGTAGATGATTTATACCTTAACGGATACGCCAAAAAGTGCGGAATTTATGCCACAGGAGTTTATTTATCCCTTTGTCGCCACGCCAATAAAGAACAATTATGCTATCCCTCACTAAAAACAATCGCTAAAGAATTAAAAATTTCAAGAAGCCAAGTAATAAGAGCTATCAAGATTCTTAAAGAAAATAAAATTATTAAAGTCATCAGAATAGGTAAAAAATTGAACAATAGATATTTGCTTATTGATAAAAGTGAGTGGTCTGGCAGAAACTTCACTGGTATCCCACAGGAACTTCAACCAGTATCTGATAGAAACTTCCATAGAAAGGATACCCAATTTAAGGATACAAATAAAAAGGAGATTTCTTTTAAAGAATTAGCAGAAGCACATAAAAGAAAGAGTGGAAAATATAAGCCATATTTCTGGGGAAGTCCAATGAGATGGGTCGCAGAAAAGCAAAAATGGTTTGTAATCAAGGATGGCGATTGGCTTGATTTTGCTGGAAAAGAATCAGATATTGATTGGCTTTCTTGACAAATAAAGTAATTTGACAGACAATTGAATAATTGATTTCCCATATCGCCCCGAAAAGAAAAACTTTTGCAGGGGCAGGCAACAAGACCACCCCCTATTTCCCCTCATCGTTGCCAGAAAGTGCAAAAGTTTGGGGTTTCGGGGCGAATCTCAAAATCAATTATTCAAAGTCCAAAAACTTTGAATAAAAAATTTAAAAACAGAAAACCAAAAAGGAAAGAAGAAAGAAAAAGATATTTTTTGCATTATAAAAAAGGAAAATATACCTTTATAAATTTATCTTTAAAGAAAAAAGGGCATCAACAACAATAGCTTTTTGGCTATTGTTTTTTTATTAAAATAGAGTTAGCTTGAAATATTAAAATGAAACCAGAGAACAAAAAAATCAAATATATCCTTTATGCCAGAAAATCATCCGAATCAGAGGACAGACAGGTTGCCTCAATCCAGTCGCAGATTGATGTTTTAAAAGATATAGCCAAACAAGAGGGTTTGGAAATTATTGATATTCTTTCAGAATCAAAATCAGCCAAAGCTCCCGAAAGGCAAGTTTTTAACCAGATGCTTCAAAAGATAAATAATAATGAGGCACAAGGAATTATCTGCTGGAAATTAGACAGATTAGCCAGAAACCCAGTTGACGGCGGAAATATCAGCTGGATGCTTCAGAGAGGAATTTTAAAACATATAAAAACTTTTGAAAGAAGCTACTACCCTACCGACAATGTTTTGATGATGTCGGTTGAGTTCGGAATGGCAAACCAATATATTTTGGATTTGAGCTTAAACACCAAAAGGGGCTTGAAAGCCAAAGCAGAAAAAGGAATATTCCCTGCTCCTGCTCCTTTGGGATATATAAACATACATAACAGAGGCAATAAAACCATTGTCCCAGACCCAGAAAGGTTTAACTTAATGAGAAAGATGTTTGATTTAATGCTTACTGGAAGCTACGCACCGCCCCAGATTGCGAAAACAGCCAATGAGGAATGGGGTTTTAAAATGCCTAACGGAAAAGAAATGAGCAGAAGCACCGCCTACAATATTTTTACAAAGCCATTTTACTACGGGGATTTTGAATATCCCAAAGGAAGCAATGTTTGGTATAAAGGAATCCATAAAAAGCTCATTACAGCCGAAGAATACGACAAGATACAGATAATTCTCGGCAGAAAGGGCAAACCACGCCCCAGAACCCATATATTCGCCTTTACGGGGCTGATAAGATGCGGTGAGTGCGGAGCTTTAATTACTGCTGAAGAAAAAACTAAAATTCAGAAAAACGGAAACATCCACGAATATACTTATTATCATTGCACTAAAAAACCAAATCCAAACTGCTCCCAGAAATGCATAAGAAAAGAAGATTTGGAAAAACAGGTTTTAGCCGTGCTTGATAAAATAGAAATTCCCCAGAGCTTCCACCAATGGGCTTTAGATGAATTAAAAAAAGATTCTGCTAAAGACAGCGACAACATTAAAAAAATAACTGAAAACAAACAGAAAGAATATAACGACTGCCTCAAGAAATTTGATGCCATAATTGAAATGCGAGCTGATGGCGAATTAACTCAAGATGAATTTATGGCAAAGAAAGAAAGTTTGGCGAAAGAGAAAGCAAAACTTTACGAGATTTTAACCGATACAGATAAAAGAGCTGATGAATGGATTGGAAAAGCCGAAAAAGTATTTAGCTTTGCCAGAGATGCTAAAACAAACTTTGAAAACGGCACGCTTCAACAGAAAAGAGAGATACTTTCTGCTCTCGGCTCGAACCTCCTTTTAAAAGACAAAATACTCACAATTTCAATTCAAAAACCCTTTGTCTTAATAGAAAAGATGGCAAACGAGGTAAAAGCCATTCATAGTAGGTTAGAACCTGTCATAATTTACCAAAATGAGTTCAATTTTGGGCAGGAATACGCCCAAAGTTTAGCATTGCTGCGAGGCTAGGATTCGAACCTAGATACCAGCGTCCAGAGCGCTGTGTCCTACCATTAGACGACCTCGCAATATTCTCACGTTATATCTTCAGATATTTTCTGATGGCTATTAGGCTGGAAACAACGCCCAAGCCTACGCCTGTCAAAACCTGGATGAGAAACAAAATAAAGATGTGGCCTGTGAAGATATTGAACGTACTAACATTAGGTATAATCATTTTTATCTTTCCGTCAATAGCAAGAGTGATTCCCAATGTAAGCAGAAGAGCTATCAAGGCAGCCGC
>JAQTPW010000020.1 GCA_028712565.1 Minisyncoccota bacterium
GCTCTTCCGATCTTAATGGCGTTTCCGTTATTTTGGTCTCTCATTCTATACCTAATTTGGAATCATTGTGTGAAAAGGGGCTATTTCTTCATCACGGCCGGCAGATATGTTTTGACAGCATCAGAGAAACCGTTAAACGTTATATTGATACCGTTTATGAGGAAAATAAACAAAAAGGCATTGCTCAGACAAAATCCGGGTCATTTTTGAAAACTGTGGGAGTTGGTAATGTTCAATTTTCCGATCTTTACGTCTATCAATATGGTAATGAAAAACATGATTCAGATATCGAGGTTGGCAAGGATATAGTTATTGAGTTTAATTATAGATTTGAAGAAAAAAATACCAACGATTATCAATTAAGGCTGGGTTTTAAGACTTATGAGGGGCATAACATACAGAAGTTTTATTTCCATGAGTGTCCGTTGGTCGATGGGAAAATTTATGATAATGAAAAGCTCATTAAGCTTAAAAAAGAAGGCTGTGCTAAAGTAAGAATCTTTAATCCTCGTTTTTTTCCTCAGACTATGCGACTGGATATCTCAATTAAATCTACGAGAATGGGTGTTCACGAAGGAGGTATTTCCAGCGCTTTGGTTTTTAGGATTATAGAGCCCAGGCATGAGAAAATATATTTTGAGTACGGTTACATGTCGATAACATCCTTTGATTATGATATACAGTTAACGTAGTTTTATTAAAAATGAATTATTCTAAAGAAAAAATTTATCTTTTTGCATATTCCAGAGAAACCCTGGTAAGGAAATTCCCTGTTTTGGCTAAGCGTCTGAAGCGTTATTTTAACGATGATGATTTTATAACTTGGTTCAAAATCAGAAAGTTCATAAAGAAATATAAGCTTTGTGCTGAATTTCCAGACATAGCTAAGCAATTATCGCGTCAATTTAATCTATTCGATAACCTGCGTTTTATTTTGGCTAATTGCTTCGTTGGAGTAGCTGGATTTTATGCCGATAAGCTTGACACCTTTTATTTAAGAAAGAGACTGGGCAACATTGAAAGAATTGATTTTAAGGATAAAGATATTTATATATCGGTGGATTCCGTTCAGGAGAATAATCTTCGCCTGCATTCGTGCTCAAAAGAGCCTTTTACCGTAGAGTGGATTAAGAAAACGGCGCATAAAGGTGTTTTTTATGATATCGGCGCGAACGTAGGCGCATATTCTTTAATCGCTGCTTCTTTGATGGGGGATAGCGGTTCCGTTGTCTCCTTTGAGCCGGCATATTTTAATTTCTACAAACTCAATGAGAATATACGTATTAATAAGTTAAACGAGAAAATTATTGCGCTGAATCTCGCTTTAACGGATAAAAATTCACTTTTAAACTTTAGTTTCAGTAATATTGAATCCGGTTCAGCTCAGGATTCAAAAAATGAAGTTATATATAGGACTTTCGTTGCTGCTATGACTTTGGACAACGCGATAGATTATTATCATTTGCCTTTTCCTGAACATATTAAAATAGATATTGATAACGGAGAATTAGAACTATTGGTGGGAGGCCAAGAAACATTTGCGAATTCAGAAATTAAAACGGTTATGATTGAGATAGATGAGTCCGAGGGTAGTCTGAAGGCGGCTAAGGTATATGAATACTTTTTATCGCTCGGTTTCAAATTGAATGAAAAATTTAGGTTACCCTTGAGTAAAGTCGCAAGGTTCAATATTTTATTTACAAAATGATAAATACCCGAAGAATGCATCAATGAAGCAGTTGCTTTGAAGATTGGTGAAAATATGCGTATATTAGCTGTATACCCGCACCTGAAGTCTGGTGAAAAAAAGACAGATACAAAAAGATATTTTCCGTGGGGATTTGCCACGATATTAAGCTGTCTTAAAAATGATGGGCATCAGATCCGTCTTATCGACGCTTACGGGGAAGATTTGGTAAGGTTAGAGGTTGAAGTTTTGTTGGATAAAGAGCCTTTTGATTGCGTGTGCGTATCAGGATTCGCTTCTATGAATTATGTTTTTGTCTGCTGGTTGTCTGAGGTGATTAAGAAGCGTTTTGGTAAACCTGTTATAGTCGGCGGTGTTCTTGCGGATCATCATTTTAACTTATTATTAAGAAAAAAATATGCCGACATCTGCGTTCTTGGCGAGGGCGAAAAAACCGCTGTTGAGTTGATGAGAAATCTTGATTCTTTGGATTCGGTGAAAGGGATAGCGTATTTAAAAAATGGCGAAGTTAAAGTAAATGAAAAAAACAAAATTATTGAGAATTTGGATGATTTGGCTATGCCGGATTTTGACCTTTGGAATATGCCGCGCTATACAACTGGCGACAATCTCTGGCTTGACGATAAAACGACTCGCATAGAGGGGTTTGACGATGATTTTTACGACGACTTGGATAAATTTAAGCCCAATATGAGTATTTTTGCGGGCAGGGGCTGTCCCTATAGCTGTAAGTTTTGTTCTAAAAGCTTTGAAAATTTCAGGGTTAAGTCGATCCCCAGGATTATCAAAGAAATGAAATTGCTTAAAGATAGGTTTGGCATAAAGGCATTTCATTTTTATGATGAGCTTTTGATCTACAGAAAAGACAGAACTATTGAATTTTGCAAAGCGGTAAAAGATATCGGTGTCTACTGGGATTGTCAGGCCAGGGTGAATACGATAAATAAAGATATTTTGAGTATTCTTAAAGCGTCCAATTGTATATCTGTGGGGCTTGGATTTGAGTCGGGGAGCAACAAAATGCTGAAAGCCATGAATAAATGCATTACCCGGGAACAGTCATTAGAAGTTTTACGTGGCATTAAAGAAACTGGCATGCATGTCAAATTGCAGTTCATGTTTGGTTATCCGGGAGAGAATAAACATACTGTTAAAGAAACTATAGAATTAGTTGAGAAAAGCGCTTTACCTCCGAGGCGCATGTTATGGTGCACGCCATTGCCTGGTTCTCCCTTGTATGATGAAGCTGTCCGTGAGGGCATTGTGAAGGACGAGGAAGCGCATCTTAAGAATTTGGCTAAAGGGATGAATCACCCGGGGCATGTTTTTGCTAATGTTTCCGGCAGCTCGGATAGAAAGATGTCTTCGTTGTATCTATGGGCGCATATGATGATGGAATTTAACTACCTTAAAATTATTTTACGGAAGCATAAAAACCCGAAAAACCCGCTGGTTCGGAATTCAATCTTTCGGTTATTAAGATATACTGTTGCGTATTTTGGCTTAGCTCCGTTATGCGCAAAAGTTTATCACAAACTGAAAAATTTATCGAAGAAATCTTCTGGATAGTGTGGTTGTTGGATGTGTTGTTATAAGCCGAGAGGATGAGGGTAAATTTATAAATAAGATTATGAAAAAATTTATTTCCACCGTTAAGAATATCATTTTCGAACGAAACGCGAGTTTTGACTGGGCAAAAGTTACCGCCAAGTCTGATAAAAAATGGGATGAGTTTGTATCGGAAGCTAAAAATGGACGCCGCATCCTAATCGCCACTAGTATGGGCTGTTATGATGCAGGATTAGTTTTGGAAAGCTTGATCTCGGTGGCCCTGACTTTGCGAGGCGCTGAACTATCATTTTTTCTTTGCGATGATTTTCTTTCCGTCTGTCAAATGGCAAAGATAAGTTCTGATGCACCCGCTAGATTAGTTCATCAGGGCAAGACTCAGCGCTGTCATAATTGTTTTAAATCCGGCCGGGAATTTTACAAACCGTTGGGTCTAAATATATTTCGTTTTAGTGAATTTGTTTCTAAGGCCGAGATAATAAAAGCGGAAGATATTTCTTCAACGGTTCCCTTGGCCCAGATAAAAGATTATGAATATGAGGGACTGTCGGTAGGCGAACATGCTTATGCCGGAGTTTTGCGCTATTACGGTCGAGGCGAATTAGAAAATGACAGCTATTGTGAAAAAATTTCAAGGATGTACTTGCGTGCGGCTATACTGACTGTTTTTGCAACGCGGGGTTTGTTAAAACAACACAAATTTGATTGTGTTGTTTTTCATCACGGTATTTATGTTCCGCAAGGCTTGATTGGCGAGGTTTTGCGCCAGGAGGGCGTTCGGGTGGTAAATTGGAACCACGCTTATCGTAAACAGAGTTTTACTTTTTCTCACAATGACAGTTATCACCATACAATGATTAGTGAGCCTGTGTCAGCTTGGGAAAATATTAAATGGACGCCGGAGATTGAGCATAAAACATTAAAATATCTTAAAAGCCGCTGGCAGGGAACGGACGATTGGATATGGTTCCATGAAAAGCCCGTAGAAGATGTTAAAAAAATTGCGACGGAATTAGGTATTGATTTTAATAAACCATGTATCGGTATGCTGACCAACGTGATGTGGGATGCTCAGTTGCACTATCAATCAAACGCGTTTAAGTGCATGCTGGATTGGGTATTCCAGACTATCGAGTATTTTGTCGAACGTCCGGATTTGCAGCTGATAATAAGAATTCATCCTGCGGAAATACGCGGTCTTGTACCGTCAAGGCAAAGATTAGCCGATGAAATAAATAAAAAATACAAAACATTGCCTGAGAATATATTTATAATTCTTCCTGAGAGTCAGGTTTCAACCTATGCTGTTATGGAAAAATGCAACGCGGTTTTGATTTATAATACTAAAACCGGCATAGAATTGGCTAGCTTGGGGATACCGGTTGTTGTGGCGGGTGAAGCATGGATACGCAACAAAGGATTCTCTCTGGATGCGTCTAACCCTAATAAGTATTTTAAAATTTTAAACAGGTTGCCGCTGCCGGAGAGAATGGGTAAAGAACAGACTCAGCGTGCGCTTAAATACGCCTTTCATTTCTTTTTTCGCCGAATGCTCCAGGTGCCTTATGTTGTTATGCCGAAGAAGCTCGGGTTTACTTTAAGTATACCTTCATGAAAAGATTTAATGCCAGGTAAGTGTCGTTGTCTTGACGTGATCTGCCAGGGGATTTTAACAAATTCAGCGTTTATATATGATGCGGAGAATGCACGATGAAAGTAACATTAATCAATCCTCCGTATCTTTTTTCCGCACCTGAAACCGTATCCCTGCCTCAATGTCTTGGATTGCGTTATATTTCGGCCTATCTAAAGAAATATGGCAAACATGAAGTCGACATTATTGATGGATTGATGCTGGGTTTTTCTCATATTAAGCCATATTCAAACGGTTGTATTGTCGGGCTTCCGCTGGAAGAGATAGTTTCAAGCATTTCTAAGGATTCCGGTTTAATAGGCGTGTCGGTTCCCCAGAGTGCTTTGGCTCCTGTCTGTCATGAGTTATGCGAGAAAATAAAACAAAGATTTCCAAAAATTTTATTGGTATTGGGCGGGGTTTATCCTTCCACCCAGCCCAAATTAGCGCTTACTTCAAAAGCTGATTTTGTTGTTGTAGGCGAAGGCGAACAGGCCTTGCTTCGTATAGCTGACGGTAAGGTCCCGTCTGAGATAAAAGGTGTGTATTCAGCTAAGGATTCCGAAAATGCATCCTTTATGCCGGCGGAACAGATTAAAGATTTAGATAGCATTCCTTTTCCTGATACGGCCTTTAAAGGTATTGATAAGTATTTTACTGTTTCTCCGCGTAAATCGCACAGGCCGTTTACCGCATCAATCATAACTTCGCGCGGATGCCCGTTTGCTTGCGAATTTTGTTCGATCCACCCTATTTACGGCAGAAATTGGCGAGGCAGGTCACCTGCTAACGTACTTGGGGAGATAGAGTATTTAGTGGAAGAATTCGGTATAAAGTATATAGAATTTGAGGATGATAATTTTACAATGCGTAAAGACAGAACTATAGCGATTTTAAAAGGCATAGTTGAATTAAATAAAAAAGGGCATAATCTGAGATGGCGGGCACCTAACGGTGTGCGAATCGATACGCTTGACGATGATAATGTGGTGCGATTGATAAAAGAATCTAATTGTGAGGTTATTTCTCTCGGACTGGAACATGGCGATAGCGAGATGCTGTCGATCATGAGTAAAGAGCTGGATCTCGATGTAGCGTACAATGTCATAAAAAGATTGATAAATCATAAGATCAATAAGTTACTTTTATTTTTTATTGTAGGATATCCTGGGGAAACTGATTTAAGATTTGACCGCGCAGTGCAATATCTTAAAAAAATAGCGAATCTGGGTGGAAATGTGCAGGTAAACGTTACTATTGCGCAGCCTTATCCCGGCACCAGGTTGCTTAAGCGTTGTCAGAAACAAGGGTATATCAATGATGAGAATTTTGATAATTTTTTAGTACGAAAAGATGTTATTTATACGGGTAAATCTTCCACAGCTGCAACAGAATCCATACCACAACTATCTACACAAGTGGCTAACACTTTGTAATAACCACTCTCTACATCTGCCTTCAATACTGCAGCATCACTGCTAACATTTTCATAGAGAGCATAGGTTCCATCAATAGT
>JAQTPW010000021.1 GCA_028712565.1 Minisyncoccota bacterium
TGATTTAAGATTTGACCGCGCAGTGCAATATCTTAAAAAAATAGCGAATCTGGGTGGAAATGTGCAGGTAAACGTTACTATTGCGCAGCCTTATCCCGGCACCAGGTTGCTTAAGCGTTGTCAGAAGCAAGGGTATATCAATGATGAAAATTTTGATAATTTTTTAGTACGAAAAGATGTTATTTATACGGGTAAATCTATTCAGATATTGACTGAAGATTTTGATGCAAAAAAAGTCTTGGCACGTAAAAATAAAATTCTATTATGTTTCGAAAAAGATGGTTCAATTCCCACCCTTCTTTTAAAATTAAGCTTTAAGATGTGTCTATGCAAGATAAAGTCTCTTAAAGCGCAGTTTATTTTGAAAATTCAGAATTTAAAGAAGGTAATTAGCAGATCTCGTTGCGTTTAATCGATCAATTTCGCTTGAATATAATTAATTCATTCAAGGTTTACAGGGGAGGTTGAGACGACATGAGAATTTTAATCGGGTCCGTTTTGTTAAAAAATAAAATCTGCAAGCCGCTGCAAATATCGGAATTATTTGATTTTGCGGAAAATCTTGGTAAATTTTCTGTATTGCAGTCTAATAATGAAGTCAATGCCGCTAAATTTTTGATAAATGCTATGGGCTTGCCGGCTGCTTTCGACCCTAAAAAAAGCTGGGATACTTTGAAGTGTTTGTATTATCTTGTAAAGAATACGCAGGTAAATTCAAATATTCTTGACGCTGGATCGAGTTCTGACAGCGTTATTTTAAATTGGCTATCATTATTGGGGTATGAGAATCTTTATGCTTGTGATTTACGTCCGGCTGATAAAAAGAGATACTCAAATAAGAAAATTAACTTCAGCGTTCAGGATCTGACCAATACGAATTATCCTGATAATTTTTTTAAGGTTGTTACATCGATTTCGGTCATTGAACATGGTGTTGATTTGGGAAAATACATTAAAGAAATGTCGAGGATAATTCAGCCGGGAGGTTTTTTGTTAAACTCTACGGATTATTGGCCGGAATTCATCGATTGTAAAGGTATTTATCCTTATGGCAAGAAAATGGGGGAAATGAAAGTTTTTCAACGCAAGGATATTGAAAATTTATGTTCACTTGCGGGTAGCTACGGATTTCAGCCGTGTTCTAACGCCGATTATAACGCTTTAGAAAAAGTTGTTCGTTGGGAAAGAGTCAATAGGGAGTTTTCTTTTATTTTTATCCCGTTTAAAAAGGGTGAGTGACCTACGATGCGTATTTTACATGTCTTTAAGGATTCAATCATTGAGCGCAAACATTCTTTTGTTGGCAGCACAAAAGATGTACGCAGCCGAACTGAGTATTTTAGAGAGAAGGGTATAGATGTAACAGAGTTGGTGATTGAAAAAAATCGAAAAGGGCGCGACTTGACGGCTTTGGATTATTTAAAAAAATCGGATTTATGTTCCTACGATGCGGTTTTATTTGAGTACCTAGAGTATCCGAGGTCGTTAAAATACCTTAAAAATAAATACCCGCGGC
Organism: Minisyncoccota bacterium; assembly: GCA_028712565.1. GTDB lineage: Bacteria > Patescibacteriota > Minisyncoccia > Minisyncoccales > JAQTPW01 > JAQTPW01. The sequence goes on from JAQTPW010000021.1 coordinate 1,517, forward strand.
TGAAATTGTTGGTTCGTTCGCATAACGCTGAAATCTTGCATTCTTTACACTATTTTCTCGCATCTGTTAAATATTTTAGATTCCGTTTTGCTTGGAGATTTCTAAAGAAATTGATTAAAACGGTCGGCTTAGATTATTTGTGTGCAAAATATTCAACAGCTGTTCTGACTATTAGCGAATGGGAAAGACTGAATTATTGGAATCATTTGGTTCCGTCGGAAAAAGTCTTTACCGTACCGTTTTTTCTGGCTAAAGATTATTTGCCGAAGAACCCGGTCGTTGGCGAAAAAAATTATGCCTGTGTTTGCCTTACGTCGACAATTGACAAATTAACGCCGCTTATATTGGATGCCTTATATAATTATTCGCGAGCAGTTAAGAGCCTTAATGGCAATTATGATTCCTGGAAGTTTTATATTACTGGCGATACCTGCGATGCTAAGCTACGCGCCAATAAAAGACTTATAAATCCCAGATTGTCATTTACGGGATTTCTGAAAGATCCTATAGAATTTCTTTGTAAATCTCGAGTTATGGTTTTTTTATCTGATTATGGGTTTGGGTTTAAGACAAAAATTTTAGAGGCAATAATGTGCAAGTGTTTTTGTTTAGTGACACCGAGATTACATGTGCGCTTACCGGATGAGGTTAAAAATTATTGCATAATTGTAAAGCCGGGTATTCCCGGTTGTTTTGAAAAGGCTTTAAAACAATGCAATATGCCGTTTCCTAGTGGTAATCCTAATAATTTGTTAAAAAGCAAAGCTTTTAGCGCCTGGGAAGCTATCTGGGCTCTCTAGCTTAGGAAAAATCCTGCTATGGGCTACCTAGAGGTTAATTAAAAGCTGAGGTGCGAAAATGAAAATTTTAGCTTTTATTCCAGCAAGGGCAGGATCACAGAGGATACCAAATAAAAATATAAAAAAATTAAACGGCAAGCCTCTTATTGCTTATTCTATTGAAGCAGCAAAAGGCTCCAAATACATTAATCGTATTCTTGTTTCTACTAATTCAAAAGAAATCGCTTCAGTTGCTAATGAATATGGAGCCGAAGTTCCGTTTTTGAGGCCGGAAAATATTTCGCAAAGCGATTCCACTGAATTACAGTTTTTTACGCATGCTTTGGACTGGCTTAAACATAATGAAGGCTACCAACCGGATTTAATTGTACTTTTATACCCAACCTCGCCGTTTCGTAAATCCGATTCGATCGATAGGGCGGTAGACGAAATGCTAAAACACCCGGAAGCCGATTCTTTGCGTTCGATACGGCTGTGTTCAGAACATCCTTATAAAATGTGGGTTTTAAAAGATAATGGCTATATACAACCGTTCGTGGAAACAAAAGATACCAATACACAGACCTTGTCAAGCCAGGTCTTTCCGAAAGTTTACATACAAAATGCCAGTATTTATATAACTAAGCCCATTACGATATACAATAAAAAATCTCCAGTTGGCGATGTAGTTGTTCCGTTTGTTATGAATGAAGTAGAATCAATGGATATAAACAATCCCATGGATTTCATGTTTGCGGAACACATAATGGGAAAATCGTAAGATATGGTAAAAAATATTTTGAAGAAAAGTTTATATCTAAAACAGTTAGCCAGGCGCCTTAGGTTAAAATACTATCAGCCCGAATGGAGTCGTATTATTTCTGCGGACAAAGGTCTTTGGGATAAGGCCTTGAATTCAGATATTGAATCAAACATTTTGATTGCTACAAGTATCGGCGGGTATCTGCCAGGTGTCACATTAGAAAGCCTGCTCGCCGTGGCCTTGACTCTGCGGAAGTCGAAAGTCCATATCTTGCTTTGTGATAAAGTATTGCCCGCTTGTTTAGACTGTACTTTAGGAATTAGCGTCAGCGAGCAGGAATTAGCGCATTTTGGGCCACAGAAAAGCCTGTGCAATTCCTGCTTCCGATATTCGGATAATACCTATAAAGCTCTGAGGCTGAAGGTCCATTATTACAGTGAATTTTTAACTAAAGAAGATTTGGAATTAGCGGCTAGTATCTCAGGGTCTCTTAATTTGTCCGAGATAGAGAATTACGTTTTAAACGGTCTTGCTGTCGGTGAACACGCCATGGCAGGTGCTTTGAGGTTTTATGCAAAAGCGACTATGGAAAATGAGCGTTATTCAGAAGCTATCCTAAGGAGATACCTTGAAGCTGCCTTGCTGACAGTATTTGCCATAGAGAATATGGTCCGTAAAAATGAATTCGATTGTGCCGTGTTCCATCATGGAATCTATGTTCCGCAAGGTTTGATTGGGGAGGTTTTAAGGTCTCATAAAATAAGAGTCGTTAATTGGAACCCGGCTTACAGAAAGAGCTGCTTTATTTTTAGCCACAACAATACTTATCATCGCACATTATTAGCCGAGCCTACGGAAAAATGGGAAAATATGCGTTGGGGTAAAACAATCGAAAAAGAGTTATTGGATTATCTTAAAAGCCGTTGGCATGGTACCAAAGACTGGATCTGGTTCCATGAAAAACCACGCTTTGACATAAAAAATATCAAAAAAGAATTAAGTATCGATTTTTCAAAGCCTTGTATCGGCCTGCTGACAAACGTTCTTTGGGATGCCAAGCTTCACTATGAGACCAATGTGTTTGCCAGTATGGTGGATTGGGTTATACAAACAATAGAGTATTTTCAGAAACGGCCTGATTTACAGCTTATAATCCGCGTGCATCCGGCAGAAATACGAGGGACTGTGCCTTCCCGCCAGCCTATAGAAAAAGAGATAAAAAGCGCATTCCCAAGGCTGGCTAATAACATATTTGTAATACCGGCTTCAAGTAATATAAGCACTTACATTCTTATGGAGAAATGCGATTCTGTCATTATTTTTGGTACAAAGAGTGGTGTTGAACTAACAAGTATGGGGATTCCGGTAATTGTTGCAGGAGAGGCCTGGATCAAAAATAAAGGCGTAACCTTTGATCCTAAGAATATTGATGAGTATTTCAAGTTACTAGATAATTTACCTTTTAGAAAAAATATGGATAATGAAAAGCTAAAACGTGCGTACAGATATGCGTATCATTTCTTTTTTCGCAGGATGATTCCGGTAAATAAAATAAAAAAAATAAGCAACAATCTGGATAGGTTTTTGGGCATTATCTATAAAATGCGTGCAAATAATCTTATAGAGTTTCTTCCCGGAAAAGATAAAGGATTGGACGTTATTTGTGATGGGATAATTTATGGGAATGATTTTATCTATCATGCCGAAGAGAATTCAATCGATTTCAGACATGACAAGGATCTCAAATGCAAATTTGCCTGTACGGCGCCTTAGGGAGACTGAGTTTAATTTTTGATTATTTACTTCGTATCTTTTCTAGAAAAGGCCTTAAAGACGGATCCTATTTTGACAAAACAGGCATACTATTTAGATCCTCCAAAGAAGCGGAGATTTTGTTTAAGGATTCCGCTTGTCTTGTAGCCGATTTCGGAAGGATATCGCATTCTTTTTGGAGGGCTCAAGAACTCTCTTTATTTTTAATTCACAGAGAATTAGTAAAATATCCTTTGTTGGATTTTGGGTGCGGCGATGGTTCTTTTTCATCCATTTTATTTAAGCATATCGATTACGGAGTTGATTACGATCCGGAGGCGTTAGAAATAGCAAAAGGTTCCCATATATACGATAAATTAATTCAGAGTCAAGGTGGAAGCATTCCTTTGGAATGTAATGCTGTTTCAACGGTTATATCGAATTCAGCTCTTGAACACGTGGTAGAATTAGATAAAGCATTATCTGAGATATACCGGATTTTGAGATATGGTGGTTATTTAATACTTACTGTGCCTATTTTAAATTTCAAAGACCATTTATCAAAATATTTCGGAGAAAATGAAAGCAGGAGGGTAAATAGTGAATACTTTCACAGAAACTTGCTTTCTAAAGAAGATTGGGCATGTAAGCTGGAAAAAAACAAGTTTTCAATTTTAAAAATTTTAGAGTATCAACCAGAATTGTTCACTTTCTGCTACAGAATGTTAAGGTTGTTGGG
>JAQTPW010000022.1 GCA_028712565.1 Minisyncoccota bacterium
TTTTCCTTAACTCCTTGGCGTTTTCAACCGCATACGCATTCTGGTCGTTGTTGAAATAGCAGAAAATTTCCTTTGTTTTGAGGGAATTTATTTTTTTAGCCCATTCTTTCAATTCTTCCTCGGAATATTTGGAAGAATAGGCCTCGTCAGGCCCGTGAAAACGAATGTAGGCGAATTTGGAGGTGGTTATCGCATCTTCCGGCATATTCAATCCCGAAACCGAACAAAACCCAATCTCCTCTTTTTGGAAAAGTTCGTATACTTTCTGATTCCACCAGCTCAGGTGCCGGAATTCAACCGCGTTTCTTTTTTCCTTATCTAAAATCTTCAAAAAATTTGCCATTATTTCTACGTTTTCGTCTGAATATTTAAAGAAAGGCGGCGCTTGAAATAATATGCAACCCAAATTATTCTTAAATCCTTCAGCTAAAGCATAAAAATCGGCAAGAATCCTGTCCACATTCTTAAATCTTTTAACATGAGTTATCATTCTATTGGCCTTAAGGGTCATTTTGAATTCTTCGGGAAGTTCTTTTTGCCATTTGTCTATTATTTCTATTGAAGGAAAACGGTAGAAAGACATATTTAATTCAACCGTATTAAAATGTTTTGAATAGTAATTCAGCCATTTATTCTGGGTTAATTTCCGAGGATAAAAAATTCCCTGCCAATGTTTGTAGCTCCATCCCGAGGTTCCGATAAATAATTTCATTGCTTTTTAAATAACAAAGAAAGTCCGAAAATCAAAGAAGCGATCAGGATAATCAAAGGACCGGCAGGCAGCGCAAAAATCCGGAAAGCCAAAATGCCTAGAACGCAACTGATGATGCCCATCAGCAGGGCGCCATAAGAATATTGAAAAAGATTTTTGGCGAAATTGCGGGCAGCGGCAGCCGGAGTAATGACCAAGGCCCCCATCAGCAAAGATCCGGTTACCTTTATTCCCAAAGCGACAACTAGGGCGATGCAGACCAGATAAATAAAATTATATTTTTCGACCTTGATATGCTCCACCTTGGCCAAATCCTCGGAAAGATTGGCTAAAATTAATTTAGGGAAAATTCTTCTCAAAACAAACCAAGTAACGATCCCCAGGATAATGGAAATTAAAGCATCAAAAAAATTTACTTGGGAAATATCCCCGATCAAAGCCGTGGAAACCTTTTCTTCCGGCAAAAACAAAAAGGCAATGGCTATCGAAGCCGTAAAAACGATTCCAGTCAGGGCCTCCATGGGCAGTTTGGTTTTCATTTCCAAGAGCCAGATCAGCAAGATTCCCAAAAACAACGCCGGCAGGGCTCCCAAACTGACGTTTATTCCGTAAATCAGGGCCAAAGCCACTCCTGGCAGGGCAACATGACTCAAAGCATCCCCCACCAGAGCCATTCTTTTGGTGATCATTAATGAACCCAAATAACCTGCCACTCCGCCGATGAATATTCCGGCGATTAAACTATGAAAAAGTTGGAGATCCATAAATTTTGGCCAAGTTTTGCGGATTAATGATGTCTTCCGGCCTCCCGTAAAAAAGCTTCCGTTTATTCAAGGCCAGTATTTTATCGATTTTCCGACTGATCTCCCCCACTTCATGGCTGACCAGAACGATGCTTTGATTTTTAGTTTGCCAGATGCTGACCAAGCTATCGTAAATGGTTTCTCGGCCGTGAATATCGATGTAAAGCATGGGTTCATCCAACAACAAAACATCGGGATTATCAGCCATTGCCCAAGCGATCAATATCCGTTTCAATTGCCCGGTAGAGAAGGTATCCAACCTTTTTTCCAAGAAATTCTCCGAAGCTTTTATTCCCACCAATTCAAGCGATTGGAAAATTTTCTCGTGGGGAAGATTTTTGAATTGGAAAAATTCTCTTAAGCTTAAAGCAAAATTTTCCGGAACCACAAATTCTGAGGGAACGTAGCCGAAATGAACCCCTTCCTTCCAACGAATTGATCCCTCGTAAGGCACCAATCCCAGCAAGGTTTTCAAAAGAGTGCTCTTTCCTGCGCCATTTGGCCCCAATATTACCAAGAATTCTCCCTCGTTCAAACTGAAACTTAAATCTTCAATTGCTTTTTCGTCGTCAAAACTGACATTTAAATTTTTCACTTCCAAAATTTTCACAATAATTTAATTTCCAATCCGTCATTAGGCGGGTTCCGCCTTGCGACAGATTTGCTCAACCTCTTTCTTGAAAGTTTTATAATGAGGAACAGTCTTGCCTATTTGGGTAAAATAAATTCTTTTGATTTTTTCCTGGCAAATCTTCGGCAGGGTTTTGGTTATTTCTAAATGGGATTTTATCCTTTTTTTCCACATTGCTCCGTCAAGGATTAAAATATTCAAATCGTCAAAAAGTTCGCGCAAATCATCGTTTATTTCCCCCACATCGGAAGCGTAAAGTATTGTTTTTTTGAAAATGGTTATCAAAAAGGCATAAGTCGGAAAACCGGGCTGAATTGAATGAGGAACCGAAATCGGGATGATTTCCAGACACCTGCCGATCTCAACCGCTTGATTTGGTATTATTCTTTTAAATTCCAAATAATTGACATCAGAAAAAGCCTTTTTTATGTGAAATATCGTTCTCGGATGAGTATAAAGAGGAATGGGATTTTTCAATCTTTGGTCTTTGTGCCAAATACTCAATCCGCCTATTCCCCCGATAGCGTCATTGTGGCCGTGAGTAATGAAAACTCCTTTAAGGTTTCGCAAGAAATTCTTCTGCCATCCAAAATCATTGGTTACATCGAATAAATAATCGCACTTATCTACCCTCAAAATTATGCTCGATTCCCTCCTCCTATCCCTTTTGGTTCCTTGAATCCCATTGGCGGGACCTGTCCCCAAAAAAATCACTGATACCCTGTGCTCCATACTTATATTGTAAATTTGCAGAATTAATTTTCAATTAACAAAAAAATCGCCTTTATGGACGATCTCGCAGTTGATTATTTTAAAAGATGAACTGGCTACAATTTACTCAATTAACACTAAATGTCTAATCTATATATAAGAATATATCCAATTGTAACCACTTCGCCTCTTAAAATTATGAAACAACTTTTTATTAACAATACAAATATAACATACCTATCAAAAATAGTCAATACGTCTAAATATTAATCTACCAACGGCGCTCTCTTCTATCGCCACCTCCCGGCCCGCCTCCCCTGCCATATCCTCCCCTTTTTTCTCTGCCGTAACCGCCGCCTTGTCGCGGAGGACGCTCTTCCATTGGCTTCGCCTCGTTAACGGTGAGGATTTTTCCGTCAAGTTCTTTGCCATTGAACATTTCTATTGCCTTTTTGGCCTCTTCTTCGGTAGCCATTTCGACAAAGCCAAACCCTTTTGAACGGCCGGAAAACTTGTCGGTTATAATTGATGCTGATTCAACTGTTCCGGCTTTAGAAAAATTGTCTTTTAAGGCGGCCTCTGTGGTGCTGTAAGATAATCCGCCTACGAATAATTTTTTTGCCATTTTAAATATGTTTTAATTTTATTTAACCTTTATACTTATATAATAAAATATTCTTCATTAATTTTTGATTAAAATTTTCGCAATTCGCTTTTTTCTTGCTTTCGGAAAAATCGTAAAGCCATTTTAAAGGATTCGTTTTCATTGCCAAACCCGCAATTTTCCGCCCGGAGGCAGTTTTCAAATTTTTGGCAATGTGGCCATGCCATTTTTTCAAGTCATAGGAATTTTCCGAAAAATATTCTCTCTGCAGGAAAATCTGATCCAGATTATCGGCCTCCTTAGCTATAATGGCTTCTTGTGTTTTTCTGGCATTATACTCCGAAAGGAGTCGGACCAACTCTTTTCCTCCAGGAATATCGTCCCATTGTTCCTTAATGGCGTTTTCTTCATTTTCTACTCGGTAAAATTTATTGATAAAATTCGCGTCGCCTGTTCGAAGTTCAGCAACATCGTGCAATAAACACATTTGGACAACCTTTTCTTTATTTGCTTTTTCCATGTCCGCCAGCACCAGACCAATAATCGCCGTTCTGAAGGAATGAGAGGCAATCGTGTCATTTGACTGCTTTAAAACCTGATGATGGTTACGCAAGAGATTTTTTGCAGTTCCAACTTCAAAAAAGAAATTAACTATTTTTTCTATTTTTTTCATATTTTAGGAAATGTGCTGGGTCCGACCCCGCACATCTTCATCTACAGATTTTCTCAAAAACTTTATATCCTCTTCGCAAGATATTTTAACAGATTGAAAATAACCAATAAGATCTACTTGGAAGAAAAATATACTTCTTATTGAATTTGCAGTAAGTACAACTTTTTCAAAAAGTATTTCTATCTCTTCATATTTAAGATCTAATTCTCTCAGAAAATTATCTAGATCTAAAAACGTTTTCAAATCAATATGGCCCAGAACTTTATTTCTGAATTTACGCAATTTTCTAACTGTCTCTCTAATGTCATAATCGCTCAAATTATATTCCATTAAATAAAATATGGAAATTGAAGTGTTTCCTTCTTCGTCGATTATGTTTTTAGTTTCTGTAATTTTTGCCAACTCAAAGGTTGAAGAAAAGGCTAAAGAAACAATAATTGTATTAAAGAGTTGTAAATCAGTTGTTATAAGAAAACGTATATTTTCGTCACTTTTTAAAGCATCTCTTAAGGCCTTCCAAGTATAAAACTCCCGATAAGCCGTTTCTAATCGTTGTATAAATTCCTCAAATATCTTTTTCTTCCTTTCTTCTCTTTTGCGCAATGTTATTTCTTTGTCATTCATGTATCTATTCAAGCCATTTTTGACGCATCGCGGGCTTTTAAACCGTGCACAAGACTGCTGTGTACCCTGGTCTATTACCAATTCCTAAGAGGGAAATTCGATCCATTTTCAGTTCTCTTACCGGCTTCCTCAATCAAACAATTAAATTCCTCTCCTCCATTTTTCCATTATTTCTTCATGCCTTTTCTCCTCACCACGATGGAGATTATCAAGAACGAAATTAACTCCATCCACGGCTTCATCTTTAAGATGATCCCATAGGGTGGTCGACATATCAAACCTAGCGGAGATAGTATTAAGCATCTCTTGAATTGTATTTATTAATTTCTCAACTTCATTAGGGACAAACGTCCCATCAATCCTTCGATCATCTAAATGAGCACATTCCTTGTTTCTTATTGTTTTTAATTTTTCTATAATTGGAAGATATTGTTTTCTTAATTCATCTATTTTCTCCTCATCTTCCACTGTTATTGGAGAATAGTTCCTATCGATCTTATCCACAACTACGCTGGGATGGATTTCGTGCAATGTTTCGAGAGTCAGAAATTCTTTATTTTTTTTAATCTCGTCAATTAAAGACTGAATGCTAAGAGCTCTTTCGTTTCCGTCAAAAAATTTCAAAATCCCAAGAATAAAA
>JAQTPW010000023.1 GCA_028712565.1 Minisyncoccota bacterium
CCACGATAAACATAGTAACCTTTGATGCCTGAGGCATCAGATGAGGCTGCCCAGGTAAGATTTATTTGGGTACAGCTGATTGGTGTGGCAGATAAGGATGTTGGTGTGGTAGGAGGTATGGTGTCAGACGCGCCCGATGAAATGATATTAAAATAATTATCGCTGGCATCACTCGCAGAACTTCCTCTAATTTCAATTTTATAATAACTGCCTCCGGGAACATCTGCCGGAATTGCCCAAGAATAACTTTTAAAAGACCCTGTGTAGCTTATTGATGAATTTATTGTTTTTACTTCTTTTGAAATCCCACCAGTATAATCCATTAAATAAATTCCTACGGTTCCCATAGTGCCTGTAGAGTTCCAAGTAATCGAATAAGTATTATTTACCAGCCAATTCTCTCCGCCGTTAGGAGTGGCTACAGTAATTGACGGGGCTACTGGACAAGCAGGAGTAGTGAGAGATTTTCCGCTGGTTTTTGCCGACTCATTATTGGAATTATCTACCGCAGAAATCTGGTAGGTGTAAGCTGTATTTCCTTCCAAGCCCAAATCTGAAAAAGAATTAGCGGCAACTTGGATTAAAAATAAATTATTTCTATAAATATTGTATCCTCGTATTCCCCCGGCATCAGTTGAGACAGACCAAGAGATTTTTATTTGCGAACAAGAAACAACTGAGCCAGAAAACCCTGTTGGAATAGTTGGAGCTGTGGTGTCCGGGCAAACAGGAGTTGTTATGCTAATTGTTTCAGTTTTTGCCGACTCATTATTGGAATTATCTACCGCAGAAATCTGGTATGTGTAATTGCTGTTGCCGTTCAAGCTTTTATCTGAATAGTTTGTTGCAGTAATAAGAGCAGAGTTTAGCTTTGCCCCTCCTTTATAAACATAATACCCTTTTATTCCTGAAGCATCTGTAGAGGCCGACCAAGAAAGATTTACTTGAGAGCAGCTGACAGCCGATGCGCCAAATGCTGTTGGCACGCTAGGAGCCACAGTATCGGCACTTTCGTTTACGATATTAAAATAGTTGTCGCTTTTATCAAAAACCGTTGTGTTTTCACGGCTGATAATCTGTATTTTATAAGATCCTGTTGTGAAGTTAGAAATTGCTACTTCATTTGGGACTGCCCAAGAATAAGTTCCGGGATTATTTTCCAAACTCGCAATTGCCCCGGACAATTCAGGAGTTCCTGACTTTATCCATTTGATTGAAACTCGGCTTACGCCTTGGGAAGTCCAAGTTATCGCATAGGTTTTTCCAAATGCTAATTTCTCGCCGCCATTAGGAGATGTGATATTTATATTAGGGCTTACGGGAATTGTTGTGGTTGCTGGAGTCGGAAGCGGCGCTGCCGGACAGCCGTATAATTTATTTAATTTGGTCCTTGTGGCCAAAGCAACAGTGCCCGTGCCGTATTTTAAATTTAAAGGGTACAAAATCTCCGCTCCATATTTTTCCTGAAAGGCAACAACTGCAGAAAAAGTATATTTTCCAAAATAACCGCTTGCGTCTTGCGAACTGCCTAAAAGATTTTCTTTTTTAAGAGCAGTTTGCAGGGCCACAACTTCTGGCCCCGAATCGCCAAGTTTTAAATTTACATTAAAATTGTGGCACCAAACATTTGTCTGGCCTTGTAATTGCGCTAACCTCAGTTGCAGCGCGGCGATTTGCTGTATAAGAAGTGCGATTTGCGCCTTTAATTCTTCAATGGTTGCGGCTTTGGCGCTTTGCACTCCAAAAGACAAAGAACAAAAAATAGCTAAAAAAGCTGTAAAAACAAAAATATATTTTTTTACCATATTTTTAAATTATTAATAATCCTTTTATTAATGATACAAGGTGCGTATGGGCGGTCAAGGCAAGAATATGCACAGGAAATTTTCCGTTGACTAAATGACAAAGTAAGCTAAAATAAACTAGCTTATGGCAAAAAAATCAAGGCAAAAAACGCTTTTAATCTTGCTTATTTTCTCGGGAATTTTTATTTCCCTTGTTTACTTTTTAGCAAAACCAAAAATTATTACAGTTTTACCCTTGGCAGAAATTATTGAAACCCAGTTAAAACCGGAAAATTCAATAGAGCTTCTTTTTGTCGGAGATATTATGTTAGACCGCGGAGTGGAATTAAAAATAAAAGAGGCTGGAAATGAAGATTACAAGTTCCCATTTTTAAGAATTGCCGACGAATTAAAAGGAGCCGACATTTTGTTTGGAAATTTGGAAGGAACAATTTCCGACAAAGGCAAAAAAGTAGGAAGCGAAAATTCTTTCAGATTTAGCTCTGAAGCGATCGAGGGTTTAAAATTTTCTGGCTTTGATGTTTTATCTCTGGCTAATAACCATACTTTAGATTATACAAATCTGGCCTTATCAGACACCTTTTTAAGATTAAAAGATGCAGGAATTGATTATGTCGGAGCTGGAACTAGCACCACACCTGCTTACTCCCCTATTATTAAAGAAGTAAAAGGAACCAGAATCGCTTTTTTGGCCTATAACAACAATGGCATTCCAAATTGGTCTGCTGGAGAAAATTATTCTGGAATGGCAATAATAAATGAAGACAATTTAGAAGAAATAAAACAAAATATAAAAGACGCAAAGAATCAGGCAGACATTTTGGTTGTATCAATCCATTGGGGAAATGAATATACGCAAACTCTAACAGAATTTCAGACCTCTTTTGCAAGGCAGGCAATTGATTCAGGAGCTGATTTGATAATCGGCCATCATCCGCACGTTGCCCAGAAAAGCGAAATTTACAAAGGAAAATATATTTTTTACAGTTTGGGAAATTTTGTTTTTGACCAGTATTTTTCAGAAGAAACAATGCAGGGCGAAATTGTGAAAGTTTTGATAGAAGACAAAAAAATAAAAGGTGCAGTCCCGGCTACTATATATATGAATAATAATTACCAGCCCGGCTTTGAGAAAACAGAATTATTAAATGCTTCCTTATCTTCTGAAAAATTGGAGCAAGGAGATACTTTACTGGTTAAAGTTGAAAGCGATCAGGGGGTTTTTAGTGAATTTTTGGAAAAAAATATAAACTTTTTTAAAACTGCCGATTCAAAATACTGGATCGGCATTTTTGGAATTGGAGCTAAAGAAAAAATCGGCCAATATGATTTAATTATAAAATCTGGGCCGACTGAAATTAAAAAGAAAATTGAAATTGCAAAAAGAAATTTTCCGACAACTGAACTTATGGTAACCGATGAGCTAAAAGAGCAAGGATATAACGCTTCTCAAATCGCAGAAAATGTTGCGAAAGAAAATACCCTCTTTCTTAAAGCGATGAGCTCTTCTTCTAAAAATGCTTATTTTAATTCTCCATTTATTTATCCTTTAAAAAATATAAAAAATGTTGGAGCTTACGGAAATATAAGAAAAAGCGGAGATGTTTCTCTGCAGCATCTGGGAATAGATTTGGATGCTAATTTGAATACTCCCGTCTATGCTATAAATTCTGGCAAGATTGTCTTTTCCCAAAAATTAACCAATTATGGAAATACGATAATTATTGATCATGGATTGGGGATTTTTTCTCTTTATTTGCACTTAAATGAATTTAAAGCAAAGGAAGGGGACGTAATATCACAAGGGCAAATTATCGGACTCTCGGGCAGCACAGGATATTCTATTGCTCCCCATTTGCATTTTGGAATAAAAGTAAATAGCGTAACCGTAGACCCTTTAAGATTTATTGAGACGATTACATTTTAGAAATAAATTTTTTAACTAAAAGGTCCGGAAAGAGATAGAATCTCTTTCCGGACCTTATTTCAACCGCGCTCCGAGGGAAACACAGTTATAGTTCCAGCACTAACGCCGGAAAAATTCTGCCCCCAGGATTTAATCTGAACATCTCGAGGTATTTTTTCGCCCTGTCTCCCTACCATATCTGGAGCACTAAAACCAATATCTTCCAGCGTAAATTTAAAACTTCCGTAGTTCCCTCCCGATATAGTAGTCATTAAAGAAATGCCATGCATGCCTTCAAAAAAATCCCAATAAAACGGAAGAGTCAGGAATCCGTCGGCATCAATCGGCCGCTCAGATTCTAGAATAGTATTGCCATCGATATTTATGCTAAAATTCAGAAATCCATAATCTGGGAAATACCCTCCTTTTTTAAATTTCAAGAACCTTAATTCCGCAAAACCGTTCTCTACTTTAAAATTAGTCTCCCAGATTGTTCGATTTATCATGGCCCCAGAAACCTCATATGTTCCGGACGAAGGATTAGCCGGATTATAAACTTCTACTATAACCGGCTGAGTTTCCAGCTGCGGAATTTCTTTTTCAGCAAGAATCTTAAGTTGGGCAGCTGACTCGGCATAACCGAAATCGTCGTCACCAAGACAAACAACCCCGAGCACACCACCCATTTGATTTAAAAGCGGACCTCCCGAATCCCCGGGTACTGTTTTTGCATCGAATTGAATTAAACCAGCTATGGGTCCTGATTTTCTCCCCACTCCGCTTATTACGCCAGCCGTAAGAGTTTTGGGATAAAATCCAAAAGAATTTCCAATAACATATGCGGGTTCGCCAACCTCAGGATAAAGAGAAACAGTAAGTGGCTTAATTGAATCAAGAGCATGATCGAGCTTTAGGATTGCAAGATCATTAATTACATCGAAATTTTCAATGCAAGCCCTCACCTCTTCTGCCCCTTTTATCTTGACAATAATCTCCCAAGAATTATTAGGAACGCTTTTCACCACATGATAAGCGGTAGCTATATGAGACTGGTCTTTGTAAATAAAACCAGTCCCGCCGCCGCTATTTGTGCTTATCTCCACCACCGAATCTTTTGTCCGGTTGTAAACTCCAACCGGATTCCCTGGGAAACTGCAAGAAGTAGTAAAGACCATGATGAATAAAATCAAAAGAAAAAGACATGCTTTCCCTAATTTAGTTTTCAATGTTCTTTCCTCCTTTTCCTAAAAATATTCTTTTTTTCTTTCGCCCCTACTGTATAAATTTTTGTTGCATTTGTCAATAGTTATGTCGTGGTTCAATACCTTTGCACCACCCTGATGTAAAATATGTACATGCCTTACACAACACATCCTAAGATTCCCGAGATTCGCATGCAAGCATTTCGTCTTGTTAAATACGAGGGTTGGAGCACA
>JAQTPW010000024.1 GCA_028712565.1 Minisyncoccota bacterium
ACGCGGCTTAGATGGCATGCTAATGTAAGAGCCGATCAAATCAATCCTAGTAACTTGAGGCTTATGAAAAAAGCTGGATGTTTTGGGGTTGCCATCGGTATCGAGAGTGGTTCCGACAAAACATTAAAAGAAATAAACAAAAAAACAACAGTGGAAATGAATAAAAGAGCTTGTGCTTACGTAAAAGAAGCTGGTCTTTCTCTGTGTGTTTCTTTTGTTTTGGGTTTTCCAACAGAGACAGAATCAGATATGAGAGAAACGATAAATTTTATGAAGATCCTTGATTGTAACTCCAAGGGTTTAGGCATATTCCGTCCTTTGCCTGGTAGTTATTTCTATAATGAATTTATCAGCAAGGGAGTTTTATTAAAGGAAGACATTGATTGGTCGGATTTAGGAAATTTTTCTATCATATCAAAATATTCGTTTTGTGATGTACCCAGAGCAAGGTTCGAAAAAATAGTAAGCGAAGCTTTGGAGGTTATGTATGGTAGTCGTTGGACGGCAATTCACAAAGACGTGTTGTTAGGATATCCGAAGCTAATTAAAGAAATTGCATCAAAAACAAAAATAAAAATTGCTAGATCGGAAAATTATGATTCATCAACTCACGTTTCTTATATTCCGCTTTCTTTTACTTCGTTGTATAATAATTTAGTTTTAGTTCTACGCAACCTTCTTCCTTTAAAAATAAGAGTGGAAGGAAGGAGAATAGTTTCTGTGATTAGAAGAATTAAAAAAAATTTTAGATATGAAATTTATAGATAAAATTAAATGGCGGTTGGACTTTTTATCCAAAATAAGGAATAAAAATTTGAAATTAATAGCTTGGAATCTTCTTCCCGCTAGAAGTCAACTGAAAGAAAAAATAATATTTCAGGAACTTAAAAAATGTCCGCTTATAAAAATTGAAAAAGGAGATGGAAAAGAATTGATTTTTAATACCGATTTGATGAGGTTGGCATATCCGTTAAGTCTTCGAATGAGTCATTTTGCCGGAGACTTTATGTATTTGATTTATCCGTACATCAAAAACGATAATAACGAAAAAATAAGTCTTTTTGATTTTTTCCCAAACCACGAAGGTCCTTATGAAAATGGGGAAATTAAGATTAAAGAGGGTGATTACGTGATTGATGCTGGGGCTAATATCGGCATGTTTTCA
Organism: Minisyncoccota bacterium; assembly: GCA_028712565.1. Taxonomy (GTDB): domain Bacteria; phylum Patescibacteriota; class Minisyncoccia; order Minisyncoccales; family JAQTPW01; genus JAQTPW01. The sequence continues at coordinate 1,166 of JAQTPW010000024.1, forward strand.
ATTTATGCCTCAAAAAAAGTAGGTAGTTCTGGTAAGGTTTTTTCGTTTGAGCCGATATCGGAAACCCAAAAATTGCTTAAAAGAAACATAGAAATAAATGAAATAAAAAACGTAGAAATTATTCCATTTGCCCTTGGGGACAAAGATGGGGAGCTTAGCTTTTCAATATTTCCAGAAAGCCTTGAATGTTCATCGGCTTTTTTTGACAACGAGGGGGGTTTGGAAAAAGCACATCAAATTAGTCTGGATCAGTTCGTAAAAGAAAATAATATTTCAAAAATTGATTTTATTAAAGCTGACATAGAAGGCATGGAAAAGAGTCTATTGGTTGGAGCTTCTGAGACGATTAAAAAATTTAAGCCAAAACTTTCGCTTTGTACATATCATCGTTTGGGAGATCGGGAATTGTTTGAAAAGATGATAAAGGATTTTTCGTTAGAGTATAAGATAATAAAAGACGAGAAGAAAATTTTTGCCTGGGTATAACAAATTCATAAATAATAATTAGTAGATTAATAAAATTATGTTCTCGGAATATTCTTGTTAAAATATTTAATATTCTGAATAATATAGGAGTTAAAATTATGAAAAAAATTATAGTAACAACAACAATCTATGATACGCCCGAAATGGAAAAATACGCGAAAATAAAAGATTGGGAGTTTATAGTCGTCTGCGATTTAAAAACGCCAAAATTGAAGGTTAGTAATGCCGAGATATTAACAGTGGAGGATCAAAAAAAATTACCATATAATATTTGCAAAGGTTTTCCATGGAATCATGTGCAAAGACGAAATATCGGCTATATTCATGCTTTAGCTAGCGGTGCAGATATTATTGCTACCATAGATAATGATAATTTTCCATTAAAAAATTGGGGATTCCCTCTTTTAGGAAAAACGTTAAGCTTGAAAGTCGTTGAGGGGCGGGATTTTTTTGACATAGTAAGATATGTTACGAATGGTATTATTTGGCAAAGAGGAACAGCATATGAGGATATAAATAAAAAAGAAAAATACACTTTAAAAGAAAAGAAGATTAAAATAGGCATTCAGGCAAATTTATGGCTTGGCGAACCGGACGTTGATGGGATATGTCGATTGACGCGTGATATGGAAGCGGGGAAGAAAATGATTACTAAATTTAATAAGCCCATTGGCGTGGGAAGGAATGTTTTTGCACCCTTTGACTCTCAAAACACAGCTTTTTTAAGAGAATTGATTGCTCCCGCATTATTACCATACGATGGTTATTTTGACAGAATGGATGATATCTGGAGTTCTTATATAACAGAAAGATTGTTATGGGAGACTGATTATCGTGTTTCTTTTGGCGCTCCCACTGTTACTCAAGAAAGAAATCCGAGAACTCCTGCTAGAACATGGAAAGAAATCGAAAGAGAGGTTGCTTTTTCTACTATACTCAAACAATTGTTGGTCTTCCTTAGAAAAACCACTTTTAAAAACAAAAACATGACAGATAATTTTATTCATCTTAGCGAAAAGATTGAAAGACAGGATTTTGTTCCGAAAAGCTATTCTAGTCTTTGGCGAAAATGGGCTAAGGATATTGAAAAATATCTTTGATTATGAATAATTGTCCTTATATTAGTTTTGTTATAGCGGCACGTAATGACGATTATGGAGGAAATTTTTTACATCGGATACAAATTTTTGTAAACGTTCTTTCAGAATTATGCGAAAAATATTCATTAAATTCAGAATTGATTATAGTGGATTGGAATCCGCCGATAACTAAAGAATCCCTTGTCAAAGTTCTGTCTTGGCCCAAAAATCGTAAAGCAATATTAGTAAGATTTATAGAGGTTCCTTCGGAGATTCATAAATTGTTTCCAAAATCTGACAAGATGCCAATGTTTGAATTTATAGCTAAAAATGTTGGAATCAGGAGAGCTGACGGAGAATACATAATAGTTACTAATCCGGATATAATTTTTAGCGAAGATCTTATTAAGTTTTTGGCATTAAAAAAACTTTCGAAAGAATCTTTTTATCGGGTAAATAGATACGATCTTGAAAAAATAATTCCTTTAGATGCAACAACGGACGAACAGCTTATTTTTTGCGAAAAAAACTGGACAGGGGTTAAAACCCTAAATGGAGACCTGAAAAAAAAATTTCCCTATTTTACTAATGGATATTTTTTTTCGCTTCTCTCTCGATTTAAAGCAAAATTAATTTATGATCCTAGGCCGAAAATTCACACAAATGCATCTGGAGACTTTTTTTTGATGGCCAATTCTCAATGGAGAAAATTGCGAGGCTATCCGGAATTGCCTATTCCTTGCTTTGTTGACAGCTATGTGTGTTTTATTGCGGCAAGTTCGGGACTATCTCAAGTTATTTTGGGGGGCAGAAAAAGAATATATCATCAAGGACATAAGAGCTATGTCAACAGAGCCAATTTTTACGACGAGTATAAAATATTTAAAAATTGTGCAAAAGAGATGATGAAATACAAAAAGCCCTTAATCGTAAATAAAGACGATTGGGGATTAGAAGAAGAGTCTCTTAAAGAGTATTGTTTTAATTAGAATAAAATTAAATTTGAATAAGTATGGGAATTAAAGCAGTAGAAGATATTATTTTACAAAAAAAGTTTCTGAAATATTCTGTTTGGGAAAGGTTTGCTAAAAGAAGTATGTTTAAACTTAAAAGAATAATTTGGAAACCAAGGATTAATATTGTTCCATTTGTTTTTAAAAAATGGGGCGATATTCAAGTTAAATTATCGTCTCCGCCAGAAAAAACAGGTTGGGAGTTTCGTTGGTATGGTTATTGGGAGATGGAAAAAACATTATCAAAAGAATTTAGGGAATTTTGTCAAAGAATTCATAGGTGTAGTAATGGCTTAACTGAAGAAGAATTAGAAAAGCAATGTTTTTTATCTATTATTAACGAAATTAAGGATAATCAAATAAAAATGTTTGAATTGGGGGCGGGCGCCGGAAGAGAATCCTTGGCGTTAGCCGGCGTTGTCGATTTTAATCTTGTCTCGGGAGTAGGTGGGAAGACTTATCGATGCCTTGCCGTTGAAGCCGAACCTACCCATTACCGTTGGATTGTCGAGCACTTTGAGAAGCAAAACATTAAGGGAGAGGTAGTTCATGGAGCTGTTTCCGATAAAAGCGGTTATGTCAGTTTTGATGTTTCTTTAGATCCCGCAACTTTTTACGGTCAGGCAGTGGTTGACAATGGAGGATATCAAGTAAGGAGTTTCACGGTAGATGAGCTTATTGAAAAATATAATTTTCCAAAAGTAAATATTGTTCATCTTGACGTTCAGGGCAGCGAACTGAAGGTTATGTTGGGAGCCGAAAATTCAATAAAAAAAAGCCTCATTGACTATTGGATTATTGGTACCCACGAAAGATATCTGGAAGAAGAAATTATAAAATTTTGTAAAGAATTTTATGATATTATATTGTATATCCCTCAAAAAAGTGGATTGATTAAGCACAGTTTTTATGGAATGGTTTTTATACCTCAGGATGGATTATTAATTTTAAGAAATAAAAAACTTTCTAAATAGAAATAATTATGAAAACTCCATTTAATAAAATATCAATTGAAGAAGTGAAAAAATATTGGAACGAGCGTCCTTGTAACATAAGACATTCTCAAAGTCCGGTTGGAACAAAGCAATACTTTGATGAGGTGGAAAAACGCAAATACTTTATTGAGCCTCATATTGTAAAATTTGCAGAATTTGAAAAATGGCGTGGGAAAAAAGTTTTGGAGATTGGCTGTGGAATAGGCACGGATAATATCAATTTTGCCAGATTCGGAGCCGAGGTTACGGCAATGGATGTTTCTGAAAATTCTTTGGACGTGGCTCGTCAAAGAGCGAGGGTTTATGGGTTGGAAGATAAAATTAAATTTTATTTCAGCAATGCCGAAGAGTTATCGAAAAATATTCCAGTA
>JAQTPW010000009.1 GCA_028712565.1 Minisyncoccota bacterium
ACTGGAATAGTCGGCATATACACCAGCCTATCAGCATTTTTCTTAAAAAAATAAGGTAACGACGCCTTCTTAAACCATGTATTTCCTTTTAATATCAAATCTATGTTTTTAGTTGGATGTTTAGCCAAAAACGTATATTTTTGACATTCTTTTTGACACCTAAACTCACTTCTGTAATTTTTTGGTTTAACAGCCTTATCGCAATAGGCCGTCGGACAAAGTCTTGTGACCGAAAAAAATGAATACGGATAATAAACCGATACCTTAAAATCATGAAATACTCTTTTTGTTTTAGCGGGATTCAAAAGCCGCTGATCAACCAATGCACCAATCTCCATCTCTAATCTTTTTAATGACCCGCCAGAAAAACCTCGCTCTTTTAAAAACTTTCGAGAATCAATTATTGTTAAGTTTATATTATTGGTTATAAATTTTCCCAATAAACAATATGGCAATAAATTTTTAAATCTTTTTTTAATAACGTTTAAAATCCCCCAGTCATTTAAAATTATTTCATCTCCCTCTCTTAAAATAGGGAAAATTTTAATGAATTTTTTTAAAAAATAATCATTAACTTGACATGTCAGCAAACTGAACTCCAAATTTTGTTTAGTCGCAAAAGCCAAGGCAATTTTTACTTCTTTTGGCGTAGGAATAAGGTTCGGACAAAATTCATTTCCAAAATAAATTCTTTTGAATTTTTTATTCCAGAACCTCAAGTCGCCAATTTTTTTGATATAAATTACTTGTTCGGGATTTTTCATGGTTTAATTTAAAATATTAAATCACTTTTTATCTGCGACGAAAATCTTTCGTTCGCCCATTTAACGTATTTTTCATGGGTCGGCTGATTGTTAAACAAAAAATTAAGTATCTCACTAAAAAACCCTACATTGGAAACCTTATTAAGTAGAGGATATCCCCGAAAATCAAATTTAAGAATTAATTTGTTCCTCAGTTTATTAAAATAAAATAACCTATATAGATTAGTCGAACAGAGCAATGCTTCCTTTTTGAAAGGAATTTCTCCCAAATGAGAAATTATTAATTTCTCCTTATCTTTATCTGGTGGAGGAATAACTTTTATGCCCAAAGGAATAGTACAGGGACGCATATATTTCCCGTGTGATAATCCAGTAATTTTTTCGTATCCGCAGAAAGCATTCACATACCTGCAATTTGGAATGGCAAATGTCTCCAATTCAATATTTTTTATATTATTATCAATTATTCGAATCTCCCCAAGAGTCATTTGTCTATCCAGAATAAGCCGATTAAATCTAAACTGCTTAAAAAAATTAATTGATTCTAAATTAAACTTTGGCAATAGGGTAGAAATCGCTATTTTTACATTAGGCTTTCCGGCTGCTATCCCCGATAACAATTCCAGGTCTGCAAGTATAACGCCATCAATATTCGATTGAACGGCCTTATGGAATAAATTATCAGCCTCTTTGGCCATTAAGGTTGTTAATGAAAAAGCATTAAGAGCTAACCAAATTTCCTTATTATAAAAATGGCAAATTTTAATTGCCTTTTTTAATTCCTCTAAATTATCAAGGTTAAATCTAGAAATATTTGGTCGGCCGTTTAATCGCCGTCTGCCAAGAATACCACAGAAAAATTCATTCGCACCGGCTTTAACGAGCGGTTCAATATCAGATAAACTATCTATTCCAACTGCAATTTTTATTTTTGATTTTTTCATCAAAACAAAAACAAGAATAAAATATTATAATATCTATTATTTTTTTTAATTTTCCAAAGTTTCTATATTCACGTTCCAATCAAAATTATTGGATTTGACCTCTATTACAAAATCGCCGCCTGCCGTATCGCAAATTTCAATAATATCAGTCGCTCTCCCCTTGCCATCGCCCCTATCCTCCAATTCTTTTGTAAATTTTTCCACTGGTGCCTGCGGATATTCTTTACGATAGACAAAAAGACTAAGCGTACTTGTTTCCTTGGAAATAGTTTTTGTTTCCAATACCATTCTCCAATTGATTTTTGGATTAATCTCAATGGAGTTTTTCCCGCTGCCAACCCCCCCAAAAGAACTTAATGTTTTCCATCCCATATCGGATGGCTCCCCCACCGCCGCCCCCCTTGGAAACGATGTTTCTGAAAAATCACCCGACAATGCCTCCGGAGACGGACACGGAGATGGATAATATTCAGTGTTATCAGATTTTTTAATTCCACCGAAAATATTTATTACCATAACAACAATTAAAACAACAATTAATCCATCCAGAACCCAAAGAGCGATATTTCCTTGCTTAAAAATATGCCGAACAACCCGAATGATTTTTTTAATAAATAAATTTGTTTTTTCACTGATTTTTTGAAAAAAGACTTTTATTTTCTTCATTTTTTTAGATAACCGTCTTAATAAAAAAGCGGGTCGGCTTTAAATATTAATTCGGCAATCTTTAAAATCTATTTAATTTTTAATTTACGCTTATAATCGGGTGATAAAAATTATCAGATATTTTTAAATTAATTCTCTTTTTTATCGGTTTGAATTCTTCCCCCCCCACAACCCTTAAGTAATCCCTGTGTATCCCCAAACAATAATTTTTATAAAAGCATTTTTGGCAACTAGGCAAAAAAGTGATTTCTTTTTCCGGCAAAGTCCGCCAAAGATACGGCCAAAATTTCGGCGGCAAAACACATAAGGGGAAATGATATAATCTTATTTCAAAAGGAGCTTCTTTTGTTTTCCTGAAAATTTTTTCTAAGAACGGCCCAACTTCATTATAAGTGACACCAATTGTTTTCTTATTTTTCCCAGCCATCCCCTCATATTCCATAAAGATAAAAATCAGTCTTTTAATCCCCATTAAATCATTAGAAACAAATTTATAAATATTTTTAAGGCTGAATAGGGTTAATTTATGAATAACAACTCTTACCTCCACCTCACTTTTGTTTAATTTTAGTTTTAGTATGTTTTTTATCCCTAAAACCACCTGATTAAAGCTTCCTCTCGTTCTTGTAATTTTATCATGTAGGGCGGCGTTTTGCCCACATAAAGAAACTTGAAATTCAATATTACTGTAATTGAAAAATTTATTTAAAAAATCATCATAGCAAAACATCCTGCCATTTGTATCCAAAATAATTCTGGCATTAGAACATCTTTTTTTTAACGAATCCATTACCTTAAAAAAATCCGGATGAATAGTCGGTTCTCCCCCTGTTAAATAAACCTCTCTTTCGTTGGCACTTATCTTTTCAATACGGGAAGAAATATTCTTTAAACCATAGTCGCCCCACTTATCGTAATTTGAGGGGTTGCTGCACATTAGACACTTATTATTACACTTATTCCAGATTGCCAAACACTCCATAAATTTTATTATTTAAAATCAAATATTACTCCGTCAAGTTTATTTTTTTTATTATAAACATCAACTAATTTTTTGTTTTTGAAAATTTTTATTTTGGTTCTCTCAGCTAAAATTTTATTCCCTTTTATAAATTTTTTATTTAATTTATCATCGCCCTCGGAAACCTCATAAACAATTTCATTGTCGTTCTTAACTTTCCCTTTAATAAATCTCAGATATTGTCCGCGATTTAAAAATTTCATTACCGGATATTTTAATATGGTTGTAATTTTCTCGGCAATTTCGGGGTTAACTTTCTTAATTGCAGTCAAAACTTTTTTAGCGTATTCTATGCTCGGTTTGCAATTATAAGAATGAGGAAGATGAGAAATTAAATAATAGTTATTTCCCTTTATTAAATTATTAAGATAAAAAGAAAAAACCTCTTTAGTGTTTTGATGGCTAATATATTCAAATTGGTCTGGCCTAACGCATGAAGTTTTATCAGATATTATTTTTTTCCAGCCAGAAAGAAAAAAGTCAAAACAACACTTTGGATAACCCATCAGTTGAGAAAATCTTAATAACGTCTTGTATGATTTTTCATTTTTTACGAAAATATTGTATTCTACATCTTTTGCCTCTTTGGCTAACTTCTTATACTTGGAAAAATAAGCGAAAACAAATTGGCTTTTTTTCACAATACTAATCCAATCATTTGACGAAATTCTGAAATCAGAAAACTCAACAAAAATGGAATACTTTTTGCATATCTTTTGAAAAATGGGATATCTATCAACATGAATTGCGTAGGTTCTAAAAACAGGCTTAATCCCGGCCAAAACAGCAATAAATTCCGGAACAAAACAATGCGAGGACATATCTTCAAATACTTTTAAGAAATCTCCATTAAAAATATTATTTTTTTTGTATCGGCTTAAGCTCTTTATCGCCATAATTTTTTATATATTCTCTCCAGATTCCCTCACATTTACTATATAGTTTACATTCTTGGCACTTTTTTGTTTTTATCCTTCCAATCTCCCGTCTTCCTTTTGTGGCATTGAAATCTTGATAATCGGGAGCCAGATGTTCAACATTTTTATAAATTTCTACCTCCCTTGATTCACTTATCTGATCAGGATAATATTCCTGAAAATAACAAAGGGGCACATATCTGACAGACCAATTATTATTATAGCAATATGGTTCTCTCTTCTCCACGATTTTATATTTTTCACCAAGATCAAGACACTTTCTTATATATCTGGCAGCTTTGGAAATTTTTGGAACAAATTTGTTAAAATATTGATGGGGTGCACCAGAACTTGGATCAACAAAAATAAATTCTGAATTATTAAATCCAAAATTATAGACAAACTTACCGATTTGAGGCAAATATTTATAATTCTGTTTTACAATGGTCGTATTCGTTCCCATAACCCCTTTAAAATTCAGTTTCTTAAAGTTGTGAATCCCTCCCAAAAGTTGTTTAAAACTCCCCGGAACGCCTGTTAAATAATCGTGAAGCCGTGCATTGTGGCCATGAATAGAGAAAATAACACTATTAAGCCCCGCCTTAATTATATTTTTTGAAAATTCAAAGTAGGATAGCATCCTGCCGTTTGTCGCCATTGTAATCCTTTCAAAACCGAGTTTTTTAGCAAAGCTTATTAAATCTAAAATATCCGGCCTGATTGTCGTCTCCCCTCCTATTAATTCCAAAAAGTTATTTCCTCTTTTTCTAGCGGACATCATTTCTTTTTTTATCAAAGCGGAATCTTTCATCGGAAAATCCCTCTTCTGGGAGTTTATGCAAAACTGACATTGATTATTGCATTGATAGCCAGCGACTATAACCGTCTTTTTTGTTTTCTCCATAATTCTTATCAAAATTATTAGGAAATCAATACCTGCGAACTATTTTCTTGGCAGAAATTCTTTCCAGCCAAAAAGTTGTGGATATTCTTTCCACGGCCCCTCACAAACTCTGTAATATTTACATTTTTTGCAATCTTCTCTCTTTAATTTTCCCTCATTTTGACGATATAAAGTATAATCCTTAATTACAAAATCAGAGTCGTAAACCGTAGTGTCAGGTATAATCTTTTCGGCAATATAATTTTCATAGCCACCCATTAGACAATAAGGGATTGCCTCGGTCATTACTATTTTCTTGGCTTTTATTCCCACGTCAAGTCCCTTTTTTACGTACGGCATAACATCCTTTTTCTTCGGACAAATCCATTTCCGATTTTTCCATGCCTGACCGCCAAGATGGACAAAAGCAAACTGAAACTGATCAACCCCCAAACCTACCAAAAGCCTGGCAATTTGGGGAAGAAATTTATAATTTTTTGAAGTAACCACCGTATTTGTTAATACAATCTGACTTAATTCTTTTAAATTTTTAATTCCCTCCAGGGTTTGCTCAAAGCTTCCTGCCGAACCGGTTAAAAAATCATGAATTTTCGCATTGTGACCGTGCAATGCCGGAGAAAATTCAGTCACACCGGCTCTAATGGTTTTTTTACAAAAGTCCTTATACGCAAAAAGACGACCGTTTGTTTGAACTTGAATCGTTTTGAATCCTAAAAATTTTGCATAGCTGACTAACTCTAAAAAACTGTCATGGATGGTGGGCTCCCCGCCGGTAAAAGTAATTCCTTTTAAATTATTTTTTTTAGCCTCTCTAAGATTTTTCTTAATTTCATCTTCTTTTTTATTTCCAAAAATATTTCTTTTTTCCCCCTGTACGCAAAATTTGCAGCTATTGTTGCATAAAAAACCAATTTTTATATCCGCTCTTTTCATAAAGATTTAGATGATTAAATTTAATAATAAATTGTTTAATATCCTTTACTGGGGTCTTAATTCTTTGTTTTTATAAAGTTTAAAATAATCATCCCTGATTCCATTACAAACAGAATTTAAGGAACAAGTTTTGCATTTTTGAACCCTAACTTTTTCTTGTGCAAACGAAAGATTGCCTGAGACCATAAATTCGTAAGTGTCTTCTCTGTATCTATATTTAGGATACTCCTTCATCAAACACAGCGGAAAACCATCAACCAAAACCTTGACCTTATTCTTCCTAGCAATTTCCAACGACCTTAATAAATATGGCTTAACCGCGCTAAACCTTGGAACGTATTTATATGGATTTTTCTTAACCACCCCCAACACTTTAATATAATTAAGGGCAATATAAAAAATATCTGGGAAGTTTTTTATTACCCACCTAATATAGGCAGGCATAGTTTTGTAGTTAATTTTAGAAACGACGAAGGTTAGTCTTGTTTTTTTAGATGCTCCGCAATTTATTAAATTTTTTATCCCCCTTGTCGCTAAATGATAATAATTACTTTTGGTTATTTTATTATAAAGAGAGAGTAAATGGGAATGAAAAGATATGTTGAAAAGCGTAACTCCGCTATCAATCAATTTTTCGGTAAGGTTTTTTGAAGACAACATTACTCCATTTGTTACCAAAATAATTTCTGGAACATTATTATTTTTTGCAAATTTAATCAAGTTTATTAAATTGACTGAGAGGGTTGGTTCTCCACCCTCAAATATTACAGCCCTTCTTGCGGTTAAAATTTCTTTTTTAATCTCCGCTTTAACTGTCACCCTTCTTTCTGTGCCAGAGCAAAAAACACAATCCTGATTACAACGATTGGTTAAAATTATTATTTTTTGATTATCAGGTTTGTTTTTTTTTTGCATAAATATATCAATAGTAAGTTAATTTAAGTATCTTAACTTATTTTTCTCATTTCTTTCTTAGTTAACTCAATAATATCTTTAAAGACTTTTTTACTTAACTTGGGGTTTATTTTTTTATTTTTAGCGATATTCCCGATTTTAATCATAACCTCATATTCCCTTCTTTTGTCGGTTATTTTAAGCCCTAACTCCTTTTTTATTTTAGCTATTTTTCTTGCGATTTTTATCCTTTCCGATATCAAGTAAAAAATCCTACTATTTATTCCGTCTATTTTTTTTCTAAAGAAAGTTAAATTGCTTTTCATTTTATTTCTCTAAAAAAGTCAACAAACTTAGAAATCTTACTTGCAAGTTTTTTAAATTCATTTAAAGACAACGACTGTTGCCCATCAGAGAATGCCTTTCCCGGGTTATTATGAACCTCCACCATTATTCCATTGGCTCCAGCCGCCACTGCGGCTAAAGCCATCGGTTCAATCAAATCCTTTCTGCCAGTTCCATGAGACGGATCAACGATTATAGGCAAATAAGTTATTTTTTTTAAAGCCGGAACAATCGCCAAATCAAGAGTATTCCTCGTAAAATCATCAAAGGTCCTTATTCCTCTTTCACATAGAATTATTTTATTATTTCCATTGAAGGCAATATATTCCGCAGAAGAAAGAAATTCCTTAATGGTCGCGGACATTCCTCTTTTTAAAATAACTGGTTTTCTTTGTCTGCCCAAAACGGACAAAAGCGGATAATTATACATATTTCTGGCTCCAACCTGAAAAATATCAATAAATTTTTCCAAGAGCCTAAAATGTTCTACACTCATGACTTCGCTTGCTATCAAAAACCCGAATTTCTTTTTTGCTTCCTTTAAAATGCCCAGTCCCCCAATACCAACCCCCTGAAAATCATAGGGAGATGTTCTTGGCTTAAATATTCCTCCTCGAACAATATTAATGCCACTATTTTTTAGGCTTTTGGCAATAGAAAAAAATTGATTTCTATTTTCTATTGCACAAGGACCAGCAATAATAAAAAATTCTCCGTCCGCAATATTTTTTTTGCCCACTTTAATGGCAAAATTTTTAGGACGATTTTTAATATAAATCTGATATTTTTTAATTTGGTTATTAATAAAATTCATATGTTGGTAATCTTATTAAAGATGTTTCTGCCAAACATCTGCTTTGGTTATATAAAATTTAATATTACGGGGGTAATGTTATTAAATTTAAAACAATGCTTTACTTTGTTCCTTTTAAAAATTACAACCCTCTTTTCCTCAATAGAAATTTTGTTACCCTCTTCAATCTTTTTAAATAGGTTAGCGGGAATTAATGATTTTGGCAAAGAAATTGATGAATAAATAATGGCATTATTTTTTTTCACCATACCGTTAAAAACAATGTAATGATAACTATCAAAAAATAAAATGGGTTTTTTGAGAGTTTCTTCTGTAAGTTGAGCGTCTGCCGGATCAAATTTTTTTATGGCCTCGAATATCTTTCTGCCAATTTTAATGCTTTTTTCACAATTATAGGAACAGGGAAAATGAGAAATCAAATACAGGGGATAGGTCTTTGTTTTGGCGTTTATATTTCCAATCTCTCTCAACTTTGGCATGTCTTTTTCCTTGTCTGAGATAACCGGTCTTGTTTGGGGATTAAATACATTATTAATATACCAGGATGATAATCCCATGGTTCTTGCTGATATATCGCACGCAGTTGCTTGATCTGGCAAATCGTCTACATAGCGCTTTGCACAACAAGATGGATAACCCAACAATCTCCCTACTTTCTCAAAATCTTTTCTAAGAAAACTTCTCATTAATTCTTTGGCAATTTTTAAATCCGAAGAAATTGCCAACCATTGTTGCCTTTCCCTTAAATCGTTAATAAAATACGGCCTCTTTTTCAATCTAAATTTGGCGAAAATTGATTTTATTACATCAATATCATTATCATTATAAAACCCAGCGAGAATCGCCGGCTTAACCCCGGCAAGAAAACCAATTAATTCTATTTTTGATATTTTAAATTTTGAAAAATAGTCTTTATAGAAATTAATCTCCATGAATTAAGCATTTAGCTATTAATAAACACTATACCGCCATTAGTGGGTCTTTGGACTTATAAATTCCGTTAGTAACTTTAGCTATATAACGGCTGCCGCTGCGACATTTTTCCAAAAACGAACAATTTTTGCATTTTTTTGGAATAAATTCTAAATTTCTTATTTTTTTCATAAATTGATTATTCCAACAAGACATAAGATCCAAAGGATTTCCGATGTTTTTGTTAAAATAATAATGGGGCTTTGCGAATCCCCTGGGGTCAATCGCAAATCTTATATGACCATCTTCCGGCAAAGCGCCAGAAGAAACTGAATTTACTTTATTTTTATCATAAGAACAAAACGGAACACTATTTGCAATAAAAAAAGTTTTTCCTGATATTTCTCTGAATTTTATCAGCTTGTCTGTTAGGATTTTTACGTCTTTTTTAGACCAAAACTCCTTATTATCTTTTGTCGGAATAGGCCTATAAACCTCCCAGTCGTCTAATTTCAGATCTAAAACCAATTTGAAAAATTTTTCCAGGTCTTTTATATTTTTTTTAGTTGCTACCGTTCCGGCTCTAACTATTTTTGTTTTGTGTTTTTTTAACAACCTTATCGCTTTAATTTTTCTAGAAAAAGAGTCTAATTCTCCTGTAATTTCAGCTTCTTCTTTGTCGCTTGTTGCTTCTAGTGGAATAAGAACATTATCAACCGTATCCGCTATTTTTTTCGCATTATCTTTATTTATTAATAAAGAATTTGTATTTAACCTTACTTCCAATCCACGGTTTTTGGCATAGCTCATTAAACTTAAAATATCTTTTCGCAATAATGGTTCCCCGCCGGTAAAACGCACTATTTTTATTCCCGATTTGCAGATATTGTTTATAATTTTTTTGATATAATCACTGTCAAGATTATCTATCCTTTCTTTTTTAGCAAAAGAATTCTTATTGTAGCAAAATTTACAGTCTAAATTGCACCTTGATTCAACTTCAATCATCACCTCTTCCGGCAAATCCTTTAGTGGCTTTAAAGCTTCTTGCCCCCAAACGACTAATAGTCTCTTATCTAGTCCTCGGCATTTTTTATCATATCGGCAATTCCGGCATTTTTTATTTTTTATCCCCTGAAATTCTTTTTCAAAAAAAATGTGATCTTTTCCGTTTGGCAAAAGACAGAACGGAAAATTTTTAATTTTTATATCAAATTTTTCCTCTAAATCCAGGGTTTTATAAATTTTTTTTACAAAAAAATTGGGAAACGCTGTTTCTCTTATTTTAAAAATATCAAAAACTAAACTGTCTTTATTTTTAAATTCCCTTAGAAACATTCAACTTAAGATTTTAAAATAAATAAACCCCGCTAAAATCCATATTTGATATTAATTAAATCGTCAGAATATTTAGCGAGGCCCAACAACTTAAATACTTAAAATTACGGCATTGAAAGAATTCTTATTTCATCGGCTTTAACTTTGCTTTTTTCAAATATATTATCACTGGTTTTAACGTGTATCCTGTATCCTTCTTTAAAATTTTTGATACTGTCTTTCCCCTTCGAAATACTTTTGTCTCCGGAGAAAACTTCCGTATTGTCTCCAAAAACTACCTCTAATTCTCGAGACTGGGAATCGTTAAAGTATTGGTGTTTAATATCAATAAATAATCCCGTATCGCTTATCCTTTTAATCTCTCCATCAATATCGGAAATCAAAATTTGAGAAGATAACTCCGGTTCTTTTTCAATAGGACTTTCTGTTTGATTAATTTTTATTGATTCACTGTTATTATTTCTTAAAATAATTTTTGATTCTACTAAAAACACAAACAACAGACAAACTGAAATTATCAACAAAACCACAATAAAATAGACTTGTTCTTTCGCCATAGTCTTAATTATTGTGTACGACAACTTCTGATACTTTGACCATAACCAATTGCGTACATATTCATCTGCTGATTTCCCGTATTTATTCCCCCAACCGGTCCCATTATGGAGATGCTTCCGCCTAACGCCACATTACTGATTCCTAAATCCGTATCTCCCCCATTACAACTTGGGGGAACGCATGTGTGAGTGCAACTTGTCGGCTTACCGGTGGTATCCGAAGCATGGCATCTCCAACAGCAAGAAGTTTCGTATGTAACCCTAGTAGTTGCACAAAGCCGATAATAATAGCCATAACCGTTAAAATACACTCCGTATTTTACACTCCCCTGGCTTGGATTTCCGGTAGAAGTCACTCCTCCGCCGCTCATCACTCCACTAATCCCATAATCAGTATCTCCAGCGGCACAAGCAATCGGAATACAAGTTGAACTGCAACTATCCGGCGTTCCTGTATTATTTGATCCATGGCATCTCCAGCAACAATACTGCTTGTAGAAAAACGGACCAGTTAATAAAGTATTGAATCCCCCGGCATTTTTGCTAACCATAAAATTATTAGCCGTGGAGTCAAAATAAATTTTCCCCTGGCCAGCAGAAGAAACTCCAGGAACGGCCATTCCTCTTAAGATAAAATCGCCATTAACATCCAATTTTCCCCCAGGCGTTGTTGTCCCAATGCCAACCATGCCTTTAAATACAGCTGCGAATGCCGTATTTGCGGCTGCGGGATTAAGATAATAATTTGAATCATCATTATCATATAAAATTGAAACGCCAAGAGCCCCTGCTTTTCCCTGAGCGGTTGCAGAAACATTTATCGGGGCAGAAACATTTCCTGCCGGAGGAACACTGCTTGGCTCTGTCCATGACAAAACATAATATCCGACAAAAAAGGACATTATTACAACCGAAACAATTAGGGATATGCTTTTTGCGTTAAACATATTTTAAAATTTTCAATCACCAATTTTAATTGAAAATTAAATAAAAATTGGCTAGTGAAAAATTAATTTAAACATTATTAAATTGATTGAAAATAAAAAATTGTAAAATTATTTACCCCGTTAGAAATAGGAAACGCTTCAATCTACTTTTGGGATAACATTTGCTCATTTCTTTTTTATATATAATAAAACATACAAAATAATTTCTAACGGATCTTACCATGGCAAAATTTCTCTCCATTTAAAATAATGAACAGTAGAAATGTCATAAGACTTCGTGCAACAATATCCGTTACTATCACAAGCTTCAAGCGAAACAGTGGCCAGACCGTCAGATGGCCTACTTCCCCATTTTGCGCCAACCGGATCAGAAGAAATCCCCTGCTCCGTACGAGTGTCTCCGTCATCTAAACAGGTGCTATCTTCGCATGTCGGGCTTGAGCATTCGCAGTAAGCGCTTGCACCTTCGAAAGTCCAGGTCCTAGAAGAACAGGAAACTTCCTGTCCCCCACTGTCATAACATTTACTGTAATTCAAGGGGCTATAATTTACGTCATCATAAAAATAAGAAAAATCATTTGTCCTTAACGTCTGAGGACTCCAAGTAAAATTAGTGCTCGGATAAGAATGCAAGGGAGTAAGAAAACTATCAACCGTTGACCATTCAGACCAAGTTAAAGTGGAGTCTTTTGACCTGACGCGCCAATAATATGTCGTATTATAACTAAAGTTATATGCCGTAGTATAAGAAAGACTTGAAGAAGAAACTTCTCCCGTATCAATTTCGCATCCGGTACAGGAGGCGTCAAAAGAATTAACATCATTTATTTGTATCTGATAACTTGTTTGCGGAAGAGTACATTCACCGCTTAAAGACCAGGTTAAAATAGGATGACGGGAATCAGAACAATAGCTCCAAGTTTCCGAAGTTGTTGAAACCGAACAAAAGGCAGTAGTAAGAGTTGTTATTACCTGATAATCAACCGGTCCGGCAGCTCCGTCGTAATCTTTATCATTAGTTGAAATCCAACCAACTGTCCCAAACTCAGAAATAGAATCGCTTGTCGCCCAGCCAGAAAATTCTTTAGTAGAAGTATTCAAAGAGACAATATACACAGGACTCCCTTCTTCGCGCTGGAATTTTATCCATCCGTCCCACCCGCCGGACTCATCTCCAGCGCCGCTGTTTGTACAGGCCGACCCGCTCCAATAGTTATCCTTACAGGCTTCTAGTGCCCTTGCCCACCCACGAAGAGTATTTGTCCCTAAATCAAGCTTAGCTGTATATGTTTCAGAGGCATTAAAGGGAGCTGCCGGCGGAGTCCCGGTTTCCGTCCTGTCAAAACTTATCCAACCAATATTTTCAGACCAAGCTTCCCCAGACAATTCCTTGCTGGTCTCATTAATCTGAACCCCATAATAATATGGGCATTCACCGCCAAACCAAAGCCATCCAACAACATCAGAACCCCAGCCATATCCACCGATGTAATCTCCGGTAAAATATGTTTGAAAATTTGACGTTGCGCATTCATCTCCGTCGCAACTGAATTTTATCCAACCGTCCCAACTCCCACCAGTTGATAAAAATTTAGCCCAACCGGTAATATTTAATAAACTTTTTTTCGCAATATAAGCTTCGCTGCCATTATACGGAGAAGCTGGCGGCACTCCCGTATCGCCCCTATTAAAACTAAGCCAGCCCAATGTATCGGACCACGCATAACCAGATAATTCTCCGCTAGTTGTGTTTATTGTGACTTTATAGTCAGAAACCAAGGAGCAACCGTCCCTACTATCAACGCAGGTTTCTGAACCCGGGCAATCGGAATCAATAGAACAAAATTGATTTGTTGAAGAACAAACTTTATTATCCGCGCAATTAAAAGAAAGCCAACCAATATTTTCAGACCAAGCATATCCAGACATAATTCCGGTTAAGGGATTCCACGAAGCTAAATTCGACGCTTGATTTACGCAAGAAAAACTTATCCAACCAATATTTTCAGACCAAGCCCAACCGGAAACATTGGGGTCAGCAACCGCATATGCGACCTGCGCAAATGAACTAAAACTGATAGCAAAAATCACCATCGCTAAAATAAAAAATATTTTCTTATTTTTATTAAAAATTTTCATCAATTAAAAATTGAATTATTTTCCTTTAATTTCTTCAATCGCTTTTAAAATTTGGCTATCTTTACTTAGATCCGCCCACCAAAGAATCTGGTTTTTCGAAAAATGTATTATGCTCTCTGGATTAAAAAACAAAGACGAAAAAGAAACTAATTGAGGAAGCGCAGACTCCTCCCCTTCTTTTTGGGATTGAATTGTGTTAATAATATAAGCTTCGCTGATTTTACAGCACGGAAAATTTCTTAATTTTCCGTAATAAATATCGCCGCTTATCAATTGTACTGCCTGATATTTTGGTTCGCCGAACGGCCAAGTTTTTTTCCCCCAAGCATAGCTAAAATAAGTTACAACTAAAGCAAAAATTACAATCAAAATATAGATTAAAATTTTTTTGTATTTTTTCATATTTTTGATTTTTTAATTAATTTAATTATTTCAAGCTACAAATCATCTGCACTTTGTTTCTGAAAGTTTTGTTGTTACGACCTGGCCATCTTTATTGACGCTTAATTTATAACAATTTCCTTCCTGTCCGCGCAAAACGACCGAACCAGAAATAGTTTGACTATTTGATTCATACTGCGAAGGATTAACAAACATTGAAATTTTCCCCACTAAATAACCCTGCTCGCTATTTGTCGGCTCGCCGTCTAAAGTAACTCGGAATTCCCCTCGGTACGGCGTCCCGTCTATGGCGTCAATATTACCATCTCCCGTTGGCTCATTATAAGGAAATGCTTCCATGGCATACCCGACGATTCTTCCTGATTTTGTTGCTTTCATCCCTATCCCCGGAATAGATGATGTTGTTATGGGATCGCCTATGGTAATAGATCCATTTATATCAGTAACTTTCGTCGGAACACGACCTGCTAAAGATACTGGATAGCCCCTATTATATTTTTCTTCAACGTCCTGATTCATTAATAATCCTGGTTTTGTTGAAATAGCACCGATAGTTGTAGGACAATATGCGCTATCAGTCTTTACAACCCGGTTGCGCGAACGTTCATCAATCTTGACTATATCACCCGCTTCAAGTTTCACTTCTTTACCTGGCAACATATTTTCAGCTAAATCCTTCCAACCCGATACCCACGACATTCCATGGCCATAGCCGTCGGATGTGCGAAGAGCAAATCGTGCCGTACCGTCAGAATCCACGAGCCATAAATGTCGATTAGTTGCAGGAATATATATGTAGGGATTTCCCATATAAATACTTCCTGCTGTTCTGAATGTTCCATCGCTTGAACGAATTTCTGCTACTACTGACGGTTGACCAGCCGCACTTCCTGATTCCCAAGTCCAACCATAACCTGCTGCATTTTCTATAAAATTATGTATTCCCCAAGAAGTTACAAGAGTACCCGAGGGAGTGGTAATATTTGCCGTAGGACCACATCCACTTGTACCCGCTGGACACATATATTCCGACCAAGCGGTATAGGAGGGTGCATACCAGGAAATACCTCGACCAGCACCGCCACTACGGTTTATGAATAGTTGAGGAACATAAGCTGTGCCATTAACATCCAACTTCGCCCCAGGGCTTGTCGTCCCAATACCAACACTTCCAGCGAAAAGCGCGGCCGTACCGGTTGACGCAGAATTTATATAATAAATATTATTATCACTGTCATATAAAATCGGGATTGTAAGGCTTCCGGATTTTGTCTGCGCTGTTGAAGATACGTTTATCGGTGCCGAAACGTTTGACGCCGGAGCCGTCCCTGTCGGTCCGGTCCAAGACAAAACGGAATAGCCGACTAAAAATGACATTACAAAAACAGAAGTAATTAAACTACAGTTTTTTATGTTAAACATAATTTGTTAATTTTTAAAATTATAATTTATTGATATTGGTTCACGTAGCTCACATCAAATTCCGTTTTTCCGCGAATATTTTCGGGCGACTCAAAGGTTATTTTGTCTCCGGCTTTAAAATTTTTTAACCCTTCAAAACCAGTCCAAAATTTTGTTCTATCCGCGTTATTGGTCCTTGTTGCTTCTGTGTATTTTAAAGTTAATTGCCTTGGCTTTTGATCGGCAAAACTATAACCGGAACTCATAATTATAAGAGAGTCTTCTTTGACTTTTTCTACCTCGCCAGAATCATTAAAAATCGCCGGAGGCAAAACTTGAGCGGGACCATTCTGTTCGGCAGGTAAAACAACTCTATCTTCTCCCCTTAGAGTCTCTTCTGTCTCGCCGACTTTTCCAGCCCCGGCGGTTTCCGGAGTAACGATCTCTGGAATTTTATTTTCTTGCTCAGTATTTTTTTCCGTCTTTCCAAAATTAAATATACTTTTACCATGTATTTTTTGTTGAACAGCAAAAATAATAAAGGCGAAAATCGCAACCGCCAATATAATGATAATTAGTGATTTTTTTGATTCATTCATGCTTCAAAAAACTTATTTTAAAATTAAATGTTTTAGTGGACTCTTTCTTTCAGTATATCAATTTTATCAAAAACAATAAACAAAAAGCTGCGGAATACATTTCCGCAGCTATGGCTCAAAAGATATAAAGATTGAATCTATTTTTTGTTCTTAATAATTGAATCTATGACTCCATATTCCTTGGCTTCCTGGGCAGACATATAAAAATCCCTGTCCGTATCCTTTTCTATTTTGGAAAGAGTCTGGCCCGTATGCTTGGCAAGAACCTGATTTAACCTGTCTTTGATTTTAACTATATGCTTGGCGGAAATTTCGATTTCAACCGCTTGCCCCCCAGCTTCACCCATAACTTGGTGCAATAAAACCTCAGAATTAGGAAGAGCGAATCTTTTTCCTTTTGTACCGGCACACAAAAGAGTTGCGGCCATAGACGCGGCCATTCCAACGCAAATCGTAGAAACATCCGGCTTAACATGCTGCATGGTATCATAAATCGCCATCCCGGCGGTAACCGACCCCCCCGGACTGTTTATGTAAAACTGAATGTCTTTTTTGGGGTCCTGGTGCTGCAAAAAAAGCATCTGGGCGATTATTGAATTTGCAATTTGGTCATTAATAGGTCCGGCCAAAAAAATTATCCTTTCCTTTAAAAGTCTGGAATAAATATCATAGGCCCGCTCGCCAAATTGCGTTTTTTCTATAACGGTTGGAATTAAATTCATAAAATATAAATTCAAATCTCAAAGTTCAAATCTCAAAATTACTTTAAGAATAATTTTGGATTTTAAATTTTAATTTTACACTTTGAGGTTTGAGTTTTAAATTAATTAAAATTTCTATTTAGAAATTTTATAATTGTTCAAGCAACTGAAACGTTTTTTCGTTCTTTATGACATCCTCATAATATAACTTAAGATGCTCCGGGTCAATTTTACCGGCGCCTTCAACAGATGATACTTTTTTAAGATATTCATTCGCCCTCTCTTCAATTTCTTGCTGCGGAGCTGAAATCTCTTCAATTTTCGCTATCTGGCGCAAAATTAAGGCTATTTTTACCTGCTTTTCCGCATGTCCCCTCGCCTCTCTTTTTATATCTTCTTCGGTTTTTTTAAGGTTTGACAAATAATCATCAAATTTTAATCCGGAAGATTCAACGGCGTCTTTCAATTTTAATAGTTCTTCTTCTGTTTTTCTTTCGACTAAGATATCCGGAATTTCAGTTTCAACCTCCCTTGCAATCTCATCCAATAATTTCTGACGGTTTTTCTGCTTCTCTTTCTCTTCTTTCTCTTTTTTAATACCTTCCTCGATGTTTTTTTTCAACGCATCTGCGTTTTCAAAATTGCCAACCGCCTTGGCAAATTCGTCATTTGCCTCCGGCAATTCAACCTCCTGCACCAGCTTCATTTCAACCTCAAAGTCGAGGTTTTTCCCCGCAAATTCCTTGTTATTGTGATTTTGAGATATTTCTTGGGAAAAACTTTTCTGTTCGCCGGCTTTCATCCCTATCAAATTTTTTTCAAAATCAGGCAAAAAATACCCTCCGCCAATGACGGCCTCGTGTTCCTCTGCGTTGCCGACGCTTGATCCCAAACTTTTTATTTTTGAAGTCATTTTTATATAGTCGCCTATCCTTGTTCCCCTATCGACGGTCACATACTTTGCCCTGGATTTCAAAAGCCAATTTATAGCATCCTTAATTTCTTTTTCTTCAATTTTGGTATTTTTCAAAAACGATTTTTTAAATTCCGAATTCACGTTTTTGGATATTTTCTTATAATCAGGAAGCTTAACCTCCGGAACAATAGAAACCGTTATTTTATAAATCAGAGGATTTTTGGGGGCGATTTTTATCAGCTCAATTTTCGGCGATTCAACCGCTTCAAACTTTTGATCCTCAACAGCTTTCGGATACGTATCATTAACGGCAAGGTTTGCCGCCTCTTCCAAAACATTCTGCTCGGAAAGATGGTCTTTTGCCATTTCTTTTGGCACAAAACCTTTTCGAAAACCCCTTACCTCAATATTTTTTGCCAAATTTGACAGAGCCTTTTCCATATATGCCTCAAAATCGGCCGAAGGCAGCTCAACGGTTATTTCTATCCGAGATTTTGGCAATTTTTGCGTTGAAATGTTCATTTAGATTTATATTCTGCGCCAGTTTTACGAAAAAAATTTAACGCACAACGAAACGCATAAATATTTGACAATATAAGACTACAAGCCTACTATTTAATTTAATATGTTCTTTTAAAGGAGAAAAATGCTGAAAAACAGAATAATCTTGACTATGGGCTTTATTAATAAAAAGCTTTCTGGAACTGCGGAATGGATTTCGTCTAAAGAAAACTGGCTCTTAATTTTTGCCCTTATTGCATTTACAGCAATTCCTTTTCTTTTTATAAAACAGTTTGATGAGGTTTTAACCCTCATCGCCCCAATGTATATCAATGGCCTTGGAGGAATTGCTCTATGTCTTGCGAATGGAAAATCGGTTCTGGAAACAACTATAATTTGCGCCTGCGTATGGAATATTTTTGTTATCCTGTTTTATCTTGGAATAGACCTCACTAAAATTATATCCTTAAAAATAAAACAGTGGTTTTTTAGCAGAAAATTGTTGAAAACCTCGCAATCTGAAAATGGTTTTTGGAAACGATTACAAAAAAAACTGAAAAAAATACAGAAAGACTTCAATAAGAAAGAACGGCGTTTTATGCAGAAAACTATTGCCCGACTTTCGCGGCTCGGCACTATCCTCACATATCTTTTGTGGATTATTCCCTTTGTCCCCTACCTCAATTGGGCAATTATACTTTTAGTAAAAGCCAGAAAAGAAAAAATCGGAATCTGGATTTTGCTTGGGTTAAGTTTTATCAACGTCCTTCTTACGGTTTTATTAATCCAAAATGGATTCCAAATAGGAAAATAAAGAACTTTATTAAATCAATAAAGTTCTTTTTATTTTTAAACAAGGAAAGCAACTATTAGCAACGCAACAATGTTCAGCACTTTAATCATCGGATTAATTGCCGGACCGGCAGTATCTTTATAAGGATCGCCAACGGTATCTCCGGTAATAGCCGCTTGATGGGCAAGAGAACCCTTTCCTCCAAAGTTTCCTTTTTCTATATATTTTTTCGCATTATCCCATGCTGCTCCCCCAGAGGTCATTGAAATCGCAACAAAAATACCAGTGATTATCGAACCGACTAAAAGCCCTCCAAGGGCCAATGGCCCAAGCAAAAACCCAACCAAAATTGGAGTGCCAACTATTAAAACCGTCGGCAATATCATTTCTTTTATTGCGGCTTCGGTTACTATATCAACGCATTTTGCATAATCCGGTTTTGCGGTTCCTTCCATTAGCCCCTTAATTTGAGAGAATTGTCTTCTCACCTCCTCAACAACTTTTCCAGCGGCTTTTCCAACCGCCTTCATAGCAAGAGACCCGAAAAGATATGGCATAAGACCACCAAACAACAGGCCGCAAAGAACTTTTTCATCGGCAAGTTGAAATTTTGAAATATCAAAACCTCTAACTGAAAGTTCTTGAGTGTAGGAAGAAAAAAGCACCAAGGCGGCAAGCCCGGCAGAGGCTATTGCATAGCCTTTCGTAACCGCCTTTGTTGTATTTCCAACGGCATCCAACGCATCCGTAACTTCTCTTGTCTCTTCCGGCAAACCGGCCATTTCGGCAATCCCGCCGGCGTTATCCGTAATCGGTCCATAAGAATCAATGGCGATAATTATACCGCACAGAGAAAGCATGGCGACTCCAGCCAAAGCAAGACCATAAATTCCGGAAAGCCAAAAGCTAACAAGGATTCCGGCAACTATAAGAATCGTCGGCAAAGCGGTTGATTGCATGCTTACGGCAAGACCCGAAATCATATTGCTCGCATGCCCTGTTGTTGATGCTTCTGCAATCTCTTTAACGGGCTTGTGTTTTGTTGAAGTGTAATAATCAGTTATTGCCATCATTCCAAACGTCATTAAAAGACCTACCAGGGAAGAAAGATATAATTTAAGAAAATCAAAGCCCAAAAAATAGTCAAAAACAAAATAAAAACCGACAGCGGAAAATAATGCGGAAAAAATCAACCCTTTATACAAAGCTCCCATTATATTATTTGATTTTGAAAGCCTGACAAAAAACGAGCCAAAGATAGAAGTAATTATTGAAACTGCTCCTAAAATCAAGGGCAGGGAAATTAACAAAGCGCTACCCGGAAAAATCAAAGAGCTTAAAAGCATTGCAGCAATAATAGTAACGACGTATGTTTCAAAAAGATCGGCAGCCATTCCCGCACAATCTCCGACATTGTCTCCGACATTATCGGCTATGACAGCCGGATTTCTCGGATCGTCTTCGGGAATCCCTTTTTCTATTTTTCCAACCAAATCAGCTCCGACATCAGCGGCTTTCGTATAAATTCCGCCACCAAGTCTCGCAAAAACTGAAATTAAACTGCCTCCAAAACCTAAAGCGACCAAAGATGATAAATCTTTAAAAATAAAATAAAAAACAGAAACGCACAAAAGTCCAAGTCCCACAACTAAAAACCCGGTAACCGAACCGCCTTTAAAAGATAAATCCAGCGCCGGCTTCATTCCGTTTTTTGCGGCTTGCGCGACTTTAACATTAGCTGAAGTAGAAATCATCATTCCGATATATCCGCAAAGAGCCGAAGCAAAAGCTCCAACCAAAAAACCAAGCGAAGACTTCCAACTTAAAAAATATAAAAGAATCGCTACAAAAAAGGCGACAACTCCAATTGTTTTATATTGGCGAGAAAGATAGGCCTTTGCGCCCTCTCTTATATACTGAGAAATTTTCTGCATTTCTACAGAACCGGCATCAGCTTTTTTAATTTTAACGATTAAAATAACCGCAAAAATTAAAGCTATTAACGAAGAAAAAACCGGAATATATGCATATGACATAACTCTAAAAATAGAGACTCAAAACCAAAAGAATAAAACCGAAACAGTGCTATTCCTTGGAATCGTCCCCTTCTTTTTTATTTTCAGTTTTTGATTTTTTTGAAACTTTTTTTACTGCCGTTTTTTTAACGGATTTTTTCACCGTTTTTTTCTTTTCTGGCTTTTCTTTCTTTTCTTCCGGTTTTTCATCTCCGTCATTTTCTTTTTTTTCTGCCAAATTTTCACCAATGGAACCTTCCGCTTCTTTTTTTGGAGAATCTTCTTTTTCTACTTTTTCCTCCTCGGGAGAACGAACATCAATTTTCCAGCCCGTAAGTTTTGCAGCGAGCCTCACATTCTGACCATCCCTGCCGATAGCCAAAGAAAGCTGCTCTTCGGGAACAACAGCGATTGCTTGATTTTTTCCTTCAGAAATTTTTACTTCCAAAGTTTTTGCAGGCGAAAGAGATGATGCGATAAATTTTTCAG
>JAQTPW010000010.1 GCA_028712565.1 Minisyncoccota bacterium
AAGTCGGAGCAATCCCTTCCCCTTTCCCAAAGTCAGAGGACCGTCTATAGAAATCACCTCGGTTTTTGGCAAATACGACTTTATTGATTTTATTATTTCCGAATATTTCAAATCTTTGCAAAACCTGCACTGGGCATGAAGATATTGGAGCTTGCCATCAGATTCTTCCAAAATACATAATCCGGTTGTGGGTTTTGTTTTTCCACCCAAATCAATTCCTATATAAAATTTTTGGCTATTTTGCATTTTTGGGAGTTAAAACTAACATCCTGCGCAAAATCAATTCTTTTGGGACTTTAATATAGCTATTTGGAAAATCAAACCAGACTCTCATAAATATTTCTTTACTCATTTTTCTTTTGCAGGAAGTTAAAGCAGGGTCAAATAATAAAACCTCATCTCTTTTAATATCTGCCACAACGGAATAATGCCCTCCATCTTCATAAAACCAATCGACTATGACTGGAATTTTCTTTTTTATAAAACTTTTTATATCGGCCAAGGTGCTGCTATCTTTTAAAAATGTGTTAAACCCAAAATAATTTGCGGCAGCTATTAACCCTTTTGCCGTAGATCCTTCTTCTCTTGAAGCTCTGGCAATTTTTGCAATTCTGGACTCAGAAACGTGGACGCCGTAGTAATCCATTACTATTTTCAAAGATGCCGGCCCGCAAAAACCTTTCGATTGTATAAATGGTTTTAGTTTTATCATAATTTAATTTTATCATCTCTCATTAAAAGAAAAAGTGGCTAGAACATAATTATTCTAACCACTCAGAGGCAATTTATATGTCGTATATATCGCTTAAGCTGGGTATTTTATCAGAATTTGGGAAGGGAATTTTTGACTCCCCATCTCGAATAGGACAAGAATCTGAAATAGGACAAAGGCAAGCAACTTCCAGAAAAGGATAAAATCCGCAACTTTCTGTTACTAGCTGGTGAAAAGGGCAAAGTCCCAGACTTATACCCCAATCCCTTTGAACAATTATGAAAATCTCAATCAAAATCGAAGGGGCTAAGTTCGCGGAATCCGGAATATTCGCCAAAATTTTACCCCACCTTTCGGAATATGATTCGCATTCAGCCAGATCCCCAAACAGCCCCGATGGAAAAGCGGCAACAATATCGTTTACCCTTGTCGTTTCTGTTTTTTCCAATATTATTTACCTCCTTTAATGAGCAAATTTCTGCGTTTTTTGCAGATTAAATAATAATAGCGAAAATTTATAAAAAATCAATGTTTTAGAAATTTGCCGCGCCTTTTTGCCATTTACCATATTGGCAATCTTGGCTGTGCGGCGGAGGAGCAATTCTTCTTAAAATAGAAACTGCGTCTTTAAAAAGAGAATAAACATCGGAGGGATCAGTATCTATTTCATGGATTTCTTTTCTGAAAGGCAATCTGTCGCCAAACCCATTTTTTTTATCAACAATATAAAAAGCCAGATATCCTTTTCTCGGAGTCAAAAATCCATTTTTTTCCAGTAAAAAAGTATAAGTATCCATTTGCAGTTGGAATCTGTCATAAACATTAGGAACCGTGCTGCCAGTGGATTTATAATCCAAGGGAGCTAATTTTCCATCTTCAAATTCTAGGACATCGTCAACTGCGCCAAAAATCGTAGCATCAACTTCTTCATCATAATACCTTATTCCTTCAAAATTGCTTCTCCATTGGTTTAATAAGCTTTGGTTGGGAAAAAGATGGGCTTTTATATTATGAGCTATTAATAGAGGATGTGACTCATTTTTTGCGCGAAAATTATCAAATTCCTCCTTTAAAAGCACGTCCACTGCCATATTTAAGGCATAAGGATAGGGCTGAGGCCGCTTTATTCCTTTTTTCTTTTCCAGCCAAAAACAATGAGGGCATTCCAAAAATAAATTTAAAGAATTTGGTGAAAGCTGTATTGGCATATATTTCTGTATCTTTTTTTATTTTAGCAAAAAACGCCTTTTTTAGCGAACAAAAAAGGACGCAACTATTTTGTTGCGTCCGCAGAATTTGGTCATGAAGAGGATGTATTCACGTATTCTTGAGCTCTAGGAATATGGGCGATAAAAGAAATTAGCGAAGCGGTTAAAACTACCGCAAAATATTCGCTTGGCAATAAAAAGATAAGAGCAATCAAGCAAGCAACCATTCCTATTAGCCTGCCAATAATAGGACTTCCGAGCTCATCTATAACTTTGCCGTACCTGACTTCCGTTTTTTTTCTTGGCATAAATAAACGTTCAGAAAAAATTGCAATTATCATAATCGCGATGCACACAAAGGGAGAAATCCAAATTAAATAATTTCCTGTTTTTAAAAAAACAAACCAGCTTAAGAAAAATACTATGCCCAAAAGAGAAGATAATCCTCTTCCTTTATCTTGGAATTTTAGAAAGATTGGATTCTTATGTCCTGCAACAACAAATATGGAAGCAACGAGCAAAGCAATAGTGATATTATATCCAAGAGATCTAAAGAAATACGTAAATAGAAGAGCTAGAAAAGCTTTTCCGGCGTCGAGCGCTGCGACTACAACAAGCATGAATGGCTTTCCGGTAACTCTTGCGGCATTCATTGCGCCGACATTTTTAGATCCTTCTTTTTCGATTTTTTTCCCTGCAAACATACGACCAAATGGCACCGAACCAAGAATATAAGAAACTAGACATATTACCAAATATATCATCTTTCCCTCCTTACCTTCATCTTTATTTAAATAATCTTAAGGACAAAATAGTTTTGCAAAAGCAGAACTATTTTTAGAGTAATATTTTTATCTTTTTTGTCAATCAAGAATTAAATACTACCTGCACACTGATTGAACAAATTAATCTGGTTGTTATATTTATTAACCAAGATCTTGATTTCTGCAACCAAAGAATTATACTCATTCACAAGTAAATTATATTGCTCAATTTTTTGGGAGTAGGCATCTCCGTGTTTTGGCTTTGCAGATTTAATATCAGCTTCCAAAACGGCCAGAGTTCTTTCCAACTCGCTAATTCGAATTTGGTTTGCCTCAATCTCTACTTTTAAATTTTCATCTACCTGCGGGCAGGCAGAAAGAGGCATGCCAAAATGCTGGACAGCCATCCAAACGGTTTTCCCTTCAAAAATACCTCTTTCTACCGCCACTCCGATTTCTTGGAATTTTGGATTTAAAATATTCTCGCGGTGGCCGGGACTGTCCATCCAAGCCCGAACAAGGGTTTTGTCATTTTCAAAATTTCCCATTGCCAAATTTTCGCCAATAACGATAAAATCATAGCCTGCGCTTTTTGCCAAATCTTCCACGCCTAATCCCGAAGGAGAATTATGCTCAAAATATTGATTTTCAAACATATCTCCAACCTTTGCTTCGGCAGAAACATCCAATCTCGCATTTTCTGTAAGCAGAGGCAAACCATATTTTGCTCTTTGGTCGTTTGTCCATTGAATTACTCCCTTTTGAGTTAAAAATGAATTTTCTGCTTCATTTTCAACCCGCAAAGGAGAAGGAGTTAAAACTTGCTTACTCGCTTCTTGGACTAAATTTGTAATATTTCTTTCTACCTGCGGCAATTTCAAAGAGAGCCGGGCATATAACCCGGATATATTTTCCCAGAAGAAAAAAATAAGCAAAGAAACAATTATTAGAATCAAAACTATTATCCTAAATTTTTTCATTTTTTCTGCAGCTTCCCCTGCCTATTTATTTCTCCATTAAATATTCTTGTTGAAGAAATGGGTTTTCCGTCTTCTGCCAAAACAAAATCTATTTTAACAATCTCGATTAGTTTTTTATTAATCTTTTCTCTCTCCCTATTAATCATTAAAGCTGTACCATAGGTTTCGGGAGAAACTACAATATAATCAAAATCTTCTTTTAGAGTAGGCCCAAATTTATCATTTATTTTTAAAATTCTGGTTTTCAATTTAAGTTCTTTTTT
Organism: Minisyncoccota bacterium; assembly: GCA_028712565.1. Classification (GTDB taxonomy): domain Bacteria; phylum Patescibacteriota; class Minisyncoccia; order Minisyncoccales; family JAQTPW01; genus JAQTPW01. The sequence goes on from JAQTPW010000010.1 coordinate 3,928, forward strand.
AATAAAGCGCAGAATTTTATTTTTACGAACAGAAAAGCTTTCAATCTTCCTTTTTTTAGTTATTTTTGCCATTTTATCCGAAACCAAACCAATAGTTACGTTTCCCAAACTAAAAGCTTTCTCTAGCAAAGCTTCGTGCCCTTTGTGGAATAAATCAAATGTCCCGCCGATAACTACTTTTTTAGAAATCATGATTTTGGTTTTTAATTTTAAAATCCTTCTTATTATTCTACTCTTTTAAAAAATCCTGAAAAGAAAAATTCCCCGGAAAAGGGGTTTCTCAAAATAGGTATTTTAAAAATCAAAGCGCACTGATAAATCAGTGCGCGAGATTTACAATCTAGATGATAGATTGTATACGATCCGACAATTAGCTACCTTGTCCACATCACTTGTTAGAACACAGTTGGCAATTCTTCCAGATCTTGTTTCGGCAAATTGCTCGAGAACTCTCCGGGAAACCCACTCGTTAAACTTCTCGCAATGAAAAGGAGGCAAACTTAAGAAGATGCAGCTTTTTCCGTTTTGCCCGAATTGACAAATAGTTTCTGCCTCATCTTTGGAAATTTTAATGGATTTTGTTTTCTCATTCTCCTCGCGATAAAGCTCATATGCTCTTTCGGTTAGATCCGGATAAATCCCGAAGATTTCTTCGGTCTGATTTATGATAATGAGCCGGCCAGTATTTCTTAAGAGAAACCGGTCTAATTCCTTTTTTATATCGTGCCCAACGCCTAGGTTTTTTTCAAAAAACAGTTCTTTTTTTTCAGGATTATAAAAAAAGGAATACTGCGAATTTGGGTCAATCCCCATCTCCCAATCCTCTGAATAGATATTGCAAAAAGCAGGTTGGTTGGAAATTTTTTTGAAGAATTCCTCAACGGTTAGGAAAATATTATATTTGGAATTTTCTGTTTCTAATTCCCACGGAAAATCCCATCCGCAATAAATTAACCGGCCTTTAATTTTTTCCATAAGTCCTCCTTTCAAATTATCAGTCTTAACTTGTTAACGGATAATTATTATTTATCCACCAAATTTTATTATAATCCTAAAAATAATATCTCGTCAATAAAAAAACTGCCCCGAGCTTTCCAAAGGCCATTTTACCTTAACCTCTTTTGAATGGTTTGACTCTGCAGTTCTTTTATCGCATCATTTGCTATCCATTTTGCGGATTTGGAATTGATTTTTTGGATTTCTTCTGCGGTTTTAATCGCAAACTTGTTTAAATTCTTATTTTTCTTTCCAATTTGCCGAAGTGCCCAATTTACTGATTTTTTCACAAAATTCCTTTCGTCCTTTGATTCTCGTTTAATTATCGGAAAAAATTTTATAAATTCAGAATCTTTAGTTTTTTTATCATGCCAAGCCAAACATGCCATCATTGAAAATCCAGATCTTTTTATGAATTCTTTTGGAGATTTTGTCCAATCTTTTGCTTTTTGAAAGGCAAAGGGAGTTTTATCAAAAAGATTCATGCATACCTGATCACAAACATCCCAGGAATCAAAATCTTTTCCCCACTCATCCATTTGTTTTCCTGTTACCTGATTTGGGTCGTCAATCATACCGGCTAAAATTCTGGCCTCATGGATTTTAGAATCCCATAATTTTTGAGCTAATCTATGATCTTTCCCGATTTTTTTAGCTAAAGACCGTAATTCTGGAATTGCTATGCCAAAAGTATTTTTGGGGTTAATGCCAAACCTCGCCATGCCAGCTACATTTTTCGGATTAGACAGCGATTTTAATTTTTCAAAAACCTCATCGTAACTCATAGATCTTGTCCCTATTTGCCGGATGCTTTCAGTTATTCGTTGGAAAGCGAGTTTATCAATATCAAAACAATTTGAACTGCGATAGCGTAAGCTACCATTGCTAAAACTGTAGAGATTTCAATAAGATGGCCCTTCCAATAAATATCGTGGAAAATAGAATTAAAAGGAGAAATAAATATAGAGCTATAATCATAGATCGCCCTAACGATAAAATTTCCCGGATTGGCTGCCAAAAAATTAAGTAGCAACCTTATGAATAGGAAAAGCTCAAAAACGCTAAGTATTTTTTCGATTAAGGAACCGATCATTGAAAAAAAATTTGATAGAATTTTCATAATTTTATTAAATTAAACATTATCTCGACTTTAAAATTTAATTATTCTAGCTTTTATTCTTCTATTAATTTATTCTACTGTTTCTAGCTTTTACACACAAGATAAAATGCTTCAGATTTTTCCCTTTTTTATTTTTTTGCGGATTTCTTCGATATAAGTGTTGAAAAAATATAGATTATGAAAAGTCAGCAATTTTAGTGCAGTGAGTTCATTTGATCTCAAAAGATGAGAAATATAATTTCGCCTGTAATTTTGGCAGACAAAACAATCGCAGTTTTTATCAAGCGGATTCTTGTCTTTCAAAAATTCTTTTTTGCTTAAATCTAATTTTCCTTTTAAATTAAAAATTATTCCTCTTCTGGCGTAATGCGTTGGGGCTATACAGTCAAAAGTATCAATCCCCAATTTTATTATTTTCGGAATATCTTCAAAATGCCCGATTCCTAAAAGATGCCTTGGTTTTTCTTCAGGCAATTCATTAAGAACCCATTTCAACATCTGCGACATTTTTGTTTTATCATCTCCAAACTCTCCTCCAATACCAAAACCGTCAAAGGATAAACCGCCAATAAATTTTGCGCTTTCAATTCTCAAATCTTTAAATCTACCCCCCTGGACTATCCCGTAAATCGCTTGTTCGCTTGCTTTTTCAGATAAGCAGATTTTTGCCCATTTGTGAGTTTTTTGCAGAGATTTTTTTGTATACTCATATCCTGACACCGGAGACGTACATTCATCAAAAGCAAAGATAATATCTGCCCCAAGCTTTTCCTGGATTTTAATTGATTCTTTTGGCCCTAAAAATATTTTTTGGCCGCTGATAAATGAACGAAAATACACTCCGTCCTCAGTTATTTTTAAAAGTTTTGGCTGCTGGCCTTTTTGAATTTCATAAAAACGGCTCTTTGTTTTGCTTTTTAGCATTTTCCCTGTTCCAAAATCTTTGCCAAAACCCAAGCTGAAAACCTGGAAACCCCCGGAATCAGTCATTAAGGATTTATTCCAATTCATAAACTCGTGGAGTCCGCCCGCTTTTTTTATGATTTCCGGCCCGGGCTGCAAATTCAAATGATAAGTATTGCAGATTAAAATCTGGCTTTTGGTTTCTTTTACTTCTTCTGAAGTTAAGGTTTTTATCACTGCTTGGGTTGCGACTGGCACCAAACATGGCGTCTCGACGACGCCGTGCGGAGTTTTCATCAGTCCCAATCTTGCGCCACTCTTTTTTGATTTTTTCTGGATTTCAAATTCAATCATTTTTTATTTTTCCATTTTATTTCTAATTTCCTGACTTCATTTTCATCAATTCCAAAATGGTGGGCAATTTCGTGCCAAACTACATTTTTTACCATTTCCTTTATTTCTTCTGCGCTTTTAGCAAATCTCTCAATGGACTCTTGAAAAATTGTTATTTTGTCTGGCAAGTTTCCGCCAAAACCCTTTCCCCATTTGGTTTCCGGAACTCCTTCGTAAAGCCCCAATAAAACACTGCCTTGGCGAGTCCCTGTTTTCTTTAATTGCTCAATTGTTGGATTATTTTCAACCAAAATTGCCACGTTTTCTATTTTTCCTTTGATTTTTTCCGGCAATTCCTCTTGCGCCTTCCTAACTAATTTTTCAAATTCAAAAATTTCCATTTTATATTTTAGCCTCCAACCAACGGTATTTTCCGAACTGGTCCTTTTTAAAATTAAATTTAAATTTTTCTTTTTCCAAAATTTCTTTTATTTTTTCCTTTTGCAACGGATCGAATTCTAAAAACACTTTTCCTTTTTGATTCAGATTTATTTTAACTTGTCCAAAGAATTTTTTTATATAATCCATTCCATCTTCTCCGCCGAATAGGGCAATTTTTGGATCTTTTTTTAAAACTTCTTCTTGGACTTCTGAAATTCGGTTTTCCGCGACGTAAGGCGGATTTGCGAAAATAAAATCGTATTTTTTATTTTTTAATCTTTGGAATAAATTAGTTTGATATATTTTGTATCTTTCTTTTCCTATTCTATTTAATCTTAAATTGATTTTAATTTGATCTACTGAATCTTTTGAAATATCAGCAAAATTGACTTTCGAACCTTTGATGTTTTTTAAAATAGAAATGCCTATGCAGCCACTGCCCGAAAAAATATCAAGCGCTTTTAAATTTGCAATTTTTGATTTGCAATTCTCAATTTCGTGAATTGCTTTTCTAACCCAAAATTCGGTTTCCACCCTCGGCTCAAAAACCTTTTTTGAGATATCAATTTTACAATTAAAAAATTTTACTTTTGTCATTTAAATTAACTTAATTTTGGCATTATTTGCGCCAATTTGTCAAAAAAAGTCCCGAAGATTTCTATCTTCGGGACGAAGAGACAATAAACTTTGCCGCGCTGGGAACAACATCTATTCTGTATTCATTCGCAAGTTCTTCTGGGGCAAGAACCTCCCCGTCAATTTCGCAGGGAATTTTATTTTCAGAAGACAAAGTCAAAGAAACAATCTTGCCCAGCTTTACTTCCGGCACTATCGGATGCCACCCGAATAAGGCGAGGAAAAGAGTAATAAAAGATTTTATCTTTTTGAATCTGCGGAAATTTCTAATCTTGCAGGTGTCCAATATCCCGTCGGTTAATTTGGCTTTGGGACATATTTTAAAATTACCGCCATAGGTTTTGCCGTTAAGAATTGCGATTAAAATTAAATCTTCCTTAATGCTGAATTCTGGTGTTTTTAGTTTTATCCGATAAGAAGAGAAGCCAGAATTTATCTCTTTTGTGGCAGCAGAAAAATAGGATTTGATTTTCGAGGTTTGATTTTTTTCTCTCAATTCAGCCGCTGTTTTAGTAATCACGGCGTCAAAGCCGCCGCTAACGACGGTCACAAAATATTGTTCTCTTCCATTCCAAATCAGCTTTCCCAAATCTATAGAAGTTATAGCGCCATTCTCAACCGCATTGATCGCCTTTTCTATGCCATGGGCAGAATCTATCCTCAAAAACTTTGCGTTTTTGGAAGCATTATTGCCGGTTCCTAATGGGATAATTCCAATGGCCGGACGCGCCTCAAAAGAAACTCTGCTTGCAATTATGCCGTTTTGCACTCCATTCAGGGTTCCGTCGCCTCCTAATACTCCTATCCGTTTTATGCCTTCAAGGGCAAACTTCTTTCCTAATTCAAAACCGCTATTTGACCCCGATTCGGTTGTGTAAGCAACGGGATTGGGACGATTTCGTTTGTCGTAATAATCTGTAATATTTTTTCCGTAAATTAAGCCCTGCCCTTTGCCCGCAATAGGATTAACAATATATCGCACGTTCATGAATTCCATTTCTTGCGCCTCCTTCCACCTGAATATTTTTTTATTAAAAAGCCACGAGTTATTAGTTATTAACACAAATTATATTTTTATTCAAACAAAAAAATTTCGCAGATTTATCTGAAAAAAATTGAGTATTTGTTGCTTTTCATTACAATTATTTGGGGATATTTGGCCAAATAAATTGAAGAAACGCCCAAACGGCTAAGGCAAAAACTAATATTATAAATATTTTGTCTAAAAATTTCATATTTTAATTTAAAGATGGAAAAAATTGAAGCACTGCCCCTAAAATAAACACCAATACCAAAAAATAAAAAATAAACGAAGGGATATTTAAATTATATTCCGGATTTCTATCAGAAAGTTTTTTTGCATTTTTAAAAATGAAAATAATCACTATCCCCTCAATTGCGCCGATTATTGTGCCAACCGTACCTATAATTCCTATAAAATTTCTGAGCCCTGCTAAAAACAAAACAAGAGGAATGCCGCAGGAAATTAAGGCAGCGGTTTTTTTGGGGATTTTATAGTCATAAAGTAAAGTATTTCTTGAAGAAAGGCCGAGTATTAAAAAAGAGTCAGCCAAAGTTATTACCGCAGCTATTGCCCCAAAAAATATAACTTTAGGCCCCAAATAAGGAACTAACCCCTGCAATGCCTCAAAAGAAGTATTTTTTCCAGAAATCCCGACGATTGTGAAAGAAAATAAAAGGCAGATGAATATGGAAATCGTCATCGCAAAGATTATAACTTTTTTTAATTTCTTTCTCTCTTCCGGGCTTTTTAAAATATCTGCAATTTCAGGAATAGATGTCCAGCCAGCCAAAGAAAACAGGATTACGCCGTAAGGCAGGAATAAATTTTTAACGTTTGCCAAATCAAAGTTCTGGAAATTAATTTTTGGAGAACCGAAACAAAAGACAAAAAAAACAATAAAAAAGAAAAGCGTATTCGTAAAAAGCTCAAGTGGGGCTATAAACTTCATTCCCTGAAAAACAAAAAAAGACAAGAATATTGAAAAAAACAGGGCAAAATAAAACGACGGCACCCCGCTGGCTGAGGGAAGGATAGACGATATAACAATTTTTAGAAAATCTCCGCCAAGGATGATATAGGCAAGTAAAGCTCCCCACAATCCAAGAACTGTTGATATGGTAATAAAAACTTTCCCGGAATTTCCAAGATATTTCTGCGCATATCCTATTAATCTCAATTTTCCTTCTGTTCTTAAAACAATTTCACCAACAAATAAATAGAGCAGTAAAACCGCTCCTCCTAAAATCAAAAAATAAAAAAGGCCGGGGATTACCCCGCTTTTTGAAATCGCATAAGGAATCCCAAAAATTCCCGCTCCTATTATTACTCCTACCAAAGATGAGAGGGCAAAAAGAAAATTTTTTCTCATTTATTTTTCGTCTGGATTTTTTGTTTTAAAAACCCTTTCTTCCAATAATCTTAAACCCGCTAAAATGGCAATTCCCAAAAATGTAACAAAAAATGCCGGGAAATAAAGTCCGACGCCGGCGGCAGCGCCAACGGCAGAGGCTAACCAAAGGCCTGCGGCAGTTGTTAATCCGTCAATGTGCTGTTGGCGATAAATAATCAAGCCAGCTCCCAAAAAACCTACTCCCAAAACTATCTGCCCGATTATCCGCGAAGGATCAAAATCAAGGACGCTGTTTAAAAATAAATTCGTTGCTTTGAAAGAAATAATTGTAAAAAAAGCCGATGCCAAAGAAACCAAAGAATAAGTCCTTAGGCCGGCTTCTTTTTTTGTGTATTCTCTTTCTAATCCTAAAATTGCGCCTAAAAATGCAGCTAAGAGCAGCTGGATAAATATTTGAATTTGCGAACTAAACATTTTTTAAATCACCCTTAAATTTTATAAACCTTATAGCCTTCGTGAGCTTTTTGAGCTATTTTTAAACCTATTGATTTTCCCTTCTTAGCTTCTTTTAGTTTTTCATGTTCATATTCCATAGAATCCACAACTTGAGTGAAATCTGCCTCTCCTCCGACAATTCTTATTGTATCACCAACTTTTAAAGTGTCGGAAAGCTCAATTACAGCTACTCCAATATTCCCAAAATAATGAGTGATTTTTCCTATTAATTTCCCCTCTTCTTTATTTGAAGTTTCGTTTTTTGCCATAGTTAAAAATTTAATTTAATTTTAAATTTTTCGGCCTTTTTCTTTTTTTATCACTTCTATTAATTTTTTTACTAGTTTTTGTGGATTCTTTTCAAAAACCACTTCTGCTCCTTTTCTGTGCGGTTTTTTCAATAATTCTTTAACGAGGTCAGCTGTTCCGCCCGAGCCCTCCAAAATCCCAATCGGCTTCCCGTCTTCATAAGCAATTGTAAATTCATTTAAAGTCCCCATTCTGCCGCAAATTATAATTACTCCATCGGCAGCTCTAGTCATTAAAAGATTTCTTCCTGAATAATCAAATCCTGTATAAACCATAACGTCGTAACATTCCAAAGGAAGCTTATATGTTTTAACATGAGCGATTTCCGAAGCTGCTGGAGAAAATCCAATACTAATACCTCCTGCTTCTTTTGCTCCTTGGGCAGAAAAATTAGGGCATCCGGTAGTGGCTCCGGTAATTAAAATGCATCCTTGCTGGACAACTTGCCTCCCTGTTTCTTTTGAAAGCTTTTCAACGTCTTTTGAACAAATGTCCATTTGAGAAGCCCCACTGACCGCAATTTTATATTTTAAATCATGATGCGCAATATTTATGTAGGATTTTTTCATATTTATACATTCTTTATTTTAACAAATTTTAGGAAACAAAAAAGGGGTTTAAAAAACCTCTTCTTTGATGAGGGGGAGCCGATTCAACGAACTCGGTTTGGCCTCGCAAGCTGGAATCGGACATACCCAGGCAAATTTGCTTTAACCTCCTCCATTGAATACCGCTGTCCTTTGAGAATAAATCTCTCACCCCCTCGGTTATTATATTAAATTTTGCAAAAATTTTGTCAAGAGTGTGCCCCCAAAAGGAGTCGAACCTTTATTTCAGCCTCCGGAGGGCTGCGCTTTATCCATTAAGCCATGGGGGCGATTATTTATTATAAAATAATTTATTAAAAAAGAAGAGGGGACTTTTTAAGCATCAAAGTCCCCCTTTTCAGATGGCTGTCTTATTTCAGACAGCAGGGTTATAAGAATTTTTTTTGCTTTTTCTCTTACCCAGCGCGGAGGATAGCTATAGTAATCACTGTTATACCGAATATCTAGCTTTATTTCGCTGCCTGATTTTACTGGGAAAAAAGTCCAACCCTCTAGTATTACTCTTACCGAACCAGCAACTAACTTTTTCCCATCACGTACCCGCACTACCTCATGAACAGGATTAGGCATTGGCCACCTCCTTTTCTTTTTTCTTTTAATTATATACAAAAAAATTATTTTGTCAAATTCTTTCTTGCAACCAGCCCAAGATTGGTCTCTTTTCTTGCCTCGGTTTTTGAAATCTTGATTTTTTCTATTTTAAATCCTGATTTTTCTGCCAGTTTTTTTAATTCTCCTTTGCTAAAATAATGGACATATCTTTGGCAGTCTTTTCTCCACGGGACAAAAAAATCTTTAAAATCGAGTTTTGTTTGCCCAAAAATTTTTAAAATAAGATATTTAAAAAAACTGCGGGCTCTTTCCCATTCCCCGATTATAATCGACTGGATTGGATTTAGATTCCAAACCGTTAATATTAAAAGACCTCCCGGCTTTAAAACTCTTTTTGCTTCGCTTAAAAATTGCAGACGGAACTCTTGAGAAGGAATATGGTGAAAAACTGCCAAGCTGAAAATTTCATCGAAATAATTATCAGAAAATGGTAAGTTAAAAGCAGAAGACGCAATAAATTTGCATTGAGGATATCTCTTTTTTGCAATTTCAATCAGTTTTTCTGAATTATCAACGCCAATATATTCCGCTTTTTTGTTAAAAAACAATTCTGCGAGCCGGCCATTGCCGCAACCCAAATCCAAAACCTTATCCCCGTCTTTTACATATTTGCCAAACGACTTAATGTCTTCTGGAAGATAATTCCGAGTTCTTGAAAAATCCTCGGAGATTAAGTTATAATCGTCTTTGGTCTTATTGATTAAATATTCGGCGTATTCTTTTTTCATGATGGAACAAAATACCCCGAAGGAGTCGCCACGTAGCGACCCTACGGGGCAGGTAATTAAAGATTTGTTGAAAGCTAAACTCAAAAGTTCGGCGGATTTGGCATCTTTCAAAAGAAAGATTTCCAAAAAATATAAAATCTCCTGCCCTAGTAATATTGAATTATTAAAAGCTTATCATGAATTATTAAGAAAAGAAAGGATAAAAGGAGCAGAAATTCTCGAAAATTTATTAAAGACGAGGCCTATCAGATCGCTTTCTGGCATTGTAAACATCTCGGTTTTGACAAAACCCTACCCTTGTCCGGGAAAATGCCTTTATTGCCCGATTGAAAAAGGAATTCCTAAAAGTTATGTTTCCGGAGAACCGGCAGTGGAAAGGGCAAAAGCCTTAAATTTTAATCCATATTTACAGGGTAGAAAAAGAATTGAAATGTTAAAAACAGAAGGGCACCCTACTGACAAAATTGAATTGAGAATAGTCGGGGGAACATGGTCATACTATCCTCAGAATTATCAAAATTGGTTTGTAAAAGAGTGTTTTAGGGCAGCCAATGAAGAAATATTAAATATCAAAAATAAAAAATCAAAAATAAAAACGAGTGTTCTAGATGATCAGCAAAGGAGAAATGAAAAGGCAAAACATAGAATTGTGGGATTATCTATTGAAACGAGGCCGGATTTTATTAATCCTTCTGAAATTAAAAGATTAAGAGAATTAGGGGCAACAATGATTGAGCTTGGAATCCAGTCAATTTATGATGACGTTTTGAAAAAAAATTTAAGAGGGCATTCGGCAAAAGAAATAATTTTGGCAACTAAATTACTAAAAAATGCGGGCTTTAAGGTTTTGTACCAGATGATGCCAAATCTGCCGGGATCTAATTTGAAAAAAGATGAAAAAATGTTTGAGGAATTATTTAAAAATCCTGATCTTCAGCCAGACCTCCTTAAGATTTATCCATGCGCGCTCCTGAAAGAGGCTCCACTTTTTAAATTATGGAAGTCGGGAAAATATAAACCATATTCTCAAAAAGAATTGGTAAAACTAATTATAAATATAAAAAAGATTATCCCAGAATATGTAAGGATCCAAAGGATTACCCGAGATATTCCTTCAAAAAGCATAGTTTCTGGCCCGGCAAAAATTTCTAATTTGCGCCAGATTTTAGCTGACGATATGAAAAAAGAGGGTTGGAATTGCAAATGCATACGATGCCGAGAAATTAGAGGAAATTATAATTCAAAGGAAAAAATATATTTATTTCGGCAAGATTATAAAGCATCTGGAGGGAAAGAAATATTTTTAAGTTTTGAAACGATAGAAGCTGATAAACACCGAATGACTGCGCAGAAAAATGCCAAAAGGAAGCTTTATGCGCTTTTGCGCTTAAGAATCACCTCTGACGGGAAAGCTATAATTCGAGAAATCCATACCTACGGCCAGTTAGTTCCAATTTCAGAAACAAAAATTGCCGCCCAGCATCAAGGATTGGGAAAAAGATTAGTCAAAGAAGCTGAAATAATTGCAAGGGAAGAATTTGGACTAAAAAAAATCGCCGTAATTTCCGGCGTAGGAGTAAGGGGTTACTTTAGAAACTTGGGCTACAAATTAGAAGATACCTATATGACAAAGAAATTATAATTTGCCGATTTTTTTAAAATCTTTTTCTATTATTTTTTTGAATTTTACAAACCTTATCCCAGCTGCTGGATGATAGCTGATAAAATAATCTTTTTTGTCTTTTTTTAGCCATTTTCCTCGAAAATCTTTTAGTTTTTTGCCGGGGAAGAAAACTGAAAACGCCAATTCTCCCAAAAGTATAAATTTTTCAGGATTTATAATTTCAATTTGTTTTTTCAAATAGGGCAAATCTTTTTCAATTTCTTCTTCGCTAGGTTTTCTATTTTTGGGAGGAAAACATTTTACAATAGAGGTTATAAAAACTTTTTCCCTTTTTATCCCGGCAATTTTCAAAAGTTCATCTAAAAACCGACCCGCCCTTCCCACAAAGGGCCTGCCGGTCTTATCTTCTAAGGCCCCGGGAGCCTGGCCAATTACCATAATTTTTGCATTAGCCGGCCCCTCGCCGGGAACTGTATTTTTTCTGTCTTTACCTAGCCCGCAACTTCTGCACTTTCTAATTTCTTGATTTAACTTTTTTAGCTCTAATTCTTTATTCACAAAAATTAATTTAGTATTTACTCCTACAAAAATTATAGTATAATAAAAAAACAATAAATTAAAGTCGAATACTAATTAACTTTAAATTTTATGGCAGCATTTTATACGTTATTATCGATTATTTTCGCGTTTGTTATTTTTATTATTCTACCCGGCTTAAGAGTCATAAACCAATATGAACGGGGAATTATCCTTACTTTTGGCAAATACAGTAAAACTTTAGACCCTGGGCTTAAATGGATATTTATCATTGCCCAGAGGCTGATTAAGGTTGATATGAGAATCGCCACCATGGATGTCCCCCGGCAAGAAGCAATAACGAAAGATAATGTGCCAGTCGGGATTAACGCAGTAGTTTATTTTAAAGTTGAAAGAGCCGAAGATGCGGTTCTGAAGGTTGAAAATTATTCCTACGCGGTTTCCCAATATGCATTGGCTGCCTTGCGGGACATAATAGGAGGCGTGGAGCTTGATACTTTGTTAACTGAAAGAGAAAGGATAGCCGCAGATATTAAAAAAGTAGTTGACACTGAAACAAATGTTTGGGGAATTGATGTGACGGCAATTAAAATCCAGGATATTGAACTGCCGGCCGCGATGAAAAGAGCAATGGCTGCCCAAGCAGAAACAGAGAGAGAAAGAAGAGCTATTATCATAAAAGCTGAGGGAGAAATGAAAGCCGCAGAAAATCTCCAGAAAGCGGCTGGGCTGCTTTCTTCAATTCCAGGAGGGCTGTCTTTAAGAACACTGGAGACTATTGATAAGCTTCAGCCAGATCCATCAAAAACTGTGATATTTGCCCTGCCAATAGAAATCCTGGAAGGGTTTAAGGCCCTATTAAACGGAAAGAAAAAAGAATAAATAATGCTTCAATTGCAAAAAAGAGGCCCGCGGGCCTCTTTTTTGTTAACTCTCTTATCTTATTTCTTTTAAAAATTCTTCCGCCAAATTTGCAGTATTTTCTGTGCTTTGGTAAAAAGCCTTCCAGACAACAACAATATCGGCATCATTGAACATTGCTTTTTGGACTTCGTCTATTGTGTCTCCTCCAGCGATTGAAACCAATGCGTCAAAATTGCCCTTAATTTGGTTTATCTGATAATAAGGAATCTGCTTGTCTCTGGAAAACTCTGTTTCATCAACCCCTCTATGCAAAATTACGACATCTGGCGGTAATTTTAAATTCTTTAAAACACTAATAGGATCGTCAACATTCATCATATCAACCATTGAGTCCAAGTTATTTTTCCCGCATTCTTCAATAAATTTATCAATTGTTTCTATGGGAGCCACTCCAAGGCAAGTGACCGCGCTCACCCCTAATTTCGCGAACATTTTTACCTCTCTTTGCGCCAAATCCGCGCATTTTGCGTCTGCCACAATATATGCCTCTGGCGCAATATTTTTTATTTCAGAGACAACACCCGCTCCGTATATTTTTATCAAAGGAGTGCCAGCTTCTATTAAAATTCTGTCAGAACTGGGCAAATTAGAAACAATCTCTCCCGCTTCAAAAGGATTATTATTCAGAGCTACTTGCAAATATTTTTTTCTTTCGTTTAAAATCATTTTATTTTAATTCTCTTAAAAATTCGCTCGCCAATGAAGATATTCTTTCCGGATTTTCATTAAATTGCCGCCAGACAATAATTATATCCGCGCCGTTAAAAGCTCCCCTCATCGCCTCTTTTGCTGATTCTCCGCCAGCAACAGCGATTAGAACGTTATCATAAACATTTTTTATCATTTCTATTTCGTGGTAAGGTATTTCTTTCTCCAAATTTTCTTCGCCTTCATCCACTCCCCTGTGCAGCATTACTACCTTCGGGGGCTCGGCAAGATTTTGCAGAATCTCAAATGGATATTCTATATTCATCATGTCCAAAAAAGAATCAATGCCCAATTCTTTGCATTTTTTGATAAACAAATTTATCGTTTCAATAGGAGCTAACCCCAAGCATGTTGCTGCCGAAGCCCCGGAATCTTTTGCGGCCTCAACTTCAGCAAAAGCTCTGTCCATGCATTTTAAATCTGCGACTATATAAGGAGAAAAGCTAGTCTTTTCACTTTTTATTTCTTTTCTGCTTTCTTTTAATTGCCCAACCAATAAGCCAAGAAGCGGGGAAATTTGCGACAAGTTAAATTCTGGAGTGTCAGGAACCCCTGCCCCATATCCAAAAATCCTTTGTCCCCAAAAAGTTTTAATTGCGCTTATCGCCCGGGTCCCATAGGTTTTAATCAAGGGATAACCCGCCTCAATAATAATCCGGTCCGACAAGGGAAGAGAATTAATCATCTGAGCTGTTTCTTCCAAAGACCTGTTAAAAGCAATCTGTAGATATTTTTGGTTTTCTTTTAGCATAATTTAATTCAGTATAACAAATAATCCGGCGGCTTTAAATTTCCGAAAACAAAACCCCGATAGTTTTTCTATCGGGGAAAATATTTTTTATTTAACCAATCTTTGCAATTCCTTTACCTTGTCGGTCTTCTCCCAAGTAAATCCTTCTCCAGTCCTGCCAAAATGGCCGTAGCAAGCGGTTTGCCTGTAAATTGGCCTTAATAAATCCAATTTCTGGATTATAATTCCAGGACAAAAATCAAAAACCTTATTGGCTGCCTTTACTATTTTATCTTCAGAAAATTTCGCAGTTCCAAAAGTATTTACATAAAAGGCAACGCACTTTACGCCGCCGATTACATAAGCGAATTGAATCTCGCATTTATCGGCCAAACCCGCGGCAACAATATTTTTTGCAACGTAACGCGCCATATAGGCTCCGGACCTGTCAACTTTTGTCGGATCCTTACCGGAAAAGCTTCCGCCGCCTGCTGGAACTATTCCTCCGTAAGAATCAACAACTATTTTTTTCCCAGAGTATCCGGTATCGCCAACTGGCCCTCCGATTACAAACCTGCCAGTGTTGTTAACATAATACTTTGTATTCTTGTCTAAATATTTTCGGCAGACCGGAGTAATAACATGTTTTATAATATCTTCTCTTAGTTTTTTCTGCGAAACATCTGGATTATGCTGGGCGGCAATAACCACATTGTCCAATCTTTTTGGAACGCCATTCACATATTCTACAGTAACCTGGCTTTTTCCATCCGGCCTTAAGTATTTAAGAATCCCGCTTCTTCTGACATCGGCCAATCTTTTTACAAGTTTATGCGCCAGCATTATTGGAAGAGGCATTAATTCTGCAGTTTCATTGCAGGCATATCCTACATTAAAACCCTGGTCTCCGGCTCCTTGGTTTTTTGTGCCGGTGACTTTTACTCCTCTGGCTATATCGGCTGATTGGCCATGAATTGAATTAAAAACTCCTACGGTCCTATAATCAAAACCGTATTCGTCTTTATCGTAACCTATGTCTTTTATCACTTCCCGGGCTATATTATTTACATCAACCCAGGCATTAGTAGTTATTTCTCCTCCGACTATGACATAGCCATTTCCAGTCATAACGTCGCAGGCTACTCTTGCGTATTTATCATTTTTTATAATTCTGTCTAAAACGGCATCGGCAATCTGATCAGCCATTTTGTCTGGATGGCCTTCGGCAACAGATTCCGATGTAACAAGAATTTTTTGCATTTTTTTATTTTATTTATAAATATTATTAATTAATCTTTTTTGGGCTTCGACTTTTTCCCGATTTGATATTTGGCTTTTTAATATGCCTTTATTAATCATTTTTATAGTTTTATCATAAATATTTCTATCTACAAAATAAGGAGTCCCGTCTTTCCCGCCGTGGGCAAAAGTATATCGTGCCGGATCCTGATAAGAAGGCCTGGCTCCATAGATAATTTCTGAAACTAAGGAAAGCGCCCTTATCGTTTTTGGGCCTATCCCCTTTAACGATAAAAGGTTTTCAAAATTCTTGGGTTCTAAAGAATTCGCAAAAAATATTGTTTTTTCCAAACGTTTTAAATTGAATTTTTCTTTCAAAACTGGATGCCATTTGAATTCAACGTTATTTAATTCCATTTCTGAAAATCCGGGCAATTTTTTTTGGCGCATCAAAACATTTGAATTTTCTGAAATTATCCTTATGTCTTTTAAGAACTGCTTTGGCGACTCTTTCACCAAATCCACTGAAATATCTTTGTTTCCCCTGCTTTTTATTGCTACCAGATTCAAGGGTTTTGACTTAGCTCCTGAAATAATCCCTGAATGCGGCTCTTCGGTAATATCTTTTCTTTCCGGATCTTTTTGAAGCAAAGATGATAACCAATGGTATCTTCTGGCGGTCTGGTTTTGCGTATTTAATCCTTGCTGGATAACCGCCCATTCTCCTGATTTTGTAAATAAAAAATTATGGTGGTATATCTGGTAATTGTCTTGGATTAAAGACGAATCAACTTTTGCTGCCATTTTCGAAGCGTAAATTAATTTTGGCGCAAAAGAAAGCCCCCTTGATATTCCATAAGCTTCTATTTCTTCCGGGGTTTTTTTAGAAGTTTTCCCCTTTCCTCCGCAAATATAAATGCCCAAACTGTCCTGAATGTCAAACAATCCGACTTTTATTGCTCCAAGGGTAGTAGTGGTTAATCCTGAAGAATTCCAATCGAAACCTATAACACACCCTAGAGATTGAAACCAAACAGGGTCGGAAAACCTCCTTAGCACCTCTTCTGGAGAAAATTCTTCTCGAATAACAACAATTATGCTTCTTGCCAAATTTCTCATCCTTTCAAAAAGCCAAGGCGGGCATCTCCCATAATCCAAAGGAACTGTCGCAATCCCTGTTCTCATATAACTATTTTAACAAAAAAACTGGATTTTTTCCAGTCAAAACCAAGGGCCAATTTTAGAATCTTTTCACTCTAATTAAGCCGCTGCAGGGAATTATTTCAATTCCCCGCCTTTCTATTTCATCCAAAAATAAATTTACTCCCAAGGAATCAGAAGACATATGGCCGGCAACTACAACATTAATATTTGCTTTTTCTGCTTCCTCCCGGTGTTTTTCGGATATGTGCATGCCAACTATTGTGCCAACTCCTGCCTGCGATAACTTTTCGTAAATTTCGGGAGCGCCTTCAGTCCCGCCCGTCATTTCAGTCATCACAATTTTCCCAACTCTATTTTCCGGGTCGCCAATAAAAATTTTGGGGCCTGCTCCAATCTTACCCGCTTCTTTATATTCTGGTATTTCCTTTAATAATTTTACAACGTCTTCTATAAAAACAGGGCTGTCTTTTTTTAATTTTTCATCAATAAATTTTGCCGCAAGATTGTCGCAAGCCGTATGAAGGCAGATAAAAGGCATATTCAAAATTCGGGCGGTATCAACTGTTCGATTATGGTTAGCCGGAGAAATTCCCCTGGCCACTTCATCAATTCTTTTTCTCAGTAATTTTTCTGCAATATTTATCGGCACTCCAAACTTAGCTAATAAATCTATCTGCAGCTGCATTACGTCGTCCAAATTTGCCAAGGCTTTTCCTCGGGGATGATGAGAAATAACTAAATCAATTCCGCCTAATTTTTCAGATAGGAGCAATTCTTCTCCATCGATATCAATTCCTGCTAAAATTCGCTTTACTTCTTTTTGAGGATCCCCAAAAAGAATCCTGCTGTCAGAAAAAGGATTAGTTAATCTTTCTAAATCAAATTCTTCTTTTTCGTCCGCTTCCATTTTTTCGTATTTTTCTTTCAATCTGCTTTGTA
This sequence comes from Minisyncoccota bacterium, assembly GCA_028712565.1. Taxonomy (GTDB): domain Bacteria; phylum Patescibacteriota; class Minisyncoccia; order Minisyncoccales; family JAQTPW01; genus JAQTPW01. Next base: position 21,349 of record JAQTPW010000010.1, read on the forward strand.
TTTTTTCTATTTCTTCCTTGCCTCGAAAATCAGCAGAAATGCCTTTATTTATCGCTAAATTATATATTTCTTGGATCGTCATTTTTTTTTAGGATTTAGTATTTAAAATTTAGGATTTAGTTTATTCTCCTTTAATAACGGCTAGTGGCCTCAACCTCGCTACCTTTT
>JAQTPW010000011.1 GCA_028712565.1 Minisyncoccota bacterium
AATACACATGGTTTCTCTATAACTGTCTGGCAAACCTACATCTATAGAACCGCTAATACAACAATTATCTCGATAACTACTGCTACAATTGACGGTATAATGCCCATCATAAAGATAAGCTTCTTCTTTCGGCTCCACGTTAATAGTTACTTTCTGACATGCGTAAAATCCGCCGGTATCTTTGGCACAGATGCCCACGGTCCGGCTGCCTGCGGCAGTGGGTGTGCCCGCCAGTAAACCATTGGAAGTAAGCGTTAAACCGGAAGGAAGAGAGCCAACTCCGAACTCCAAATAAAAGCTGTAGGGCGGTAAGCCATATCGCGGATTGGTAGCTGAAGCCGCACAAAGACTGCCGGAGCGAGCTGCAGCTGGCTGGCAAAACGAATACTCAAAACGTTCGCCAACCTTAGCATTAAAAGTGCTTTGAGCTAGCGTAAATTTAAGAGGGGGCGTCGTAGTGGCGGCCTGCTGTTCCGATGCGTCTTTTGGCGGAATTTCTTTTGGCGGAGTTGTAATTGTGCCTTTATCGGGAGACGCAGCCTCACGTTCGGTGCTTTTGGTCTTATCTAATAAATTTTTAAGCAGGTCTTTGCCTTTATAGCCCGGTTCAGTGAAATCACCAATGCTTCTGTAAATATCTCTGACCGGCCTTTCGCAGCTACAACAGTAAGTTGAGTAATAAACTGCCTGATTATTGGACGGGTCTTTTCGCCATTCTTGGCTGGCGCCTCCGTTTATCTCGCAATCGCGGGCTTTTACAAGCTTCGTCATTCCGTTATTTTGCAAGGCGTAATCGTTACTGCGAAGACTGCATTCTGCCTCGGCGCTTTCGTCGGCCGCCCTGCTCTCGTTCGCCGGAAGAGACGCCAAACCTTTCTTGTACCCAAAGTGCGGTATATAAATCGTGGTCGAATCTTTGGCATCGCAATAAGGACTCACTATCTGGCCTTCTAGTTTTGGACAACTGTAAGAGCCGCAGGTAAAAGCGCAGGCGATTTGATTTTCTTTGCCGGAGGCATCGGAAAAACGGTATTCGCTTTTCATCTTTGTCTCGATGGTTGACTGAACATCGAATCCCTCGGTGGTACCTGCCTCGCTAAAAGCACAAGGTCCGCCTGTCTCGCTGTATTCTTTGGAATAAGTGGGCTGTCTTTTCCCGTTAACCCAGGAGATCTCCGAACAAGACACATATAATGTCCAGTTTTCGTAGCCAGGAGAAGGGCAATTTTTTCTGACTGAGGCCAAATCATCAAGCAGCTGTTTTTCGTATTCGGCCCGACTTATGCCGGTCTTTGGTACGCCTGCGGTTATTTGGGCAAGAAATCTTTCGGCAAAATTAACCAGCCAAGAAGTGGCCGGTATATTAAACGCAGCCGGATTGGCGCCGTTCGGCAATGAGGTAAATACAACCTGGGCTACAAGGTATTTATCATAATCCGAAATATCCGTGTCTTTTTTTGCTTCGTCGAGTATGCCGAACAAAGCATCAATTTTCTCTGTGTCGTCTTGAGCCACCTCGTCATACTCTTTCTGGCAGGCCTTTTTAACGATCGGATTGGTGGGATTCCGGCAAATGTTCGCTCGCGCCTGAGTGTGAGAAACATAAGGCGACAATTGAAACGGAGAAATGAAGGCCTGGCCTGCGGAAGAAGGCCTGTTGTTAAAAACAGCCACAGCCGCAATGCCGGCTGCAAAAACCGCCAAAACAATTATGGTGAGTTTTGGGTATTTTTTTATACGCAAAATTAAAACCCTGAAAAGTGAAAAGAGCAACAAAATCACTTCGAAGCCAATGCAAACCACAAATGAAGCGCCGAGAAATCCTTGCAACATTTGTTTATTGGATAAATCAGAAACTCCTACCAAAAAAGTTGTTCCGATGATAAAAAACATCAACAAAAAACCAAGTAGAATGATGATTTTTATGGTTGACATGCCTGATTGCTGGTTAAATCGCATAGAGTTATTAGAAGCCTATTAGATCGACAAACTTGATGTATCCAGATAATTGTCGTAATTGTCCTGAGCTTCAGCGGGTGCTTCTCTGAAAAATATTGCTATCATGGAATCGTCGTGGAAAAAAACTTCTATGGTTTGGATCTGATCATAGTCGGATTTTTCGCCGGAAAGGGTGGAAAATAGCATAGAAAAATATTCAATAGTTTCATCCGACTTTTCAGAACCTTTGGTATATTTATAAACTTGCTGGCCGGAAATGGTTGAAACTGTTGCAACGTTGTTATGAACATCTTCTTTAAGGGAGGCGGTAGCAGTATCGATGAATTTCTCTTTTGTCACGCCGGCATCAGACGCCGCCATAACAAAAATAAAATTAACAACATAATCGTCATGGCTTGGATCCTTAAAAACGACCAAGCAAGGAGCGGCTTTTTTGCAGGTGGAGCTCTCCGGTAATGCCGGCGTCTCAATTTTTAGAAATCTTGGATAATTTAAACTAAACCCTGCGACTGGATGTTTATAAACTTTTGGCTTGCCCGTTATGAAAAAGTAGGCAGCAAAGGGAACAAAAAGGAAAATAACGAGAGCAATAGTAAAACCAATCAAAATTTTTACTATCTTGGATGAACGAGGTTTGTTATTTTTTTCCGAGGCGCCGGATCGAGAAACTTGATGACTACAACTTGGACAAAAATTTGAGTCATCAGAGATCTCTTTCCCGCAATTTGTGCAAAACATATTTTTGATAATTAAAATAAATGTCTCCGACCTTTTTTCATTATACCAAAAACCGGTTTTGTTTAAAACAAAACCGGTTCGAAAATTACAGGGTGGCTCCGAGGATGGTACAATATTAGAACTTTTTGCAATAAAAAAACCGCCGCAACTAATTTGAATTAGTTTTGGCGGAAACAGTCGGTCTGCTCGGTCCTTGAAAGAACTATATCTTTTGAATGATGGTATGTTCCCACATATCTTCCCCGGTATCATTCCAGGTTTCGATGATTTTTTCATACCCCGGTGGCGTCTTCAGTGCCGGATTGTCTACCCAGTCGGGAACTATTCCGAATTGACCTTCGGTTGGAACGAGATTGGGATCACGCCATCTGCCCTTTACGCCTATGACCATGTAAGCAGCGCCATTGTAGATAACCACAGTTCCTGGCTTATTCCCTGATTTCCGAGGTTGCGGGGCTAAGTTGTATAAAGCGCTTAGCCGGTATTCAGGATTGAAGCTGTTCAGGAAAAAAGTTTTTGCCATATTCCACTGACGCTTGCCAACCCCGCTTAAAAGACCGCGGGCATGTTCAGCTTCGCTGAGGTCATACATTTCGGCCCGGTGCCGAACCTCATATGGATCCATCCATAAGTGTTCGATGGCTTCCTTTGAAGGATTGGGTTCGCCCGACACGATTCTGCCCGGATAAAGGATGGCAACATCTTTTATGCCTGCATTCGGGAAAATTCCCAGGGGACGGTCATCGGTGATTTCGGCCACAATTCCAGCTTCTTCATAGGCTTCACGTTTTAGGACATCGGTTAAGGATAAACCCTTGGCGATGTCTTCCGGATCAACCTGGCCGCCGATTGCGTTGATTCCTTTGCCGTCGGCTCTCACCGACCAAAGCCCTTTGCCTTCGCTGTTTGGTGGGATGAAAAAAACTCCTATCGTTGCTTGATGTTTTTCCAAGACACACCTCCTTTTATTTCCGTCTTAAATTATTAGGAACGAATAACAAAACGATACCACATTTTTGTGGTATTGTCAAATCGGTGGCAGGCCTTCTTCTCCGCCTCGGGCGGATACGGACGGCCAAAGGATTCCCAACCCGAGGCTGGTCCGCCTTTGGCGGAGAACTCTGACAAAAATTTTCAAAACAAGACAGGAACATTGCTCCGCGGGCAGGATTCCGCTTCGTTTGAACCCGTCGCTCGCCTTTCCTGCTCCGCAGGCGCTTCGCTTCGGCTCGCTCCTTAGAAACCCTCGGTTTCTAACGCTCGCTTCGCTCGCTGTTTTCCTAAACGGGAGGAAACTCTTTCCTCCCGACCCCTCTCGACAGCTTCTCACCAACTACCACTCAGAGCAAACAAAAATTCCCCACAAAGTGGAGAATTTCTTGTTTGCTCCGGTGGCAGGATTCGAACCTGCAACTTACTCCTTACACTTATCCTTATGTTTCCATAAAGCGTGGACTATATCTTTACCATAACCTTATCGGCTTTAGGTATTTCGGTATCTAGTCTCTACGGGGAACGTGAATTGCAAATGCAATTTTTACGTTCTTCCCACGGTATTACCCCGCCCTCTAAGCTAAATGAAAATCTATAAAGCGTAGAAGGCGGGGTTTCACCGTTATCCCGAAAAGTTCATCCCAAAATTTCTCTTGGAAGCTGCAATATTATTTACAGGGAGTCACTCTACCATTGAGTTACACCGGAAAATATTTACGAATACAATCTAAACTCTAAACTAAATTTTTCTTTTTTTCAAGATTAAATTGATAATTGATAATTTAAAATTGATAATTTCTTTTAGTATCCTTTCAATTTCTCCAGTCCTTTATTTTCTCTTATTCTTTCCAGGGCTTTGGCTTCAATTTGGCGGATTCTTTCTCTTGTTACTCCAAACTCCTTGCCCACTTCTTCCAAGGTATGAGTAATTCCATCTTCCAAACCGAATCTCATTGCTAAAATTTTCTGCTCTCTGGGAGTCAAATCAATTAAAATTTCTTTTAATCTCCCGCGAAGTAAAGTTCTCGCCGCATCCAAAGAAGGCGGAGTTGCTTTTTCATCTTCAATAAATTCAGCCAAAATTGAATCTTCCTCGTCTTCGCCAACCGGCGTCTCCAAAGAAACAGTTTCCTGCGAAATTTTCATTATATGATGAACTTTATCAACCTCAATTCCCATTTCAGCTGCAATCTCTTCAGGAAGGGGTTCCCTGCCCAAATCTTGCAATAATCTTCTTCTCGCCTGCGTGTATTTTGAAATTGTCTCAACCATATGAACAGGAATCCTGATTGTTCTCGCTTGGTCAGCCAATGCTCTGGTAATTGCCTGCCTTATCCACCAAGTTGCATAAGTTGAAAATTTATAACCTTTTTTCCAATCAAATTTTTCTACAGCTCGAAATAAGCCGAGATTCCCTTCTTGGATTAAATCTAGCAAGGTTAAATTCGGAGACCTGCCGATATATCTTTTGGCAATTGAAACAACTAATCTTAGGTTGGCTCTTGCTAATTTTTTCTTTGCCTCTTCATCGCCCTGTTCAATTTTTCTTGCCAATTCTTTTTCTTCTTCGCCTGTTAAAAATGCGACCTGGCCGATTTCTTTTAAATACATCTGCACTGAATCTATTCTTGACTCGGCAGTGGCTTTTAACAGCCTTTCCCTCTTTGTTAAAGCAGGAGCCTTTGGCGTTTCCAAAAATTCTCGGGCTTCTTTAACTTCAATTCCATTTTTATCCAACGCGGCATAGAGCTCTTCCAAACCCTTAATGTCCCCTTCTACTTCCGGAAAAAAAGACAAGATTTCCGCGGTCGTAACAAATCCTCGAAGTTTCCCCTTTTCTATTAAGGCAGAAATTTTTTCGGGGGAAAAAACTTTTTCTCGGCGGCCATGATGCAAAATTCTTGTTTTTTTTGCTTTTCTTTTTGCTTTTTTAACTCCCTTGATTGCTTTTCTGGCTTTCCGAATCCGTTTTTCTCTTGCCGCTCTTTTTGCCTTTTTTGCTCTTTTTGATTTTTCCCGCCCTAGACGGATCCGCCCTAGGCGGATATTTTTTTTCTTTTTTGCCATTATTTTTAATTTATATGGTATTTAATTTTTGGGCTAATTTATTGAATTTCCCCATTAAATCGTTAATTTTCCCTGAATTTTTTTCTCCTTCGGCTTCACGAAGAGAATTTGAAATCTCGTCAAGTTTCTTTTTAATATCTATTGACTTCATATTTTTAAAGCAATCTTTAATTTCTTCTTCGATTTCTTTTCCAGAAATTTCTGTCTCCACTTCGGCTTTTAATGAAAGATAATTTACCAAGTCGCAGAATTCAGAGGCTCCCTCTAATTTTTCTTTTTTCCTGAGACGGGAAACTATTTCAGAAAATTTCGGAGAAAAATATTCCAAATCCTCTTCGCAGACAAATTCCGGGCAGGTTTCTGGAGATTTCAAAAGCAGGGCAACCAATCTTTCTTCTAATAATTCTTTCCGGGATTTTTGAGGCAATTCAATTTTTTCCTCCTTTTCCAATTCAAAAAAATCTTCACTTAATTTAACCTTTTTCATTTCCTCCCTTATGTCTTCTTCCCTTACGGCCAGTTTCTTGGACAATTCCTGTATCCAAAAGGATTTTTCAATCTGGTTTGGAATTATTTTAATAATCGGCAGTAAAATTTTTGAAATTTCTTTCTTGCCCTCCGGAGTTTTGGAATCAAACTTCAAAAAAGTGGTGTCAAAATAAAAATTGACTATCGGCTTTGCCTCGCTGATTAATTTTTCCCAAATCAGGGGATCTTTTGAAATAACATCAGCGGGATCAAGGTCTTGGGGCATAGTCACCACTTTTATATTAAATCCCAAGGTTTGGGCCAAATCCGTTCCCCGTTTTGTAGCATGGTCTCCAGCCGAATCCATATCAAACGCAGTCCATAAACTTTCTGAATATCTTTTTAAAATTCTTAACTGGTAAGGAGTCAAAGCAGTTCCGGAAGTCGCAACAACATTTTTAATGCCGGCTTGGGAACTCATAATCACATCTACATATCCTTCCACCAAAACGCATTTATCCTGCCTTCTGACTTCTAATTTCGCTTTGTCCAAACCATATAAAATCCGGCTCTTGTCGTATAAAATAGTGCTGGGGGTATTTACGTATTTTGCGATTTCTTTATTGTCTTTGTCTTTAAAAACCCTCCCGCCAAAACCAACAACTTGGGAATTTAAATCAAAAATTGGAAAAATGATCCTTCCTCTAAACCTGTCATAAAAAGACCCTCTCTCTGAAGTCAGGCCCAATCCCGCTTTTTCAATTTCTTCTTTCGTGTAATTCCTTGAATTCAAAAAATCAGACAATCCCTGCCAAACATCAGGAGCATAACCCAACCTCCAGCTTTTTATGCTTTCTTCGGAAATTTTTCTGCCCAGCAGATATTTTTTTGCTTCCTTTCCTGTTGAGCTTTCTTCAAGCTGTTTTTCAAAAAATTTCGTTGCCAGCTCGCAAATCTCATAAAGCTTTTGCCTTTCAGATCTCAATTGGACGGCTTCAGCCTTCATCGGCCTCAATTCAACTCCGGCTTTTTGGGCTAAAATTCTTAAGGCATCTCCAAACTCAACTCCTTCAATTTGCATTACAAATTTAAATATATCTCCTCCGGCTGCGCAACCGAAACAATGCCAAATCTGCCGTGCTGGCGAAACAAAAAACGAGGGTTTTTTTTCCGCATGAAAAGGGCAAGGAGCCCGATAGTTAGCCCCTGTTTTTTGCAGTTTGATATAGCCGCCGATAACTTCAATTATATCAAGCCGATTTTTAATTTCTTCAACTGGAGAAGAGAGCATAATAAAATCTGCCTTAATCTTATATAATTCGGGTGGTTTTATCAAGACCTAAATTGCCAGTTTTTTATATAATTTTAAGTACTCTTTTGATGATTTTTGCCAAGAAAAATCCTGGGACATTGCCATTTTTACTATTTTTGCCCAAGCTTTTTTATTTTTATAAACATTTAATGCCAGTTTTACGGTTTTTAACAGTTCGGAGCTTTCATATTTTTCAAATAAAAATCCGGTTTTATTATTTTTTACTGTGTCAGCCAACCCCCCGGTTTTCCTGACAACTGGAATTGCCCCATAACGCATTGCAATCATTTGTCCCAAACCGCAAGGCTCAAATCGGGAAGGCATTAAAAATATATCTATGCCGCCATAGATTTTTTGAGCCAAAGCCGCATCAAACTTAATCTGGCTGGAAACATTTTTTGGATATTTTTGGCAAAGTTCACGCAATTTTTTTTCATATTCTATGGCTCCTACTCCCAAAATCACTAATTGCACCCTCATTTTTACCAATTCCGGAATAATTTCTATTACCAAATCAATGCCTTTTTGATCAGCTAACCTGTTGATTAAACCCAAAATCGGAATTTTTTTATTTGTTTCAAAACCTAAAATTTTCTGAAGATCAGTTTTATTTTCCAATCTTCTTTCAAGATTATCCGGAGAATAATTTATTTTTAAATCAGGGTCTGTTTTAGGATTGAATTTTTCCACGTCCAAGCCATTTAAAATTCCATGCAAATCTTTTTTTCTCTTTTTCAAGGAGTTTTCCACTTTTTCCCCGAATTCAGCGGTCAAAATTTCTTCTCTGTAATTTTTGCTTACTGTGTTTAAAATGTCGGCATTTAAAATTCCCTGCTCGAAAATATTTAAGTCATCTTTTTCCCCTGCCTTAAAACTTTCCAACTCATTTCCTTTAATACGCAAAAAATTCAAAATTTCTTTCTTATTCCATCTTCCTTGATTCGCCAGATTATGAATGGTCAGCAAGGTTTTAATATTTTGTTTTTTAATTTTAGCGAATACGGGAACAAATGAAGTATGCCAGTCATGGCAATGCAAAACATCGGGAAACCAACTTATCGCGTCAAAAATTTTCAAAACAGATTCCGAAAAAAATAAAAACCTTTCTATCTCCCGGAAAGATCCGACAAACGCAGTTCTTTCAAAATAAATATGGTTTTCAGAAAAAAATTTTTCATTCTCTAATAAATAAACGATTATTTTGCTTTCTGGCAAAAAAGTCTGGTAAATATTAATTTTCTCTCCCAAAACATTAATGCCTGACGCCACTAATTTTGAAGGATATTTCTTATTATCGATTACTCCATATTTAGGAAGAGCTAATCTGACATCAATGCCCAATTCGTCCAAAGCCTTTGGCAAAGACCCTATGACATCGGCCAATCCCCCAACTTTGGCAATTGGATTGCATTCAGAAGCTACAAATAAAACTTTTAAATTATTTTTCTTTGGCATCGCCTAAAATGCGGCTTATGGCATTTAAGAAATAAGAAATTGATTCTTTTCTAAAATTTTCGGGCAGCTCTTTTTTGTTTTTAAAATAAGAAGCAGATCCCAAAGATTGCATAATTATTTCCAGCTGAAAAAACAACTGGAAATATTTTTGGTCTTTAAAATTCAAATTTTTTAAAAATAGCTCGGAATTTGCTCTTTCTTTAATTCTCAAATAAACCGAAACAGCATCATGGGCAATATTTCCGATTCCAATATTCTCCCAGTCCAATAAAAATATCTTCCCGGCCTTATTTTCCATTAAGTTGTTTGGATAAACTTCTCCGTGAATCACTGTTAATTTTTCGGGAACCAATATTTTTTTTGCTTTCTCAATCAAGTTAAAAAATTTTTCTGCTTTATTTTTATCAAGAAAGTTTTTTATTTCGGACTTATGAAAACGGAGGAAAAAATCTATATAGTTTTTGCCGAAATCGGCGAGATTGGGAATTTTTTTTATTTTTGCGCTCTTAATTTTATTCAAAAAAGAGACAATTTTGCTCAATTTTTTAATTTCTTTACTTTTTAAATTTTTAAAGAAAAATCCTTCTTTTTCTTCCAGAATTCCGCCATTTACGTATTCTTCTTTATAGTAAGGATGTTTTGCGGAAAGATTATATCCAAATAACTGAGGCACCCCTATTTCATTTGTTTTTAAGTTGTTAAAAAGTTTCAATACGGCAATTTCTTTTTTTAAGGCAATTTTTGCAAAATTCCTTCTTGCATCCCTCAAGATTTTTAAAACAGCATCTTGTTTTTTTTCTTCTCCTAAAACTAAAACAAACCTGTTCGAGGTTCTTATAATTTTTTTAAAAACTATTCCCTCTTTTTTACAGATTTGATTAATCTCTGCAAGAGATAACATTTAAATCTTTTTTGTTGCTTCGTCTCTCTTTGCTTTTAACTCATTAATCCTGTCTCTAAATTGGGCTGCCCTTTCATATTCTTCAATTTGGGCTGACTCTAATTCCTGCTTCTTTAAATGCGCAATTATTTTATCAAATTCTTCAGGCGGCACATAGGGAGCTGTTGTATCAAGCCGAAGCGCTATTTCTTCGTCATAATGTTCTTTTACCAAGTCCTCAACAATTCCATATCTTTGCCAATCCAACGCCAAAAAAACAATTCTTTTATAAAGATCTTCGGCTTCTTCTTTGGCTTTTTTAGACACGCCGGGGGAAATTAAAACTGTTTCCATTAATTCCTTTGCTCCTTTTTCCAGCATTTCCAAACTCCACCACGGTTTTGCCGAGGCCCACCAATATTGGTCTGAATGCAATGCCCTATCCAATAAATCTCTGGCTTTTTGAAAACCTTTTTTCTCTGGCTTTGAACTATGGACTGTTTTTATCGCAAGATTTGTCAGTTTCCATTGAAGCTGATGAATTTTATTTTTTGGATCGTCCCATCTAGAAAAGGGCACATTCCTTGCCAAATCTTTATGCATTAAAGTCCATGTTGCCTGAACCGGCTCGCAAACTTCTTCCTGAAATAAATTTGGCAATTCAGAGATTGTGCAGGTAGGCAACTCGGCTGACTGGTAAATATCAAATAGTAATTTTTCAAGACCGGGCCGGTGATGGCCAAAAGTTTCTCCATCCATGGCAGTCAGCAAATATTCGTGCTTTTTTAAGCGGTCTCCCAAATCTGATATTAAAATCGGGCCGGACGCCAATTGGGCAGATAAAATTTTAAATGAAGTCTCTCTTTCACGGAAAAATATCTTGAAATCTCCCAGTCCCTTAATTTTATAAATTTTTGAATAATCGGGATCTTCGCCCGGAAAACTTGCTTCGTCTGCCAAAATCCATTCATATCCAAGGTCATGGACTATTTTTGCCACTTTAGGATTGTAAGCCATTTCCGGCGGGAAAAACCCCTTAGGATTATAGGTCTCGCCAAAATATTTTTTATTTGTTTCGTGATTAAGTTTAATTTGGCGGATAACTTCATCTTCAGGAAGTTTTGGCAAAAAAGCGTGAAATTTTGCCGATTCCGTCAATTCTAATTTCCCGGCTTTTATTAAATCTTTTATATCAAAAATTACATCTTCAAAACCATTTTTTACCAAAAGCTCGGTTAAACAAGCATTAATATTTAAGGTTAATTTTGCCTTTGGAGATTCTTTTAAAATAGCTAAAATCTTCCGATAGCTCTGATTGGCAACATTAGTTAAAATTTTTTTTGTCTGGTTTGCCGGCTGGTAAATATGCAAAAAATTTGCCCAAATCATAAAATTTATACAGAAATTACTTTTTTATATAAAGATAAATATTTTTTGGCTGCAGCTTCCCAAGAAAAATCAGCTTGCATCACTCGTCTTACCAATCCTTGCCAAGAAGTTTTATGTTTAAATGTTTCAATCGCCCTGATAATTGCCCCAAAAAGAGCAGTGGAATCATATTTTTCAAAAACAAAACCAGTGCCTGTATTTTTTCTCGGATCGAAATCAAAAACCGTATCTGCCAAACCTCCTGTTTTCCTGACAATAGGAATGGCTCCGTATCTCATTGCTTCTATCTGAGTCAATCCGCAAGGCTCAAAACGAGAAGGCATCAAAAATATATCGCTTGCCGCAAAAACTCTTCTGCCCAAAGTAAAATCGGAAATCGGGTGAAAACCGACCCTTTTTGGAAATTTTTTCGCCATATTTGAGAAAAAATCCCGGTATTTGGCGTCCCCCTCTCCAACTATTATAAATTCCAAATTAAAATCAGAAAGCAAAACTTCCATTATCGGAAATAATAAATCTATCCCTTTTTGCTCGTAAAGCCGGGTGACCATGCCAATTAAAGGAATATCTTGGGAAACTTCCAAATTAAATTCTTTTTGTAGATTAGATTTATTTTTCCCCCGTTTTTTAATGTCGTGCAGGCTGAAATTAAACGGGATATTTTTATCAGTGGCAGGGTTCAAATCTTTATAGCTAATCCCATTTAAAATGCCGTAGATTTTTGTCCTTACTTCTTTCAAAAGCTCATCCAAACCTTCGCCATAATCCTTGGTTAAAATTTCTTTTGAATAAGTTTCTGAAACGGTGTTTACTGCATCTGAATAAATAATCCCCCTTTTCATAAAATTTTGTTTTGCCAGCCGTTCAGAAAACATCGGGGTAATGTCTGACCTGCCATCGTCAAAATCTAATTCAGTAATTGTATGATGGTCAAAAACTCCCTGATGGTATAAATTATGGATTGAAAAAACGGTATTTATTTTTGATAATTTTTGGTCTTGGGAATATTTAGTTTTTAAATAATTTGGCAAAAATCCTGTGTGCCAGTCAGTGGCATTAATAATATCTGGAACCCAGCCGGATTTTTGCAAAAATTCCAAAAGTCCTCGGCAAAGAAGAGCAAATCTAATAGGATCATCGGAATACCCATAAACATTGGCTCGCTTTTCGTAATATTCCATATTTTCCAAAAAATAGGTCGGGGCTTGCGGCTCTGCCGGAGTATATTTTTTAACATTGCAAATTAATTCTTTTTTCTCTGGATCATCTGTTGGAACTTTCAAACCCTCGTAAATCATTTCCATTGGATATTTTTTTTCATCTATTGAAGCATACTTTGGCATAAAAACCCGGGCATCCACTCCTGACCTTCTTAAAGCCGCGGGCAGAGATTTCATCACTTGGCCCAACCCCCCAACCATAACATATGGAGAAACTTCGGCTGAAACGAAAAGCACCTTTAATGGTTTTTTAAAGGGTGGAAAATTTTTTAAAATTGAGGATGGCATATTTTTCTATTTTAACCTTTTTTTATCTTATTTACCATATCAATTTCGCCCCATATCCCTTCTATCAGATCATAATTCTTGGCTTCTTCCGGAGTTACCCATGCATAATTTATGCTGTCCCCGCCAAGTTTTATCTCGCCTGATTTATAATCTGCCCAATAGCTTAAGATGACAACTGGAACGCCGTCTGGCCTGATAAAGGCAATATCAATCAAGTAGTTTAATTTGCCAACTTCAAGGCCAGTTTCTTCTTTCACCTCTCTTCTTAACGCGCCATCTAAAGCATTATACCACTGGCCAGCTTCTGATGCCGGCAGATTAATATAATCGTCAACTTCCAAGTTCCCGCCGGGCACCGTCCACCTGCCGGGAAACGCTTTTTCTTCTAAGCTTCTCTGGGTCAAGAGATATTTTCCATCCTTGTGAATAATAGCGGTTAAAGCTATCCGATGAAGTTTTCTGTCTTTGATTTCCATTTTACTTTTTATTGAAAATTTTATCCCAGATTCCCTTTGGATAAGATTTATTATTTATCAGATCTGCTAATGGAAGAAATAAGGGATGGGGCAACTTATTTATTGGAAACCAATTAATATCAGAAGATTTATCTTTTTCGCAAACCATTATTTTACCGGATCCAAAATCGGCCTGCATAAAAATAGTGATGTAATGCTTGCCTTCTGTTCTAAATTTATCATTGGTGATTCCAAGGAAATTTAGATTTTTTATTTTAATTCCGGCTTCCTCCATCACTTCCCTCTTTGCACAAAACTCCAAATCTTCAAACATTTCCAAATGACCGCCCGGCGGCGACCATGTTCCCTTTCCATGAGAAGCGGCTCTCTTTAAAAGGAGGATTTTACTTTTGTTTTTAACAATAATCCCCACCCCAACTTTTGGCCTTATTTTTTCCATTAATAATTTTTATTTTATAAGGCAGAATTTACTCAAAATAATTTTTGCTTTGTTTAGATTTTTGTCTTCAACCATTAAATAACTGGTTTCGTAGGTATCTATATAAAATATGCTTATTTTTGCTTTGGCTAGCGGCGCAGACAAGGAAGAAACAATGCCTGTAATTGTAAATCCCAAAGGCCCTTGCACTTTAAAGCATCTCCAATTTCTTTCATATAATACCCCGCCCGGAATTTTATCCTGCGGACAAACAATGGATAATTCGTCTCCTGTTCTGGTGATAGAACAAAAACTGATGTTTTTTGCCCAGTCAGGAATTAAGCTATTTTTTTCAAAATGGCAAATACCCAATTTCTCAGGCAAAATAGATAATATAAGTTTTTTCATAAATTATAATCGCTGAATAATTATTTTACTCTACTTATCAAATCCTATCAAAAAACCGCCCAGATTAAAAGGCGGCTTTACTTCCATTGAAATGCACGGATCAAGGATTTATAACATCTCCCCAGTTCTATAGAACGGGCTCCTTAAGAATTTTTTTATTATCTGTTTTACCTCATTTGCGTTTTTTGCCCCCATAAGACGCTCGCGAAGGTCTTTTGCGCCGTCAAACCCTGTTGCATAAGCTTTAAAATATTTTTTCATAATATCAAAATTTTTAATAGAGCCGTTTTTAAGAAAGTTATTTTTGTGCAATTTTTCAAAAATTTTGACGTGTTCGATGACGGCATCCAGCCGCTCCGAAAGATCGGGCGTCCGGCCAGAAAAAAACCACGGGTTTGCCAAAACTCCTCTCCCAATCATTATCCCATCTAGTCCTGTTTTCTTTGCCAGCTGGCACGCTTGTGAAAGTGATTTTACATCGCCATTTCCAAAAATTAATGTCTCCTGCGCATACCGGTCTCTAATCCTTACAATCTTTTTTGCTAATTCCCAATGCGCAGGAACTTTGAACATTTCATTCTTAGTGCGAAAATGCACTGTCAGCGCGGCGAGATTTTCTTCCAAAAGAGCGGGAATCCATTTATCAACCTCATTTTTTGAATATCCAATACGAGTTTTTACGGAAACCGGGAACTCCCCGCCCGCACCCTGCTTTACCGCTTTAATAATCTGCTTTGCCAAATTGGGATTTTTAATCAATGCCGCACCCGCCCCCATTTTTACTACATCTTTATTCGGACAACCCATATTGATATCAATTCCGTCAAAGCCAAGATTTCTGATAATTTCCGCCGCCCCTTTAAATGGGCCGGGATTTGCCCCGAAAACTTGAACGACTATAGGATGTTCTGCCGGAAAAAATCTCAAATCTTCAAGAATCTTTTCTTTGCCCTTGGAAACCAATCCGTCTGCTGAAACAAATTCTGTCCAAAAAATATCGGGCCTTCCGAGCTTTAAAAGCATGCGTCTAAATGCCTCGTCAGTAACATCTGACATTGGAGCTAGCATCATAATCGGCCGTTTCAAATTTTTGTAGAAATTTTTCATAAAATTTCGCAAAAATTCCAGGGACCCGCCGAAGCGGGAATCATATTTTTCCAGAAATTAGATTGCATAATTTTCAGAAACCCATTAAGTTAAAATAAAAAAATGCTTTTAAAGCAATTCTGACGTACGTAGGTCTCACGGATAAAAAATTAGATTAGATGTTTATTTCTAAAAGCCTGGCCTGATCCAGTTTTAAGATAAGCTTCAAATCTTCTGGCAGACAATCTATCATTAAATACACAGTGCCAGATTAATTTTAGTGGCCTAAAATTCTTAGTAGATTCACAGAATCCCTGATTATGCTCATTAATTCTATTTTTAATGTCAGGGGTAGAGCCAGTATAAATCTTATTATTTGAAAGCTTTAATAAATATACAAAATACATATCTTTAACCCTTCGCTAAAGCTACGGGTTACACACTTCGCTAAGCTAAATGAAGGCTGAAGCCACACGAAGCTTCAGCGAAGTGTGGCGGAGAGGGCGAGATTCGAACTCGCGAACCCTTTCAGGTTATCCGCTCTCCAAGCGGACGCACTCGGCCGCTATGCGACCTCTCCAAATAGATATTTTATTCTTTCTCTACCCTTGCCAGTTTTTAAAAACAATTCCTCTCTCGTTGCATCATCTTTAGTCAAAAACGCTTCGTAGTATACCAGCTTCCAGGGCATGCCTTTTGAACTAAAATTCGATTTGCCAGAATTATGTTGCTTAATTCTTATTTTAAGATCAGATGTTTTACCAATATATCGTTTCTTCAACTTTTGACTAAATAATATATAAACATAATGCATGCTAATTTGTTTGCCACCCCGCCCTAGGCGGGTCCGCCTTTGGCGGATATGCCCCGAAGGGGACCCTTAGGGTCGACCTCTCCAAAAACAGAATTTTTTCTTGCCAAAATTATTTTGGCAAACTTGAAATTAGTTTAGTGATTGCCAAGTTTTGCGTGGCAAATTTATATTTCAAAAGCTTTAAAATTGCTAAAAAATCAGAAACCTCTTCTCGTAAATCTTCGGGACCGGAAAAAATTTCCCAGAATTCTCCCAATAATTTTTTTGTAAATTTATTTAAAACTTCGTAATTCCCCTCTTCTTTCAAGTATTTAATAATTTCTTCAAATTCCCCGCGATCTAACCAAATGCCATGGCAAACATTGCAAACATCTACCATGATTCTTGAAGTGCCGTAATTTACTTCGTAAAGAGGAAGCCGGCACTCCGGGCAGAGTTTTTTATCCCGGGAAATTTTGAATTTTTCATCATCTTTCCAAAGATCGATATCTAACCAAGTTAAATTTCTGTCTGATAGATCTTTTGCCCATCTTAGCTCATCTTCTTCAAACCAAACGCCCAAGCATTTTGGGCAGTAATCAACATCTATTCCATAAAAAATCGCATTTCCCAATTCTTTTTTGCAATTGGGACAAACTTTATTCATATATCACTATTCTACCCAATTTTTATCTTTTTACAAGCAAAAGCCCCGCCCTGAGTTTTATCGAAGGGGCGGGGCTTCCTAAATTCTATATTCTAAATCCTAATTTACCATTTACCATTTACCAGCTACCATTTACCACTTACCAGCTACTAATATTCTTCTCCCATCTGCGGCATTCCGGGCATTTGAGATTTTTTCTCTTCCGGTTCCTCGGCCACAACAGCTTCCGTAGTTAATAGCATTGAAGCTGCAGAGGCTGCATTTTCCAAAGCAGATCTGACAACCTTTACAGGATCCACAATGCCAGCTGCAATCATATCTTCATATTTCATGGTCTGGGCATTAAAGCCAAAGTTTCCGGAATGTTTTTTAACTTCTTCGGCAACTATTGCTCCATCCAAACCTGCATTTTCAGCTAATTGCTTGATTGGTTTTTCCAAAGCTCTTCTTAAAATATCCAAACCGGTTTTTTCATCGCCTTCCAATTTTAAATTTTCCAAAACTGCGGCGCTTCTCAATAAAGCCACTCCGCCGCCCGGAAGAATTCCTTCTTCAATCGCGGCTCTGGTAGCATTTAAAGCGTTCTCAGTTTTTTTCTGTCTTGCTTTTTGCTCAACTTCAGTAGCAGCTCCTACTTTAATAACTGCAACCCCGCCTGATAATTTTGCCAATCTTTCTTGAAGTTTTTCTTTATCAAATGAAGACTCGTTAATTTCCAATTCTTTTTTTATTTGTTTAATTCTAGCGTCAATCTTTTCCTTATCTCCCTTTCCCTCTACGATTGTGGTATTTTCTTTATTAGAAACCACTCTTCTTGCCTGGCCTAACTGGTTTAATTCAATGCTTTCCAGTTTCAATCCCACTTCTTCTGATATTACCTGAGCTCCAGTTACGACGGCTATATCTTCTAACATTTCTTTTCTTCTGTCGCCAAATCCCGGGGCTTTTATGGCTAAAGTATTGAAGATGCCTCGAAGCTTATTAACAACTAAAGTGGCCAATGCCTCCCCTTCCACTTCATCGGCAATTATCACCAATTCTTTTTTTCCAGTCTGGGCAACCTTTTCCAATACCGGCAAAATATCTTGAACCGATGAAATCTTTTTATCAGTTATTAAAATGTAGGGTTCTTCAAAAACCGATTCCATTCTTTCTGTATCAGTAATCATATAAGCTGAAACATAACCTCTATCAAATTGAAGCCCTTTTACAATTTCCGGCTCTTCAATTATGGATTTTTTGGATTCTTCAACGGTGATTACTCCGTTTTCACCGACATCGGAGACAGCTTTTGCAATTAATTTCCCGATATCGGGATCTGTAGCCGCAATTGTAGCTACCTGAACGTATTCTTCTTTTGAGATTTTTTTAGAACTTGTTTTTAAATAATTTATTACGGCTTCCACTCCTTTTTGAATTCCTCTTTTCAAAGCTAAAGGATGAGCCCCGGCTGCCACATTTTTCAAACCTTCAGAAGCTATTGCGTGAGTTAAAACCATGGCTGTCGTAGTCCCATCCCCTGCAGAATCTGAAGTTTTTTCAGCCACTTCTTTCATTATCGCAACTCCCATATTTTCAACCTTATCTTTTAATTCAATTTCCTTTGCAATACTTACTCCATCGTCTGAAATTTCAGGAGCGCCAAAACCTTTATCCAAAACAACATGCCTGGCTTTTGGGCCCAAGGTGACTTTTACCGCGTCGGTTAATTTATCCATGCCAGCTTTTATTCTTTTTCTGGCAGCTTCGTTAAATAAAATTTGTTTGCTCATTTTAATAACAGCGAAGCTGGCGGAGCAAATGAGCACCCCGCTCAAATTTTGCCGTCAATTTCGCTATAATATAATTTATTTTTATTAATTTCAGAAACTTTCGCAGCCTGCGAGGGGCGAATAGCCCCATCCTTTTTTGGGCGAAGCGGGCTGCCAAACACAATCCCCGCAAAATTTGAGCCGGGGTTGCCATGTTTAATCTTTACTCAATAATTGCCAATATGTCTTCTTCTTTTGCGATTAAATATTCTTTATCATCGACTTTAATTTCGTTTGGGCCATATTTTGTAAACAAAACTTTTTGGCCCGGCAGAACGCTCATAGGAATGATTTTCCCTGAAGAAACTTTTCTTCCGGGGCCCACGGCAATGACCAAGCCCTGTTCTGGTTTTTCTTTTTCAGCGGTAGCAGGAAGCAAAATTCCTGCCTTTGTTTTTTCTTCTTCTTTTATTGGTTCTATTAAAATATGATCTGACAATGGTTTGATTTTCATAAATGATGTAGAAGCTGATTTTCGCTGATCGCAACGCTGATTCTGCGCAGAAATTTTTAATCTCAGCGTTTTTCAGAGTAATTATCAGGTCTAT
>JAQTPW010000012.1 GCA_028712565.1 Minisyncoccota bacterium
AGGAGTCTGAGATCCTGGCAAAAAGAAATACCAGAGTATATCCGGTACTACAATTCAGAAAGACCGCACATGGCTTTGGATTACAAAACACCTATTGAAGTGGTGCGAAGCTATTGACTAGAAAACAGCTATTTTCTTTCGCTCAAAGTCACCTGAACTTTCATTTCTTTCCCGTTTCTTAATGTTTTCAAAGTTACTTCGTCTCCCGGGTTATATTTTGCAATTATTTTCGATAAAGTGTTTTCGGCAGTGATTTTTTGCCCGCTGAATTCTAAAATAATATCCCCTTCTTTCAGGCCCGCTGTTTGCGCCGGGGATCCTGAAGTTACGGCCGCTTCCCCATTTGCGCCTTTTTGAATCCAAGCCCCATAATCAACGGGCAAATTATTTTCTTGCTTTATCGTCTCGTTAATTGCAATTGTCCTTACTCCCAAAAAAGGATAGGTAATTTTTCCAGTGGCTTTGAATTGTTCTATATCTCTTTTTGCTTTATTAATCGGAATTGAAAAACTTACATTTTGCGCGCCGGATACAATGGCAGTATTTATTCCAATAACCTCGCCTTTTAGATTTAAAAGCGGGCCTCCCGAATTTCCCGGATTAATAGCGGCATCTGTCTGGATAACATCTTCTATGGTTTCGGAAACTCCGCCGCCGCTCGCAGTTATTGTCCGGCTTAAACCCGAAATGACGCCGACCGAAACCGTATTTCTAAATTCTCCTAAAGCATTTCCAATAGCTATTACGGTTTGGCCAATTTGCAGCTGATCTGAATTACCAAGCTTTACTGTCGGCAAACTTTCTTGAATTTCATTAATCTGGATTATCGCAAAGTCTTGGCTAGGATCCAAAGCTAAAACTTTGGCAGGATATTTTTTCCCATCATTGGTCAAAACAGTATATTCTGCGTCAGTGTCGGAAACAACGTGCTTATTAGTCAGAACCTGTCCTTCAGAAGAAATTATAAAACCAGATCCCCCGCCAATTTCCTGAAGTTCGGTTCCTTTTTGGCAAATGTCTGGAATTTGAAATCCGGGGAAAAAATCGCCAAAAGGATTGGTATAGCATTGTTCATAAACGGGCAGGTTTTTTGAAACAATAATGCTGACAACAGCCGGAGAAGTCTCCTTAACTGTGTTAATTATGGCTTCTTCTTGGCTGGTCGCCGGCGTATATTGGTTGATTTGATTTACAATTGTATTGGAAACAGGAGCTTCTATTTTAAGCAGGTTTCTTACCACAGCCGGAAAATATTTAACCGCAGATATCGCTCCTAATGCTCCAAAAATAAAAGAAATTACAATTAAAAACGCAACAAAAAAATATTTGCGTTGCCAAAATTTTGGAAAGCCGTTTGGCTTTTTTAATTGAGGAAATTTAAAATCTGGCAATTGGTAAATAGACATGTTATTCTACAAAATTATTCTAAAATATATTTGAAATTTTGTTAAGTTTTTCTCACTTTTTCTGTCACCCAAAATCCGGGATATTTCCCTAGCATTAATCTCGTTTGGGCTTCAATTGAGGGAAAGGAACCAAAAATTATCAATCCAAAAGGAAAAAAAATCCATTGGACCAGTAAAAAAAACCTCCTCCGCAAATTAAAATCTTTCGGCCGAGGAGCAAGCAGTATGTTTATTATAACGCAGACAAATAAGCCAACCATGGCAATTGTCATAAGATTTCTTGTGATATAGGGAAGGTTGTAAGCCAATACAGTGGAATGGAAATTACTTTTGTTTAAAACCAAAGGCAGCCACCCCAAACAAAGAATTAAAATTGCATTAGTTGCCCAAGCCCAAAATCCTTCAACTATCAAAAAAGAATAAGTAAAAGCTTTTTTAAAAGGAATTTTTTTATTTTTCAAACAACCAAAAATTAAATAAGGAATTCCTTCTGATCCCCCTGCCCATCTCCTTTGCTGCTTATATTGGTTGATGGCGGTTTTGGGAAAGCTTGCTGCGGCAACTGCATCCATAGTAATCGGATAATGAATAGGAACTACTCTGTAATCCCCATCGTAAAATAAAAATGCTTTCCAGAATATGCCGGCATCTTCAGAAACTACATTTTTTTGCCAAAAATCCATTTCAACCAAAGGTAAAAACCCCATTGCATGAGAGGAATAGGTAATTTCTTTTTCCGGTCTCTGCTGCTGCATCATCTGCCAAAAAACATTCATGGAAGAAACCAATCTCGAAAAAAATGGCGCCTCCCAAAAATTATTTAAATACAAAGGGATCGGCTGGAAACTAGACCTTAAGGGCTTTTTACAGGTTAAGTAATGAAAAGTTAAACAGGAAAAATATTGCGGAAAAACCTGAGTATCAATATCAAAACAGGAAACAATTATATTTTCATAAGGGATTTTTTCAACGTCAATTATTTTTTCTTTTACTTCTTTCCCTGCCCAAGTTTCGTTTGACCCTTTTCCTGCTATTTCCCCGGGAATGCCTTTGGGATGAACGGTTATTAAAAACTTAAAAAATTTATCTTCGTATTCTTTTTTAATCTTATCGACTACTTCTTTTGCTTCCTTTCCTGCCCGCTCCTCTATTGCTAAAACTACAATTATTTTATCTTTCGGATAATCAGAACTTGCCAAAGCCTTCATTGTGCTGTCTACTATCCCATATCCCTCCTTATACATTGGCAAAATCACCAAATGATAAATCTCCCGCCAATTAATTTTCAATTTGCAATTTTCAATTTTCAATTCGTCAAGTTTTTCAATCCAGTTTATGTTTAAATTTTTTTTCATCTGCCGATATGCGGCTACTAAATGCAAAGTAAAATGGGCAGTTCTTAACAACCAATAAGAGCAGAAAGCAATAATAAAAATTGCCGCCCAAAAGGGAGCTATCCAAGAAAGAATAATCATTAAAATAAAAGTTGTCCAAACCAAAAAACCCGGGAATATTTCTAATGCCCGGTAGATAAATTTGTCCTTTTTATTTTTCAAATCACTCGCCCTGCCAACATTGATATAATATTTTTCCGGAGGAATCATTTAAATTTTTCACTATTTCTCTTGAAATAAATTTTTTGCCTCTTGCCAAATTTCAGGTTTTCCCTGTTTTTCTTTTATCCAATACCACCATTCCCCTCCCCACAAATAGATTTCATCAAATCCCGTCTTTTTCGCAAAATTTATATTATACTTGAATTGCTCCAAATTCATTGTTTTTTCTTGTTCTAATAAAGGCGAGTCATAAAGCAATACTTTCCCCCAAGGTTCTGCCTGGAGTTCTACACAAATTACTTTCTTTCCAAAAATTTTTTCAATAAGCTGAGCTTTCCTTCCATAAAAAGCGGCGGGAAAAGGATAATCAAGATAAAATCCTATTTTTTTGTGGATAAAAGGAAATTTTTCCAAGGACAAGCTGAACCAAACCTTCTTATAAAGAGTGGTGCCTACCATATCTCCAAGTTTGGCAGCGGAAATCCATAAAGACCATTCCCCGCTATCGCTTATAATAATTGACCTATTCTTTGAGTCAAGCCTTTTCACTAATTCAATTTCTTCCTTTAAAAAATTTTTATCAGCCCATGTGCATCCGAATTTAAAAAGAGGTTCGTTTTCCACTTGCCAGTATTTAATAGCTTCGGAATCGCGATACCTTAAAACAATTTCTTCTATTATCTCCAAAATTTCTTTCTGTTGCTCTTTTTTGTTTAAATTGACCGCCCAATTGGGCACATGGCATTCCGGCCAACGGCTAGTTTTAATTCCGATAATCGGAATTATTTTTGCCCCATGATTCTCGGCTTCTTTTACCTGCCAATCTAAATCCTCAAAATAGAATACATCTTTTTCCGGTTCAACCAAATCCCACTGGAATGCGACTTTCAAATTTTTAACCCTCAAATCTTCAAGAAGAGCCGAATATGCTTTTTTCCAATCTAAGCCAAGGTTTTCAGCGTGCCACTGTGAAAAATTCACACCAAAAGTTATTTCTTTTGCGGGAGAAACCCTGCCTACAAAAAAATATGCAAAAAATAAAAAAACTGGAATTAAGATTGTTAAAAAAATAAGAAATATCTTTTTTTTCATTTTATATGAGCAATAAAATTAACCCTCCGCTAATCAATAAAACAGAAATTGTTTTTTGAAAAATAATTTTTTTTGAAATTTCCTCTTTCAAAAACCATGGGAATTTCCAAGAAAGGAAAATTGTGAAAATTAATAAAAATACGTATTGGATTCCCTGCAGAGCGTTGACAAAAGCAACAAAAGCCAAAGAAGGAACTAGGGCTATGGCCCAATTCTGTAAAATATTTCCGCCTGCTCCCATTGCCTGATTCCCCAAAAAAGTAATCGTTGTCTTTTTTGAAGATTTTTCCTTGTCATTCGAATCCTTTGCGAAGGAGGATCTTTTTTTGAAAATTTCTTTTTTGATTTCAGGAAAAATAATAAAAAATAAAATTGCCGCCAGAAATCCGCCAAAGCTTTTTAAGATAAAACCTGTCCAAAATGGCAAAACCGAATAAATATATTTTATTAAAGCAAAGGAGGCAGAAAGAAAGAGCGATGAAATTAAAGATATCTTTAGGCTCTTTAAATTTATGGATTTCCCCTTTTCGTAAACAATAAGTACGCTCCCTAAAATTAGCAGGACAAAAGCGAAAATTTCTTTTTGCGTTAAAACTTCTTTGCCTTTAGAAAAAATAAAAATTAATAAAGAAGTAAAGAAAGGAGTCAGCCCGCCAACCGCAGGAACTATTCTTGAAGCCTCAAAAAGCCCGAGTCCCATATAAAACCAAAAAAGTCCAAACATAAAAGCGGCACCCGCCAAAAGCCCTAAAAAAATCTGCGAAGGTTGCGGAATAGAAAAACCGACAAATGGAAGGAGCAAAACAGCTAAAATTCCTGCAATTCCGACATAGAAAACATAAACTTGGGGGTTTGGAATCGAACTCTTTAAAAGATATTTATCTATCAGAAAAACAATTGCTAAAATAAGATAAGATAGAATTGTAACTAATATCCACATACTATTTTTTTGATATTTTCTACGCCAAATTTTTCTCCTTCAATAAAACCTTCCATAGCGCATTCAGCAAGATAACCATTGTCCAGCCAGTCGGGCATCCATTGATTTATATAGTTTGGATTTTCTTGAAGCTCTCCCAGCCCGGATTTTAAAAGCCACCTCATATTAAACTCTTCCTGGGAACCGATTGTGGGAGCTATAATAATCGGCAATGCTAATGCCGCATAAAAAGAAAGTTCCGAAGGTTTTGTCCATAAAATATCGGTTTTTCTTAATGCCAGATTGAATTTTTGGAAATATTCTTTGATGTTTTCACCAAATAATATCTCAGCATTAGAATTTACGGGGAACATTCCTTTGGAAATTTCGCTCTCGAAATAATCCTTAACTCTCTTTCTTATGCCGGCAGATAAAATAAGCTTTATTTTACCATTTTTTATTTTTTCGCTTAGTTTTTTAAAAATTTTCAATCCTATTTCTTTCTGCGCCCCTGCTCCTCCAACTGAAAACATTATTGTCAGAGGATGATCAGATTCCTCAGGAAGCTTCCCTAAATTTTCTTCGATTAAAGTTTTATATTTGTTAAAATACCTTTTTTTTGGATCTAAATTTAGAAGACGAAATTTTAAATCTTCTTTTAGAATTTCCATATCTCTTGAACCTATATTCTCCAAAGGCAAAGGATACCCGGTAAAAAATATATTTTCCGGCTTTACGCCATAAAGTTTTAATCTTTCCACGACTCTTTCTGTCGGAGCAAAATATTTTATTTTACTTTCTTTTGGATTCAAAGACGCCCAAGTCCGAGAAACATCCGCATCGCAAACTACGCAAAAAATTTCTCCGGGATAATCAAAATATTCGGCCATAAAAGCTGGCGTAAAAAAAGTGCTGATGATTGGCAAGGGATTTTCTTTTAGTCTTTCAATTAAATGCCTTCCCCATCCCTTTTTTATTTGCGAAAAAATCTGCTTTAGTTGGGTATTTGGTTTTGATAAATCTCTTTTGGGATAAAAGCTAAGGATCCTCTGGAAATAATCCATCAATGAAAAAAAGGCATTCCCTAATAAAGGAAATCTTTTAAAATCTGAAATTGCTTCGTAAGATTTCCTAGTAAACTCCCAAACATTCCTGTCATTTTCGGGAATACCCTCATAATCATTAGCATTGATATTTTTCCCGCCAAAAGCCAAATCTCTTAAAGCAAAAGCTGTCCTCTGGTGCCCATAACCCATATTAACAGAAATTAGCCAAACCTTTTTCTCCATAGTTTATTTTGACATTTTATCAAATTTGAGCATTTTTTGCTATTTTTTAAATTTACCCCTAAAACCCACGGTTTTATTTCGTACTCTATCTCCTCTGTTTCATGCTTATGCGCTATTTCAGATTTTGGTTTGTATATTCTCTAATTTATAAACGAACCCATAAGTTTTTAATTTATTTTAATTTATACACCATGCTCATTTTCCCTCCCTATACACCTTGCCGTACAGTCGTTGCCATGGCTATAATTCTACGGTATGTTAAAATAGAAACATGAGCATACAAAAACTTAAGTATTATCTTGCGAAACCAAAATCAGAAATTGTAAAAGATATATTTTCTTGGCTATTGATAGGCGGTGCCGTCTGTATTGCCGCAACTTCGCCTTATTTTATAAGGAATATTTTGGACGGAAATAAAAAATGGAAAAAATATCCAAGGAAAAAAATAAACGACACTTTTTATAATTTAAGGAAACAGGGGTTAATAACAATTAAAAATAATGGGCGTCAAATTTATATTGAATTGACAAAAGAGGGTAGAAGAAAAGCAGGAATATTCCAAATTAATAATTTAAAAATAAATAAGCCAAAGATGTGGGATAAAAGATGGAGAGTGGTAATTTTTGATATCTCGCAGCTAAAAAAATCTTATCGCGAAGCGTTTAGGGGGAAGCTAAAAGAGTTAGGATTCTACCTCTTACAAAAGAGCGTCTGGATCCACCCTTTTGATTGCCAAGCAGAAATTGAATTATTAAAAGAATTCTTTGGTTTAACAGAAAAAGAATTAAGGTTTGTGGTGGCAAAAAGCATAAGCGGAAACAAGGAATTAAAAAAACTTTTTAAATTGCCGTAGAATTGTAGCCATGGCAATGGTTGTACGGCAAGATTAATATTGCAGGAATTTTAATTTTTGTTTTTCCTGTAAGCGCCAGATAATAAAACCCGAGACCGAATAGAAAATTAATAATAATCCCCAATGCATATTTGATATGTTTTTTGAAACAAATTGAATTTTAGAAAATAAATCAATTACTTTTAAAACATAAGTTAATAATAGCCAAGCCGGCCAAGAGATAATTTGGCCCAAAAATGGCAGAAATATCCCCGCAAAAGAAAAAGTAAAACCTAAAATAGTAATTAAAGAGAATAAAGGAACAATTAAAATATTGACTATCGGACTTAAAATAGAAATTCTTCCAAAGTTATAAATTAAAACGGGCAAAGTAAAAATCTGGGCAGATAAAGTAGCTGCCAATGTGTATCTTAGCTGAAGAAAATTTGGAATTTTTTGGAAAAATTCTTGAAAATGAGGCTGTAAATAAACTAGCCCCATTATTGCCAAAAAAGAAAGCTGGAACCCGACATCAAGTTTTAAAAGCAAGGGATTAAGCAACAACATAAAAGCTGCGGCAAAAATAATTGACCGGGGAGCAAATGACAACCTGCCAAAATATTGGGCAGAAAGAAAAAGAATTCCCATAATTCCGGCACGAAGAGCAGACGCCGGAAAACCAATCATTAAAATATAAAAAACAATCAAGATTACAGATATAAAAAATGCCTGTTTTCTCCAAAACCCTAAAAACAAAAGAAAATTCAAAATTAACGCAGAAATTATAGTAATATTCATGCCAGAAACTGCGGTGATATGGCGGACGCCAGTTAAGTTAAATTTATCTTTCCAGTCATTTGAAATATTATTTTCATCTCCAAAAAACAATGCCTCTAATATTCCCGCTTGGGGAGGCGACATTACGGAATTTAAACTTTCTTTTAATTTATTTTTAAAAGAAAAAAGATATTTATATAAGTTATTACCCTGATTTTTGGAAATTAATTCAATTTTTGGGAAACTAATTACTGAATAAATCCCGTCTTTCAGCAAATAATTTTTATAATTAAAACCGTTAATATCTTCTGAAGGAGCTTTTAAATTTCCGGTTATTTCTAACTTGTCTCCATATTCGTATACCGGATACTTTCTCGCAGTTATTAAAATTTTCCCGGAAATATTGGAGGTTTTTCCATTCACATTTATTTGCTCTGCATTAAAAACAAAACTCGTGCTCTTTTCTTTTATAATGGGATCTTCGGCAATAACTCCAACCAAAGTTGCAGTTTCTGATTTGTCGTTCAAAATTCTTAATTTTGAATTTTCTATTCGCAAGTCAAAAATTCCCTTTCGCCAAATTCCCAGAACTAAAAACAAAATGCAAAATCCGAAAATTACAAATTTTTTGTACTTCCAAAAAACTGAAATTAATAGAATGCCTAAAATTAAACCCGGTAGCAGAAGATAAACTTCGCTACCGGGCAAGAACCCCAGCATCGAACTAATAAAAATCCCTAAAATAAAAGACAGGCAAAAATATAAAAAAATTTTCGAAGCAGTCATTTATGAATTTTAACGAAATTTAATAAATTTTACAAAAACTAAATAAAACCTCCGGCAAAAACCGAAGGTTGTTATTTTTTTAAAAGCGAGGGAATATAATTTTTGGGACAGTCCGCAGGGAATTGGCTTGGTTCCGCCCAAGGCGGACAATTCCCGAGTAGCAGCGATTTTCGCTGGAAAAGATCGCGTCTGTACCAAAAATTATATTCCTGAAGCGCCCTATCTTACTTGGCAGACTTCGAAAAATGGAGAAATAGCTTTTTGAATTTCCAATAAAAATTCTTGAGGGTAGGGCTTTATTCTTTCAAATTTGGAATTAATTGTTTTTTCCGGCCGGAAATTTTGAAGATAATATCTTTTGGCTCCTGAAATCCATTTCGCCATTTCAAGTATATCTTCTTTTCCATGTAAGCCTGGGACAATTGTGCTCCGAAATTCGTAATCAACTTTCCCTTTTTTCAAAATATCAATGCTTTTTTGTATTTTTTTTATATCAATTTTTGATCCGCTGATTTTTCCGTATTTTTCTTTTGGCCCTTTCAAATCCATGGCTACGTAATCTATTAATTTTTCATCTATTAATTTTTTTAAAGTTTTGGGATCCGAGCCATTAGTGTCCAATTTTATAAAAAATCCCATCTTTTTTATTTTTTTAATTAACTCCACCAATCCTTTTGACATTGTCGGCTCTCCTCCGCAGATCACCACTCCCTCGATTAGATTTTTTCGGATTTTTAAAAAATTAAAGATTTCTTTTTCAGAAATCTTGGGTTGATTTTTTATTTTTTGCGGCAAAACAAGCTCTGAGGCATAACAAAAAGGACAACGAAAATTGCATCCCGTAAGAAAAATCGTGGCCGCCAGGCGGCCAGGGTAATCAATAAGTGTTAATTTTTGGAGTCCACCAATTTTTATCATATTGCTGCTGCAACTTTTGTAATCTATCCGCTACGCGGAAATTGCTCGCGCAATTTTGAATTCTTTCCTTTCTTTAAATTCCTGCTGCTTGCCCAAATTCCACTGCTGGATTGGCCTTAAGTACCCGACAATCCTTGAATAGACTTCGCAAGGCTGGGAAATTGTGCACTGCGGGCACAAAAAGTGTTCTCCTGATAAATATCCATGAGTAGGACAAATTGAAAAAGTGGGAGTGATGGTGACGTAAGGCAGGTGGAAATTTTCAAAAACTTTTTTAACTAAATTCTTAACTGTTTGGGTATCGGAAATTTTTTCCCCGATAAAAAGATGCAAAACGGTTCCGCCATTGTATTTGCACTGGAGATCATCCTGAAGTTTCAAAGCCTCAAAAATATCATCTGTATAGTTTACAGACAATTGGCTGCTGTTTGTATAATAGGGAACTTTTTTCGTGCCAGCAGTAATGATTTCTGGATATTTTTCTTTGTCCTTTTGCGCCAAACGATAAGAAGTGCTTTCTGCCGGAGTCGCTTCCAAATTATAAATATTTCCAGTTTCTTCCTGATATTTTACCATCCTTTCTCTCATAAAGCTTAAAACTTCGCCGGCAAAGCGCCTCCCTTTTTTGGAACCGATATTTTCATCTATAAAATTCAGCAGGGCTTCGTTCATTCCCACCAAACCAATTGTTGAAAAATGATTTCCAAAATACTGCCCCCTCATTGTTTTTACTCCAGACAAATAAAACTTTGAATAAGGATAAAGTCCTTTTGCCATAAAATCTTCCAGTGCCTTTCTTTTTATCTCCAAAGAATCCCTGCATAAATCCATTGTTTTTCCTAATCTCGCAAAAAAATCTTTTTTTGTTTTTGCCACATATCCAATTCTGGGGAGATTTATAGTAACTACTCCGATTGACCCAGTTAAAGGGTTTGAGCCAAAAAGCCCACCGCCTCTGCTGTATAATTCTTTATTGTCTAATCTAAGCCGGCAGCACATTGATCTGACATCTTCTGGCTTCATATCAGAATTAATAAAGTTGGAAAAATAATTCACCCCGTATTTTGCCGTCGCTTCCCATAAGGGATTTAAGTTTTGATCATCCCAATTGAAATCTTTGGTAATATTTACAGTTGGAATCGGAAAAGTAAACGGCCTTCCTTTTGCATCTCCTTCCATCAATGTTTCGTAAAAAGCCCTATTGAAAATATCCATTTCTGCCTGAAATTCTCCATAAGTTTCTTTTTGCGGCTGGCCTCCAATAATCACTGGCTGCTTTGCCAATGTCGGCGAGGGCTTAATATCCAAAGTCACATTTGTAAAAGGCGTCTGAAATCCGACTCTAGTTGGAATCGCCATATTAAACATAAATTCCTGAAGAGCCTGCTTTACATTGGAATAACTCAAATTGTCATATCTTATAAATGGAGCCAGCAAAGTATCAACTGAGGAAATCGCTTGAGCTCCAGCTGATTCTCCTTGCAAGGTATAAAAGAAATTTACCAGCTGACCCAAAGCAGATCTTAAATGTTTTGCCGGTTTTGATTCCACCTTTCCCGAAACTCCGCCAAACCCTTTCATTAATAAATCATAAAGATCCCAGCCGCAGCAATAAGTTGCAAGGGTATCCAGATTATGGACATGAAAATCTCCGCTTTGAACCGCCTCCCTTATTTCTTTTGGATAAATTTTATTCAGCCAATATTTTTTGGCAACCGCCGAAGTGACATAATGATTCAAACCCTGCAGAGAATATGCCATATTGGCATTTTCCTTTACCTGCCAATCCAATTCTTGAATATATTGGTCAACCATTTCTACTGATTCATCAATCATTTTTACAGCATCCCTTATCTTTCTTCTTTGTTCTCTGTAAAGAATATAAGCGCGGGCAGTATCAACCAGTCCTTCCAAAATTAAAACCTCTTCAACTATATCTTGAATTTGTTCAACTTGAGGAATTTCATCTTTTTTAAATCTTCTGTTTAGAAAATTAACAACTTTATCGGAAAGTTTTGCTGATTTTTTTCCGTCGCCCTGTTTTGTGGCAGTAATAGCTTTAAAAATAGCGCTGGTAATTCTTTCCTGATCAAAATCTACTATTGTTCTATCCCTTTTTTGGACTTTTATAATTTTATTTTGGGGCATAAACGGATAAAAAATTTGTTAAATTAAAATTTATGTCGCCCGGAAGCAATTAAATTTTTACCGCCGGGCATAAAAAAACAACACGGATATTATTTCATTTTACGAAAATAAAAAAGGGCGGTCAAGCCCCAAAATTATAAAAATTTGTGGAAAACCTCGTTTTTTTTGACAATTATTCACTTTTGTTTTGTGATTTCAGAACCCGGTGGCAATTATGGTCACTTTTAACTCGCCTTCCTTCAATTTTTCGTCTCCGATTGCTCCGAAAATGACTTTTGCCTCGGGATTTATCTCCTGAGTTAAGATTTTGCCTATTTCTTCCACTTCGGAAAGCGAAATATCCCTGCCTCCAGATACGTTGAATAAGACTCCTTTTGCGCCTTTTGGCGAAATATCAAGCAAGGGAGAATTTATTGCGGCCTTTGCCGCCACTTCTGCCCTGTTTTCGCCTTGAGCTCGCCCTACTCCAAATAAAGCCGAACCTGAATTCTTCATAATGGCTTTGACATCAGCAAAATTTACATTAATTATGCCGGGTCGCAAAATAAGGTCGGAAATTCCGCTCACGGCTTCCCGCAAAGTTTCATCGCAAACCCAAAAAGCAGAATTTATCGGAGTATTGGGATCCAAAACCGAAAGAAGCTTGTCATTAGAAATAGAAATCAAGCAATCAACTTTTTCTTTTAAATTTTTTAAACCGGCTTCGGCAATTTTTTGGCGCGAGATGCCCTCAAAAGAAAAAGGTTTTGTGACAACCGCCACTGTCAAAATTCCAGAATCTTTTGAAAATCCAGCAACAACTGGAGAAGCGCCAGTTCCCGTTCCTCCGCCCAAACCGCAGGTGATAAATACCATATCCGAACCCTTCAGTATTTCTTTGATTTCTTCTTTTTGCTCTTCGGCAGCTTTTTTTCCGACTTCAGGATTCATGCCGGTTCCCAAACCTTGCGTTATTTCTTTTCCAATCCTGACCTTAAAATGAGCCCGAGTTTTTTGCAGATCTTGAGCATCGGTATTAATAGCTATTAGATCAACGCCTGGAATTTTGCATTTCATCATTCTGGAAATTGCGTTGCCGCCGGAACCTCCGACTCCCACTACTTTAATTTGAGTATTGGATGTCATATTTTTGTGATTTTTTATTCTAACACCTATTTTTTAAAAAGCAACTAAAATTCCTTTTAATGCATTTGAAACATATTTTACTTTATGATATTTCTAAAAGAATATGATTAATTCCCGAAAAAATTTGTAATGGCAAGTTATAAGAAAAAATTTGTTTTTGTTTTTTTGGCTTTATTGTTTTCTGCTTTTGTTTTTTTGCTTGGGTGTTTTTGGAACAAAATCCCATTTTTATTGCCGCATTACGCAAAAGAATATTCGGTCTTGCCACTTTCTTGCAATTATTTGGAAAAAACCTGCACTAAAATTAATTTTGATTTTTCCTCTTCTAAGAAGGCAAGGCACCAAATTCCAGAATACTCAATACAGGAATTTCCAAATTTGGGCGAAACAAAAATTATTTTCCAGAATATAAATCAAGTCACGGCCCAGTTTACCTACAACGAAATAATTGAAAATCCGCTCATTGAAGATTTGCATTATTTCCAAGAAAACAGCAACTTTGTTGTTGTTATAAAAAGAAAGGGGCCATTTTTGCCGGCAAAAATCTTAGAATCCGGTTCCGTTGCAACTATTATGTTGCCGGAAAATGGGGAAAATTTTCCTTCTTTTTCAAATCAGCAGCCGGCAAATAATTCTTCTGTTTATCCTGCCTTGCAAATGATAAGAATAAAAGTTACATTGCAGTCCCCTCTTAAAACAGCCACTTTATACTTTCAGGGCTTGCCAGTTGAATTCTCAACAAGTGAAATTGCAGAAAATCAATATTTTCTCTTTTTCAATAAGAAACTGGCGGCAGATGAAACATATAAAGTGCGGGCAATAGTAACGGACCAGCAAGGCCAAGCTGAAATTTCGGTCTGGGAATTTGATGCAAGATTCCCCGCAAAAAAAGAATACCTAGATGCGAACCGCTTCAAATATTTGGGCTGGTGGGGAGAAATTAATACAAATGGCATTTCTGTAAGAAAAGGCCCCTCGACCCAAACTGAAAGATTGGGAACATTTTCCACCGCAAACCGGGTTAAGGTTTTAAACGAAGTTTATGGCGAAGCGATTGACGGCAATCAAGTCTGGTATGAAATAGACGGAGGGAAATATCCCGGCGCTTATGTTTTCTCAGAATTTATCACTTCAATTGAGCAACCGGAGCCGCCTCAAAATTTTGAAATCCCCGGAGAAGTAAAAGCGGGAGAATACTGGGTTGATATTGACCTGACAAAAAAAGTTCTGACTTTGTTTTCTTATGACTTGCCTGTTTTTGCAACTTACGTTGCCCCGGGAAGGACAAATTACCCCACAGTTTCCGGAACTTACAGAATTTGGGCAAAACTAAGAAAAGACGATATGGCAGGCGGACCGCCCGACTATGATACAAGTTATGATTTAACAGACATTCCATCTGTTCTTTATTATAAAGGGGGATATGCAATACACGGAACTTATTGGCACGATAAATTTGGCACGCTTCAAAGCCATGGGTGCACGAATATGACGCAAGGCGACGCAGAATATGTTTTTGACAAATTGAATCCGATATTAGAACCAGGCCAGGAATCTGTTATTTCTTCTTCAAAAAATCCGGGGGCAATCGTCCATAACCACTATTAATTTTATATAATCAAAAAACGCCGCCCCGCGGGGCGGCGTTTTTTGATTCTGATATTTTTTACTAAGGTATAAAAATTTTAAATAATTTTTTTATTTTAGAGCCGAGCCCTTTTCCAATAGATAAATTGTTTGCTCCTCCCTCTGCTTCTTCTATATCATATCCTCCCAAAACTAATCCGCAGACTGTAGCCAAAGAAATATCATCTTGGACAGTTGAAAACCCCAGGGGCTTTCCGATCCGGGAAGTCAGCTTTAATTCTTTTTTGGCAAGCTCTGAAATTTTTGGAAGCTTTGCTCCCCCGCCAGTTAGAACCACGCCGCCGGGAAGCTTTCCCTGTTTTGATATTTTTTTTAATTCCTTATTCACTTCATCAAAAATCTCAGAAACCCTGACTGAGATAATTTCCGCCACTTGTTTGTGCGAAAAAGTCAGCATATCTTCTTCCCCAACTTCAATTTTTTCTTTTTTGTCATTTCCTCTGAAAAGGCAATTCCCAAATTCTAATTTTATTTTTTCTGCCAAATCCACATCAATTTTCAGACCAACGGCAATATCGTTTGTAATATGATTAGATCCAATTGGCAAAACTATTGCCTGAATTAATTCCCCCTCTTCAAAAACAGACATTCCTGTAGTTCCGGCTCCAATATCCAAAAGAACCGTTCCCAATTCTTTTTCCCTTTTTTTCAAAACCGCTCTTGCGCTTGCCAAAGGAGATGGGGTTAAATCGTTAATTTGAATTTCGGAATTTAAAATCGTCTGGGTTAAGTTTTTTAAATAAGGGGAAAATACTCCAATTGCCAAAACATCCGCTTCCAACCTGACTCCCTCCATACTTAAAACCTCTTTTAATCCGCCTTCTCCGTCAACGAAAAATTCTCGCGGGAAAACTTCCAAAATTTCTTTGTTTGAAGGCAGAGAAATGGTCTGGGCCTCGTGCAAAACCCTGTCTATATCTTCCTGTGAAATTTTTCTATCAGCCCGAGAAACAGAAATTAATCCGTGAGAAGCCGCAGAAAAAATATGAGATCCTCCGATATTAACATAAGCTGATTCAATTCTTTGCCTTGATTCTTCTTTCGCTTTATTCAAAGCCAGCTGCAGAATTTCAGCAACGCCGTTTGGATCAATTACTACTCCTTTTCTGACGCCAAAAGAAGGCTCTTGGACCAAACTTAAAACATCTATTTCTTCCTTGTCAGGTTTTTTAGAAGCGACTAAAACTTTAATTTCACTGCTTCCGATATCGATTCCAGTAATAATGTGGCCTTTGGACATGGATTAAAAATTAGAATTTAGAATGTAGGATTTACCCGCCTGCATCGCTATGCCAGCCCGCAGTAGATACAGCGTTTCTGGCGGGCGAAGCATTGCGGGCAGGGAATTTAGCGAGATAATATCTTTCCTTTCCCAACATTTTTTCTTTTTCTTTTTTTCCTGCTTCGTGATCATAACCCAATAAATGCAGGATTCCGTGAATTAAAACTTGGGTTAATTCTTTTTTGAAAGCCGAGCCAAATTTTTTTGCATTTTCCTTGACAGCTTTTGGGCAAATAACTATTTCTCCAGATTTATTACTGTACAGAAAAGAGAGTACATCGGTCGGACAATCTTTCTTTCGGTATTTTTTATTTAATTTATGAATTTCGTCTTCCTCAACAAGAACAATAGATAATTCTATGTTTTTTTTCTCGCTTTTTAAGACCTTTTTTGCGGCCTTCTTCAAAAAATTTTTATCAATCTTAACTCTCGTCAAGTTATTCACTTCTACCATGCTTAAATTTTACCAAAAATATCCTTTAAAAACAAATAGCGACGCGAGACGCACCGCTATTTAGTCCGTTATTGAGAATAATAATATGTTATTAAATATTAATTATTATTCCACCCACAATTGCAGCAATAATTACTACAACTGCAACAAACTTCCAGTTTGTTTTCTCTTGTGTAATGAATGGCATGTTATTTATTAGTTAATTATTATTTGTTTATTATACTATAAAAACTTAAAAGTGGAAAGCATTTGGTTAAAGCTTATATCCCGCAATCTTGAGGACAACTTTGTTTTGTTTCCGCGCATGGGCAACCTAGTGCTAAACAAACTATTTCTTGGCAAGTTCCGTCTCCGCAAAGATCTTTGCAAATTTCTCCTCCATCTGAAGAAACAGGTACTTGGCTACAAGCACCATTAATACACTTAAGTTCAAAATTGCCAGCAATTCCAGTACAAAAATCCGGACATTGTTTAGTTGTATCCACATAATTTTTATAACCAAAGAAACATTCGCCAGTATATTTATTAACACCGCAGGCACAGTCATAATCATTTTCGCAATTTTTTCCTGGATTTTGGCATTCTGCGAATTCGCAGTTTGGGCCAGTACGGCTGACTGCAGAACCATCGGGACAAACTTTTGCCTCTTCGGTACAGGCAACTGGTTTTTGAGAATTTTTAGCTTCTTCTTTTGGCACCCACCAGTATTGGTAAGCCAAAACTCCACCACCAACAATTACAGCTAAAATAACTACAATTAATATGCATTTAACATTGGTTTTGTTTGCCTCGTACTGGGATTGCTCTTGTGCGGGGCTGCGAGTAATGGATGGCATATTTTTTAATTAATTATTATTACTCCATTCTACTGCGCTCTGTAAAAACTCACAAGAGTGGTAAATACTTAAAAATCGTCCTTCAGTAAATTCAGGACGATTTTTAAGATAACAATTCTTTTACGATTTTGGAAACTTGGCTCATATCTGCTTTTCCTTTTGCTTGCTGCGTTACCATTCCCATTACCTTTCCCATATCTTTCATTTCTTTTGCCCCAGTTTTTTTGATTGCCTCTGTAATTATTTTTTTGATTTCATCTTCGGAAATTTGAGCCGGCAGATATTTTTGCAAAACTTCCAGTTCGGCTTTTGATTTTTTAATTAGATCCTCTCTTTTTCCTTTTTCAAATAAAACCTGCGCTTCTTTTATTTTTTTAATTTCAGAAGAAATAGTATCAAGTATTTCTTCATCGGTTAATTCGCTTTCTTTTTCCAGCTTTTTAGCTTCTGCGCTTTCTTTCCCCATTTTCTCAAGATCGGCATCTGATTTTCCTTTTGTTAATTTATACCTTTTTTCTTTTTCCTTGTTAAAAACGGACGCTTTTAGCATCCTTAAAATTGAAACTTCTATTTCTCTTTTTTCTTTCAGAGCCGAGTCTAAGTCTGTTTGTATTTTTTCTTTTAA
>JAQTPW010000025.1 GCA_028712565.1 Minisyncoccota bacterium
GAGTCTAAGTCTGTTTGTATTTTTTCTTTTAACGCCATATATTCTTGCGAATTAGCGGTAGCGACGCCTGTCTTCCAATTTCCCCATTTTTTTCATTTTTTCATATTCTTTTTTAAGTTCTATCTTTCTTAAAGCAGCTTTTTTCTGCATATCTGAAGATTTTTCTCTTTGTTTGAACCTTAACTTTCTGGCTCTAACTAAAATCCCGCTTCTTTTCACTCCTTCGGTGAAGCGGCGAATCACGCTTTGAGAAGTTTCCCTCTCTTGTTTTTTTACTTCTAGTGCCATATTTTTATGCGAAAGGCAATTTTTTGCCTCCTAATAAGTGCAGATGAAGATGGTCTATTGTCTGACCAGCATCTCTGCCTACATTGAAGATTAATCTATATCCCGATTTTGTCAACCCTTTTTTCTTTGCTATTTTTACTGCAGCTAAAAATAATTCTCCGATTAATTCCTTATCTTTTGGCGTTGCTTGAGCAATTGTGGGAATGTGTTTTTTGGGAATTATCACGACGTGGACGGGGGCCTTGGGCGCGACATCATCAAAAGCTATAATTTTTCTGTCTTCATAAACAATTTTTGCCGGAATTTCTTTCTTTACAATTTTGCAAAAAATGCAATCTTTCATTTTTTAATTTTTTTTGAAATTTCTCTTACGACCTTGTCCAGCTTTACGGTTTCCTGTTTTCCTATTTTCATGTCCCTAATAATTATTTTATCATCCAGAGCTTCCTGTTGGCCCAAAATCAAAGTATATTTCACTCCCATTTTATTTGCTTTTACAAGCTGGGCTTTCAACGAATCCCTTCCCAAAGATTCGCCAATAGTTATTTTTTCTTTTCTGAATTCTTCGATTAATTTTAAACTCTTTTTTTTGGCTAAATTCCCCAATTGCGCCAAAAATACCTCTGCCTCAAATTCTTTTGGCTGCTTTTGGCTCCTTTCCCGCATTAACTCAACAATTCTGTTCACTCCAGCTGCCGCTCCGCAGGCAGGAGTATCCCTACCGCCCAAAAGCTTTACCAAAGTATCATACCTCCCGCCGCCCGCCAAAGCCGATTGTTTCTGAATCTCTTCGTTTGTTTCAGTGAATATCTCAAAAACTGTTTTTGTGTAATAATCCAATCCTCTGACCAAATAAGGATTTAATCTGTAAGGCAATTCTATCCCGTCTAAAAATTCCAAAACGTCTTTAAAGTGTTTGTGGCAAATTTCGCAAAGATGATCTATTATTTGAGGAGCTTGGGATTTTACCGGCTGGCACTTTTCTTCTTTGCAGTCTAAAATCCGCAAAGGATTTTCTCTCAGCCTTCTCCTGCAATCTGGACATAGCGCAGACTCCCGGGACCTAAAATAACTTGTCAAAAGTTTTTTATAATAAGGCCTGCATTGGCTGTCTCCAATGCAATTTATCTCAATAACAAGATTTTTTAATTTAAGCTCCTGCAAAATATTATAAAAAATTTGGATCGTTTGGGCGTCTATAACTGCGTTTTGCTCTCCGAAATTTTCAAACCCGAACTGCCAAAATTCCCTGAATCTTCCGGCTTGCGGATGCTCATATCTGAAAAATGGCCCGAAATACCAAAGTTTTACCGGTTGGGGTAAATTTATCATTCCGTTTTCAATAAATGCCCTGACAGTCGGAGCTGTCCCTTCTGGCCTTAAAGCCAAATAATCTCCTCCTTTTGTCCGAAGCGAAAACATTTCTTTTCCGACAATATCGGTAGACATCCCAACTCCTTTGGAAAAAAGTTCGGCATCTTCCAAGATAGGAGTGTCAATCTTCTCAAAACCGTAAAACTTAGCAATGTCTTCAACAACGCTGTAAATCTTTTGGAAATATCTTTGCTCTTCCGGCAAAATATCGTGCATTCCGGTTGGAGCTTGAAATTTTAGTTTTTTTGTCATTTTAATAATTTGGCACCTCTATTTTTGCCAAAGCTGAAATTGGCCAAGCCCTTAAATATACTCGACCAATAATGTCATCTTTTGGAACTGTTCCCCAGCGCCTTGAATCAGAAGAAACCGGCCTATTGTCTCCTAAAACAAAATATTCATTTTCTCCCAAAGTAATTTTTAAATTCCCGGTTGTTTGTATATTTAAAGAAAGATAGTCCGATTCATTTAATATCTTTGGTTCTGAATTTTCTTTATAAATTGTAATTTTTCCGTTTTCTATTTCAACTGTTTCTCCGGGAAGCCCGATAATTCTTTTAATATATCTTTGAGTCGTATCCTGGGGATATTTAAAAACTATTGCCTCTCCTCTTTCTGGAGATCTAAATCTGTAAGACAATTCGTCAATAATCAAATAATCGCCGTTTTCAAAATTCGGCTCCATTGACTGGCCTCTTACAAAAAACGGCTGAAATAAAAAATATCTGATAGGCACTACTATCACCAAGGCAATTATTAAAACTTTTAGGGTTTCCCAAAGAAAGGATAAAGTTTTTCTCATATTTATAGATACATTATATCAAAATTTTCAATTTAATCAATAGGATGATAAAATAAGAAAACAGTATGTTTTTAGTTGTGGGCCTGGGAAATCCGGGCGAAAAATATAAAAATACGAGGCATAATATCGGATTTTTAGTTGCTGATGAATTCCAAAAGGAAAACAATTTTCCCGATTTTAAATTTTCCCAAAAAGTCAATGCGAAAATTTCAGAAGGATTAAAGAATGGAGAAAAAATTATTATTGTTAAACCCCAAACATTTATGAATAATTCCGGTAAGGCCGTAAAAGCAATAATTGAAAATTCCCCGCCTGCATCGTCTTCGGCGCAGCCGATGCGGGCAGGTAAATTCTCAATTCTAAATTCTAATCTAGCCGTGATTCACGACGATATTGATCTCCCTTTGGGAAAAATCAAAATTATAAAGGGCCACGGTGCGGCCGGCCACAAAGGAGTTGAATCAATAGTTTATTTTTTGAAAAGCAAAGATTTTATCCGCTTTAGAATTGGAATCCAGCCGAAATCCGGAAAGCCAAAAAGGGTTGAAAATTTCGTTTTGCAAAAGTTTACAAAAGAGGAAGAAAAAATCTTAAAAGACACAATAAATAAAGTAGTTGCAGCCTTAGAAACATTTTTGAAAGACGGCCTGGAAAAAACAATGACTACTTTCAACAAATGAAAACCGAGCAACGAATTAACCGCTGCTCGGCATGGATAACAATAAGACATTAAGCCTTATTGTTTTTTTCCAAAGCAAGAAACTTTGCGAATGCTCTGGTAAAGAAAGTGCACTTGGTACAGTCTTTATACGCCAAGCAAAAGCTTACGGGACCCGGGCAAACCTGTGCTAACGTCGAAGTTTCTAGCGGCATATTTCCTCCCTATTTAAACTATTACAACCTCTATTTCTGGCCTTGGCGGATTGACAAAACACTTCGGACAAGCTAACCCTTCTTTTATTATTTGCCAACCCACCGAGCCTGAAGAAACCGTAACTAGATGGGTTCTAGGATCAACTACCTCTATTATTTTTTCTAAAGATCGTTCTTTCAAAACAACCATTTCTGCCGGCGTCCCGTTCGGCTGCGTATTTCCACAAACTATACAGCGAAAAGACATCGGCCACCTCCTTCTTCGTTTATTCAACTCCAACCTCAGATTTTATTTTTGACAAATATTCTATCTATACTATAATCCAATATAGTGGATTTGTCAAGCAATAAATTTGACCGGATTTTAATTGTCAGTATCACCCCCTACTTTTTGGAAAAGGGGAATTTTTGCGTAGCCCGGTAGTGAATTTGAAAAAAAATTTATTCACCCTATCAAATAGTCCAAATTCTACTACCGGGGTATAAACTTTATGTACACTCTCCAGAAAATTCTAATAGTTAGTATAGCCCCTTATTTCTTGGAGAAGGAAAATTTTTGGTATGCACAAAATATAAATAAAATTTTAGAAGCGAGAAAAACTCAAACATTTTTTGAAGATAATACAATAATTTTGGAAAAAAACCAAAAAGCTAATTTATC
>JAQTPW010000003.1 GCA_028712565.1 Minisyncoccota bacterium
TTATTATCAAAACCAAGGGTTAGATTCTACCGTAATAAGATATTCTAATGTTTTTGGCCCTCGGCAATCTTTTGCGGGGGAAGGGGGAGTGGTTTCAATTTTCATCAACGATTTAATGTCCGGGAAAAAACCTATTATTTTTGGAACGGGAAAACAAACTAGGGATTTCTTATACGTTGAGGATGCCGTAAGGGCTGCAATTTTGGCGCAAAATTGCAAGAAAAATTCAGTTTATAATATTGGGACAAACAAAGAAACTGAAATTAACGATCTTCTTAATTTAATTTCAAAACTACTTAAAAAACAGGAAAAACCCTATTTTTATCCTTTTCGTCCGGGCGAGATTATTAGGTCAAAAGTAGATTTTTCAAAAGCTAAAAGAGAACTCGGTTGGCAGCCCGAATTTACATTAAAAGACGGTTTGGAAAAAACTATAAAATTTTTTCAAAAAGCTAATTTTACTAAATTCTAAATCGTGATACAATAAAACATAATCATAAAGTCGCAATAAACTATAAAAAACCATAATTTTAAATAACTATGCAAAAAACTATCGCAAATGAAGAGCTTAATATCTCTATCAAAGGAAAGATTTTAGAAATCGCATTCGCTGTAATTTTTATCTTAATTGGGGTCAGCTTTCGGCTCTTGCCTCACTTGCCTAATTTCGCCCCCATTGCCGCCTTGGCCTTATTCGCCGGCGTATATCTTTCAAAAAAAATAGCAATCATATTACCACTGGCCGCAATGGTTATTTCTGATATATTTATTGGTTCTTATGAACCAAAATTAATGGCTGCAGTTTATGGAAGTTTTATTTTGTGCGTCTTTCTAGGATTTTGGCTAAAAGAACATAAAAAATGGCAAACAGTTTTAGGGAGTTCGGTTTTGGGAGCTTTAATATTTTTTCTTTTGACAAATTTTTCAGTTTGGGCATTTACTCCATGGTATGCCAAATCTATTCCCGGTTTAATCCAGTGCTATTATATGGGTTTGCCTTTTTTCCGGAACACGCTATTGGGAGATTTATTTTATGCAGCAGTATTTTTTGGATCTTATGAATTAATCCAAGTTTGGATTGCGAAAAAATTCAAGGCAATTTCAGCTATAACGGTTTAACCAATTATTCGGCAGAATTATCTATTATGCGGATTTATGCAATAATTCCAGCTTATAATGAAGAAAGAAATATTGGTAAAGTTATTGAAGGCATAAAAAAATACACAAATAATATTATTGTAGTTGACGATGGATCAAACGACGGCACTTCAAAAATAGCTCGGAAAGAAGGAGTAAAAGTTTATCGGCATATAATAAACAGGGGGTTGGGTGGGGCTTTGGGAACAGGGATTAAGGCAGCCCTCTCGGAAAATGCCGATATTATTTTAACTATAGATGCGGATGGGCAGCATGATCCAGAAGAAATTCCAAATCTTTTAAAGCCGATAGTTTCAGGTGATGCAGATGTCGTTATTGGATCCCGTTTTCTTAAAAATCAGCGAATGCCTATTTTTCGGAAAACTGGAAATTATTTTTTTAATTTCATTACCTTTTTATTTTTTGGGATTTGGAGTACGGACAGCCAATCCGGAATGAGGGTTTTCAATAAAAAAGCGGCTGAGAGCTTGAGGACTTTAACTTCTGGCATGGAAGTTTCTTCTGAAATAATGACTGATATAAAAACAAATGAACTTAGGTTGAAAGAAGTGCCTATTCGCGCGATTTATACTTCTTATTCTCTTTCCAAAGGCCAGGGGTTTTGGGTTGGGCTTAAAACCTTAGCAAAACTTTTCATTTTAAAGATAACAAAATAACATGACTTTAATTCAAATTATCGGCGCAGGTTTTGTAATTTTAATAATTATAAAGACCGCATCTGACTTTAAGAAAAAAAAGCTCAATTTGCCGGCTTTTTTATTTTGGACATTTATTTGGACGGTGATTTTAGTCGTCGCTTTTTTGCCGCAGGTTACTAATTTTTTTGCAAATCTTTTGGGAGTAGGCAGGGGCATAGACGTGGCAATTTATTTTTCAATTCTAATTATTTTCTTTATTTTATTCCAGATAATTTCTCGTTTGGAAACAATGAAAAGAGAAATTACTGAGATCGTTCGCCATATATCCTTAAAAGAAAAATGAAAATTCTTTTAATTAATCCGCCGGGCAGGACATCTTTTGTTACTCCTCCTCTGGGTTTAATGTATTTAGCTGCGTCTTTGAAAAAGGCTGGCCATCAGCCTTTAATTTTAGATTTTTTATTGGAAAAATTTACTCCCGAAGCCCTTT
Organism: Minisyncoccota bacterium; assembly: GCA_028712565.1. Classification (GTDB taxonomy): domain Bacteria; phylum Patescibacteriota; class Minisyncoccia; order Minisyncoccales; family JAQTPW01; genus JAQTPW01. The sequence continues at coordinate 2,287 of JAQTPW010000003.1, forward strand.
TTAAAAAATTGACTCCCGAAATCAAAGTAATTGGAATTACTGCTGTTACCCCAAATATTGCGGAAGCTGTATCTTTGGCCGATTTTATTAAAAAAAACTTCCCGGAAAAAATTATTATTTTTGGCGGACCTCATCCTTCCCTTTTGCCGCGAGAAACTTTGGCTAGCTCAAAAAGCATAGATTTTGTTTTAAAGGGGGAGGGAGAAGAGAGAATGTGCCATTTTTTAGACTATTTGGAAGGGAAACGAAAAGAAGCGGAATTAGATGGGATTATTTCCAGAAAAAATAAAGAAATTTTTGATTTTTCCCAAAAAAAGTTTATTGAAAATTTAGATGACTTGCCTTTTCCCGCTCGAGAATTGGTTTCAATAGAAGAATATTCAGAAATCTTGGAAAGCCGGGAAAAGCCCGCTACTACCTTAATCACGAGCCGCGGATGCCCCTTTCATTGCATTTATTGCTCAAAACCGATATTCGGAAATGTTTTTCGGGCAAGATCTCCAGAAAACGTTGTAAAAGAGATAGAATTTCTTAAAGAAAAATATAAAATCAGGGAACTTATTTTTTACGATGATACTTTTACTTTTAACCGGGAAAGAACAGTGGAACTTTGTAATTTGCTGATCGAAAAAAAGTTAAATATAAAATGGAAATGCGAAACAAGAGTTAATTTGGTTGACGAAGAATTATTGGAACTTATGAAAAAAGCCGGATGTTATTTGATAGGTTTTGGCATCGAATCGGGGAATTCTAGAATTCTGAATATTTTAAAAAAAGGTATTACCATTGAACAGGTAAGAATTGCGGTAAAAGCTGCAAAAAAAGTCGGCATTGAAATTTTGGGTTACTTTATTCTTGGTATTCCCGGTGAAACCGAAAAGGAAATTAAAGAAACTATAAATTTTGCAAAGAGTTTGGATGTGGAATACGCTCAATTTTCAATTGCTACTGCTTTTCCGGGAACTGAACTATATCAGATAGCTAAATCTTCTGGTAGATTGCCGGATTTGGGAGAAAGTTTTTATGCCCTGGCTGGCAAGGTGGATTTTAGCCTTTGCGATGTTCCGCCCAAAGAGCTTCAAAGATATCTTAGAAAAGCTTATTCTTCTTTTTATTTGCGTCCCAAATATATATTCAGCAAGGTAAAAAAAATAAGGTCATTTTATGATATTTTTTTCTATCTTAAAAACCTTAAAAATCTGATAATAATAATCAAACCTTAATATTTTTTAATCAAGGTATTTATTTTTTGAGATATTGTTCTGAAAGCAACTTTGAAAAAATCTTGAGAATAGGCATGGTGCCAGATATTTTTAAGGTTTCGGAAAAATCGCTGGCGTTGAAATTTTTTGTAAATTTTCCAAATTTCCTTTCTGTCTAAGACTTCTGATAAAATTAATGCGTCTTTTGGATTTTGGCCAAAATTAATATTTAACAAATCCCAATTCATATTTTTGGAAACCAGCCCCTTTTTTTCGGCAAATTCCCAAACCGGAGTGCCTGGTAACGGAGTTAAGGTGTAAGTGTCTACCAAATCCAAAGGATTTTTTTTTATAAAATTATAAGTTTCTAACATTTCCGCTTTCGTTTCGTAGGGAGAGCCAATTATAAAGGAAGCATCGGCAGAGATGCCGTATTCTTTTAATATTTTAATTGCCCTTGTGTTATCTTTTACGGTAACCGAGCCGCCTTTTAGATAATTTAGGGTTTTTTCGCATCCGGATTCCAACCCCATTCCCACTGAAACTACTCCCATTTCTTTTAATAATTTAACAATGTCGTCGTTTACAAGATTCGCCCGGCAGGAGCAAGTAAATTTTACTTTTCCATAAAATTTTTCTTTTTTCAAAAGAGATACCAATTTTTCTATTCTTTCTTTATCAATTATAAAAAGATCATCAAAAAAACTTATTAAGGTCACATTGTATTTTTCTACCAGTTCTTTTATTTCTTTTAATATATATTCCGCAGAAAATAATCGAACTCTCGCCCAATATCGGGAAGAGGCGCAGAAAACACATCTGTAAGGGCAGCCGCGGGAAGAAAAAACATAAGAATGCTTTTCAATTTTTAGAATTTCCCGCGCTGGAAACGGAACGCTGTCTAGGTTTTCTATTAAGTCTCGAGGTTCTGTTAAAACAATCTTTCCATTTTCTTCATAGCAAATTCCTTTGATTTTTTTGAGTTCTTCTTTTGGAAATTTCCCCTGTTCTAGAAAAAGTTCCATTATTTCAATAACTGTTATTTCTCCTTCTCCGATGCAGCCCAAATCCATATCTTTGGATAAAGATTCGGGAAGCATTGAAATATGTATTCCGCCGGCAATTACAGGGATATTTTTTGTTTTTGCTATTTCTGCATATTTTTTAGCCAAGTTGAAATTCTGGCTGACAGAAGAAATCCCAATCAGATCAGGAGAAAAGGCAATGATTTCCTTTTCGATATCCCGGTCTATTATCTTAAATAAAAATGCATCTTTGCCAAAATGTTTTCTTAGAGAGCTTGCAAGATAACCTAATCCCAAACTTGGGTATCTCTGCTCCACTTCAATTACCGGATTTATTGCGTTTATTAATAGAATTTTCTTTTTCATTTTACCCTCAATCATTAAGAGTAATTTCGGAAAGCCTTAAAGAGTATTTCTTAAATAAATTATATATTTCTTTATTATTTAATTTTTTATTTTTTTGTATAAATTTTCTTTTATTTAGCATTTCGGGCAGGCCCCGCAGTGCTGAAATATATGACTTCAATAAAATAAAAACTAATTGGAATTTCGGAGACTGATATCTGGCGCCCGCCCCTCTTTTAGTTAAAAGGCCAAAAATTATAAATGAATATCTTAAAACTGTATAAAAAGGGAGAAAGAGAATAAGTTTTGGCGGGAAATTTTTTAATACAACCCAAAAATGGTTTCTTTCAACCAAAAATGCCTTAAAGCTAGAGTATTTTCCGGAAGTCCCCGAATAATAATGCTGGATAACCGCCGAAGGAACAAATTGGGCTTGCCAGCCAGCCAATCTTCCTCGCAGGCCCAAATCAGTATCTTCGCAATAAGCAAAAAACCTTTCATCAAACAGGCCGATTTCATCGAGCATTTCCTTCCTATAAAGGGCGGCGCAGCCGCTGGGAATTAGTATTTTCTCTATTTTATCATATTGGCCATTGTCAATTTCTTTTCTGCCTCTCCCGCGGGACATGCCGTCAAAATAAATATTAACCCCAACCGAATCAATTAATTTTGAATTTTGGATTGATAATATTTTTGTTGCAGCCATACCTATTTTATCGTTTCTTTCTGCAACTTCCACCAATTTTTCAAGGCAATTTTTATCTACTTTTGTGTCATTATTGAGTATAAAAACGTATTTTCCTTGAGCTATTCTTATTCCTCGATTGTTGCCTTCGGCAAATCCTAAATTTTTTTTATTTTCAACTATTATAGTTTTCGGAAAATTTTCTTTTACAAAACTGACTGAATCATCTTCCGAGCCATTATCTGCAAAAATAATTTCAAAATTGGTAAAACTTTGATTTTCCAATGACGTAAGGCAGTCATTCAAATATCTTTTTCCGTTCCAATTAAGGATAACCACAGAAACTAAGGGCTTATTTTGTCGAGATTCTTTTTGATTTTTAACAATTATCATTTATTTTTTTTAGAACAATTACCTCTTTATTATGAGTAAAATAGTTGCCTATTTTTTTCGGTAGGGGATAAAAAAAATGTTTTTGAGGAACAAATCTTCCCTTTGTAATGTCCAGAATTTCCTGAAAACTTATAAAATGCTTATGCCCTGTATTTAATTTCAGGCCGGAAATATATCCTTTTTGATTTGGAATCAAAATTAAAAAAAAAGCCCCTGTCTCTAAAATCCGGAAGACCTCATCAAAAATTTTTTCAGCATCTTTTAACTCGAAATGTTCCAAAACGTCGTGGGAGATCACCCATTTAAAAAAGTTATCCGGAAAAGGCAGCTTTTCTCTAATGTCTCCTTCAAAAACTTTATATCCCAAATCTTTTAAATAAGCTACACAATCGGGATTAAAATCTATTCCGCAAGCCCTAGGATTAATTTTAAAGTAAAACCCCCAGCCGCATCCCAAATCCAATACCTTTTCTTTTGCCCCCTTTGTTTTAAAAAGCGGCGAGCTTAGAAAATGTATTCTTATTAGTTCTTTGATTTTTGATTGTTTGGGAGTGAAATATTTTTGTTCCGGCATAAATAAAAACCCTCTTTGGATTTTTGGGAATTTATTGTTTGAGAATATTACAAATTGCTTAAAATTTTAGAGCTTTAGCCATTTTTTATTTTCAAGCATCCATCTTATCATTTTGTCAAAGCTTTGGTCTAAAGTAAATTTTGGCTGCCAGCCCATTTCTTTTAATTTTGTTCCATCGAGAGCATATCTTCGGTCATGCCCAGGCCTAGTTTTATGGTAATCTAAGTACTCTATTTCGTTTTCGGCCAGATCCCTGTTTTTAATAATGCGTGAAATCCGATTTGCCAGATCTAGGGCGCTTCTTTCTTCTCCCACGATATTATAGATATCTTCACGTTCGCCTTTTTCCATCAAAAACAACAGGGCATCGCAGACATTTCGGGCATGGATCCAGCATCTTGAACTTATCTGGCCAGGGACTCCATGGACCAAAACAGGTTTTCCTTCTAAAATAGTTTTTACGGTTTTTGGGATAAATTTTTCAGGGTGCTGGCGTTCTCCAAAAATATTCATTGATCTGGTAATTAAGATAGGTAATCCAAAGGAATGAGCGAAGGCAAATGCCATCATGTCTCCGCCTGCTTTGGCTCCCGAATAAGGGTTTGACGGTTTTAATCTATCCCATTCTTTATAATATACGCCTTCAGGAGCTGGGCCATAAACTTCATCGGTAGAAAATTGGACGAATTTTTTAAGATTCGGTTGGTAATGTTTTATATATTCAAGAAGATTTGCTGTTCCTAAAACATTTGACATCACAAAAGGGATTGAGTCTTCCAAGCTCCTTTCAACATGGCTTTCGGCCGCCAAGTTCCAGATATAATCCAAATCTCCTATCATTTTATGGGTAGTTTCAGCTATTGGAGATTTTAAATCATGCCAGATAAATTTGACTCTGTGTTTTTCTTTTTCCCAGATTAAAATATCCGTCAGGCGGTTTAAGTTGCCGGCGTAAGTCAAACAGTCAAGAATTACAATTTCCCAGTCAGTATTTTTTAAAACCCCTTCAACTAAATGATGTCCGACAAAGCCTGCGCCGCCCGTCAATAAAAGTTTTTTGCTCATATTTTAAAACTCATTTTAAAATTAAAAAAATTCCTGCGAAAATAATAATTGTTCCAATAATTTTGAGAATTGTTATGCTTTCTCCCAGAAAAAGCCAGGATAATAAAAATAACAAAACGTAAAATATTCCGCTGGCAATGGGGAAAACGGCAGTCAGGTCTTTTTTTGAAATAACCGATACCCAAAATAATGCTGCAAAAATAGCAATTACTGCGCCAAAAATAAAATATTTTTCCTGCAGTAATTTTATAAAGCTTCCAAAAAATTCCGGGAAATTATTTATTTGAATTCCCCCTGTCTTTATCAGTCCTTTCTTTAAAAAAATCTGGCTGGTTACCGTCAGCAAAGACACTAAAAATATTAAAGGTATAATCTTTATCATTTTTTGATTTTTAGCTTAACTTGCCAATAAATCGTTCTTCACTTATTATAAAAAAAACAGGTAAAAAATCAACTTTTAACATGAAGCCTATTTTAAACTTTTTCAAAGCAATTTACGAAAGGGAAAAATACTTAACATTCCTTATTTTTTTTCTTTCCATTATTTGTTCCCTTCTTTTTTTAATTTTCTTTAAAAACATCGGGCCTTCTGAGCATCAAATCCCGGGAAGTGATTATTTTGCCTATTATGAACCGCTCGCAAACAGCATTCTTTCCGGAAGGGGCTTTGTCATTTTCGGGAAAGTTCCTTTGAATGTTGGGCCAATATATCCTATTTTTCTTTCCGGAATATTAATGATTTCCCGTTTTTTCTGGTTTGATAAATTTTTTTTAATAACTATATTCAATGTTATTCTTGCGGCAGCTTCTTCCTGTTTCTTGTTTTTGCTAGCCCGGGAAATATTTAATAAAAAAATAGCGCTTCTTTCCTCAATTTTATGGATGAGCTATCCTTTTAATCTCTGGTTTATTAAAAACCCCAATACTGAAGTGCCATTTATTCCCTTGCTTTATTTCGGGATTTTTCTTTATATTCTGGCGGCAAAGAAAAAAGATTTAAAAATCATGTTTTTTAGCGGCTTAATTCTTGGACTTTCTTCTCTGGCAAGGTTAATAAATTTGTTTCTTCCTCTGGCACTTTTCCTTTTTATCTTTTTTCTTCTGGAGGGCGAGTTAAAAAAGAAAAAATTGATTTTCGCGACGGTTTTTCTACTGGGAGCAGTAATTTCATTTTTGCCATGGGGACTTTATACTTTTGCAAAAACCGGAAATTTTATCCCTTTTTCACACATTGCTTCAAAGGGAATTATCCAGGGCTTCGTCACGCTTTCGCGGGAAGGCAAAGGGGTGGGAGGCAAGGCAGATGTAGTATTGGAGGAGGTAAAAGCCGTAGATGCTCTTGGCAACGAAACAGGCACATTTTATTTTTTAATTCGCACATTTTTTAAAAATCCTTTTGTATTCATAAAATTAATTGGATTGAAAATGGCAAGGTCTTGGTATGCAACTTATATGATGTGGTGGGAAAGCGCCATATTGGCAGTTCAGATGGTTTATATTTCCAGCTCTCTTTTTGGACTGATTTATTGCCTAAAAAAATGCAAAGATAAGATAAAGCATATAACTCTTATTTTAATTATTATATTTTACTTTTGGGCAATAGACATTTTAACTGGATCTATTTTAAGATATATGGTGCCGGCAATGGGGATTTTGATTATTTTTTCCGCAATTACAATCAGCTTATTATTAGATAAAATAAGAAAAAAATTTCAATGGAAACAAAATTTGTCTCAATAATAATTCCCTGCAGGAACGAGGAAAAATATATTGAAAAATGCTTGAATTCAGTGATTTCACAGGATTATCCAAAAGAAAACTTTGAGATATTAGTTATAGATGGAGCTTCAGAGGACAAAACAAAAGAAATTGTAAAAAACTATATTGCCAAATATTCGTTTATTCAGATTTTAGATAACCCAAATAAATTCACTCCTTTTGGATTAAATATTGGAATTCGCGCTTCAAAAGGGAAAATTATTATTAGAATGGATGCTCATGCGGGTTATGAAAAAGATTATATTTCAAAATGCGCAAAATATCTTGGAGAATATAATGCCGATAACGTCGGCGGCGTAATTAAAACCCTGCCCGCAAATGATACATTGGAAGCAAAAGCCATTTCTATATCTTTGTCGCATCCTTTTGGGGCGGCTTCTGGATTTAGATTGGGTTTGCAGACCCCAAAAGAAGTAGATACTGTTTTTGGCGGATGCTATAAAAGAGAAGTTTTTGATAAAATCGGCTTTTATAATGAGAATTTGACAAGAAGCCAGGATTTGGAATTGAATTTAAGGCTGAGTAAGGCCGGTGGTAAAATTATGTTATTTCCGGACATCGTGGCTTATTATTATCCATCTTCAGATTTTGAAGGGTTTTTTAAACACAATTTTTCTGATGGGTTTTGGGTAACCTATCCCTTAAAGTTCGGAATCCATGCTTTTTCTTCCAGGCACTTGATCCCCATGGTGTTTGTTTTAGGTTTAATCTTTTCTTTTTTATTATTTCCAAAATCCATATTTTTATTCATATTTTTTATTTATCTTTTTGCAAGCCTGTACTTTTCTTTAAAGGTCTTTCAAAAAGAAAAAAATTCTAAATATTTAATTTTGCTACCGCTAGCTTTTGCCTGTCGGCATTTTGGATATGGCATAGGATCTATTGCCGGTTTAATAAGAACACTTTTTTAGTAGCTTATGGAAGAAAGAAAAAATAAAGAAATAGAATATTACAATAGGCAGGCAGGGGAGTATTTAAAAAAAATTTCCGGCGAAAAAACCGGGGCCGATTTTGAGGGCTTTACGCCTTTATTTTTAAACAGTTATCAATTTTGTTACGAGTGGCTGGCAAAAAACGTTCGCGGTAAAAAAGTTTTAGATTATGGCTGCGGGAATGGGATTCATTCAATTTTTCTTGCCAAGACAGGTGCAGAAAAAGTGACCGGCATTGATCTATCGGAAAAATCACTGGAAATTGCCAAATCGCGGGCAAAAGCCGCAAGAGTGGAAGATAAAATTGAATTTTTATTAATGGATTGTGAGGGTTTAAAATTTCAAGGCAATTCTTTTGACATTATTTTTGATGAGGGAACTTTTTCTTCGTTAGATCTAAAAAAAGCTCTTCCAGAATTAGCTCGGGTTTTAAGGCCACAAGGTTTTCTTTTGGGTATTGAAACCTTAGGGCATAATCCTTTTACTAATTTTAAAAGAAAAATTAACAAAATTATGGGGAAAAGAACTGGCTGGGCAGAATCTCATATTTTTCAAATGAAAGATTTGAAACTCGCGAAAAATTATTTTAATAAAGGGGAATCCCATTTTTTTCATTTGATTTCCTGGGTGTCATTTCCATTAATTAATTTTCCAGGGGGAAAATTTATCTTAAAGATACTTGAAAGTTTAGATAAAATTTTTCTTAACACCCCAATTTTAAAAAAATACGCGTTTAAAATAGTTTTTATTTTTTCTGAACCTAAAAAATAATATGGCAAAAAGAATTTTTGATATTATTTTTTCTTTTTTAGGATTAGTCATTTTATCACCGTTTTTGTTATTAATTTCTTTATTAATAAAATTAAATTCTAAAGGCCAGGTTTTTTATCGAGGAATTAGGATAGGGAAGGATGGAAAACAATTTAGAATTTTTAAATTCAGGACAATGGTTGAGAATGCTGAAAAATTAGGAGGTCCGTCCACTGCCGGAGACGATGTAAGGCTTACGAAATTAGGAAAATTTCTAAAAAAATATCAAATAGATGAACTGCCTCAACTAATAAATGTCTTAAAGGGAGAAATGAGTTTTGTCGGCCCAAGGCCGGAAGTTCCTTTTTATATTGATTTACTTTCAGAGGAAGAAAGAAAAACTATTCTATCAGTTCCTCAGGGGATGACAGATTATGCTTCACTTTGGAATTTCCACGAAGGAGATGTTTTAAAAGGGAGTGCAGATCCTGAAAAAGCTTATCAGGAGAAAATTCGTCCGGAAAAAATCAAGCTGCAAATAAAATACGTAAAAGAAAACTCTTTTTTTACCGACATTAAAATAATTTTAAAAACTGTGGCGAAAATATTTCAATAATAAGAAAAGTTGTAAGATTCCAAATAAATGAGCCCGACCAGTAAACTGGTGGGCTCTTTTGTGCGTTTTGTCGTTTTGTTAAAATTTCAGTACCATTGCCGTGATTTCGTGTTGAGAAACATAATTCTCAAAACCACTGGCTTCTTCATAGCTTCTGGTAGACTGGGCGATCCCCATCAAACCAATTCGTTTTTCCATTTCTATAATATATTTTCCCAAAGTATTGGTTTCCATGTTTTTCAATAAGTTCCAGGGGATGAGGCCGTCGGAAAATAAAATAATTTTATGAATATCCTCTGTGTTAAAATTATTTATTCTCCACATTTTTACCAAATTTGGGTCGCCATTAAGCGATGCATACCCCGAAAGTAAGTCGGGGTTATTTATTGCCTCGGTTCGGGCTTTTTCAAGAAATGGTCGGAAACGGTTCCACATCTCGTCGTTTATTTTTTTATTTTCAGATTGCGACGTTTTTTTAGGATTTATTTTCCATTCTTTGGCTATCTGGTATTTCAGGCGGGAGATCTCCGCATGCATCATCTTATCGTGTTTTTTAACTTGGTTTTTGGAGAAATAGGGTTTCCCGTTCTTAAAACTTACCAGCAAAAAACAATCTCCAATAGTAATCGTTTCGGTCAGCTTTTCGTCGGGTTTTACCAATGCCGCGGAAGCGCCGGCGAGTCGGCTTATTTCCCGAGGTACGGAAAAAACGACATTTTTTACAGTCCAAACACTAGTATTTGCGCATTCTATAATATCAGATAGTTGTTTAGTTTGGGAAACGGAGTCCCCTTGGGATTCTTCAGTTATTGATTTTTCAATTGTTCTGACATTAATCTCGCCGAGGGATTCACCTTCTTTTATTAAAAGGGGGTGATCAGGGGAGTTTGGTTCGGAAAAAGCATCAAATACTCCGAAAATATTCTCTTTAGTTACTACCCAGCCGTCTTCCTTCCTTTTTGAAGATCCAGGTCCGTATAACCCGGAAAATTCGCCAAAGTCAAACTTATCGCTGAATAGTTCGAACCTTTCAATATCCAACATACAATCCTCCATAATCCATACTTTTTGTTCCATTTTATTCCAATATGAAGTTATCAAAGATCCATTTTAGTGATTTTATATTAGATAATTTATTTTTTTTGTCAACATTGTCAATATTGAAATATCATCTTTTTTGATTTATAGTTAAATTATTAAAATGATAAAGCCAAAAAATGGCGAAAAATCCTTAGAAGACCTTGCAAAGAAAATACGGCAAAATATTCTAAAAGCCAGCTTTGAGGCTGTTGCCGGACATATTGGGTCTTCTTTATCATGCGTTGAAATACTAGTAAGTTTATATTTTAAAATCCTTAAAAGGGGAGATGTTTTTCTTTTTTCCAAAGCCAGCGGCGCCTGCGCTCTTTACGCGGTTTTGGCGGAAAAGGGGATAATTAACCCTAAAAAAGTTTCCAATTACTTAAAAAGATATCCTTTGGCATCAAAAGAGATCCCCGGAGTCATTTGGTCAGGCGGAAGTTTAGGCCATGGTTTTCCAGTAGCAGTAGGTTTGGCTTTTGCCGACAAGAAAAGAAAAGTTTTTTGTTTGGTTTCCGATGGCGAGCTAGATGAAGGGACAACTTGGGAAAGCGCTTTATTTGCCAATCATCAAAATTTAAATAATTTAACCGTCATTATTGATAGGAATATGTTGCAAGCTTGCGGTAGCACTGAAAAAATTGTTAAATTAGAGCCCTTAAAGGAAAAATGGGAAGCTTTTGGTTGGGAGGCAAAAGAAATAAATGGCCACAGTTTTTCTAAATTAGAACAGGCCTTGAATGCAAAACATAAAAAACCATTGGTAATTATTGCCAAAACGATAAAGGGAAAAGGAGTCAGCTTTATGGAAAATAATTATGAGTGGCATTACAAAAATTTAACACCCGAACTTTATGAGACAGCTATTCTCCAAGTATCTAAATAAATTACTGAAAAAAGACAAAAATGTATTTTTTTTGACGGGAGATTTGGGTTATTCTTTTTTTAAAGAAACCGCAGATAAATTTCCTGACCGTTTTATAAATTGCGGCATTATGGAGCAATCAATAGTTGGGATTGCAGCCGGATTGGCATTGTCTGGAAAAAAACCTTACTGCTATTCAACTTCTCCGTTTTTAGTTTATAGAGCTTTGGAGCAAATAAGAGATGATGTTTGTTATCAGAATCTCAATGTAAAATTTGTCGGAACCGCACTCGGAGGATTTATTGGCTTTACCCATAATTTAGAAGGCAAAGAAAATGAAGAAGATTTGTTGAAGAATTTACCCAACATGAAAAGATATTATCCAAAAACAGAAAAAGAATTACAAGTTGATTTAGAAAAAATGTATAAATCAAATAATCCGGCTTTTATAAAACTGTGACCCCGTTAAAAGTTTTGGGCAGAAAAAATTAGTAAAATTTTTTCTGCTATGGATAAACGGGGTAAAATAATAAAAATTTGTCTGTCTGAAATTAACAATAATGTTATATAACTGACAGACTTTTAACGGGGTGAAATACAAAGTAGATTTTATAAATTCAAGCTACCGGAGATATTATAAAGCCCATAGGGCAGAAATTTTAAAAGCAATAGATGGGTGCTTTTCTTTGGGCAATTTTGTTTTAAGAAAAGATGTTTTGGAATTTGAAGGAAAATTAGCAAATTTTGTGGGGACAAAATATGCAGTTGGAGTAAATTCTGGAACAGATGCATTAAAGTTATCTTACAAAGCTTTGGGCTGCGGGCCGGGAGATGAAGTTATTACCGTAGGCCATACTTTTATTTCTTCAATTGAAGAAATTGTCCATTTGGGCGGAAAACCTATTTTAATTGATGTTTGTGAAGACGGTTTGATGGATGTTTCGCAAATTGAAAAGAATATTACAAAGAGGACTGTCGGAATAGTTCCAGTTCATTTATCGGGAAAGGTGTGCGATATGGATGAGATAATGCGAATAGCGAAAAAATATAAGCTCTGGGTTGTAGAAGATGCCTGCCAGGCGCTAGGAGCCTACTGGGGAGATAAAAAGGCGGGAAGCATAGGAAATACGGGTTGTTTTAGTTTTATATCTCCTAAGACCTTAGGCGGTGCCGGAGACGGGGGTGGAATAGTCACTGACAGCCGAAAGTTATATGAAAAGTTGAGATTGATGAGGAATCATTGGAATATTACTCAAGGCGCATTACACGGGGTTCAGCCAAAGGCACCTGAAATTATGGATTGGGGATATAATACCCGGCTCGACAACATTCAAGCCGCAATTTTAAACGTAAAGTTTAAATATTATCCGGCAATGCTAAAAAGAAGAAGAGAAATTGGAATGATGTATAATAAGGGCCTGAAAGATTTGCCTTGCATTTTGCCAACCCAGCAGCCAAAGCAGATTTATCAAGAATATATTATTAAGGTTGACGACATGTGGGGATTTAAAAAATTTATGGATAAAATGGGAGTTGAACTTTTGATTAGAGATACAATTCCAAATCATAAATTAAAAGGTTTGGGGATGAGCCACTTTAAGTTGCCGATTACTGAAAAAATAGCAGTCCAGTCTGTAAGGTTGCCGACTTATCCCGAATTAACAAATAAAGAAGTAGAATACGTAATAAATTCTATCAGGAAATATTATAATGCTGCCTAAAAGAAAATTCCTATTTTTAATAGCCGATATTGTTTTGATTGTCGCTGCGATTTATTTGTCGTTTTTGCTTAGATTTGATGGAAAAATTCCACCGCAGCATATACCCAATATTTTAGGGATGACGATTTTAGCGATAATCTTTTTAATCCCAACCTTCTATTTTTCCAAACTTTATTTTTTTTCCTGGACGTATGTCAGCACAGAAGAACTGATTTCTTTAGCAAAAGCTACTGCATTATCATTTTTATTTTTAGGCGCATCATTTTTTGTTCTAAAAGATAGGCCATTTTTTTACGGCTTTCCAAGGTCTGTTTTTTTTATAAGCTATTTTTTAATTTTCTTCTTCTGCGGCGGACTCCGTTTTTCGAAAAGAATTTATCTTCAGCTATTTCGCGGCGATGAATTTAAGAAAAGCGAACGGACTCTTATTGTCGGAGCCGGCGATGCCGGTGAACACATTTTGAGAAATATTCTTAATTCGCACCAGAATTCTTTTTTTCCAATAGGTTTTGTCGATGACAATCCCGTAAAACAGAAAATGATTATCCATGGCTTGAAGGTTTTTGGAAAAATTAATGATATCCCAGAAATTGTAAGATCAGAAAGGATAAAAAGCATGATTATTGCTTTGCCATCTGCCGGAACTAAAGTCATAAAGAGAGCTGTTGAGTTAGGAAGAAAGGCCCAATTAAAAAAAATAAAAATAGTTCCTCCCCTGAATGAAATTATTGGTGGAAAAATTACAATCGGGAACCTCCGGGAGGTTGAGGGAGAGGATTTGTTGGGCAGAGATGAGGTGGAATTGGAGTTAAAGTCAATTGAAAATTTTATAAACAGTAAAACCATTTTAGTCACAGGAGCTGCCGGCTCTATTGGCTCTGAGCTCTGCCGGCAGATTGCAAAATTTAATCCCGGAAAAATTTTAATGCTTGACCAGGACGAAACAGGAATTTTCAATATTTCCGAAGAAATGCAGGATAATTTTCCAGAGATAAAGGCGATTCCAATTGTCGGCGATATTTCTGATGAGAAAAAAATTGAGCAGGTTTTTAACCAATTTTCTCCCAATTTGATTTTTCATGCCGCAGCTTATAAGCATGTTCCTTTGATGGAAGTAGAACCTGAAGAAGCAGTAAAAAATAATATATTCGGCACAAAAAAAATTGCAGAAGCTGCAGTAAAATATAAAATAGAAAAATTCGTTTTCATATCAACCGACAAGGCAGTAAGACCGGTTTCGGTGATGGGAGCCACAAAAAGGATTGGAGAAATGATTTGCCAAGTGTTTAACAAAAAAAATTCAACAAAATTTGTTTCAGTCCGCTTTGGCAACGTATTAGATAGCCGGGGAAGCGTAATCCCAATTTTCCGGGAACAAATAAAAAAAGGAGGCCCAGTGGAGATTACCCATCCCGATATGAAAAGATATTTTATGACCACCTCTGAGGCTTGTCTTTTGTTGCTTCAGGCATCGGCCATGAGCGAAGGCGGAGAAGTTTTTGTTTTGGATATGGGAAAACCAATTAGAATATTGGATTTAGCAAGAGAAATGATTAAACTCTCGGGTTTGGAGCCCGATAAAGACATCCCGATTGTCTTTACAAAACCTAGACCCGGAGAAAAACTTTTTGAGGAAATTCTTACAGCCGAAGAAGGCGTTTTGGCGACTAAAAATCAAAAAATTTTTGTCGCAAAACTTTCCAACGCAAATGAAGAAAAATTGAACTCGGGCCTGCAGAAATTAAATGAGGCCGCAATTTCCGTAGATAGAAAAGCAATTATTAAACTAATGTCAGAAATTATTCCGTCGTATTCCCCGTCTGTTTACTAAATTTTTAGATAATATAGAATAAATTTTATGGGAAAAAGATCACGAGAAAAAAAAGAAAGAAGGGAAGAAGAAGTTCCAATTCCAGAAGCGGAAGTTTCAGAAAGCCCCTGGACATCGTTCCTGAAACTTATAATTTTTATAGGAATTGGTTTTATTCTTTTTACTCCATTTATTATTGGAACTAGGTATTTTTTTCCTTTTGTCGGGCCAAAAAGCATTTATTTCATGGCGTTTGTGGAAATAATTTTTGCCGCTTGGCTGATTTTAATATTTTCTGCACCCAGATACCGGCCCAAATTTAACGCCCTCCTTGTTGCCTTAATTATATATTTGGCTGTTTTTTCTTTGTCTTCTTATCTGGGAGTGGATTTTATAAGATCGTTCTGGTCAAAATTTGAAAGAATGACCGGGCTTTTGATGCAGATCCACCTTTTCGCCTTCTTTTTAGTCGTTTCTTCAGTATTCCAAAAGAAAAAAGATTGGATTGTCCTTTTTGGAATTTCAATTGTTGCGGCGATTTTAATGAGTATTATGAATTTGCTTCCTAAAATTTCAGAAAATTTTTTGAGCACTTCTTTAATGGCCTCTTCAAGAGGAGGAGCCACAATCGGGAACAGTTCTTTTT
This sequence comes from Minisyncoccota bacterium, assembly GCA_028712565.1. Classification (GTDB taxonomy): domain Bacteria; phylum Patescibacteriota; class Minisyncoccia; order Minisyncoccales; family JAQTPW01; genus JAQTPW01. The sequence goes on from JAQTPW010000003.1 coordinate 17,775, forward strand.
TGGGAACTTACCTTTTATTTAATTTATTTTTCGCTCTTTATCTATTTATAAATTCAAAAAAGGACTGGATTAAAATTTTTTCGGGTTTTGGAATTATCATCATCGGCTGGGCTTTGCTTTTCAGCACTGCCCGGGCGGCAATTTACTCAACCGCGGGCGGACTTTTTTTGCTTTTTATTTTATGGATGATATTCAGCAAAGCAGGAAATTTGAAATTAATCGGTATTTCCCTTTTGGCAATTCTTGCGATTTTTTCATTAGTGGTTTTGGTTTTTTCAATCCGTCCGAATAACTATATTCACAAATTAGTAGTTGAGGATTTTTTTGGAGAAACATTTGGAGGGAGGTTTATTGTTTGGAAGGGAGCGTGGAAAAGCTTTTTAGAAAAGCCGTTTTTGGGCTGGGGTCCGGAAAATTTTGAATTAGCTTTTACTAAAAATTATGATGCCTGCATGGGGACTCCAAGATGCGGTAGCGATGTCTGGTATGACAGGGCTCACAATATTGTTTTTGACACATTGGTTACAACAGGAATTTTTGGGTTTTTATCTTATCTTGGATTATTTGCTGCCGTTTTTTATATTTTATGGAAGCAATTTGCAAAACAGAATATTAATTTTTGGACAGCCGGGATTTTTTCAGTAACCTTGATTGCTTATTTTATCCAAAACCTAACTGTTTTTGATATGGTTAACAGCTACATGCTTTTTTTCTTGACTCTTGGATTTATTGGTAGCATATCTCAAACTGAACCACTGGTTTTTAAAAAAGAATCTTTTAATTTTTGGATAATTTTAATTGTTTTGCCGTTATTATCTTTTTCACTAATTAAATTTGTCAAACAGCCGTTATCATCCGATGGCGATATAATAAAAGCGATAAACGCCCAAGTTGGCTCAAAAGAGAGGAAAGATTTATACACGAAAACTTTGGAAAATACTCCGATGGGAAAATACCAGATTAGGGATTTTTTTGCCCAATCGCTTTCAGAATTTATACAAGGTGGAAAATATACAGATATTCCGGTAGAAGATATGAAAGGAGAAGTTGATTATATAACTGGAGAACTGGAAAAAAGCGTAAAAGAATCTCCTTTGGATTTCCGTTCTTATTTAAAGCTTGGACAAATTTATAATTCTTATTATTCTCTTTTTGGGCTTTCGGTTGGGCAAAGGGCAGAAGAGGTTTTAACAAAAGCAATAGAGATTGGCCCCAACAATCAGCAGGGTTATTGGGCTTTAGCTCAAACTAAAATTTACGAAAAGAAAATAACGGAAGCTCTTGCTTTGGCGGAAAAAGCGCAAAATTTGGAACCAAAACTTAAAACATCTTACTTGATATTGGTTCAGGTTGCCAAAATAGCAGGCGATACTGATTTGGCAAATAAAAAAATTGAGGAAGCTATAAAAATAGATCCGTCTTGGGAAGCTGAATTAAAAGCAATTTTGGCAAATTAAATTCTTCTCCCCGGTTTTTTTGGGGGCTTCGAAGGGTTGACAAAATATCATTATTCTGCTAATATTGTTTAAGTGAGTGCGGAACTCTCTAAGTCGACAGCAGACCTCTCTTAAGCGAGGCCTGTTGTTTTTTCTGAGGCGAATTGATATTATAGAGTTGGGTCGGGAGGATAGCACTCACTAAAGACTTAGAATAGGAGTTAACTCTCCTGGCCCGCTCAAAACCCAGCCTTGGCTGGGTTTTGAGTTTACAAAGTTTTGAGCTATTATATAAAAACGCAATTATTGTGTATGAAAATAAAAATAGGAAAATTATTGCCGGGAATTAAAAAAAATATTCCACTAAAAAAATATACGACTTTTCGGATTGGAGGAAAGGCAAAATATTTTCTGGAAGCAAAGACAAGTGAAGATTTGATGCTTGCAATTTCAACGGCAAAAAAATTTAGTCTGCCGTTTTTTATTTTGGGCGCAGGATCCAACCTATTAATTTCCGACCGAGGATATAGGGGATTGGTGATAAAAATAAAAAACCAAAAATTAAATATAAAAAATAAAAAGGTAAATGTCGGAGCCGGAGTATTATTATCAACCTTGGTTTACGAATCTATAAAGAATTCTTTAGCTGGAATCGAGTGGGCGGTAGGCATTCCGGGAACGGTGGGGGGTTCGATTTTTGGAAATGCAGGTGCTTTTAAAAAATCAATGAAGAATATTATCGAAGAAGTCGAAGTCTTTGATAAGAAATCGGGAAAAATTAAAATTTTTAAAAATCAGGATTGCAAATTTGGTTACCGCGAGAGCATTTTCAAAAAGGATAAAAATTTAATTATACTTTCAGCGAGAATTAAGTTAAAAAAAAGTTCTAAAGAAAAAATAAAAAGTGAGATAAAGGAATATTCGGGGAATAGAAGAAAGACGCAACCTTTGAATCTTCCGTCAATTGGAAGTATTTTTAAGAATCCAAAAAATTTTTCAGCCGCCGGTCTTATTGAAAAGTGCAATTTAAAAGGAAAACGAGTCGGAAATGTCAAAATTTCTGAAAAACACGCCAATTTTATTGTGAATTTAGGGAACGGAAAGGCAAATGAAGTAAAAAAACTTATAAATTCGGCAAAAAAAGCGGTAAAAAACAAATTTGGAATAATTTTGGAAGAAGAAATCCAATATTTGCCATGAATTTATAAAAATTTTTTAAAAAATTAAAATTTTCTTAAATTTTTAGTTATGCACACTTGACAAACTTGCTTGACATGAAAAAATGAACTAATAGATGTTTTTTCAAAAAAATAGAAGAAACATTTTGGCAAATAGTGGTCGACTATTTGTATGGAATTTTTTGAAAAATTTGAAAATCGACCGATAAAAAACAAACCTATGGCAAAAAAGAAAAAGAAGAAGAGATAAAATCTCTAGGGACCCCCACACTTATTTTACGCTTAAGTATTAGGATTTCGATGTAAAATCATCGGCGTAAAGTAAGTGTGGGGGTTTTGTTTGGATTGAAAATTTCTAAACTAAAACCTATTGCATTTTTATCGAGCAACTAATATAATAGATAAATAAACAAATAAACTATTAATCGCTTTTTGTTAACTCTTTGTTTTTAGGTAAGAAAATTTTCTTACTAAAGAGCTCTAAAATATTTTTAGGGTAAGCGATTATTGAAATACATGATTAAAACAAAGAGATCCATTCAATGGGTCAAAGAAAAAAATAAATCAGCTTATTCGGGCATTCATTTGATTGCTGAATTTTGGGGTGGCAAAATAATTGATGACTCCAAAAAGATAAAAAAAATTTTATTTGAAGCAGTAAAACGGGCAAACAATACTCCTTTGGATATAGTTATCCATAAATTTCAACCTCAAGGATTAACCGGGGTTGTTTTATTGGCAGAATCGCATATTGCTATTCATACCTGGCCAGAATTTAATTATGTGGCTTTGGATATTTATACCTGCGGGGATAAAGCCAATCCTTACAAATCTTTGGAATATTTAAAGGAAGAATTTCAGCCGCTGAAATCAGAACTAAAAAAAATTAAAAGAGGTTCGTTTTGTAAAATATGAAAAATTTTTTAAGAAATCTCTACAAAGAATTTTTAGTTTCTGATAAATCCGATTTTCTTCTCAATGCTACAAAATTTTCCACAAGTTTATCTGGTTTGCATCTGTCCCCAAAAATAATTGAAGATTTTTTTAATAACTATAAAAAAATCCCATTTTTCATTTTTTTAAAAAGGGTAAAAAGTTTGATATATTCAAAAGATGTCTTTGGGTTTATTTCAAAAACTTCCTCTGAAGATTGGGAATTATGGCCGTATCTAAAATTCCTGAAGGATAAAAAAATAATTGATGTTAAAAGAAACGGCCAAATTTTGCTTTTAAAAAAAGAGCTTTTAAATACCATCCCGCGGCCCCAATCTGAAAAAGAAATTGAGCAGAAAATCGAAAAAAAGCTAAAAATTAAGGTTAGCGGAAAAGAGCCGGTCATTAATTTATTTAAAAAATTCCAGGATTTTGAGGTCAAGGCAAAATGGGACCAGATGCCAATTTCTCAAGAATCGGCTATTTTTGTAGCTAAAAAAATATTGGAAAATCTGCCTCAAAATGAAAGATTTTTGTTCGTTGGAGACGATGACTTCATTTCTGTGATTTTGGGGCTGGCCGATCCAAACATAGAGAGTCTGGTTATTGATGCCGACGATAATCTTTTAGATTGCATCAATTTTTTAGCTAAAAAATTTAATTTGAAGATCAAGACAAAAAAAGTTGATCTTAGAAAACAAAAATATTTGGGAGAAAAATTTGTTGGTTTTTTAGTAAACCCGGTTTATACTGAAGCCGGAGTAAAAGATTTTGTGAAATTTGGTAAAAATCAGCTTGGCGAAGATGGCGGAGTGGCCTTTCTGGAGGTCGGGGATGAATCTATCGGCAACCGATTTTTATTTTTGCAGGAATTCTTTTCCAAAAATAATTTAATTATAAAAGAACTGATATTAGAAAAAGTTTATTATCCCTACATCGCGCTTTATGAAGAAGATAAAGAGTTAATGAGGAGGTTTTCCCAGATGATAGATGCAAGAATTATTAAAAAATCCCCGAGATTGGCCGCGTCTTTGTATGTTTTTGACTATTTGCCATCAAGGCCTAAAAAAATCAAATTCAAAAAGCCCATTTATGCCTATCTCTAAACTAAAATGGTTTTGCGAAGGATCTGTTCCCGGGAAAAGATTGGGCAAAGTGAGGCACTGTTTTTATATCGATAAATTAGTTTTTAAAGGGAGAACGCCTTATCAGGAAATTTTAATTTTTGATAACTCGGTTTACGGAAGGACTTTTGTTTTAGACGGGATCGTCCAATTGTCAAAAATTGATGAATTTATCTATCACGAAATTATAGTCCATCCTATTATGTTTTCTCATCCCAGCCCAAAGAAAGTTTTGATTGTGGGCGGCGGAGACGGAGGAGTATTAAGAGAAGTGTTAAAGCATCCAATAGATGAAGTTTATTTAATTGATATCGATGAAAAACTTATTGAAATTTGCAAAAAGTATTTGCCTTTTGTTTCACAGAATTCCTTTGCAGACAAACGAGCTAAAATAAATATCGGAGACGGAATGGCCTTCGTAAATAAATTTGAAGATTTTTTTGATGTTGTTATTATAGATTCTAATGATCCAATTGGCCCTTCCAGCAAGTTATTCTCTCAAAAATTCTATGGCGATGTTTTTAGGGCTTTGAAAAAAGACGGAATAATGATTGCCCAAATAGGATCTTTTTTGGATTTCGAAAGCATGATAACTGGAACTTATAGGAAATTAAAGAAAATTTTTCCTTTTGTTTATCCTTATAAACTCACTATGCCTTCCTATAACTGCGGAGACTATTGTTTTATGGGGGCTTCAAAGGGAATTGATTTGGCAAGGGTGGATTTTAGAAATATCGAAAAAAGATTTCAGAAGATTCAAAAAAAGTTAAAATATTATTCGCCCAAAATTCATCAGGCAAGCATGACTTTGCCAAAAATTTGGCAAATTAAGGGATAGAATCGCAATGGAAAAAGATTTCAAGGTTTTAATTTTAGGCAAAGGGAGGATTGGTCGGGCAGTCCTCTTTTATTTAAAAAAGCTAAAAACCGCGAAAAAGGTTGTTGTTTTGGGCAGTGAAAAAGAAATCAAAAATTGCGATTTATTAATTTCTGCCCTGCCAGGCAGCGCTGGAGAAAAAGGTTTAAAACTTGCCTTAGAATATAAAAAGGATTTAATTGATGTTTCTGTTCTTCCCATTCCTTTCTATATGAAATTTAAAAATGCAATTTTAAAAAAGGGGATTATGGTAATTCCCGGATGCGGTTTTTCCCCGGGATTAGTTAATCTAATAATCGGGGCTGAAGCAAAAAAATTCCAAAGGATAAACAAAATAGAAATAGAAGCCGGAACGCTTCCCCAAAATTCCCAATTCGTTTTTCCATTTACTTGGTGCTTTGAAGACTTGATTGAGGAGCACTTAGATGAATCTGCAGTTATAAAAAACGGCAAAAAAATAACTCTACCCGCCTTTTTTGGCTATCGGAAAGATGAGCTAAAGGAAGTGGGAGAATTCGAAAGTTATTTTTTTGAAGAATGGACCAGCTTGTCTTATAGTTTTAAAGTTAAAGATCTCGTTTTCCGGGTAATCCGGCCGATAGGATTTCTTTATTTCATTCAATTTTTAAAAAGTTATGGTTTTTTTGAAAAAGAAAACTTTGCTTTCACAAAAAAATTATTGACGGCGAGACAAACGGACAATGTTACTTTAGCTAAAGTTTCGGTTTTTGGGATTTCGCAAAAAAAGAAACAGGAAGTTTTATGGAAAATTTTCAGCTTTTCCAAGAAAAAGGAAATCTTAAATTCCATGCAAAAAATCACCGGGATAATTCCCGCGGTTATAACAAATTTTATTAATGAAAACAAAATTCAAAACAAGGGAATTTTATTTATGGAAGAAATAGGAAAAGATGACGGGCTTTTTCGTGAGATTTTAAAAGAGTTGGAAAAAGAAAAAGGTTTAATCGTCCAAAAAGAAAACTCCTAATTTCAGATTAGGAGTTTTCTTTTTGAAAAATTAATTGGCTCTTTCTACGTATTCGCCCGTTTCGGTATTTATTCTTATAACTTCTCCGGCTTCAATAAAGACCGGCACGTTTATTTCCAGCCCCGTTTCTAATTTTACTTTTTTCAATCCTCCGGTTGCCGTGTCTCCTTTGAAAGATGGGGGAGCTTCAATAACTTTTAGCTCCACTTTTATTGGGATATCCACCGAAATCAGCTTTCCTTCAATATAAACTAAGTTAACTTCCGTATTTGGTTTGATGTACTGGATTTTATCTTGAGTCGATTCAAGAGGCAATGAAATCCTCTGGTTTGTGCTTTTTTCCAAAAAAACGGAATTCCTACGGTCGCTGTATAAATAAACAGCCGGCTTGCGATCAAGTTCAACCTCGTCAAATTCCTCTCCTGATTTAAAGGTCCTTTCGACAAATTTCCCAGTTTTTAAATTTTTTATTTTTACGCGCGTAAAAGCCCCTCCTTTCCCCGGGCTTACAAATTGGTGTTCTGCAATCATCCACGGCTGGTCGTCTATTTTTAGGATCATTCCGTTTTTGAATTGTGTAGTAGAAATCATATGTTTTTATTCATTAAATAAATCTTTCGCCGGGAATGGAAGCAAATCATTAATATCGGAAATATCCAATAAAAGCATTTGCAATCTTTCTACTCCCAAAGCGATTCCGCCACAGGGCGGTAAATTTAATTCTAAGGCTTTAATTAGATCTTTGTCAATGGGAATTATATCTTTTTTCATATTTTTTCGCAAGATTTTTTCTTCTTTGAATCTTTTAAATTGTTCTTTGGCATCGGTTAATTCGGAAAAAGCATTGGCCAATTCCATCCCAGCAATAAATACTTCAAATCTTTCTGCGTAAAAACTATTTTTAGTTTTCTTTTTTGCCAAAGCCGCTTGGGGAAGAGGATAGTCGTAAATTATAATTGGTTTATCTTTTGGAATCCTTGGCTCTATTTCATTTAAAAAAACAAGATAAAAAAGATCGTTCCAGTCATTACTCTGAGTAAAATATTGCCTGTTTTTAATTTTTTTCTTAAAATCTTCAATATTTTTTACTTCGTCAAGGTTTATTTTTGCAAAATTTAAAAAAGCTTCTTTTACAGATAATCTTTTCCAAGGCGTTTTCAAGTTTATTTTTTCCCCTCGGCACTTTAAATAATTGGAATGGTTTATCTTTTTATTCAAAAAAAGAATAAGCTCTTCCGTATCTTTCATAATTTGCAGATAAGAAGAATCTTTTCTATACCATTCCAGCATTGTAAATTCGGGGTTATGATTTCCGCCAAAGCTTTCATTCCCTCTAAAAACCCTGGCCAATTCAAAAATTTTATTAAAGCTTGGCAATAATTTTTTCAAAGAATATTCTGGAGAAGTTATCAAATATCCACAATAAGTTTTATTATTTTCATCTTTAAAAAATGTTTTAAAGGGGGAGAGGTAGGGGGATTCATCGGCAGATTTTACCAAGGTCGGCGTTTGGCATTCTAAAAAACCCTTTTTAACAAAAAACTCGCGGATTAAATTTAAGATTTCTCCCCGCTTAATTTGTATTTTCCTAAATTCCGGGTTTAAGCTTATTTTTTCCCAATTTTTCACCATAATAATGTATATTAATATATATTGACTTTTAAGTCAAAATATGCTATAATGTCGTTATTCTGAAATTTCAGGTTTTGTCTGTTTTTACAGGCAAACCTGTTGATGTAGTTATTTACCAAACAATATGTGTTTTCCATAAAAAGGGAGACCAAAAATCTCCCCTTTATTTTTTGGGAAAAAGTTATACAATATAGAATATTACTATGTCGCTATTCTCTAAAATTTTTGGCGATGCGAATGAAAAATATCTAAAACGCATCCAGCCAATAGTTGAAAAAATAAATTCTCTTGAGCCGGAATTTGTAAAGCTTTCTGACGCAGAATTAAAACAAAAAACCTCTGAATTCAAAGAAAGATTAAAAAAAGAATCTGCTCCGGTTCATCAGACTTTCGAAAACTCTGGGGAAGGGGACATTGGCAAACAAAATTTAGATGATATTTTGCCAGAAGCTTTTGCTTTGGTCAGGGAGGCTGCAAAAAGAACGCTAAAACAGCGCCATTTTGATGTCCAGCTAATCGGGGGCATTGTTTTGCATCAGGGGAAAATAGCTGAAATGAGAACTGGAGAAGGAAAAACATTGGTTGCTACTCTGCCTGTTTATTTAAATGCTTTGGAGGGCAAGGGCTGCCATTTAGTTACGATAAATGATTATTTGGCGAGGAGAGATGCGGTTTGGATGGGCCAAATATATAACTTTTTGGGATTGACTACTGGATGCTTAAATCATGAACAATCATTTATTTACGATCCAAACTATAAATTAAATCAAATATCAAATACCAAAGATCAAAAAGATGAACGAGATGAAACTAGGGATTTGCTTGGGGGATTTAAGGTTGAGGAATCTTATTTGCGCCCTTGCTCTAGGAAAGAGGCCTATGAAGCAGATATTACTTACGGAACCAACAATGAATTTGGTTTTGACTATTTAAGAGATAATATGGTTTATGATTTGAACCAGAAAGCCCAGAGGGGATTTAATTTTGCCATAGTTGATGAGGTGGACTCAATTTTAATTGATGAAGCAAGGACGCCTTTGATTATTTCCGCTCCCGATACTGAAAGCTCCAAATGGTATCAGGAATTTGCCAAAATTATTCCGAAACTTAATTCCGAAACCGATTATGAAATCGATGAAAAAATGAGAACAGTTACCTTGACTGAAAACGGCATTAACAAAATAGAAAAAATTTTAGGTTCTAACAATATATATGAAGAAAAGGGGATTAAATATCTGCATCATTTGGAGCAAGCCTTAAAAGCCGAAGCCCTTTTTAAATTAGACCGGGACTATGTCGTAAAAAATGGGGAGGTAATAATCGTTGATGAATTTACCGGGAGATTGATGCCAGGAAGAAGGTGGTCAGGCGGGCTTCACCAGGCAGTAGAGGCAAAAGAGGGAGTTTCAGTTCAGGCAGAATCTATGACTTTGGCTTCCATTACTTTCCAGAATTACTTCCGGCTTTACAAAAAATTATCAGGTATGACCGGAACTGCCGCGACTTCTGCTGAAGAATTTTTCAAAGTTTATAATTTGGATACCATTATAATTCCCACGAATAAACCCATGATAAGGAAAGATCAGCCGGACAGAATTTATAAGACAGAAAATGGGAAATTCAAAGCTTTGGTTAGAGAAATTGGAGAAAGGCATAATGCCGGCCAGCCGGTTTTGGTAGGAACTAGATCGGTGGAAAAAAACGAGTATCTGGGAAAATTATTAGATATATCCGGAATCCCGCACACAATTTTAAATGCAAAATACCACGAAAAAGAAGGAGAAATTATAGCCCAGGCAGGAAAATTGGGGCAGGTGACAATTGCCACTAATATGGCAGGAAGAGGAGTTGATATCATTCTGGGCGGGAACCCACAAAATCCGGAGGAGGCGCAAAAAATAAGAGAATTAGGCGGGCTACACGTAATCGGCACTGAACGGCATGAGGCAAGAAGAATTGATAATCAGCTTCGGGGGAGAACAGGCAGGCAGGGCGACCCGGGATCAACGCAATTTTTCGTTTCCTTGGAAGATGATTTAATGAGAATTTTTGGCGGGGACAGAATAAAATCCTTAATGAATCTTTTGAAAATTCCTGAAGATGAATCAATTGAAGCTGGCATTATTTCGAAATCTCTTGAAGAGGCCCAATCGCGAATTGAAGGATTTAATTTTGACGCTAGAAAGCACCTTTTGGATTATGACGATGTGATGAACAAGCACAGAGAAGTTGTTTATAAGAAAAGAGAAGAAATATTAAAGATTGGAAATTGGAAGCAAGAAATCAGAGATTTGGCAAAAACAGATGAAGAGAAAAAAGCATTGGAGGATAAAATAAAAGAATTTGGAGAAAAATTTGATGAAGTAGCTAAGTTCATTAGCTTAAGAACTCTTGATATGCTTTGGATGGATCATTTGGAAAATATGGAATATTTAAGAGATTCAGTAAGTTTAAGAGCTTACGGCCAGCAGGATCCTTTGGTGGAATATAAAAATGAAGGACATAAAATGTTAAAAGAATTGCTAAATGGCTTTGAAGAAAATGTTGTAAATACAATTATGAAGGCAAGGATAACTGCGCAAAGAGAAATTCAAAATGACAAATCACAGATTACAAACAATTCCCAAAATAAAAATTTCAAAAACGTCGGCAGAAACGACCCTTGTCCATGCGGTGCAATTAATCCTGGAACTGGTCAGCCCTATAAGTATAAAAAATGCGGGTTAATCAACGCGCCCTATCATAAAAGCAAAGTTACGTAAAGCACGATTGAGTCCGGCAGCGAGCAGCTAAAATTATTTTTGTATGTAAAAACAAAATTAATATGTGTAGTAATAAGAACGCGATCGCAGAATTAATAATATAGTAGCGAGAATAGAATGTGGGAATAGAATAAAAAAGAGTTGTGATTATGCATATAAAAAAATCATTTTAAAAATAGATGAATAAAATAAAGAAATTTTGCGGGAGGTAATGCAAAAAATTTTTCTTACTCAAAAAGCTATAATAGTAAATGAGAATGGCAGCTTTCTTGCGATACGGCGCTCAAAGACCGATCCTGCGCGGCCGCTTTTTTGGGATTTACCAGGCGGAGGTTTAGATTTTAGCGAAGATGCAAAGCAGGGAATTATCCGGGAGACAAAAGAAGAAACTGGCTTAGATGTGGAAAATTTTAAAGTTAAGGATGTTATTTCTAGGTTGAACGATAGAGGGGAATTTTGGATAACCATTTTCTATGTCGGCAAAACCACAGCTTCTAAAGTTATTTTAAGCTATGAGCACGATGATTATAAATGGACTGCCGCCGATGAATTTCTGAAATTAAAAATATCTCCTACTCTTCAAAAGTTTGTTGAGAAATTCAAATCGTAAAATTTTTGTATAAAAAATAATATGCCAAAGAAAATAACACAGTTAAGATTCAGGCAGGCAGACAGGAAAATTTTTAATGCAATAAAATCGGGAGAAAAAAGAGTTGAAACTCGCGCGGCGACGACAAAATTCTTAAATTTAAAACGGGGGGATGGTTTACGGTTTGTTTGCGGAAAAGATCGGTTTGAAAAACAGGTAAAAAAATTCGCCATATTTAAATCAATTGACGAATTAGTGAAAAAATATAAAGTAAAAGAAATTAATCCTTTTATTTGTTCATCAGAAGATTTGAAGAAAATGTATTATAGTTTTCCGAATTATAAAGAAAAAATCAAAAAATACGGAATTATTGCGCTCGAATTGGAATAGCGCACTCTTTTAACCGATTTCAAAATATGCTAGGGTATTAAGAGTATGTCAAAAAATAAAATTTATATAAATTTAACGTTAATATTTATTTTGGCCTTTTTTTCTATAAACTTATGCTACCCGAAGTATTTTAACCTTGGGGCAGATTTTTTGAATTCAAAACTAAAATTAGGGCTTCCGCATTTTTGGGAAAAGCCATTCAAGTTGGGCCTTGATTTGCAGGGAGGAGTCCATTTAATTTATCAGGCAGATCTAACGAATATTCCCGATGACAGCAAATCAAAAGCTATGGATGGGTTAAGAGATGTGATTGAAAGAAGGGTTAATCTTTATGGCATAAGCGAGCCCGCAATCCAGGTTCAGGGAGAAAAATTAATTGTTGAATTGGCTGGAATAACCGATATTTCCGAGGCAATTAAAATGATAGGCGAGACGCCGTTTCTGGAATTTAAAGAACAAAAATCAGACGAGGAAATCCAAAAAATTTTAGATAAGCAAAAAGAAATTGAGGGAAAAACAGAGGAAGAAAGAGAAAAAATTGAAAATTGGCAGTTAGCTTATGAAGATCCTTTCCAGCCAGCTACTTTAACCGGAAAATATTTGAAAGAAGCCCGGCTTGGTTCCGATCAAAATACAAATAGTCCCATAATTCAGCTCCAATTTAACGAACAAGGAACTAAATTGTTTGAAGAAATAACTGAAAGGAATGTCGGAAAAAGGTTGGCAATTTTTTTGGATGGGGCTTCGATTGTAGATACTAATGGCGACGGGAAAATCACTCAAGACGATTTATATGCGCCGCGTGTTGATGCCAAAATTTCAGGGGGGGAAGCAATGATTACAGGAGACATGGATTTGCAGAGGGCCAAAGAGATTGTAAAAAGATTAAATTCTGGGGCCTTGCCAGTTCCCATAAAATTAGTTTCCCAGCAAACGGTGGGGCCTACTTTAGGCAAGGTTTCCTTGGACAAATCTATAAAAGCCGGTTTTTATGGATTTTTTGCAATAATTTTGTTTATGATAATTTTTTATCGGCTGCCCGGAGTAGTAGCCTCAGTTGCTTTGGTAATTTATGCAGCTTTAATCCTTTCTTTATTTAAACTGATTCCGGTTACTTTGACTTTGGCTGGAATCGGCGGTTTTATTTTATCAGTAGGCATGGCGGTTGATGCCAATGTTTTAATTTTTTCAAGGATGAAAGAGGAGTTAAAAGAAGGAAAAACCTACCGCCTTTCTTTGGAAGAAGGATTTAGAAGGGCTTGGCCGTCTATTCGCGATGGAAATTTGACAACCTTAATAGTGGCTGCAATTTTATTTGCTTTTGGGACGAGCTTTATTAAAGGTTTTGCCTTAACCTTGAGCATTGGGGTTTTAATATCTATGTTTTCGGCAATTATTATTACCAAAAATATTTTAAAGATTTGGGAAGGCGGAAAATTGGAAAATATAAAATGGCTCTGGGGATAATTAAAAAATATGAATTTTAATTTTGTAAGATATAGAAAAACTTATTATATATTTTCAGGAATCATAGTTCTGGCAAGCTTATTTTCTTTAATTAAATTTGGCTTAAAGCCCGGCATTGATTTTACAGGCGGAACGATTTTGGAATTTGAATATAAGGGCGAGAGGCCGTCAAATCAGGCAATATCTGAATCGCTTTCCGCTTTAAAATTGGGAGATATATCGGTGCAGCCATACGGAGAAAAAGGCGTTATTCTGAGAATGGAGTCTATAGATGACGCAACCCATCAGCAAATTGTTGAAACCCTTGGAGATATAGAAGAAAAACGTTTTGAATCAATCGGGCCCACAGTGGGGTTGGAGTTAAAAAATAAAACCCAAATTGTCGCGGTTTTGGCGATAGCGGCTATGGTTTTGTATATTGCTTTTGCCTTCCGGAAAGTTTCTTTTCCTGTAAGCTCGTGGAAGTATAGCGCAGTTACATTAATTATACTTTCCCACGACGTTTTAATTCCTCTTGGAGTATTTGCAGTTTTGGGAAGACTTTACGGAGTTCAGATCACAATTCCGGTTATTGTGGCTTTTTTGACTGTCATAGGTTATGCAATTAATAATGTTGTAGTGGTTTTTGACAGGATCAGGGAAAATTTAATAAGAAGGTCCGCTGTTGATTTTGAGGAAACGGTAAACGCGGCAATAAATCAGACATTGAGCCGCCAGCTAAATAATTCACTTACCACTTTATTCCCGCTGATTTTCATTTTTACTTTGGGGGGAGAAACTTTAAAGTATTTTTCTTTGGCTCTAATTTTAGGTCTTGTAGCAGGCACTTATTCCTCCATATTTTTATCCGGCCCCATTCTAGTCAGCTGGTTAGGATTTAGAAAGCATTAACAATTATTTTAAAGCAATTGTCTTTGGGGCAGGGATTTGGGTTATCAACAGTTGACAAAGATATTAAAAAATGCTTTAATAAGCGAATGACAATATTAAATTTGAAAAAAAACACATGAATCAAAATTATCAAAAAATTTGCCAAGACCTGCTTAAAAAATTATCGCCTCGAATAAAGGACGTAATTTTACGTCGCTTTGCGCTAAAGGGCGGAGAAAAGGAAACCTTAGAATCAATTGGAAAGGACTTAAAAGTTACCCGAGAAAGGGTTCGCCAAATTGAAGAATCAGGATTGGAAAAAATAAGGCCTGAAATCAAAAACTATTCTAAAATTTACCAAGATATTTCCGAATATATTTCTTTAGAAGGCGGTTTAAAAAAAGAAAATGTTTTGTTAGAAAAGTTTGGCGGGAAAAAATATCAGGCGCAAATTAATTTCCTTTTATCGCTTTCAGATGATTTTAAGAGATTTGGCGAAACCGAAGATTTTTATTCTTTCTGGACAAACAACGAGGATTCTTTTGAGCTGGCAAGAAAAACAATTAATTCTCTTTTAAATAAACTAAAGGAAATCGGAAAGCCGATAACTTTTGATAAATTAAAATCGCTTGAGTCAGCAGACGAAAAAACTTTTTTATCTTTTCTTGAAATTTCAAAAAAAATCCAGAAAAATCAAGAAGGGCTTTACGGATTGAAAGAATGGCCGGAAATAAATCCCCGGGGGATAAAAGACAAGGCATTTTTGATTTTCAAAAAAGTTGGGAAACCTTTGCATTTTACAGATGTAACCAAATTAATTGAGGGGGCTTTGACTCAGACAGTCCATAATGAATTGATCCGGGATTCAAGGTTTGTTTTGGTTGGCAGGGGAATTTATGCGCTTTCTGAATGGGGGTATAAGCCGGGCCAAGTAAAAGACGTGATTTTAAAAATTCTAAAAGAGTCCAAAAGGCCAATGACAAAAGAAGAAGTTTTGTCTGAAGTTGCAAAGCAAAGATTAGTAAAAGAAAATACGATTTTGTTAAATTTAAGCAATAAAAATTATTTTTCACGCGACCCGGAAGGGAAATATATTGTCAGGGAAATTTAAAAAAATATGCCACCAGAAGTTTTAGCTTTTTCTAAAACAATCTGGCAATTCATACACCCATTTTTAAAGCCAATCTGGGAAATTTTTAAAGATTGGTGGTGGGTTCCTTTGCCTTTCATATTATGGAAGCGTTTTTTATTTATGTGGCTGTGGTGGAAGAATGAAAAATGGTTATATAGCAAAGAATACAGGCCGGTTATGCTGGAGATTAAAATTCCCAGAGAAATTTTAAAGCCCATTCGCGCAATGGAAGCGGTTATGTCCAGCCTTCATGCTGTGATTTATCATCCGCCTGACTGGTGGGAAAAATGGATTGACGGCCAACTGCAGCTTTCTATGGCTCTGGAAATAGTTTCCATAGGAGGCGCTCCTCATTTTTTTATAAGATTTAATTATCCTTACCGCAAAGCTGTGGAAGCGGCTCTTTATTCCCAATATCCGAATATAGAAATTCAGGAAGTTGACGATTATTCAAAATACGTGCCTCAAGACATACCAAACAAAGAATGGGATTTATGGGCCGCAGATTACAGGTTATTAAAACCAGATCCTTATCCAATTAAAACATACGCCCAGTTTGAAACAGAGTCAGAAGCGCTTGAAGAAAAAAGAATAGATCCAATAGCTGATTTACTGGAGGCAATGGCGAAAATGACTCCAGATGAACAGCTCTGGATTCAAATAAGGGCCGAGCCCTTGTCTCAGCCGGATGAGAACGCCCAGTATGCCCATTTTCTAAAAGAAGGAGAAGAAATCCGCGATAAAATTGCAAGAAGGAAAAAACCGCCAGAGCCGGTGTCAATGCTCAAAGAAATGGTAAATGTGATTTCCGGCAATCCATCTGCCCCGCCTGCTGAAGAAAAAGAAATGATACCTTCTGAAATGAAAATGACGCCCGGAGAAAGAGAAATAATTACTGCTGTTGAGCAAAAAATGTCAAAACCCGCTTTTTCTGTCGGAGTAAGATTTATTTATCTTGGCAAAAGAGACGTCTTTTATAACCCGAATTTCAGATTGGCATTTACCTATTTTAATGAATTTGTAACCGCAAATCTTAACAACATTCAGCCCTTCCATGTCACTAAAATAAAAAAATCTTGGTTTTTGCCGTATAATTTGTTAAGGCCGAGAAGGGATTATTTGAGATGTCGGCGACTTTTTAGAAATTACAGAGAAAGATTTTCTCCTTTTTATCCAAGATTCAAAATTACCAAAGGAACCTTTATTTTAAACACTGAAGAGCTGGCTTCTTTATATCATTTCCCGAGCGCCATAGTTTCTCCTGTTCCGACTATCCCAAGAATAGAATCAAAAAGAGGAGGGCCGCCTCCAGAATTGCCAGTATAATAATTTTTAAATTCAAAATTTAAAAGCTGTTTTAAATGACAAAAGATGAAGAGATAAATTTTTTTGGATTAACCACTTTTAGAAACCAAAAGAAAAAATTTGGGATAAAGCCCGATGACAGGCGACGGCATATTTATGTTGTCGGAAAAACCGGCATGGGAAAGACCGAAATGCTTGCAAATATGGCAATCCAAGACATCCAGGCGGGGAGAGGAATTTGTTTTGTTGATCCCCACGGAGAGGTGGCAGAAAAATTGCTGGATTTTGTCCCCTCAAAAAGAGTAAACGATGTGGTTTATTTTAACCCGGCCGACATTGATTATCCGATTGCTTTTAATGTTATGGAGAAAGTGGATCCCGAGCACAGGCATTTGGTGGCGGCGGGGTTGATGGGCGTTTTCAAAAAAATATGGCCCGATGTTTGGTCTGCCAGAATGGAATATATTTTAAATAATTCTGTTTTGGCGCTTTTGGAATATCCGGGTTCTACCCTGCTGGGAGTAAATAGGATGTTGGCTGATCCCGATTATCGGAAAAAAGTTGTGGAAAGAGTAAATGACCCGGTGGTAAAGTCCTTTTGGGTCCAGGAATTTGCCAGATATACCCAAAGATACGAAACAGAAGCCACGGCCGCAATCCAAAACAAAATCGGCCAATTTATTTCCAATCCTTTGATAAGGAATATAATTGGTCAAGTTCAGTCCACTGTAAATATGCGGAAAATAATGGATGAAGGAAAGATTTTAATTGCCAATATCTCAAAAGGCAGAATAGGCGAGGATAATTCCCGGCTTTTGGGAGCCCTAGTCATTACAAAAATTCAGCTAGCGGCAATGTCTCGGGTGGATATTTTAGAAGAAAAAAGAAAGGACTTTTATTTGTATGTTGATGAATTTCAAAACTTTGCCACCGATGCTTTTATTAATATTTTATCTGAGGCAAGAAAATACAGGTTAAATTTAACATTAGCTAACCAATATCTGGGCCAGCTTGAAGAAATGACAGCTGCCGGTAAGAGCGAAAAAGTGAGAGATGCGGTTTTTGGCAACGTTGGAACCATAATTTGTTTCAGAGTAGGCGCTGAAGACGCGGAATTTTTGGAAAAAGAATTTATGCCGGAATTTTTAGCTACGGATCTGGTAAATTTGGGAAAATACAACATATATTTGAAATTAATGATTGACGGCATAGCCGGCATGCCGTTTTCCGCAATAACCTTGCCGCCTTTTCCAAAATCTCAAACAATAAATACTGAAAAAATCATAAAAGTTTCTCGGGAAAGGTACGGTACTCCCAAAAAAATAATTGAAGAAAAAATTATAAAATGGGTGGGAGCTGCAGAATCTCAGGAGGCGCCTCAAAGACCGGCGGCTCCTGCGTCGGCCTCCTCTGTTTTATACGATGCAAAATGCGCAGCCTGCGGGAAGTGGACAAAAGTCATTTTTCCTCCAGACGGAAAAAGGCCTGTCTACTGCAAATCTTGTTTGAATAAAGTAAAAAATAAGGACAATCAAACTTCTTCAGCTCCTCAAAATCCCCCTCAGCAAAACGAAAGCTTTGTTCAAACCCCGCCTATGCCGCAAACCCCGCCTTCTGCTTTATCCCTTGATGAAGCAGTAAAAGAAGCCACTATACCCTTTTCACCTTCTAAAAAAAATATAGACATAAAAGAAAAGCCAAAAAGAAAGGAAGTAAACTTGGAAGAATTGAAAAAGGTTTTGGAAGAATCTTTGAAAAAGAATGATGAAAACACTAAAGGATCTTAATTTTGAAAATAAAAAAACTCTAGTCAGGTGCGATTTTAATGTTCCCTTGGATAGTTTGGGAAATATTTTGGACGATTACAGAATTTTAAAAAGCGTGCCGATAATTAAATATCTGGCAGAAAAAAAAGCAAAAGTGATTTTAATGAGCCATTTAGATGATCCCGGAGGAAAAATAGTGGAGAGCTTAAGGTTAGATTCTATTCAGAAAAAATTAACAGAATATTTAGGTTTCCCTGTTATAAAAGTATCGGATTGCATAGGATTAGACGTCCAAAAAAAAGCATTTAATATGAAAGAAGGGGAAGTTTTGCTTTTGGAAAATTTAAGATTCCACTCTGAAGAAGAAAAAAATGATGATAGTTTTGCCAAAGAACTTTCAAAATTGGGAGAAATTTACATCAATGATGCGTTTTCCTGCTCACACAGGGCCCATGCCTCAATAGCCGGGGTGCCAAAATATTTAGAAGGCGGAATTGGGTTTTTATTTGAAAAAGAAATTGAGGTTTTGGACAATTTATTTAAAAATCCAAAAAAGCCGCAAATTTCAATAGTAGGAGGGAAAAAGGTGGAAACAAAAACTGCATTTTTAGATAAAATTTCCGAAAATTCTTCTTATGTATTAGTTGGCGGGCTGATTGAGAAAGAAATAAAAGAAAAAAATATAAAACTAAAGCATCCAGAAAAAATAATATTTCCAGTTGACGATATTGATACTTTTGATATAGGGCCAAAAACACTAGATCTCTTTAAAGAAAAGATAAAAATAGCAAAAACAATTATTTGGAATGGCCCCTTGGGACAGATTGAAAAAAAAGAATATTCAAATGGGTCTTTAGAAATCGCAAAAGCAATCATAGAAAGCAGGGCTTTTTCGGTAGCTGGCGGAGGAGAAACAGTGGAGTTTATAAATAAAAAAGGCCTTTCTGAAAAATTCAGCCATCTTTCGACTGGCGGAGGGGCGATGATTGCTTTTTTAGCAGGAGAAAAGCTTCCCGGAATCGAAGTTTTAAGGTAAATATTTAACGAAAAGCGCCACACTTTGTTGGCGCAAAATTATCTGGTGGCCGGACGCTGAGAACCGCAATTTGCGGAGAGGTGCCGGGGTGAAGGCCCCGTCCCAGCGTTGCCGGCCATATATACTAGCTATAATATAATTAATTTTTTTATCTTTGTCAAATGCCAAATGAAATTAAAAACCTAACTCAGGCTTCTGAAAAAATTTTAGAGGCGATTAAAAAAAAGGAAAAAATTATCCTTTATGGGGATGCGGATTTAGATGGCGTATCTTCCGTAATTATCTTAAAAGAAGCTATCAAAAATCTAAACGGCAAAGTAGCCGCTGTTTATTTTCCGGATCGCGAAACCGAAGGATATGGAATTACAAAGGCCGGATTGGATTCTCTAAAAATATTTTCTCCGGCTTTATTGGTTGCTCTGGATTTGGGCATTGGGAATTTTGCCGAAGTAAAATTAGCAAAAAAATTGGGCTTTGAAGTCATAATTATTGATCATCATGAAATCTTGGACAAGCTTCCTGACGCCAAAGTTATTGTAGATCCAAAGCAGGAAGGGGATAAATATCTTTTTAAAAAATTTGCCAATGCGGGCTTGGTTTTTAAGCTTTCCGAGATTTTATTAAGAGATTTAATGACCGAAGCTTTGCGCAAAAATTTTTTGGAGTTAACCGCGCTGGCAACAATCGCCGATATGATGCCGAAAGAAGCCGAAAATGAAATTTTTATAGCGGAAGGGTTAAAATCTTTGGAAAATTCCTGGCGGCCGGGAATTCGCGCCTTTTTTGAAGGGAAATATTTTAACGATTTTTCTCCCGAGCAAAGAATATCAAAAATCATCTCCATTTTAAATGTCCGCGATGTGGAAAATGGCTATCCTGCCTGTTTTCGATTATTTAGTTTTTCTTCAATTGATGAATCTAAAAAATTAATTGAAAAACTTTTGGAAAAAAGAGAGCAAAGCCGCAAAGAAATGGAAGATATTGTCCAGGAAATAGAAAATCGGCTTATGGGAAAACCCGAAGAAAAAATTATTTTTGAGGGAGACCGTGGCTGGGAGTTTACCTCTATTTCTCCAATAGCTTCAATACTTAGCCAAGAATATAAAAAACCAGTTTTTATTTTTAAAATATTGGGGAAAGAAAGCCAGGGAACAGTGAGGGCGCCAAAAGGAGTAGATATTGTGGTTTTGATGAAAAAATGCAAAAACCTTCTTTTAACTTATGGCGGGCATCCTTTGGCTGCTGGTTTTAGGATAAAAAACGAAAATTTGGAAAAATTTAGAAAATGCCTAATTAAAAACTTAAAAGGTATGAAACCCCGTTAGAAATCTTATGTAGAAAAATTTTCATTAAAATTTTTCTACTTGATTATTCGCGGGAGCATAATTAACTACAAAATATTTGTCAAAAAATGATTTTAAGTTATATAATGACAGATTTCTAACGGGGTGAAAAAAATAATTATTTATACAGACGGCGGCTCCCGGGGAAATCCGGGGGAATCAGCAATTGGAGCTGTTTTTTGCAATGAAAGGGGAGAGATTTTCAAAAAACATTCTGAATGTTTGGGCAGGGCCACCAATAATGAAGCTGAATATCAAGCTGTAATTCTTGCCCTGAAAAAATTTAAATCTCTTTTCGGAAATAAACTCGCTCAAAATTCCGATATTGAAATAAAATCAGATTCTGAATTATTGGTAAAGCAGTTAAACGGCGAGTATAAAATTATGGAGCCGGAAATCGGAAATCTTTTTTTGAAAATCTGGAATTTGAAAACTGATTTTAAGAAAGTAAAATTTACTCTTATTTCCCGCGAAAAAAATAAAGAAGCGGACAGGTTAGTAAACGAGGCGTTGGACTCACAAGTTGCCGCTCAAAAATTATTTTAAGCACCAAAAAACAGCCCGCGGGCTGTTTTTTGGTGTTCCAGCAAATCTGTAAGCCGAATTCTGTGTCACCCGCCGAAGCCCAATGGGCGAAGGCGGGCCAGGTGATTATCTATCTGCCGCGTAAATTACTCTACGCGATCAAGCGAACTACTTTTCACAAAAGCTCTAGATGAAACCAGATCTTTTGTTTTGTTCTTGCGCCCAATAAGGATTTAGCCGTTTCACTTCAGCCTTTGGTTGAAGTGTCCTTCCGTAGCTCCTTGCGGAGCGAAGGAGAACCACAACCTTATAGTTGAACTCGTCCTCCTACGCTTTTTTGAGCTTCGGAGGACTCCTTCGGCCTTTCGGCCTCAGTCGTCTCTGATCGCACCTCTACCTTGCGGTTGGCGGCTGTTAGCCGCTATCTTTTTAGATCCGCCTAATCGGCGGAAATGGGTGTTCGGACTTTCCTCTCGCCCGCAATGCCATCATATGGCTTTGGGCGAGCAATCACCCGACTTGCTGGAACGAGTTTATTTTAACAAGAAATTATTTGTTTTGTCAACCCATTCGACTCCGCTCAGGGTTGACACTTAGCTTGTCGAAGAGTCAAATCAAAAATAAAAAGCCGGTGGTTTAACCGGCTAGAATCATTTTTAATAAAGCCATTCGAATATAAAGTCCGTTTTCAGCTTGTCGAAAATAAGCCGCTCTCGGATC
This sequence comes from Minisyncoccota bacterium, assembly GCA_028712565.1. GTDB lineage: Bacteria > Patescibacteriota > Minisyncoccia > Minisyncoccales > JAQTPW01 > JAQTPW01. The sequence goes on from JAQTPW010000003.1 coordinate 39,848, forward strand.
TTTATCAACTTCTTTTGAAATTTCATCATTTCGAGGCAGGGGATGCATTACAATCGCGTCCTTTTTCATCAGATCCAGCACTTCTTTATTTACTATACAGAAATCGTCTTTGGCGTACGCCACAGAAGTGCCCCGTTCTTTTTGGGTCCTAGTTTGATAAATCACATCAACCAATCCTGCAACTTTCCGAATGTCGTTTGTTTCTTCAAACCAGATGCCGTGTCTTCTGAGATAATCTTTAATATCATCTTTTATTTTTGCGGTTTCCGGAGAAATGTAATAAATTTTTATTCCGGAAAATTTGCCGGCCAAGTAAGAAAGCGATCGGACTGTTCTGCCATTTACTAGGTCTCCCATCATAGCGATTGAGATGCCGGCAATTTTGCCCACTTCTTTTTTTATCGTGTATAAATCAAGCAGGGCTTGGGTTGGATGCTGGCCTGAGCCGTCACCCGCATTAATAATTGGGACTTTTGAATATTCTGTTGCAGTTTTTGCCATTCCTTCTTTGTCAGATCTTAAAACAATGACATCTGGCCGATAGCCCGAAAGTATTCGTATTGTGTCTTCGATATTTTCTCCTTTTGCGGCTGAAGAAAACTCTCTGGCATTTTCGGTAGAAAAAACTACACGTCCGCCTAAAAAATCCATTGCCATATGAAACGATAATCTAGTTCTCGTGCTTGGCTCATAAAAGAAGCTAACCATCCGTTTTCCGGAAAGCTCATTGGATCCCTTGCTCCTGGCAACTTTTTCCATTTCATCAGCTAAGGGGAAAAGCTCTTTTTCGAGCCATTCTCTGCTGAATTGCTGCGCCTCGATAATATGATTTGTCTTCATTGTCTATCGTTTTGTTTAAACGATAAAAACTTTTGTCCTCCTGCCATAAAATTATCATTAATCAGATAATTTGTAAATCAGGGTATATTATATTAAAATAAAAAAGATTAAATGTTAAAACGAATTTTTAATTCCCAATCAAAAACTATTACCGGGGCTACCGGCATTTTGGCAGTTTCTTCTATAATCAGCGGCCTTTTGGGTCTTTTGACAGACAGGTTTTTGGCACATCGCTTTGGGGCAAGCATGGAAACGAGCATTTATTTTGCCGCCTTTCGAATTCCCGACTTAGTTTATAATATCTTAATTTCCGGCGGAATTTTGGTTGCCTTTTTGCCAATTTTTACTGAATACTTTTCCTCTGATGAAAAAAAAGCTTGGCAAATGACAAATTATGTTTTAAATATTTTTTTCCTTCTTTTGGTTTTAATTTCCATTGCGCTTTTTATTTTAACGCCTTGGCTGATTGGCAAATTTATACTTCCTGATTTTAGCGGTGAGGGAAAGGCTTTGGCGATTATTTTAACGAGAATTTTACTTATCCAGCCAATTTTTTTGGGGCTATCTAATATTTTTTCCGGAGTTTTGCATTATTTCAATAGGTTTTTAATCTATAGTTTAGCCCCCATATTTTATAATTTGGGAATTATATTCGGCATTTTATTTTTGGCGCCCTATTTTGGAATTTTGGGAGTTGGCCTCGGGGTGATCCTAGGAGCTTTTCTGCATTTGGCAATTCAGATTCCGTCTGCGATAAATTGCGGATTTAAATACGAATTTCTTTTTAATTTTAAATATCCGGCAGTTAAAAAAATATTTTCTTTAATGGGTACTCGAATTTTTGCCCTTTCGGCAAACCAGATTAACTTGATTGCATTAACCGCCATTGCCTCAAGAATTGCCGAAGGCAGTATTGCTATTTTTAATTATTCCAGCGCCATACAAGGCCTGCCCGTGACGATTTTAGGAATTTCTTTGGCAACAGTTGCGTTTCCCACTTTTTCCCGGCTTTGGGTAAATGGCCAAAAAAAAGCATTTGCGGAAAAGTTCTCGCAAATAATACGCCAGATTTTCTTTTTAATAATACCGGCCAGCATTTTAATTTTTCTTTTGCGAGCTCAAATCGTAAGAATAATTTTAGGAACTGGCCGTTTTGGCTGGGATGATACTAGGTTGGCCGCAGCTTCTTTGGGATTGTTTGCTTTGGGAATTTTTGCAGCGACTATTACACCTTTTCTAATCAGAATATTTTTTTCTTTCCAAGATACTAAAATTCCAACTTTTACCGCCGTAATTTCAGCTATGATCAGCATTGGCCTTGCCTTTATTTTTAAATCCGCCTTAAATTCCCCTAATTTTTTTAGCAATTTTGCAAATAATAACCTGAAGCTTCAAGGCGTTGGGAATATCGCCGTAATCGGCCTGCCTTTGGCAATTTCAATTGCAAGCATTCTGCAGTTTTTACTGCTTTCTATTTTTCTTTATAAAAAAATCGGGGACTTTGGAGTAAAAGAAATTTTAAATTCCCTAAAAAAAATTTTATTAGCAAGTATTTTAATGGCGGAAATTACTTATGTTTCTCTTATGGCCGCGGCGCATTTTGTCAATATGCAAACCTTTTTTGGCGTTTTTCTCCAAGCCGCAATCGCTGGCTCTATCGGAATTTTGGTTTATGTTTTAATAACATTTTATTTAAAATCTCCCGAATTTGATTCATTTAAATTAAGCATTCAAAGCAAATTTAGAAAATAATTATGCAAAACATCAGAAATTTCTGCATAATCTCGCATGTCAATCATGGAAAATCAACTTTGGCTGATAGGTTTTTGGAAATAACTAACACTATACCCAAGGAAAAAATGAAACCTCAGTATTTGAATTTAATGGATTTGGAAAGGGAAAAAGGAATTACCATTAAAATGCAGCCGGTCAGAATGTCCTATATTCTAAATTCTAAATCCTATATTCTCAACCTAATTGATACCCCGGGCCATGTTGATTTTTCTTACGAAGTATCAAGGTCTTTGGCGGCGGTTGAGGGAGCTATTCTGTTAGTCGACGCGACAAGAGGAATTCAGGCGCAAACCATAGCTAATTTGGAATTGGCAAAAAAGCAGAATTTAGTTATCATCCCGGCACTAAACAAAATAGATTCGCCGCAGGCAAGGACCGAAGAAGCAAAAGAGGAATTGGCTTATTTGTTAAATATTCAAAAGGAAGAAATCTTTTCTGTTTCGGCAAAAAACGGTACAAATGTTGAACAGGTTTTGTCGGCCGTAATTGAAAAAATTCCCGGTCCGCGGGGCGACTCAAATAAGCCCTTCCGCGCCTTAATTTTCGGCTCTCAATATGATTCGTTCCAAGGAGTAATTGCTTATGTCAGAGTTATTGATGGAGAAATTAGAGCCGGTGAAAAAATTAATTTATTGCAGGCAAAGGCTTTGGGAGACGTAAAGGAAGTAGGATATTTCAAGCCCGAATTTAAAAAGTCGGATAAATTATTTTCTGGAGAAATAGGTTATATCGCAACGGGAATTAAAGAGCCCGGAAAAGTAAGAGTGGGAGACACCATTTCAAAAATTATTGAAGCAGAACCCTTGCCCGGATACGAAGAGCCAAAACCTATGGTTTTTGCCAGTTTGTACCCGGAAAACCCTGCCGACTTTGAATTATTAAAAGATGCTTTGGAAAAATTAAAATTAAAAGATGCTTCCCTAACCTTTGAATTGGAGTCGCAGGAAACTTTAGGCCGCGGGTTCCGCTGCGGATTTTTAGGGTCTTTGCACGCCGAAATCGTTTCGGAAAGATTGCTAAGGGAATTTGGCTTGACCTTGGTAATTTCCCGGCCTTCTGTTGTATATAAAATTATAAATCAGCAGAATAAAGAAATTTTAATTTTTTCTCCATCCGACTGGCCGCTTTCCACCGAAATAAAAGAAATTCAGGAGCCTTGGGTAGAGCTGGAAGTGATCACTCCCCAAGAATATATGGGTCAAGTTATGGAATTAATAAAAAAATTAAAGGGGAATTTTGTAAAAAGCGATTATTTTGTTTCTGAGAAAACAGTATTTGTTTACGAGGTTCCGTTAAGAGAAATTATTGTTGGTTTTTATGATAGTTTAAAAGAAGTAAGCAGGGGATTTGCATCAATGAATTATAAGGTTTTGGGATACAGGCCGGGGGATTTGGTTAAAATGGAAATTTTAGTCGCCGGGAAAAAGGAAGAAGCATTTTCTAAAATAGTCCAAAAAGACGACGCCTTTGACGAAGGGAAAAAAATAGTTCAAAAATTAAAAGAAATTTTGCCAGCCCAGTTATATGCGGTGGCTTTGCAGGCGAGCATTTCAGGAAAAATTATTGCCCGGGAAAATATTGGAGCAAAAAGAAGAGATGTTATTGCTCCGCTTTACGGCGGCGACTATACAAGGAAGAGAAAATTATTAGAAAGGCAAAAAGAAGGCAAAAAAGACCTAAAAGAAAAAGGGGATATTAGAATTCCCCAAAAAGTATTTTTGGAAATGTTCCAGAGCTAGTTCGGCTTGATTTACAAGAAGACTTTGTTAGTATCTAAACAGTGGAGCAATCAAAATACCAATAGTGCTTAGAGCCACTATTACGACGCCAGTTACCCAAATTATTCTAAATATTTTTTTGCCAGTAATTTTCATCAATTTCTATGATATCAAGAAAAAATAAAAAAGAAAATACAACTCAAGGCGCAATTTTTGCAATAGCGGTGGCAATAATTACGGTTTTAGTAACGGTATTTTTAGTGGTTTCTAACTGGAGAATAAACCAAAGAAAAACAGATCTTACACAAAAGGCCGAATCTTTAAAAAAAGAGATTCAGACGTTAGAAGATAAAATTACAAATTTAAAAGCGAACGCAACGCAGACCCAAAATCAGGAATATTTGGAGCAGATTGCGAGAGATAATTTAGGGCTGAAAAAAGAAGGAGAAGAAGTAGTTGTTGTTACATCAGAAGCTACCACGACAGAAATAAAAACCGAAGTGAAAAAAAATTTTTGGCAAAAGATTTGGGACAAACTCGGGTTTTAAATTTATCTGAAAATTTCTTTATGTTGCGGGCGTAGTATAGTGGTAGTACATAACCTTCCCAAGGTTAATACGTGGGTTCGATTCCCATCGCCCGCTCAAAAACCAATCTCAATTTTTCAGCGAGGCTTGCCAACACGAAGATGAGCGGCCCGCTTGGATATAAACAATCGCGTTCTTGCGCGTTTTTTTGTTCAAGTTTCTGTCGATGGTGGACAGACCTTGCCGTAGAATTGTAGCCATGGCTACAATTCTACGGCAAGGATTTGAAAAAAATAAAAAGCCAAAATGAGTAAGGGCTTGATTTTTTTACGCGCCATAATAAGATTAGAATAGTTCTATATCCAGAATATTAAAAAGGAGTGAAAAATGGCAGAATTGTCGTCCGAAGAAAGAAAAAAAAGCGCTCGATTTGATTCATAAACAGCCCGATAATTTTCGATGGAGGATTAACGGAGTTGTTATCACACGCGACGAAATTATCAAAAGGATTACTAAAGATTCAAAAGAAACCATTGACTTGGTGAATTCACAATCAGGACTCGATTCTGAAAGTAAAACTGTTCTCGGGAAGCGGTATCTGTGTTTAGTATGCGATACTGAGGCGCTTTGCACTAAAGCTGGCTTGGCTATTTTGTCTTGCTGTAATCAAGCGATGGTTGTCCAAGGCGCAAAGCAGCTAGCAGCGTCGGATTAGTAATAATTGTCTAATTATCACTGCGGGATGATAACTTCACCCCGCTTTTCTATTTAATTTTAGACCTTAATTTTAATTGATTTTTGCTTCTTGTAATGATAAACTTGGTATGAAGAAACGCGCGGTTTACCCGCCCTTTATGCCGATGTAGCTCAGTGGTAGAGCAACTGTTTCGTAAACAGTAGGTCGTCGGTTCAAGTCCGACCATCGGCTCAAAAAAGTGAGAAATTATGGAAAAAAATTTTAAAAAAATTTTTATAATCGCATTAATATCTTTGGGTTTTTTAACTCCTGTTTTTTCTTTTGCCAAAAATTTTGAAAAAGATCTTTATTTTGGCTTGAAAGGGAATTCAGACGTAATAAATCTTCAGAAGTTTTTAGCTTCGGTCGGCAGTTATTCGGGCCCTGTTACCGGAAATTTTCTTTCTATGACCTTGGAAGGCGTTAAAAATTTTCAAAAAAAACAGGGAATTACTCCGGTTGCCGGCTATTTCGGCCCCAAAACCCGGCAAAGGGCGAATGAGTTGCTGGCTTTAAAAACCGAGACTGCCGGAACCACTACAAGAGCGAATTTAACCAGCACTGTCGCGAACGCAACAAGCGCGGTTGCAACCTCAAGCATTTCAAACCGGATTTTAATAATCGGGGATTCATTTATGGCTTTGGGCGGCGGAATCGGAAATCCTTTAGAACAAGAATTATGGACTTATAAAGATATAATAATTTACAGGTATGGTAAGGTTTCAAGCGGCCTTTCGGTTCCAAGCTTTTTTGATTGGAATGTAAAAGCAAAAGAAATGATCTCTCAATATAACCCCAATATTGTAATCATTATGTTGGGAGCAAATGACAATCAAAATCTAAGGACGCCCGAAGGGAAATTAATATTTTATGGGAATGCGGGCTGGAATGAAGAATATGCAAGAAGAGTAGGTGTTTTTTTAAAAATTTTTGAAGAGAATAATATTACGGTTTTTTGGGTAGGGCAGCCAATAATGCGAGATGCGAATTTTTCAAACGCAATGAAAAGATTAAACTCAGTTTATGAAGCCGAGATAAATGACCATAAAAATTCTTATTATATTTCTATCTGGAATATTATGTCTGATGATACGGGAAATTATACCGATTATATAACAGGAGAGAATGGCGAAAAAATATTAGCCCGGGTTTGGGACGGAATACATATTAATTATTCTGCCGGCAAAATTGTGGCTTTGGATATCATTAGCAAAATAAAAGAAGCTATAAAATTGGAAAAGTAAAATTTCACAAATTCAGTGATGAAAATAAAAAACTCTCTCGAGCAAAAGTCAAAAAAAGGCGAAAAATTTTATATTTTTGCCCTTTTTGCATTAATAATAATCTCTTCTTTTATATTTTTAAACGGAAAGGTTTTTAATTTAAAGGAAGCTGCAATAATTGAGTCAAATAATTTAATTGATATTTTCCAAAAAACCGGGGCAACTTCTTCGGAAATAGTACCCGAAAAAGAATCCAAAAAGCCAGAAATTGGCACAGAAAAAACAAATACAGCCCAGCAAAAAATAATTACAAATTTAATAGATCCAGCGGGGCAACTCGTACACCATCTTTTTAATATAGAAAATGTACCGGCGGCAAAAGGTGTAGTTTTTACTCCAAACGATAAAGAAATTTGGATGACTTTGCTTTTAAATGAAAATTCAGGAGTCAGCATTTTTGAAGCAAAAAGCGGAAAGAAAATTACTGATATAAATTTAGCAGGCGGAGGCGGAGTAGAAATTATTTTTTCAAAGGATGGAAGTCGGGCTTATGTCAGCCAAATGGAAACTGCAAAAGTTTTTGAAATAAATGCCATAACCAAAAAAGTTTTAAGAGTTTTTGATACAAAAAGCACTTGGACTAAAGTTCTTGAACTTTCTCCGGATGGTAAAACTCTTTTTGCTTCCAATTGGGTAGGGAATGACGTTTCGGAAATAAACCTTGAGACCGGAAAATTACTTCGCAATATTCCTGTGGTAAAAACGCCAAGGGGGCTTTATGCGACAAAGGATGGAAACTATCTTTATGTGGCAGGTTTTGGAAATGGAGAAATTGAAAAAGTGGATTTAAAAACTGGAAAAGGAAAAATACTTTATACTTCGGGCGGAGCTATGCGTCATATTGTGGCTGATGAAGAAAAAGGAGTTCTTTATATTTCTGATATGGGGAAAAATGCGATTTTTCAGCTTTCGCTTTCCGACGATTCGGTAAAAAAATTTGCGGACACTGATAAAAACCCAAACACGATTGAATTGTCTCCCGATAAAAAAATTCTTTATGTTTCCTGCAGGGGAGAAAATTATTCCGCAACAAATTATTATGTTCCTGGTCCTGAATGGGGAACTGTTTTACTTTTTGATACTCAAGACGGAAAAATGCTGGATGCAATTGTCGGCGGAAACCAGCCAACTGCTCTTGATGTCTCAAACGATGGAAAATATCTTATTTTTTCCGATTTTTTAGATAATAGAATGGAAGTTTTTGAAATTCCTTCATATGAAATATTAAAAGCGGGCAATGGCGGAAGGAGCAATATCTATAAAAGCGATATAAAAAAATATTAATTCGTCCATTTTTAGTTATCCACACTTGACACCAATTCTTTCCTAAAATATAATGTAATGTATAAGGGATTACAAATCCAATTGTTCTCCAGGAGAATCAACCCCTTATTATAGCACCTTCACAACGTTTTATTTATAAGATTAAAGGAGACTCTGTTCTCCTTTTTCTTTTTCTTCAAATTATTTAAGCCCAACCGGGCTTTTTTGCATTTTTGAGTGCTCTTTTAATTTTTAAAAAAAATGATATGATTCAAATTGAATATGGACAATTTTTTAGAGAAAATTAAGGATTTAAAATTAAAAATCCGCCACTTGGCGGACTGCCTTTGACGCTGAAAATAAGAAAAAAACAATACAATATTTGGAAGCTGAGATGCAAAAGCCCGATTTCTGGCAAGACAAGGAAGGGGCTGCCAAAATTTCAGAAGAATTGGCAAATTTAAAAGAAGAAGTTTCGCAAATTGAAATTTTGGAAAAAGAAATTAAGGATTTGGAAGAATTAGCAAATTTATCTGACGAAACTTTGCAGGAAGAGTTGGATAAAAAAATAGAAAGTTTGGAAATAAAATTAAAAAAAGAAGAAAGAAAAACTTTCTTATCGGGAAAACACGATAGGGGAAACGCAATTTTATCAATTTATTCAGGTGCCGGAGGCCAGGATGCCCAGGACTGGGCAACTATGTTATTGAGAATGTATCAAAGATACTGCGAGAGAAAGGGTTTTAAATCAGAAATTTTAAGCCAGTCATTCGGAGACGCTGGAGGCCCGGAAGGAAGAATTGGAACAAAATCAGCTACGTTGGAAATAAAGGGAAGCTATGCTTACGGGCTTTTGAAAAAAGAAACCGGAGTCCACAGATTGGTGCGGCTTTCTCCGTTTTCTGCCCAGTCCTTGCGGCATACCTCATTTGCATTAGTTGAAGTTTTGCCGGAAATTACAACCGAAGATGAAAAAGAAATTGAGATAAAGCCCGAAGATTTAAAAATTGATTTTTATTGCTCTTCTGGTCCGGGCGGCCAATATGTAAATAAAAGAGAAACAGCTGTCCGGATAACTCATCTGCCCACAGGAATTATAGTCACCTGCCAATCGGAAAGATTGCAGGGTGAGAACAGAAAGAAAGCCATGAAAATGTTATTATCTAAATTATATAAGTTGCGGGAAGAAAACCAGAAAAAAGAATTATCAGAGATCAAAGGAGAAAAAATTTCTGCCAGCTGGGGGAATCAAATAAGAAGCTATGTCTTGCATCCATATAAATTAGTAAAAGACTTAAGAACCGATCTTGAAGTTAAAAACCCCGAAGATGTTTTAGATGGAAATTTAGACCAATTTATTGAAGCGGAAATACAATTAAAATGATAAAATTTGAAAATATAACAAAAATTTATCCGGCAGGAACAGAATCAGATGAAATTGTTGCTTTGGAAGATGTTTCTTTTGAAATTAAAAAAGGCGAGTTTATTTTGATTGTCGGCAGGTCAGGGGCGGGAAAAACAACTTTGTTAAAATTGCTTTTGGCCGAAGAAAAACCAACAAACGGAAAAATAACTTTTGAAGACCAAGATATCCATAAAATAAAATCGCATCATTTGCCGGAATTGCGAAAAAGAATCGGGTCTGTTTTTCAAGATTATAAATTATTGTCCTCAAAAAATGCTTTTGAAAATGTAGCTTATGCTTTGGAAGTAGTTGGCGCTAATGACGAAGAAATAAAAAGAGACGTGCCAAAGGTTTTGGAAATAGTTGGATTAAAAGAAAGAGCTTTTAATTTTCCCAAAGAGCTTTCCGGAGGAGAAAAGCAGAGAGCGGCAATTGCCAGAGCTTTAATCCACAGGCCCAATGTGATTTTAGCGGACGAGCCGACAGGAAACTTGGATCCTTACAATTCAGCTGACATAATCCAGTTGCTTCTAAAAATTAATAAAATGGGGACTACTGTTATTTTGGCAACACACGATAGGGATATAATCAATACTTTGAAAAAAAGAGTGATTACTTTGGATAAAGGCCGCGTAGTCAAAGATGAAGAAAAAGGGAAATTTATATTGTGAATCCTAAATTCTAAATCCTAAATTCTAAATTCTAAATATTAAGATGTTAACCCAATTTAAAAGAGCAATTCGTTTGAGCTGGACAAACTTTTTAAGGCAAGGCGCCCTTTCCTTTGCCACTTGTTTTATATTAGTAATGGCAATTGCTTTAGTTACCTCGCTTTTTATTTTAAAAGACGCAAGCCAGTTTATGATTTCTAATCTTCAGGAAAGAGTTGATATATCAGTTTATTTTAAAAATGAATCTCAAGAAGAAGATATTTTGAAAGTAAAAGATGAAGTTGCAAAAATACCGGAAGTAAAATCCATAGAATATGTTTCAAAGGAAGAGGCGCTGGAGGCCTTTACGCAAAAGCACCAGGACGATTCTATTTTGATGGAATCTTTGACCGAATTGGGAGAAAATCCGCTATTGGCATCTTTAAATATAAAAGCTTGGCAGCCAGACCAATACCAAAAAGTTTCAGATTACTTGAATGGCCTTGAGTCAGAAAATTTGATTGAAAAAATTGATTATTCTCAAAGGAAATCAATAATTGAAAGAATCTTTGTTTTAACCTCCGGATTTAAAACCGCAGGTTTAATCGCTGGAATCATACTGTCTTTGGTCGCAGTTTTAATTACATTTAATACAATTAGGTTGGCGATTCTAAACCAAAAAGAAGAAATTTCCATTCAGAGATTAGTTGGCGCTTCCAACTGGTTTATCCGCGGCCCATTTTTGATCCAAGGAGCTATTGCCGGATTTTTCGCTTCTTTGATTTCTCTTTTAATTTTTGGAATATCCTGCTGGCTTTTGAGCCCCAAAATAGAAATTTTATTTTCTGACTTGAATATTTTCGGTATTTTTGTTAATAATTTCTGGATGCTGTTTTTAATCCAGCTGGCTACCGGAATTATTCTCGGAGCCATTTCCAGCCTAATCGCCGTCAGAAAGTATTTGAAGGTGTAAAATTTATCTTCAAAGCTGCGGAGTCGTCTAATGGTAGGACTGCAGCCTCTGGAGCTGTGTATGTTGGTTCGAATCCAACCTCCGCAGCTTTGAAGATAAGTAGTAATAAATTTGGCGGGGTGAAGTAGGACTGTAGCCTTCCCGTCTGCGGCGGGATAAACTGGCTTGCCCCGCTATGGCGGGGAGCCATTAATCTTGGTTCGCCTGCCCCGTAGTGAACCGAGATTTTCAAGATTCTACTACTGGGAATCCAAGCCCGGCAGCCGTTCGTATTTAAACTAAAGAGCTTATGAAAAAGAAAGTTTTAATAATAATTGGAATTTTGCCGGCATTTTTATTGGTGGCCTTGATCGCTTTATTTTTTATTTTGCGCGTTATAGCCCCTCCTGATGAAATGGGCTTCGGCTGGGATGGAATAAGTTCCAATGGAACTTTACCTTGGTTAAAATGGACTATTTTAGACCAAAAGCAAATCAATCAAAAGCTGCTGCCGCTTTATGCTCCCGCCCAAAATTTTGACCCACTTGCTTTGTGCGAAAAAATTACATCAAACGAGGAAAAATTTACTTGTCTGGCCATTATTAAAAATGACAAAAAGATATGCGACAACATTAATGATTCAGACGAAAAAAATTATTGCGATCTAAAACTAGATGAAGTTGCCGGACTTTCCCCTGCATTATGTGAGCAGAGAGAAGGATATTTAAAGCAGGAATGTTACGCTACTTTGGCCATTAATGAAAAAGATCCTTCTTTCTGCGGAAAGATAGATGATGGCGTTGATAAAGATTTGTGTTTTTATAATGTGGCAGTTGAGGCAGAAAATAAAACATTTTGCGAGAGAATAGCAGATGAAAATTTTTATTATATGGAGTCTTGTTTTATGGCCGTTGCTGAAAAAAACGGTGATTTCGCAACGTGTGACGAGATAGCGGACAGCCAAAAAAAGAAGAGTTGCAAACAAGATATTAAAAATTCCATGTTGCAAAATAAAGCAATAAGCGAAAACAGTCCTTCGCTTTGTAATCAAATAAAAAGCCCAGATGGCGGAATTTCAGCCTTGCTGAATGAAAATGATGAAAAAAAATATCTGAGAGATAATTGCTATTATGAAACTGCAATAGCCAACAAAAACGCTGAAATCTGCAAAAAGATAAAAGAAGAGTGTCAACAAGCAATTTGCATAGCAGAAATAAAAAATCCCTATGCTTGTGAAAGATGTAAGGATGAAGCGTGTTGCGGAGTAATAAGTATGCGGCAATCTTGCTACAATAAAGCCGCAATTTCTTTAGAAGATCCATCTTTTTGCGGCGATGCTACGATTACTCAGGGAAAAAATGAATGCTATTTTCTTATCGCCCTAAAATCTGCGGGAATAGACATTAAAGATTTTCTTCATGAATATTAGCTTTATAGTTTTAAAATTAGTTTAAAATAGAAATGTAAAATATTTTTTGTATTTGTATAATAAAAGATGAAAATATAAAAAAGCAATAAATAAAGCGCTATGGGCAAAGAAAATAAATCAATACACGAGTTTGACTTAAACTTAATTTGTGAATTACATTTAGGACTGGAACGGCAGGGGCCTGGCAGTCCTGAAATGACTATTAAGGCATTAAGTTTTCTGGATAATCTTAATAAAAATTTACGGGTAGCGGATTTGGGCTGTGGAACCGGCGGGCAAACAATGGTTCTTGCACAAAATATTACTGGGAATATCACTGGCGTAGATTTTTTCCCCGGTTTTATAAATATTTTTAACGACAATGCCAAAAAATTGAATCTCCAAGAAAGAGTAAATAGTATTGTCGGCTCAATGGAAAACCTTTCTTTCCAAAAAGAAGAATTTGACCTTATATGGTCTGAAGGGGCTATTGCCAGTATTGGTTTTGAAAAAGGCCTGAACTATTGGAAGGACTTCCTGAAAACAGGCGGCTATATTGCCTTAACATACGAATCATGGTTTACCGATGAGCGCCCCGCCGAAATTGAAAAGTGGTGGGTTGATAATGTTCCTGAAATAAGCACGATAGGGCATAATATCTCAATAATGCAAAAAGCGGGTTATCGTCTTGTTGCCGCGTTTACATTGCCCGAAAAATGCTGGACAGATAATTATTTTATTCCGCGGCAAGCCGCAGGAAAAGCGCTTTTAGAAAAATATGCCGGAAATAAAACCGTAGAGGATTTTATTGCAAATATGGAATATGAGGCGGAATTGTATTCAAAATACAAACAGTATTATGGATATGTTTTCTATATCGGCAAGAAAATATAAAGGCATCATTTTCCCATTTATAATGAAATTAAACCGAAGATATTATTAAAACATGCGAAGTCAGGTGACTGAGACGCATGAAAGGAAAACCGCCCGAAACAGGCGGTTTTCCTTTTCTACTCCAAGCTGAGTCGCAAACCCTTGACAAAGTTTATTTATAGTAATGTAATGAAGATGTAAAAAGAGAATATCTTTTTGCTGCCCTAAACGGCATACGCACATTGAAAAGGAGATTTGTTTGATGGAAAAGATTCTGAGTGTTCGTCGCATTGGCTTGGTTGCACGCATCGCCGACATGCTGATGGTGCCGATCATGTATATTTCTTCGGGTACGTTTCGCGAGAAACCCCAGCATACGCACGCATGGAACGTGCAGAATTTGCCAGCAGACGGAGACAAGCGTCTGGTCAACCAGGCAATGGCTCACTGCAAGGGTATCGCCGAACAGATAGCTCGGCGTCACTGGTTGGACTTTCAGTTCCACATACTGATTATTGGAGGATGGCGTAACTACGTCGTCCTTCAGCCCGAATATGAGGAAGTGTGGCATGTTGGTTGGAGGGCGTCTGACGCAGGTGCCCAGATTTCCATATTGCCCCTCGTTGGCCCGGTACGCATGCTGATTGGTTCCGAAGACGTATCGTTCTTCGGCGTCACCGACGACGGCGTCCAAATTCCGATCCGTGAGATCGGCAAGGGTCGCATCGGAGATTGCGGAGAGTTTTCCAAAATTCAGCTTTATTGATATCATCCCAAATGGGATGGACGTTCAACAAGGCGACAGGTTACCGCCTACCTGAGTTAAAGGCGGTTTTTTCTTTACTTCGACTCGTTTCATTCGTTCAGCGCAGGCTCTTATTCTACCCCGGGATTTTGCGGGCGAAAGTTTTTGTTTATCCTGAGCGCAGTCGAACAGATTGAAATTTATCGGAAAAAGCATAAAGTTAATATAAGAAATACGTAAAAAATAACAAGGGAGTAGGTAAATTTTATGAAAAAACAATCTCAAAATTTAATTGTTGGAAATCCGGACAATAAAACAAGCTTTTGAGCTTTTGAATATTCACTATTAATATAAATAATAAAGGTATTTTGAAAACTAATTGTTTTGTTGGTTGTAGAGATGGGCGATATAAAAAACCGAATATTTTAAAATTGAAAAAAGTTAAAAATAGTATTTTAAAAAAAGTAAAATAAAAAATTAAATTATGAATATGGGTGGTCTTTTTGAAAATTATATCCAATCTATCTCTTCTAAATTTTCTCATGCAGAGACGAGTGAAATGGGATACCGTACGGACTTTGAGAATTTAATTAAAGAGATTTTCGAGGCGATTAAAGTCTATCGGATAGACCATGACGCAAAAGCTGAAAAGGGCAATAAGCCAGATTTTGTTGTGCTCAAATATGATGTGCCAATTTTGTATATTGAAACAAAAGATATCGGTGTTTATTTGGATAAAGTTGAAAAATCAGAGCAAATGGCAAGGTATTATGGTTATACAAATTTAGTTCTTACCAATTATGTCGAATTTCGTTTTTATAGAAATGGAATCCGTTATGAAGAGCCGATAAAAATTGCCAATTACGATATAAAAAATAGAATAATTTCTCCAATTCCCGAAAATTACGAGCATATCGCCAAATCATTAGTTGAATTTACTCAAACTTACAAGGAGCCGATACGTTCAGGCGAGCACCTCGCAAAGATTATGGGTGGGAAAGCGCAAAGAATTAGGGATAATGTGCGTCAATTTTTTGTTTCCGAATCAGATAAAAGTATTGAACTCTTCCATGTTTATGAAACTGTAAAAAAACTCCTTGTTCATGATCTTACGCCAGACGCTTTTTCTGATATGTATGCGCAAACTCTAGTCTATGGCCTTTTTGTCGCTCGTTATTATGACGAATCACCAGATACCTTTACGCGACAAGAGGCCCGCGATCTTGTTCCCGATTCCAATCCTTTTCTTGGACATTTTTTTGATCACATCGTTGGACGGAATTTTGATAAGCGACTCGAATATATCGTAAATGAATTGTGCGAAGTTTTTGCCCATTCTAATGTAAAAGAATTAATGGGCCAATATTTCAAGACGGATTTATTCGATAAGACCCATGAAGAACCCGATCCGGTTATTCATTTTTATGAAGATTTTTTAAAGGAATACGATCCCGAATTAAGGAAAAAAATGGGGGCGTATTATACGCCGTTGCCCGTTGTCAGGTTTATTGTACGAGCTGTAGATAAAATTCTCGAAATGGATTTTGGATTGGTTAGGGGGCTTGCCGATAATGTTAAAAATACTGCCGGAATTCACCGCGTGCAAATTCTTGACCCAGCCGTCGGTACGGGTACTTTTATTAGTGCGATAATTCGGGCTATTTATGAACGTATTTTGAAAGCCAAGCAGGAAGGAAGTTGGCCAGCTTACGTGCATCACGATCTTTTACCTCGTATCCATGGATTTGAATTGATGATGGCTCCATACACAATAGCTCATTTAAAATTGAGCATGGCGTTTGAAAAAACTGGATTTTGGAAATTTCATCGTCGGCTTGGTATCTATCTTACGAATTCCCTCGAAGAGAGTCCTATCCAAAAGGATTTATTTACCGGCTTTGGTTTTGCCGAAAGTATTGCCGAAGAGTCAAAAGAAGCATCAGTTATAAAAAATAAAACCCCGATTATGGTGGTTGTTGGTAATCCGCCTTATAGCGTAAGCTCCTCAAACAAAGGCGAGTGGATACAAAATCTCATTAAGGATTATAAAAAGGGTCTCGGTGAACGGAAGATTAATCTTGATGACGATTATATTAAATTCATCCGTTTTGCCGAACACTTTATAGAGAAAAATAAAAGCGGCATTGTCGCGATGATTACCAATAACTCATTTATAGACGGTATCACTCATCGTCAAATGAGAAAGCATCTACTTGAAACATTTAATGATATTTATATTCTTGACCTTCACGGAAACTCCAAGAAAAAAGAAAAGGCGCCGGACGGGAGGAAAGATGAAAACGTCTTCGATATCCAGCAGGGTGTTTCGATTAATGTTTTTGTACGCGAGGAAGGTGAAAAAAAGGGTCTCGGTACTGTCCGCCACGCCGAACTTTATGGAAAAAGAGAAAATAAATTTGAAACATTAAGCAAAAACGATATAACAACTATTAAATGGAAAAAACTTAATTCACCCGAACCATATTATTTTTTCGTACCAAAGGATTTCGGAGTGGAAGCGGAGTATAGTAAAGGGTTTAAAGTCGATGAATTATTTAACATCTTTAGCGTCGGTATTGGTACAAAAGTTGATTCTATATCCGTTGATTTTGATAAAGATAAATTGATAAGAAGAGTAATTGATATTTTGAATAACAAGTATAAAAAAGAGTCATTAATTTTAAAGTTTGAATTAGAAAATAATACGACTTGGGAGTACGAGAGAGCCCTTAACGCAACGTTTGAAGAAAATAAAATAGTTGAATATGATTATCGTCCCTTCGATAAAAGATACACTTTTTATGATCACGATTTTCTGTCTAGAGGTCGGCGGAATGTAATGGATAATTTTTTCAATAAAAATAATTATGGTCTTGAACTGGGTCGAACGTCATTCGTTGCTTTTATATCTAAGGACTTAAGTGACGAGCATTTCGGAGGTCCTAAATCTTATAAATTTCCTCTCTATATTTGGGCTGCCGGCAAAAATCGAACACCAAATTTTAAAAAATCAATTATTGAAGAAATAGAAAAAATTATAGGCAAGGCATCCCCTGAAGATATTTTCGATTACATTTATGCCGTTCTTCACTCGCCAAGCTATCGCGAAAAATACAAGGAATTTTTGAAGATTGATTTTCCTCGAATACCTTATCCGAAAAATAAAATAAGCTTTAAGAAGCTTGTAGCGTTTGGCACGGAATTACGTTCACTGCACCTTCTTGAATCTCCAAAAATTAACAAATTTATAACAACATATCCTATTACTGGATCAGATACCACCGATAAAATAACTTATAAAGATAATAAAGTATTTATCAATAATGATCAGTATTTTGGCAATGTATCTGAATTAGCTTGGAATTTCTATGTCGGCGGTTATCAACCAGCACAAAAATGGCTCAAAGACCGCAAGGGCCGTACCCTCACAAATGCCGATATTGAACACTACCAAAAAATAATTGTTGCACTCACCGAAACAGATAAAATCATGAAAGAAATTGATAAAATTTATGTTAAAAAAGCAAGATAAAACATATATTTTTATTGACGAGTCTGGTAAACCCGAGGTGTATTCAGTAAGAGGCGTCAATTTAGTTGAACAAGGATTCGCTACTAAATTTTTTGTATTAGCTGCGATCCGAAGTGACGATCAATTAGCCATACAACAGAAAGTTACCGATTTTAAATCAGAATTATTGCACGATAAAAATTTAACAAAAATATTTTCTTCCGCTTACACTCTTGACGCTTTTCACGCACAAACCGATTATCCCGAAGTTAAAGAAAAATTCTATCAATTTATAAACAGTTTAGATATCAAAATAGATGTAATTGTTGTAGAAAAGTTAAAGTGCTATCAAGCGCTTAAACAAAATCCAGGCAAAATGTATGGGATAATGGCTGGACAGCTTTTAAAGAATATTTGTCATAAGTCAAAAAGAACAGAAATAGTTTTTTCTCGCAAAGACAGTAAGCTTAAATTTCGGCAAGAGCTAGAAATCGAAGTGGAGCGGATTAGATTAGAATGGTTACAACAACATAAAAATCTTGACGGGAAATTTACTCTCTCATATCAGCATAATCCTCACCATACTCACGGCGGATTACAGATTGCCGACTATGTTGCTTATGCTATTTTTCAAGCGTACGAACATGGAAAAAATCAGTGGTATGAAGTTATCAAAAATAAAATCGGAGAAATCCACGATATATGCAACAAAAAATACTTCACTAGGAGCAATCCGCTAAAACTATCCACTTAAAGGAAGTGCGAACTTCGCACGTTTCATTAAGCGAATTGCTCTCAATGAAGTATTTAAGGGTACAATTGCATTGTACCACAAAAGCGGGCGTCAAGGCAAAAGTTATCCACAGATAGAAAAAAGCGGGCTTTGAGCCCGGAGTGCGCTTTCGTAGATTAATCCTATAATGTTTTCTGCATTACTATAATTCCTACTGGAATTGTAGTAAAAACTAAAACAAATTTTGAAACAGTTTCAATAGATGATTTATTGGAGAATAAATATATGTACGCAGATTTACTTTTGAATCCGAACGCCGTATGATAAGAAAAAAATAATCAAAATTTAGTATGAAAAGACAAATTACAAAAAAAGCTTTTGAAAAAGAGATTAAGATGTGTGAGAAATTAGCAAAAGAAAAGAAAGGGAAATGCGGTTGGGGAAAATGTAAAGATTGTGGAGTGATTCCACTTTTGTATAAGTTGCACAAAGGGAAATTATTGGAGAAATCGGCGGAAATTAAAAAAGCTAAAGAAAAAATAATCAAAATATAGCCGAAGTTAAATAAAAATATTTTTATGGCGTCGTTGTTTGAGTGTGAGGTTAGATACAAAATAGAAAATATAAAAGAATTTGAAGGGAAAATAAAAAAAATGGGAGCTAAGCTTTTATATCCCTATGAATTTACTGATTATTACTACGGGCCAAAAGATAAAAACTGGGATTTAGTTAGGGAAAATTTAAGGATAAGGGAATGGAAAGAACCTAAAAATCCAACGACGATTTATTTTGTAAAAAACGAAGTTGTATCGATTGGTAATGTTCGGTTTAAAAGAGCGCTTTATCCTCAAGGAAAAGTTCCTCTTTTCAGCGGCAAATTGAAAGTATGTAAATCTTTGATTGATGACCTAGGATTTAAAAAATTATTTACTGTTAAGAAAGAAAAAGCGACTTTTTGGGAACTACCGCAAGGGTTTAAAACAGTTCTTGAATATATAAGGGGAATTGGTTGGTGGGGCGAACTTGAATTTAAAGGAGAAAACCCGGCTTTTGCCAAAAAAGAAATAGAGAGAGCATTAAAAATTCTCGGGATTAAAAAAGAAAATGTGAGTTATAAGACCGTTTCCGCGATTTTCTCTGAAAAAATTAAAAGATAACTAGTCCTTCGATAAAGCTCAGGACAGTACTGGAGCTTGATTTTTGGGTTTTTTTGTGTTAAAGTAAGAGGGTTTGAACGTACATATATATGAACAATGGAGAAACCATATTGAGATTTAATAAAGTGTCTTTTGCGTACGGACAGGAAAAACCCATATTAGATGAGGCGGATTTTTCTGTGAGAAAGGGATCAAAAATTACTTTAATGGGCCAGAACGGCGCCGGAAAAAGCACGATTTTTAATCTTATCACGGGAGATTTAAGTCCCGATTCGGGAGCGGTCAATCTCGGCGTCGGAGTTACGGTTGCGGAAGCCAAGCAGGTAATTTCCAGAGATCTGCTTCCTTTAACCGTACGCGAATTTTTTCAAAAATGCTTCAGCAAACCCACCTTCGCCAAGGCTTCGGCGGGTCAAGCGAAGATATACGACATTGACCCGAGGATAGATGAAGTTTTGGAAATAGTAAATCTTGAGGCCGACCATGACAAAATTATAAAATCTTTTTCGGGCGGCCAGCAGGCGAGAATTCTTTTGGCTTCGGCGATTATCCAAAATCCGGATCTTTTGCTTTTGGACGAGCCGACAAATAATCTGGACAAGGAAGGCATTTTGCATTTAACAAAGTTTCTCATTGATTATAAAAAAACCTGCATTGTCATTTCTCACGACGCCGATTTTTTAAACGCATTCACCCACGGCGTCCTTTATTTGGATGTTTTTACCCGCAAGATTGAGCAGTATGTCGGAAATTATTTTGATTTATTGGTTGAAATTTCCGCAAGGATAGAAAGGGAAAACAGGAAAAATGCGCAATTGGCAAAACAGATTCAGGAGAAAAAAGACAAGGCAAATTATTTTGCCCACAAGGGAGGCCAGCTTAGATTTTTGGCAAAAAAAATGCGGGAAAAAGCAGAAGAAATGGAAGAGGAAAAAGTTGATGTGAGAAAAGAGGATAAAACCATCAGGCAATTTTTTATTCCCACGCAGGAAAACATCGGAGGGGAAATTTTAAATATAACTTCTTTTTCAGTGATGAAAAACCGAAAGTCGGTCAAACGAGAAGCGAATATTTCTTTGAGAAAAAGGGAGAGATTGCTTTTGGCAGGACCAAATGGCATCGGCAAGACGACATTGCTGGAAGCTTTGGTTTCCGGGAAAGCAAAGGGCGCTAAAATTGCGCCGAACGTGCAAGTGGGGTATTACCGCCAGGATTTTTCCACTCTTAATTTTGACGATACGGTTTACCAGTCATTAAGCGCGGTTGCGGCAGATATGCCCGAAGACAAGCTTCGTTCTCTTGCGGCAGGATTTTTAATAACGGGGGACTTAATGCATTCAAAAATTGGCAGTTTATCAGAGGGGCAGAAAGGCCTTGTATCTTTTGCAAGGCTTGTGCTTCAAAAACCTGGGCTTTTGATTTTGGACGAACCGACAAACCATATAAACTTCCGGCACTTGCCGATTATAGCCTCCGCTCTTAATAAATACGAAGGAGCTATGATTTTAGTCAGCCATATCCCGGAGTTCGTAAAGCAGATAAGAATAGATGAAATTATCGACTTGGATAAATGAATTCTTCTACGATCCGTCGGTGTGACTCGGGGCGATTTTTTTACACTGAGTCTTTCGGAGTGGTAGGATGAAACAATGAAATACGCAACTTTTAATGTTTCATTCAAGCTAATTCTCAGAAAAATAATAAGATATTGATATTAACCGAATCTGAAACTATTTTTTTGGATTTTCCGGGTGGGAGAATAGAGAAAAAATAAATGAAACTTCCCATTACGGATTTATTCAAAAGAGAAATAACCGAAGAATTAGGCAAAGACGTTAAATATAAAATTTTGGGGCTAGCCATCAATATCGAAGGTATAATAAATACACCAAGATGTATGCTTTAATTACTATATATGAAGCAAAATATCTATCAGGAAAAATTAAACTTTCCAGTGAGCATGGTAAATACGAATGGGTGAATCTAAAAATATATAATCTGAAAGATAAAAAAAATAATAATAAAGAAGAGCGATTGGCGCTCAAAGAGTATTTTGGAAGATACTGATGGAGAGAGCGTCTTAATATGGTTTTATGTTCCAATATTTACAATTTGACAATTAAGAAAAATGGTTTAATATTAAAATATCATTAAAGTAATTAAATAATATGCGAATAAAATTATCTATTCTACTAATTATAATAATTTTAATAATGGTTGGATATTACGGTTTCCAAAAGTATAAAATTTACTCAAGTGTTGGTAAAAATGAGTCTTTAACAAATATTAATATTGGTTGGCAAATACCATGGGCTACCGAAGGACAGCTTACCCAAGTTTTAAAAAATACAGATATTCTTAAGAAATATGGATTGCAGGGTGATTTTAAGGGTTTCAGTTCTGGGGCGCCATTAAATGAAGCGGCTTTAGCGGGCGATGTTGACGTCTTATTCACTGCTGATCAACCCGCGGCTACTTTATTGGCAAAAGATCCTAACTGGACAATCATTGGCCGATTAATGTATAACCGAGTTTCACTGTATGTTCCGCCACTTTCTCCAATTAATTCGGTTGCCGACTTAAAAGGTAAAACCGTGGCAATGCCATTTGGTGCCGCCGCGCAAAGGATGGCGCTAAAAGCAGAAAAAGACGCTAATCTGGATCCTAAAAAAGATGTCAATAATATAAATTTGGATATATACGAACAAAGCGATTTAGTTCGCGATTTAAATGCAGTTAAGTGGGGTTCAATTGATGCAATGGCAGGATTCGATCCAACACCTGCAATTTTTGAAGAAAAGGGATTAATAAAGGTTTTACAAACGGGCAAAGTAGTGTCTCTTATCGTTATGTCTAATAAATTCATCGAAAAAAATCCAGATGCTCCCATGCAATTTTTAAAAGCCTTTTATGATGCCTATGATTATTATAGGAGTAATATTGCTCAAGCAGATAATTGGTTTAAAGATGATGCTAAATTAGACATAACGCCCAAGGCGCTGGAAATTTCCGCAAGCATTGAGCCCAATTTAAAAGTTGACTCAAAATCGGATATAAGGATTGATTTAACTAATGAAGATTTGACTATTATGCAGGAAGCAGCCGATTTTATTTTTGACCAAGGGTTAGTAAAAAAGAGATTAGAAATGAAAAATTTTGTCGATTTAAGCTATCTTAAAAAAGCTTTAAAATAATTTTGTGAAGAAGAATCTTATATTAATTTCTTTAGATACCGTTAGGGCCGATGTGGCCTATAGTGGGAAATTTAAAACAATAGAACAATTGCGCAAGAAAAGCGTTACTTTTTTAAATACGGTTTCCTCTTCTCCATTAACGCCAGTAAGCCATGCTACGGTACTAACGGGACTTCAGCCATACAATCACGGTATAAGACATCTTTTTAAGGAAAAATTAAAAAAAAACGTTAAGACGCTGGCTCAAATTTTAAAACAAAAAGGATATAAAACTGCGGCAATTGTATCCTGTCCTGGCATGAATGAATGGTACGGTTTTGCCAAAGGATTCGATTATTATGACGATACAATACCTAAATTAGCCGATGGGTCTGATCCATTAAAGACGGTGGACGTTAAAAAAAGAGGAACTGCATTAAAAAAAGCAGATTTAGTTGTAAATAAAGCAATTGAATGGATAGATGCAAATAAGAATAAAGAGCTTTTTCTTTTTATTCATTTTTTTGATACGCATTGGCCATATAAAATTCCTAAAAATTTTTACGGTAATAATAAATATGAAAATGCGATGGCCTATCTAGATTTTTGTTTAGGACTATTTTTCGACAGACTAAAGGCAACTGGATTATTTGAAAAATCCACAATTTTATGTTTTTCTGATCACGGCGAAGATCTATGCGGGATGTATAAAAACGATAAGGGTGGTAAGAATCTAGGTCATCCCGAAGAGTCGGGGCACGGATGCCTATTATACGATCAAACGCAAAAAACAGTATTGATGATTAAGGACGATGCATTACCTGCCAACAAGAATATTAAACAGCAAGTGAGGTTAGTCGATATTTTACCGACTATTTTAAATATTCTTAAAATTCCTTATAAAGCCGGGCAATTTGATGGGATTTCTTTATTAGATATTATAAAGAATAATAGAAATCTAAATTTACTGGGTTATTCTGAAACCTTCTATCCTGAAGAGCAAACATTGGCAACGGGAGGGCGATTTTCTAATGCTCAAAATAAAATTTCCTTTAGAATAAACAATAAGTATAAGATTATTCTTCACCAAGGCAATAATCAAATAGAGTTTTATGATCTGGAAAATGATCAAAACGAATTAAACAACTTAATGTAATGAATAAAGTTTTAACAGAATAAATTTTATTATTGGTAAAAGAAATTATGGATATTAAAGAAATTAAAAATATATTAGATGATAAATTTAATATAAATAATGCCCCCCTAGATTTACCATTCAGTAGGATTCTTCCCATTGCATATAATAAGATAGGCATAAATTTCAGAGATTATTTTATGAAAGATTTCTTGACTTCTTTTCACGGGCTGATGATTAAAAATAGCGAATACGCAAATAAAGTTTATCTAGCAGTCTTTTTGAGTAAAGAAATTTTAGATAAAATTTTTTTAAGGAATGAAAATGATATTTTAATATTCTCTCATCACCCGATGGATATGGAGTCAAGTAATCGGGGATTTTTGCCGTTAGAGGAAAAGTATTTTTGGGAAATGCAGCGTAGAAGAATATCTGTTTATATTTTGCATACCCCTTTAGATATTCATAAGATTATTTCAACTAGCCGAAGTATCGCTAAGGCGTTAAAGCTAAAAGATGTACATGAATATAGTAAGTGTTCTGTTGGTTACGCGGGAATTTATGGCACGTTAAATAATAAAGTTCATTTGGATAACTTTATAAATACGCTCAAAAATATTTTTAATATTAATGAAGTGCATTATTCTCAAAAATTTCCCAGTGTTTCTAAGATAGGTATTATAGCGGGCGGAGGGGCAGAAGTAGAATATATGAAAGAAACGATTGGTCTCGGATGCGATACATATTTGTCGGGAGATTATTTAAATAAAGTAAAAACGGAGAATTCCATACGTCGCAGAAAGGAGTTTGAGGACATAAGAGATTCTTTAAATATTAATTTAATTGAATGTTCTCATTATGCGACAGAAAGATTAGTTTTAATAAACGAAATGCAAGATTATTTTCAAGAATTAGGATTAGTGGCTGAATTTATTGATAGGACTAATTACTGGAAATAATTTTATGGAGATATATCCAATCATGACAAGAAAGGGAGCGGTGCCTAGATTAAAGATTGAAGAAGTTGTAGCCTCAGTTCTTTTAATGAGATCTAGGGTTAAAAAAAATATGGCCAATGTTGTGTTTTTTCCTGAAGCCGGAGGTTTACTGTTAAAATATATTTTTCAACGCATTATCACGGAACAAGATTGTTGCAATATAAAAATTTTTTCTTCCAAAATAACCGCTGCAATAAAATCACCACTTAGTAAACAAATTTGTTCTATTTTGAGTCCGGCAGAAAGAAAAAAACATTTAACAACCAATCAGGTGGCTGATTTTAAAATAGCTATAGCGAAATTACCTCAATCGTCAAAAAGTGCGGTTGAACAGAGTGTGAACATTGGGCGGTTGCATAAATTACAGATTTGTGAATTAATCCGCACCATAAGCGAAATTGGATTATATGTTCCTAGCGAAGATAGATCAAATTGGGTTAAAGCCGGAATTATAAATAACAACAATTATTTGCCAGAGGATGATAATTTAAAGAATTTTCAAAATTTTAGAAAAAAGATGATTAATTACAGCCTAGATTCCATTTCTGATATTATTCATGAGACTAGGCCATTGTTTAATATTGTTTTGGCGCAAACTAGTTTTGCTAAAGCAATTCATCAAAATACAATTTATGTTATAGATGAGGCGATAAGTCGGGGACGAGCATTAAATGCTTTAGAAATTATTTTTAAAGCATTTGACAAAGATGCAAAATGGAAAATCGGGGTATTGTTTTGTCCGCTTAACGCCACTGGTCATGGCAACGTCGATTTTATATTAAGCAACGACCGCATTCCGTCGTTCTCAAATCGTTTTGATTTAATGGGCAGCATGGTACTTGAATCTAAAGAAGTATTTGTAAGGTATGATATCGACAAACTTTTATTAAAAACAAATAAAGTGCTTCGCAAATTCAAACAAAAGAAAATTGTCGAGTATTTTAAAAGAATCCGCGCGTATGTATCCAGTAAGTTTTCTATGTTTTTAGAACCAGGATTAATATACAAAGACGATTTAATTCGATTATTTAATTTTATTTTTGAATGTAATAAAGAAGGGGTTATCAAACGTTGTCTTGACCTGAACCCCGTAAGAATACGCAATATGATCGAAGAAGTAAGTTTTTATATTAATATGCCAAATCCCTTTGATCCAATGCCGATACGGAAAAAATATAAAGATGGGATGCTCGGTACCCTCGAATATATTAAAAAAATACCAGCGGGAAGTTCAACTGTTAAGGAACTTAACAAGCTTGGAAAAGAATTTCATTCTATTAAGAGAGACTGTGAGCAATTAGAATTGCGCTGCTGGTCTAATCGTTATCATAAAATACTATCTGAAATAGATAACACATTAAAGTGCAGGAAATTATAATTATGGAAAAATTAAAGTGTCATCAATATCAGCATATTATTTTGATATCTCTTGATTCGTTGCGGAACGATTGTATTACTGCCATTTCTTCCGACTTTCCAGATAAATTTATTGGGCACGGAAAGTTAAAAACAGAAATGTTAAATTACGTGATTTCTCGTGGTACATATTTTATTAATTGTATTTCTGCTGCTCCATATACTTCAGCTTCGCACGCAGCATATTTTACAGGGTGCTGGCCTAAGCGTAACGGCGTGTATGAATTTTTTAATAGACAGCTAGGCCTTCCGACCATATTTGAATTGGCTAAGAAAGCCGGCATGTATACGATTTTCCAAACAGACTTTCCAATTATATTGGGAGAAAGCGTCGGTTTTACTCGCGGCGTTGATAAATATTTTGTTGAATCGGAGGGGGATGCGTTTTTAGAATTACTAAAAAATCAACACAGGTCAACCGTGTCTTTTTTTCATTTTGGTGGAATTCATTATCCATATGGTTTTCATAAACTAAAATTTGCAGAAACTGATTTTCCAAAGAAGGTTTTTGAGCTCGAAAACAAATTTAATATTCATTATTCAAAAAATTCAAAAAAGCATCCAGACATGCTGGATGAAAGCTATCGTAGCAAAAAAGATAAGAATTTCCTTCTGAGGTATAAAGCGATAATCGACGCCTTATGGACACAAGGGAGATATAACGACCTCCACAAATTGTATATAGAAGGTATAGATTATTTTTTAAAACATCGTTTTAATCCTTTCATCAAAAAGATTATTGATTTTGTTGATAAAAACGATAGCTTACTTGTTTTATTCGCTGATCATGGAGAAAGTTGGTCGCTTGATTCTCGCGGGCACTCTAATTCAATTGATGATGTGGTATTGCGAGTGCCGGTTATATTGTATGGTAAGGGTGTTGCAAAAAATACAGTTGTGTCAAAATTAATACGTACAATTGATATTTTTCCCACAATTTGCCAATATTCAAAAATTGCCCGCACCAATTTCGATGGCGAGCCGATTAATTTAATGAATCCTAATAATTCTATCGGTTCGCGCGAGGCTTTCGCACAGGTTTGGCGCGTTGGAGATAGAAATAAGGTTTATCAACATCAACAGCACATAATAAAAGATAAAAAAATGATTAAACCTTTGTCTACGAAACTAGAAAAAGAAGCTGCTTATCACGACGGGTTCGCTATAAATAGGGAATATGACGTCGACGGACGACTAATCAAAGAAATTCTATTTAAAAATACAGGTAAATGCTTAGTTACAATAGATAAAAAGTATGGCGACATCACGCATCTAATAAATTTGTTAAAAAAATATAATCGTATAAGATGCTATAAGAATCATAAAATAAACAATCTGAAAAGATCTATAGTAGATGATTTAAAGGTGCTTGGTTATCATATATAATTGAACCTCATAACTAGAATATTGTATTTGACATAAGTATAAATAGTTGTATAATAATTTACTGAAATGTCCGAAAATTGGCTAGAATTGATAACAGGTTCTTTTAAAAAATATAAAATTAAATAGGAAGATGGATCTAATCCGGCATTAAAATACTTGGACTTAAATAATTGATATAATAAAGGAGGCATCAAATGGGTGGAAAAATACAGCCTATCAAGGGCATGCACGACATTTTGCCTGACGACTTGGTGAAAATAGAGTACGTGAAATCTCTGTTACTTAGGACAGCTGAAAAATACGGATTTCTTCACGTTCAAACGCCCACATTAGAGTCAGCGGAGATTTATAGGTCTACATCTGAGTTTCCAGAGGAAAAATGCTACTCTTTGGTCGATCGTAAAGGACGTAAGATGATTTTGAGGAGCGATCCAGACGCGCAATTAGTTAGGTTGGTCGCAAATCATTTTATGTACGTACCTAAGCCCATAAAATTGGCTTTTTGTGGCAGTATTTTCCGTTCCTGGAATCCCCATCGCCGTGAGTTTAAAATGTTCAGCATTAGCACTTTCGGCGTTAGCGAATCGACTGCCGATGCGGAAATTCTGCGCGTCATTGCAGATGTTGTCGAGGAAGTTGGATTTCCGGGATACAGGGTTGAGTTTAATAATCTACAGCTTTTCCGTCATATTATCTGCGCCACAGACACCGGATCGCGTAGCGAGGATGAAATTAGAGACATCTTGTACGCTGTACGATTCGCCCCTAATGCGAAAGCAATAGTGGCAGCGCTTGAATCCTATCATTTGCCAAAAAGCATTATTGATGCGATTTTGTCACTAATGAATTGCAATAGTGACGAATCAGATGCACAAGATGTCTTGGCCAAATTGGGCAGAGTGTTTCCACTCCTGATTCCTGAGATCGAGAAAACCCTAGCATTTAAAACATCATTAGCCAACTACGGCGTACAGAATTTGCATCTTAATGTCTCCAATCTGCATGGTACTGGTTTTTACTCCGGTTTTACATATCGATTATTTCCTAAGGACGGCTCAAAGGAAATCGGAGATGGTGGACGCTATGATTACATGATGCAACAGATGAACTGTGGTACAATGCCTGCAACGGGTATTGGGCTCGGCATAGAACGATTTATTGAGCTTATGGAAGCAAATCATTGCTCTGTTACGTTTTCGCCGAAAGCTAAAAATATCGTCGTCGCGTATACAGATTCGCAATTAGCAACTCGTTGCAGACCAGTCTTAAGAGATGTGAGATCGGCTGGATGTATTATCGAGGAAGACTTTGTAATCCGCGGTTTTGACAAAACTGTTAGTTATGCAAAGTCGAAGAGGTGTAACCGAGTTATAATGGTTAGTGCGTTTGAACCAGAAGCGTGTATTCATCTCAAGGTCGTAAACTTAAACAATGGTCGGACAGATTCATTGGTTGCGCACAATCTAGAAGAACTGCGCGATATTTTATTGAAGTGCCATAGGGGGCTGTGATATAATAAATTCCAGCCCCTTTTTATATAACATGAAAACTTGGTTAATTTTTTTAGCTACTATAATATTAATACAGTTACTCTTTTTCATCATTCCTAGTCAGAACTTTCTTTTGCCGTCTCCATTTGACGTATTGAATGCGCTATACGTTCAGTTACGACAAGGAGAAATATTAATTGATATGGCTATGAGTCTGGAAAGAGTTGTTGTGGGTTTTTTCTTAGCTGTTATAATAGCTATTCATATTGGTATTTTGTGCGGGTATAGCCAAAAATTGGGCAGCTTTTTTAGACCATTTGTCTAACTTTT
>JAQTPW010000004.1 GCA_028712565.1 Minisyncoccota bacterium
AACAGATCCTACAACCGGATTATGTATTTTGGAAGAATCTGTTGGCAAGCTCCAATATCTTCATGCCCAGGGAAGGTTTTGCAAAGATTTGAAATATTCGGAAATAATAAAATCAATAAAGTCGTATTTGCCAAAAACCGAGGTGATTTCTATAGACGGTCCTCTGACTTTGGGAAAGGGGAAGGGATTGCTCCGACTTTATGAAAAATTTTTAACGACTCAAACTTTTAGAGATGAAAAAGTGGCTCCTTTGCCTCCTGCTTTTCTGCCTGAACTTTCTACTGGGGGCCGGGAATTAGTTGGAAAGCTGAAAAAATTTAATTTTGTCTTAAATAAAAATTTAATTGAAACATTCGTGAGCTTGGTAAATAAGGTTTGCCCTGATAATTTTCTTTTGCAATTTTTAGGAGATCGGAATTTCCAGACAGAATTTACGTTTCCCTGCCAAGTTTCCAAACATCAGAAGTCCGCCTTGATATGCGCATTAGTCGCTTTTTTGCATTCTGCTCAAAAAACCAGCTATTTGGGCTATAAAGACGGACTTTTGTTTTTACCGAAGATTTCTTTTTGGAAGCCAGAATGGCAAGAAAAGTTTTACCAGGAATGGCAAAAAAGAGATAGGTTAAGATACCATCTTTTGGAAACTTCACTTTTTAGCAATTAAATAAAATGCTAATAACTCCTCCGCAAAAGGAAAAAATTGTCTGGACAACCCATTCAAAAGAAAAAATGCGGTATTATAAGCTTTCCGAAAAGCGAGTTTTAAATATTTTAAGAAGGCCGGGCAGAAAAGAAGAGGGAATAGCTCCCGGGACTCTTGCCGCGATGCAACCAACCGGCACAAAAAAACATCCGACCGAAGCATGGGTTATGTACCAAACAGTAATATCAAATTTTAAAAATCAAAAAACAAAAAAAATAAAAATTATCAGCGCTTGGCGATATCCGGGAATTACCCCAAAGGGTACAAGGCCAATAATTCCGGAAAATGTCTTGGAGGACTTGAAAGAAATAATAGATAACTCTTGACTTAGCTTTTTATTAACTATATAATTATCTGTTGGGTATTTTTATAATGAAACAAGCTCTTTAAATTATGGGATATAGCGTGCGCAGATAGCGTACGCAAAAAATATTGAAGGAGGAGACAAAAAGGTGCAAAGTGAAGACGACAACCGAAGGGGATACCTTCCCGTCGCGGAATTAAAAAAATACCGCGAATTGTTGCTCAAAGAGGAAGATAAAACTAAAAGCGAAATCAAAAAACTGGAAGGTCCACGCATAGAGGGCGAAGAAACACGAGATCGTATTAGAAAGAAACAACTTCAAGATGAAAATGATAAACTGGATATGATTAGAGCAAGATTCGATCAAATCCAGGCGAATCTCAAAGGACAGGGTAAAAGCTTCGAAGATTGCGATAAGTGCAATAAGTCAATTGAGAAATTCAGATTAGTTAATTTTCCCTGGTGCAATCTTTGCATTCCGTGTAAGGCAAAAAAAGATCAAACAACCCCAAATCCCCTAAGGATCCCTATTTATTCGAAGTAACCCAACAAACTCCAAGCGCCAGCTTCCCAGGTCTGGCGCTTCATTTTTTGATTTAAGTTGCCGGAAGTGATAAATTATATATGAAATTATGAAATTTATCGCTGATTTCCACATCCATTCAAAATATTCCAGAGCCACGAGCCATGATATGGATTTGGAAAGTTTGGATAAATGGGCAAATATAAAAGGCATTAAGGTTTTGGGAACCGGGGACTTTACTCACCCCGAGTGGTTTAGGAATTTAAAAGAAAAATTAGAGCCGGCAGAGCCCGGACTTTTTAAAATAAAAAATTCAAATAGCCAAACCCGCTTCATCTTAACTACAGAGATAAGCTGTATTTATTCAAAAAATAATCAGGTCAGGAAAATTCATATTATAATTTTTGCTCCTTCTTTTGCGGCTGTTGAAAAAATCAATGCCAATTTGGGCTGGATAGGAAACTTAAAATCCGACGGCCGGCCAATTTTAGGTTTGGATGCAAAAGAATTGGCAAAAATCGTTTTAAATTCTTCTCCAGATTGCATGATAGTACCTGCTCACGCTTGGACGCCGTGGTTTTCAATATTCGGCTCAAAGTCAGGTTTTAATTCAATACAAGAATGTTTTGATGAATACACAAAATATATTTTCGCAATTGAAACGGGACTTTCCAGCGATCCGGCAATGAATTGGAGATTATCTGCTTTGGATAAAATAACTCTAATTTCCAATAGTGATAGCCATTCTCCAGCAAAAATTGGCAGAGAGGCCAATGTTTTTGATGCAGACATGAGTTATCAGGGAATAATAGGGGCCATTAAAGAAAAAAATCCTCAAAAATTCCTTTATACGATTGAGTTTTTTCCGGAAGAAGGAAGGTATCATTTTGACGGCCATCGTGCCTGCGGGATTAATTTGTCTCCGCAGGAATCAAAAAAATATAATAATATCTGCCCGACTTGCGGAAGGCCTTTGACCATCGGGGTTTTAAACCGGGTTGAAGAATTAGCAGACAGGCCAGAAGGCAAAAAACCCGAAGGAGCAATTCCTTTTAAAAGTTTAATTCCCTTGCCAGAGATAATTGCTGACGCTTTGGGAGTTCTTCCCGGCGCAAAATTAGTTGAGGGGGAATACAAAAATCTAATTAAAAAATTTGGAAATGAGTTTGAGATATTATTAAATGCTAGTCCCTTAGATTTAAAAAGCGCTACTTTGGCAGAAATTGCCGAAGGGATAACAAGAGTAAGAGAGGGTAAGGTTTTCATAACCCCCGGCTTTGATGGAGTTTACGGAAAAATAAATATTTTTTCGAAGGGTGAGCAGGAAAGATCTCTTAACCAAAAAACCTTATTTTAGAGCATGATTGAGGAATATAATTTCGGCGAAATTTTAATTGACGGAAAAAAATACGATAGAGACATTGAGGTCAGATGGACTGGCGAAATTTTGCCTTGGCAAAAAAAGGAAAGCCATTTGATAGATTTAGAAGATGTTAAAAGAGCAATTGATCAAAATCCCGGTACGATTGTCATTGGCACTGGCGAATCGGGTCAAGTAAAAGTGACAGAAGAAGCAGAAAAAGAGATTAAGCAAAAAGGCATAAAATTGATCATTGATTTGACAGAACAAGCAATAAGAACCTTCAATATTTTAAAAGAGGACTCTTTGGAAGAGGAAGGAGTGCAGGAAAAGGTAATCGGGCTCTTCCACTTGACTTGTTAAGGCGGGTATGCTATACTCTTTCTAGACCAATAAGTCGTATTGAGGCGCCCACTCGGGCAAATCAAGTATCTTAAATTAAGTTCCGTTTATCGAAACGAAATAAGTAGAGCGACCCAAGGTCATTAAAAGGTCGTTCTATTTAGTAAACGAAAACGTATATGGCATTCGAAAAATTCGATGAGCAGAGAAGAGATTTTCCTCCCAGACAAACTGTAAAAGGAGACTGGAAATGTGCCGATTGCGGAGCTGCAATAAATGAGCTCCCATTCGAACCATCACCAGATCGCCCAATTTATTGCAGAGATTGCTGGTCAAAGAGGAGAAGTCAATTCAGACGCTAATCTCGATCCAGTAGAACTGGAAACCAAAACCCGCCGAGAGGCGGGTTTTGGTTTCAACTCGGATTCCGAATAATAAGATTCCCCTTTGTTTTAAAATGCCCTTCTAAAAATTTTTTAATTTCTTCAATTTCCCAATCGGGAACAGAAGTTCCAGAAACTATCCCCAAAGTAGAGATATTTTTAAAATCAACTTTTTTTAAATCTTTTCCGGAATTTACCAGCCAAACCGATTTTTTATTTTTTTTGACAATTTCCACCAATCTTTGGGTATTCGCTGACGTAAAAGAGCCTATCACTAAAACGCCTTCAATCTTTTTAATAATTTCAGAAAGTTCCTTTTGGCGGGAGAGGACTTGGGGGCAGAGAGTGTTTATCCATTCCAATTCTTTTGTTTTATCTTTCAGGATATTTATAATTTTATCAACCCGTTCAATGCTCTGGGTAGTTTGGCTTATCACTCCGGCTTTCTTTATCTTTTTTAACATTTTCGCCTGAGATTCTTTTTCAATTATTATAGCTTCGCCGTTTACGTATCCTTTTATCCCCTTTACCTCTGGATGATTTTTTTCTCCAATGATAATAATCTTATATCCTTTTTGAGAAAGAGTTTTCGCCGCCTCCTGGGCTCTTTTAACCAGGGGGCAAGTAGCGTCTCTTATTAGAATATTTTTTGGAAAAGTTAAGGGAGGAATACCATGGGCTCGAATTACCAGAGTGCCTTTTTTTGCCTCTTTCGGGTTAAAAATTATTTTTCCTCCTCTTTTTTCAAAATTTTTAATTACCTTTTCGTTATGAATAATTTCTCCTAAAAATTGAATCGGTTTTGGGTCCATTTCCAAAGAATGATCAGCAATATCTAAAGTTCTTTTTACTCCGGTGCAGAGGCCGATATTTTTTGCGATTATTATTTTCATAATTTTTTCGGGTTCCAGACAATTAAATTATCTTTTGTTTCAAACTTTCCTTCCAAAAACTTTTCAATTACCCAAATATTAGTTTTGCAATGATTTGTTATTTCAGAAACTAAAACTTGAGATTTACTTTGCGACAAAGCCATATAAGGCAAAATTTGGTCGGCTAAATTCCTATCAAGGCAAAATCCATCTTTTGCATCATTTAATAATTTCAAAGCCGCTTCTTTGCCGACATCCTCGGCTTTTTTGCCCAATTTTCCCAAATTGTCAGCGCCAAGAAGCGCGTTTTCGAATTCAGCCATCAAACAAATATTGCTTCCCGGGGATTGGACAGAATAGTATTCCTGTTTTTCTTCTGTCGGCAACTTTAACCTCCGTAAAATTTCCATAGCTCCTGCAATTTGGCGCTCAGCCACTTTATTATTTTTTAAAGATTCTGAGGCGCCGGAAATGATCAAAATTTTAATTAATTTGCCTCTTTCAGTTAAATCAATACGTCCTATCTTGGCTGGCTGGATGTTGGTTTTAACTCGAGCTCCGCCTTCCGGATAATAGCCTCTTTTTAAAACATCAAGGCCTATTTCTGGCCCAATTTTCACTAAAGTTTTTAAGAAAACATTTTTAAAGTAATCTATGGTTGGAGAGAAAAAAGTGTCGGTTGCCCCGCCGTCAAAAGAAATTTCTGTATTTTGAGGCGAAAACAAAGCAGGAGGTATCAATGCTTGCAGCAGCAAAGTAATGCTTGCCGCAGTATCAATTTTTATCTCAAAATTTTTTGCCAAAATTTCATCCGGATAAAAAAATATCTCTGTTGAGCCCAAATTATCTCCTTCTAGTTTTCCATTGCAAAGCTGGGATATTGTCTGAACCCCAAGAAGATGTTGGAGTGCCAAACCCGGCTTTTCCCTGCCCGCTCTTATATTAAAAACACGGCAGGGTTTTCTTGTGACTGCCGAAAGAGATAAGGCGGTTCTTAGAATTTGGCCGCCTCCTTCGCCAAAAGACCCGTCGACTTCGATTAAGGGCTGATTTGCCATAGAATTGACTTTAGCAGATTCTAGCATATTATTAAAAAATTATTAAAATTTACGAATAAAATTTTTCTTTTTAACTATTGACAAGCATTCTTGTTGCAGTAAAATGAAATGTACAAACAAAAAGAAATCACGGTAAATAAAAATAATTTCCACCTGAAAGCTTTCATAAAATTTTAATCAAAATTATTTATAATCAAATGCATTATAGTTTGGAATTAATAAAATCAATTAAAAATTTAACCTGTCTAAAATGGAACCAAGCCATTGTTTCTGGCGCTCCATTTATTAGACTTATTCGTTGAGGGGATTTTGCTACTTTCAAACATTTTGAGAACGAAATCCCCCCAGAGAAGGGGATTTTTAAAAAAATTATGGACGAAAAAAAGTATTATTTAACTAAAGACGGATTAGAAAAATTAAAGAAAGAGTACGCGGATTTAAAAAATATAAAGCTTGCCAAGACCGAAGGAGAGGTTCCTAAGATTTGGCACTCCGAAGATTTAAATCCCGAATATTTGTCTTTTCAGGAAGATCTTGATTTTTTGAATTCAAGAATAGCTGAACTTGAATATATTTTAAAAAACACTGAAATAATTAAAGTTCCATCTAAGGATAAAAAGAACACGGTTGGCTTGGGAGCCACGGTTACTTTGGAGGAAGCCGGAGGCCGGATTAATGAATTTACATTGGTTGGATCTTTGGAAGCAAATCCCTCATTAGGGAAGATTTCCAATGAGTCCCCGGTTGGGAAATTTCTTCTCGGCCACAAACTCAATGATGAAGTTGTAATTACTTCACCGATTCAAATTATCTACAGAATTAAAAAAATCAGATATAATTTAACTTAAAATTAATTGAAATTTAAGTTACTTTATGTTAAAAATATATCAGTAAAACCTGGTATATTTTTTAATTTAAAATGAAAAATTCTCTTAACTTTTTAATTGAAGCAAATAAGCTAAAAGAAATTCCAAGAACCGGCTGGGTTTTAATGAAGGTAAAAAATCCCGAAACCATAGCTGAACATATTTTTAGAGTAGTTATTTCTGCCTGGGTTTTAGGATATTTAAAAAAATTTAATGAGAAAAAACTTGTAAAACTTGCACTAATTCACGATATAGTTGAAACTTATGCCGGAGACAAAACCCCCTTTTTATATTGGGAAGGGCTAGATAGAAAGAAAACAGAAGATGAAGAAGTTTTGTTAAGGGGGGTAAGACTTTCTAAGGAAGAGAAAGAAAGAAGGGGAGAAATAAAATTTCAAAACGAAAAAAACTCGCTTTTAAAATTAACTTCTTTCTTAAATCCTTCGCTAGGCAACGAAATTTTTTTATTGTGGTTTGATTATGAAAAAAGAATTTCTCGGGAAGGGAAATTTACTAAACAAATTGATAGGATAGAAACACTAATTCAATCGATTGAATATTTTGGTTCCAAAAAGATTACAGGAGGAACTAGCTGGTGGGAGGGTACTGAAGAGATAGTTGAAGATCCTATGCTTTTGGATTTTTTGCATATCATTCAAAATAAATTTTACGGAAAAAATTTTCCTAAAAATAAGGAATTAGAGAATATTTTAGATTTTCTGTTAGAAATAGGTAAATTAAAAAGAATGCCAAGGATGTATTGGATATTAAGAGGCATTAAAAATCCCGAAACTGTAGCCGGTCATATTTTTACCTTAACCTTAATGGCTTTAATTTTTGGCAGAGAAAAGAAACAGCTCAATCAGGAAAAGCTATTAAAAATGGCGCTTTGCCACGAAATAACTGCGATTTGTACTGGGGATACAATTCCTTATTATCTTGATTTGCCTAAAAGCCAAAAAGAACGGAATGAAGTCTTTAAAAAATTGCCTCGTTTATTAAAAGAACAAAAAGCAAAAAAATTTTTTATTGATTATAAGGCGGAAAAAATTGCTATTAAAAAAATTACTTCCAAATTAGATTCCAGTTTAAGAAATGAAATTATCAAACTTTGGGAGGAATATAGGACCAAAAGCAGCCCGGAAGGATCTTTCTTGAGCCAACTTAATGTTTTGGCCGCCTTGCTTCAAGGCCTTTTATACCAAAAGAAAGATAAAAATTTTTCTGTTGGCGCTCTTTGGGAATGGGCTTTTGAGGTTTGCGACGATCCCTTATGCATTCAATTAATGGATGAAATGAAAAGAAAATTGCACAGAAAATAACCTTGACTTTTCTAATTTAGGAGTTAGAATAAGTGCAAAATCAGACGACCTTAACAATTAAAATTTCAGACACGAAAGGAGGAGAAGATATGGTAGGATCGGTAAAAACAATTGGGAAAAATAAAAGCAAGGGAATTTTGAAACCCCGAAAATCACCTGAAATTCAAGCCCAAACTCCAATCGGAAAATTTATTCGAAAGGAAAGAAAGAGGCGGAAACTAACGCTTCGGAAACTTGCATCTCTGTCTAATATTTCGGCATCCCATCTTGGCAGGATAGAACAGGGCAAGCGCAATCCTTCTGGAGTTGCTCTAGTTCATTTATCTCCCATATTTGATGTCCCCGTAGAGAAACTGTTTGTGACAGCCGGCTTCATGTCTCAGCAAACTAGCCCGGATGACGCGGCGTGTTTGATAAATCCTGAAGTAAAGAAAGCTCTGGAGCAAGAAACTTTCAAAACCCAGCGAGCAGTAGTAGCTATTTTTGGGTTAATTAAAGTTTTTGCCGAATTGCTAAACACGGAGGACGGATAAAATATATCCGTCCTTTTTATTTTCCCTAATTTTAAGGTAAAATACCTCAATGCGCGGATTAATAAACTAAGGTGCATCATAAGAATGAAATTAGGCATTAATAAAGTTATTAGGACGTTAATTATTTCCGACTTTTTCCTTCAGTCCGGCTGGGGACTAATTGGGCCGATTTTCGCTATTTTTATAACAAAACAAATAAGTGGAGCCATTGAAGCAGTAGGTTTTATAGTTGCGACTTATTGGCTTACAAAATCAATTGTCCAACCATTCATTGCCCATTTTTTTGACGTAGTAGGCGGAGAAAAGGACGATTTTAATTTTTTGGTAATCGGAATGTTTATATCAAACTTAATTCCCATAGGATATCTTTTTTCAACCCAAATTTGGCATTTATTTTTACTTGAATTTATCAGGGGTTTGGCCATGGCGTGCGTAATCCCAACTTGGTCGGCAATTTTCACAAGGCATATCGATAAAGGTTGGGAAGCTTTTTCATGGAGTATTGAGAGTACAGCTATTGGTTTTGCCGCAGGTGTTGCCGCCGCATTTGGAGGGGTGATTGCCGCAAGTTCTCTTGGGTTTAAAGCGCTTTTTATTTTAGTAAGCTCTCTGGGATTAATTTCCACCTTTATTTTGTTTTTAATCAGAGACCAGCTTTTTTTAAAAGACCATTTTGCTCCTCGGGTTCCGCCTTCCGAAAAACCATTTTAATTTTAAATTAAACCTGATTTTATAAATTATTAGAACTATGATAAATCAGGAGATCGCAAAAATATTTTATGAGATTGCCGATTTTTTAGAAATGGATGGAATCCAATTTAAACCTTATGCTTACCAAAAGGCGGCGATCACTTTGGAAACCCTAGAAGAAGATATAGAAAAAATTTATAAACAAGGAGGAAGAAAGGCCCTACTTGAAATTCCTGGCATTGGAGAGAGCATGGCTGATAAAATAGAAGAATATTTAAAGTCGGGCAGAATAAAATATTACGATTCTTTAAAAAAGAGAACCCCGATTAATATGGAAGAATTAATTCAAGTAGAGGGTTTGGGTCCCAAAAGAGCAAAAGTTTTATATCAAAAATTAGGAGTGGCTAATTTAAAAGATCTAGAAAAAGCAGCAATTTCCCACAAAATTTCTCCTTTGTTTGGATTTGGTGAAAAAACAGAAAAAAATATTTTAGAAGGCATTGAATTTTTAAAAAGGTCAAAGGGGAGATTTTTATTGGGAGATATTTTGCCAAGAGTAAAAGAAATTTTGGAGAAATTAAAAAATTTCAAAGAAGTGGAAGAAATTTCTGTTGCCGGCTCTGTGAGAAGAATGAAAGAAACAATAGGAGATGTTGATATTTTGGTTATTTCAAAAAATCCAGCAAAGGTTATGGATTTTTTTGTTTCTCAGCCAGGGGTTGTGAAAATCTGGGGAAAGGGATCTACAAAATCATCAATAAGGCTAAAAGACGGGCTCGATATGGATTTACGAGTTTTGCCAAAAAGGTCTTACGGCGCGGCTTTGCAGTATTTCACGGGTTCTAAAGACCATAATATTGCTTTGAGAAAAATCGCAATTGATAAGGGTTTAAAACTTTCAGAGTATGGATTATTTCGAGGCTCAAAAATAATTGCCGGCAAAACTGAAGAAGAAATTTATAAAGCTCTTGGTATGGTTTGGATGGCGCCGGAATTAAGAGAAAATCAGGGAGAAATTGAAGCCTCTATAAAAAACGAGCTCCCTAAAATTGTAGGTTATAAAGACGTAAGAGGAGATTTGCATTCCCATTCAAATTGGGATGGAGGGACAAATACTTTAGAAGAAATGGCAAAATACGCGATTAATATGGGATACGAGTATTTAGGAATTTCCGATCATACAAAATTTTTACGAATTGAGCACGGTTTGGATGAGAAAAAATTAGATCAAAGAAATAAAAAAATAGACGAGCTAAATTCTAAATCCTCTATTCTAAATTCTAATTTCCGCCTCTTAAAGGGCGCGGAAACCAATATTTTAAACGACGGTTCAATTGATATCCGGGACGAGTCGCTGAAAAAATTGGATTATGTAATAGCCGGCATTCACTCTAATTTTAAAATGCCAAGGGAAAAAATGACGCAAAGAATGATAAATGCGATGAAAAATAAAAATGTTGATATAATCTCCCATCCGACAGGTAGAATCTTAAAAAAAAGAGATGAATATGAAATAGATTTCGATAAAATTTTAAGGGTGGCAAAGGAGACCGGAACAATTTTGGAAATAAATGCTTCGCCTTGGAGATTGGATTTGGATGACCAAAATATTCGTCGGGCAAAAGAAGCCGGAGTCAAAATGGTAATTAATACGGACTCTCACCATAGAGACCAGTTAAGATTTATGGAATTAGGCATTGCCCAAGCAAGACGCGGCTGGGCAGAAAAAGGAGATATTATCAATTGCTGGCCTTTAGAAAAAATGTTAAAATTTTTAAAATAATTATGTCCGTAGAAAAATCAGCCGGAGCTGTAATATTTCGTAAAGAGCCCTCTCAAAAAGAGGGTAAAATTTATTATTTGCTTTTAAATTACCCCGGCTTTAGGCGTCCTACTTCTTATTGGGATTTGCCAAAAGGCCATATTGAAAAGGGAGAAGCTTTGGAAGATACAATGAGGCGAGAAGTCAGAGAAGAGACCGGATTGGTAGATATTGAACTTGTTCCAGATTTTAAGGAAACAATAAAATATTTTTTCAAATGGGAAAATAGCAATATAATGAAATTTGTCACTTTTTTTATAGCAAAAACCAAAACCAAAGAGGTAAAAGTTTCCGGTGAACATTTAGGATATGAATGGCTGCCTTACGAAGAAGCGATAAAAAAACTGACTTTCAAAAATGCAAAAAATATACTCCAAAAAGTTAATGACTTTATTTCAAGAAAGGGTTTATAATATTGTCAAAAAAATTCCTCGCGGAAAGGTAATGACATATAAAGAAGTAGCAAAGTTGGCAGGAAGCCCGAAAGCCTATCGGGCAGTGGGGAATATTTTGAATAAAAATCCAAATCCAAAAATAATTCCTTGTCATAGAGTAATAAAATCTGATGGAAATGTCGGCGGATATAAATTCGGGTCTCAAAAGAAGGCCTCTTTACTTAAAAAAGAAAGAGTGGTAATTAAGAATAAGAAGATTGTCCTTTCCCAATCTATTATTGGGTCAAAGAAAGGAGAGAAGTGGCTAATAAATTAAAACAAGAATGGAAGCAGTGTGAAACGTGTGGTTTAGTTACTGATTTAGATGAAATACGTTGTCCAAGCGGGAACTTAGTGCATCATTTAAGAAATGTCCAGCTTGCTGAAGAAGAAATAGCAAAGTTTTTCGGTGAGAGAATGGTTTACACTAAGCATGCCGCGAACTTGCAAATAATAACAAAAGTCCACTCATAGGTGGACTTTTATATTTTTATTCAAAAGTCCACTCATAGGTGGACTTTTATATTTTTATTCAAAAGTCCACTCATAGGTGGACTTTTATATTTTTATTTTAGACTTTTAACTCTTCACTTTCTCTATTATCTTTCCGAAGATTTTAGGATGAGTTTGAGCGAGATCAGAGAGAACCTTCCGGTTTAATTCAATTTTGTTTTTCTTAAGAGAATTGATGAATTTGTTGTAAGGAATTCCTAATCTTCTGCAGGCAGCATTTATTTGAAGCTCCCATAATTTTCTAAAGTTTCTCTTATTAGCTTTCCTATCTCTATAAGCATATTCCCAGGCATGAAGCAGGGCTTCTTCTGCAGCCCTATAATTTGTTTTTCTCCTCCATTTAAAACCTTTCGCATATTCCAAAAGATGTTTTCTTCTTTTTTGTGAAAATTTACCGCCTTTTATCCTGACCATAATAGTAAATTAATTAAATTACCAGTAATTTCTTTATTTTCTTTGCGTCAACGTGGGGAACCAAAACCCACTTCCGGCTTTTCCTTACTTCTTCGCCAGTTTTTTTTGCCCGGTAATGATTAAGCCCGGTAGCTCTTCTTAAAATTTTTCCGTTTTTTGTTATTTTGAAACGTTTTAAAATTGATTTTCTTGTCTTCATTTCGCGATGCTAATATACTAATGCATACGGATGATACGAATTTATTAGTATAATTAGTATTAATTCGTATATTGGTATCGATTATCCTTTTGTGATAATCATTGTAAAACCCTTTGGCTCTCTTTTCAAGTCCCGTTCAACTTTTAGAGGAATTTGCTTTTCTAAAATTTCGTAGAATTGCTTAATTTTATCTACGGCGAAATTAGATAGCCCTTTTTCTCTT
The DNA here is from genome assembly GCA_028712565.1 of Minisyncoccota bacterium. Taxonomy (GTDB): domain Bacteria; phylum Patescibacteriota; class Minisyncoccia; order Minisyncoccales; family JAQTPW01; genus JAQTPW01. The sequence continues at coordinate 12,562 of JAQTPW010000004.1, forward strand.
CCACGCAATACCATTTCCACTCTTATCTTATCTCCTCCTTCTAAAAATTTTTTCGCCTGATTTGCTCTTGTCTCCAAATCATGCTGGGAAATATTAAAAGTCAATCTAATTCCCTTTAATTCCCCGCCTTTATTTTTTGAATTGTCTTTTTCTTTTTTCTCTTGCCAATAAAGAAATTTTCCATAATCCATTATTTTGCAAACTGGAGGATCAGCTTTTTCAGAAATCTGTATTAAATCTAAATTACGCTCTCTGGCAATTTGGAGCGCTTCGTCCAAGCTAACTACTCCCAACTGCTTTCCAGCTTCGTCTATCACTCTTACTTTTTCAGCCCTTATTTGATTATTTAACGGAGGTCTTTTTATCAATTATTAAAAATTTTAGTGGAGGTGTGGGGACTTGGACCCCAATCCAGAAATTTTGCCAAAATATTTCTACAAATGTATCCTGTTTATTTAAGATGCCGGATTTGAAACAGGAAAAATTTCAGCATCTTTTGCCTCTGTTTTTTGATAGTTTCCCGAGGCAAAAAACTATCTATCTCGATGTGTGACACCTGATGACGCCTATCGAGAATCAACGGTCAGATGGTTTACGCGATTAGGCGCAAACAGTAGCAAGTTTTGGACTTGCGAATAAGTTAGCACTTATTCTAGTTGCTGGAAGTTTAATGAGATTCTAGCAAACTCAATTTGCGTATTTTGGTAAAAGTTTCCGTCGAATCCTTGCACCCCCAATGGTAATACCAAGTGAGGTCGCGGCGCTAAATTCTATATTCTAAATTCTAAATCCTAAAAATGTTTCAGCTCTCTTTGCATTTCTCTTTCTGTTTCGCGGTTTTTTATGCTTTCTCTTTTATCAAACTCTCTTTTTCCTTTTGCCAATCCGAATTCTATCTTTATTTTACCTTTTTTAGTATATACCCTCAATGGTACCATCGTCAAGCCTTTCTGTCGCGACTTGCCCAATAAGTATTCAATCTCCCGTTTTTTTAAAAGAAGTTTCCGGGACCTGTCTGATCTGTAATCTGCAGGCATATTTTTTGGCTGATAGGGGGGAACATTAGCTCCGATTAAAAAAACTTCGCTATTTTTATCAATCACAACATAAGATCCGGCCAAACTAATCCGCCCGTCTTTTATTGATTTTACTTCCTGCCCAATCAAAGAAATCCCTGCTTCAAACTTTTCCAGGATTTCATAGTTAAAATATGCTTTTTTGTTGTCAGCAAGTATCTCCATAAAATGTCTTGTAATTTTACTTTAGCATTAAAATTTGTAATTTAAAAAGGCGAAAAATCATCTTGATTTTGACCTAAAATAACGATAAAATCAATATATAATGGCTCGAAAAGATATAAAAAAACTAATTGAAAAAGCAGTAAAAGAACTCTACAAAATAGATGCCGAGGTTAAAATTGACCGGCCGCAGGATTTGGCCTTTGGTGATTATTCCACAAATGTGGCAATGACGATAAAGAAAAATCCGCAGGAAATCGCCAACGCCATAAAATCAGGTTTGTTGGAAAAAATTGAGGTAAAAAATGGCTTCGTCAATTTTTTTCTCTCAAAAGAATATTTGCAAAATCAGGTTAGAGAAATTTTAAAACAAAAAGAATCCTTTGGCGAAATAGAAACCGGAAAGGGGAAAAAAATAAATGATGAATTTATTTCGGCAAACCCAACCGGGCCTTTAACTTTGGGAAATGGCAGGGGAGGGTTCTGCGGAGATGTCTTGGCAAATATTTTAGAAAAAGCATCTTTTAAAGTCGTTCGAGAATACTACATTAACGATACGGGTGAACAAATCAGAAAGCTTGGCCATTCGGTTTTGGGAGATGAAGAAGCAGTTTATAAAGGGGCTTACATTGAAGAACTAAGAAAAAAAATCAAAATAGATAATCCCGAAAAAGCTGGCGAAAAAGCCGCAAAGATTATTCTGGAAGAAATGATAAAGCCCGCTATTAAAAAAATAGGGATAAAATTTGATGTCTGGTTTTCAGAAAAAAGCCTTCATGAGAAAAAGCAAATTGAAAAGGCGCTGGAATTTTTAAAAGCTAAAAGCTTATCTTACGAAAAAGAAGGAGCCCTCTGGTTTAAAACAACTAATTTTGGTGACGATAAGGACAGAGTTTTAATAAAGGCAGATGGCGAGACGACTTATTTGGCTTCAGATGTTGCTTATTTAAAAAACAAATTTGAAAGAGGGTTCGAGAAACTAATATTTTTTTGGGGAGCAGACCATTATGGCTATATTGCAAGAATAAAAGCTGCGACAGAAGCTTTGGGTTATAAAAAAGAACAAATAGATATTATAATTGAACAATTAGTTAGACTCATCGAAAACGGAAAAGAAGTAAAAATGTCAAAAAGGTCTGGAATTTATGTTACGATAGATGAGTTAATTGGTGAGGTAGGGTTAGATGCGGCAAGATTTTTCTTTTTGACGCGAGGAGCAGATAGCCATTTGAATTTTGATTTGAATTTAGCAAAAGAAAAAACAGAGAAAAATCCAGTTTATTATGTGCAATACGCTCATGCAAGAATATGCAGTATTATTAAAAAATCAAAAATCAAAAATCAAAAATTAAAAAGCGAATACGAAGATTTAAAATTGTTGAATCACGCGTCGGAGCTTAACTTAATTAAACAATTGATTAGGTTGCCGGAGATTGTTGAAGATACGGCAGAGGATTACCAAATTCAAAGGTTGCCGCAATATTCTATTGATTTGGCGACCGCTTTCCATGTTTTTTATCGGGATTGCCGCGTTATTAATGAGGACGGAAATTCAAATAACCAAAGAATAGCTTTGCTATTGGCAACAAAAACAGTTTTAGAAAATACCCTAAAATTAATGGGGATTTCCGCGCCGGAAAAAATGTAATTAGTCTTATGTTTAATAATAGGGGTGGGGGCACAACCCCCTTTTTTTATTTGGAAAATGGCGAATATTAACATTTCAGATATTTTATATTCAATCTTGTAGGGTGATAATAAATACAGGGTTGATAATAAATACAGGGTTGATAATAAATACAGGGTTGATAATAAATACAGGGTTGATAATAAATACAGGGTTGATAATAAATACAGGGTTGATAATAAATACAGGGTTGATAATAAATACTATATATACTAAATATACCAAACCCCATTTTGTGTGATAAATAATACCATGGTATAATTATTACAATAAATAATATATTTAATTTGATGAGTTTTATGAAAAAAATTACGAAAATAAAAAATAAATATTACTCTAAAGAAATCCTAAAGTATTTATTATTAAGCGGCATGATTTTTATTGCGGCATCTTCTCCATATTTTATTCTTAGACTAATGAGGAATACCTCAAAGTTTAAACAATCGCCCAAGAGAAAATTTTTAGATGCATTTAGTTATTTAAGAAATAAAGGTTTTATTGAAATTGAAAGGCGTGGTCACGATATAAAAATTTCCCTAACAGACGAAGGGAAAAAGAGGGCGGGGAAATATCAAATAGATGATTTAGAAATTGATATTCCAAAGAGATGGGATAAAAAATGGAGAATTATTATTTTTGATATTCCCGACAGTCAAAGAATTAAAAGAAATGTTTTTAGGGGCAAGATAAAAGAATTTGGTTTCTTCCCTCTCCAGAAGAGCGTTTGGGTATATCCCTACAAATGCGACAGAGAGGTTGGGTTAATAAGAGATTTTTTGGGGGTTACAAAAAAAGATATACAGGTGATTACTGCGGAAAAAATTGATAGTGAGGATCGACTTAAAGAATTTTTTAAAATAAAACTTAATATATAACTCCTGCTTTTTAAAAGTATGACTAAATTGTAAATCGTTGTAAAAATAATGCGATGGTATAAAAATTACAATAATTATATGTTGCTAAAGGCGATGCGATCATTCGTCTTTCAGGTTGATTTTAAGAGTTAAAAGTGATATTTTAAATAATATATGGAGATAAATTTTGTAAAAAACGAGGAAAAAATATTGAAATTTTGGAGAGAAAACAAAATTTTTGAAAAGAGCATAGAAAAAAGAAAAAATGCCAAAAAATTTGTTTTCTTTGAGGGCCCCCCAACTGCGAATGGCAAACCCGGAATTCACCATGTTTTAAGCAGGGTTTTTAAAGATATTATTTGCAGATACAAAACAATGCAGGGTTTTAGAGTGGAAAGGAAAGCCGGTTGGGATACCCATGGACTTCCAGTTGAGTTGGAAATTGAAAAAAAACTTGGACTAAAAAATAAAAAAGATATTGAGGATTACGGAATCGCACGTTTTAACAAAAAATGCAAAGAATCTGTCTGGGAATATCTGCAGGATTGGGAAAAATTAACCGAAAGAATTGGCTTTTGGCTGGATCTAAAAAACCCCTATATTACCTACGAAACAGATTATATTGAGACTGTTTGGTTTATTTTAAAAGAAATTTATAAAAAAGGTTTATTATCTCAAGATTACAAAGTTGTTCCTTATTGCCCGCGATGCGGAACGACTCTTTCCAGCCACGAAGTTGCTCAGGGATACAAAAAAGTAAAAGGGCCATCAATATATATTAAATTTCAAATTTTAAATCCAGAATTTAAAGATTCTTATTTGTTGGTTTGGACGACGACTCCCTGGACGCTTCCCGGGAATGTAGCAGTTGCCATAAACCCGGCCTATACCTATATAAAGGTAAAATTTAATAATGAGAATTTAATTTTGGTAAAAGATAGAATGGAAGCCTGCGGATTAAAAGATGCAGAAATTTTAAAAGAATTTAAAGGAAAAGATTTGTTGGATTTGTATTATCAGGCTCCTTATCCGATAGATTCAAAGAAAGAAATGACAACTTATAGGGTTTTGCCCGCAGAATTTGTTTCCTTAGAAGATGGTTCAGGTATGGTTCATATAGCTCCTGCTTTTGGCTTGGATGATATGGAATTAATAAAAAAAGAAAATGTAAAACTAAGAAAAGAAAAAGAGCCTGAATTCCCAATTTTGCTGACAGTAAACGAAGAAGGAAAATTTAAATTTGAGGTAAAAAAATGGGCAGGAATGTTTGTAAAAGATGCAGATCCCTTGATAATTGCTGACTTAAGAGAGAGGAGCCTGCTTTATAAAGAAGAATTATATGAACACGATTATCCTTTCTGTTGGAGGTGCAAATCTCCTTTATTGTATTACGCAAAACAGAGCTGGTTTATAAATATGCAGGCGAAAAAGCAGGATTTAATAAAAAATAACCAAAAAATAAATTGGGTGCCTGGCCATTTGAAAGAAGGAAGGTTTGGCGAATGGTTAAAAGAAGTAAAAGACTGGGCAATATCTAGAGAAAGATATTGGGGGACGCCTTTGCCGATTTGGAAATGCAAAACCTGTAATGCTTTGGAGGTTTTGGGGTCAAAAACAGATTTGGTATCCCAAAAATTCAGCAAAAATAGCTATTTTGTAATAAGGCATGGCGAATCCTATAAAAATAAAAAAGACGTTCTTTCTTGCTGGCCGGAAAAAACCCCTTTTAATTTAACTGAAAAAGGGAAGGTGCAAATTGCCACGGTTGCTAAAAAATTAAAAAACAAAAAAATTGATTTAATATTTTCTTCTGACATTTTAAGGACAAAGCAAACCGCCGAGATTATCGCCAAAGATCTTAATTTGAAGGTGAAGTTAGACAAGAGGTTAAGAGAAATTAATATTGGTATTTTAAATGGTAAAAAACAAAAAGATGCTTTTGATTTTTGGGGAAAATCCACCCTTTCTCCAATTGAATATACGCAAAAAAGATTCCAAGTAACTCCTCCTGAGGGAGAAAATTATGCGGATGTTGAAAAGAGGATGTTGAGTTTTATGAAAGAAATGGAAAATAAATACCAAGGGAAAAATATTTTATTAGTCAGTCACCAACGTCCAATAACTCTACTAGAAAAAGTAATGGAGGGCTTCGATATTAAAAAATTTGCTGATATTCTAGTTAAGGATAAAGAGATAAAATTGGGAGAAATCAGAGAATTTGATTTTGCAAATCTTCCTTACGATGAAAAAATGGAATTTGATTTCCATAGGCCCTATATAGACGAAGTGAAATTTTATTGTAAAAAATGCGGGGCCCAAATGGAAAGAGTTCCCGAAGTTCTTGACTGCTGGTTTGATTCAGGTTCTATGCCTTTTGCCCAGAATCATTGGCCCTTTGTGAAAAATCTCCGCCCAAGGCGGACCAGCCTCGGGCTGGAAAACTTAAGACCACCAGAATTGTTTCCAGCAGATTATATTTGTGAAGCAATTGATCAGACAAGAGGATGGTTTTATACTTTGCTGGCAGTTTCCACCTTGTTGGATTTCGAGTCGCCTTATAAAAATGTAATTTCCGTAGGCCATGTTTTGGATGAAAAAGGAGAGAAAATGTCAAAATCAAAAGGCAATATAGTTGATCCTTGGTATATTATCGGGAAATATGGCATAGATGCAGCAAGATGGTATTTCTATACAATAAATCAGCCCGGAGAACCAAAACTTTTTTCAGAAAAAGATATTGATGGCGCCTTGAAAAAATTTATTTTGACATTTTGGAACTGCTACATATTTCTGAAAACTTACGGAGAAAAAATCAGCCCAAAGGTGAATTTAAAAACAAAAAATGTTTTAGATAGATGGATTATTTCAAGACAAAATCAGCTGATTTTTGACGTAACAAATGCTTTGGAAAAATACGATGTGACGGGGGCTAGCCGACTGATTGAAAAATTTGTCGTTGATGACCTCTCTCTTTGGTATGTAAGAAGATCTCGAAGGAGATTCCAAAGGCCAGAGACAAAAAACGAAGCAAAGATCGCTTCTGAAGTTTTGGGCCAAGTTATTTTTACTATAACTAAATTAATGGCGCCATTTTTGCCATTTTTGAGTGAAGAAATTTATCAAGAAACTTTAAATTTAGAAAGTGCTAATAATTCAGTACATTTTCAAGATTGGCCAAAGGCGAATAAAAAAATGCTTGATAAAAAAATAATGGAAGAGATGGAAGGGGTAAGGGAAATCGTAGCTCAGGCTTTGGCAGAGAGGGCAAGGGTCGGGATTAAAGTGAGACAGCCGCTGAGGCGATTAAAAATTTCCGCCCTGGGCGGATCCGCCTCGGGCGGAAAAAATAAGGAATTATTGGGTTTGATTCGCGACGAGGTTAACGTAAAAGAAGTAGTTTTTGATTCTAAAATTAAAACCAAAGTGGAGTTAGATACTGAAATTACACCGGAGTTAAAAGAAGAAGGGACAGTCAGAGAAATTATTCGCAACATCCAAGAATTGAGGAAAAAGGCGAATTTCAAGCCGAGTGATAGCATTTCAGTGAGATATTCCGGGAGTCCGGATTTAGAGGAGATTTTAAGCAAAAACGAAAAAATTATTTTAAAAGAGGGAAAAATCAAGGATCTCCAGAAAAAAACACAAGACGAAAAATTTAACATCGAAGAAGAAATAACGGTCGATCAGCAAAAAATAATAATATCAATCAAAAAAATTTAAAAATATGGGATTTTTCGATAATAAATCTGCTTCGTCTTCAAATTCGGGTTTTTCCCCAAAATATAGCCCAGCTTCAAGGCCGAATTTCCCCGCCCCAAAGCCGAATATTTCCAAAGAACCGCAGAATAAAAGCTTACCGTCATTGTCAAAAAGAGGAGAATTTGGAGTACGAGATCTAGATTGGTCGCTTCGTTCACAGAAAGACAAAATTTACCGAAAATATAATATTTCCGGGAAAGAAGTAGATGAATTTGCCAATAATCTGAAAAAATACGATTTAGACAAACGCGGATATTTGAGCAAATATGAATCTTCAAAAATGGAAAAGCCGTTAAAGACAAAGTCAACTTGGTCGGGGAATACAAAAGAAGGAATAAAGAGCGGAAAATGGCTGAAAATTCTCAGCGATCCAGAAATTTTTAAGAAATAATTCTACAAATTTTAAATGTTCGTCCATTACAGAAGCCAAGGTTTTATCTTCAAAAAAGAAGACCGGGGAGATGCAGATCAATTATTTTTAATTTACACTAAAGATTTCGGGAAAGTTGAGATTTTGGGAAAGGCGATCAGGAAGATTTCCTCAAAGTTAAGGGCGGGCGCTGAAATTTTTTATTTATCGGAAATAGAGTTTATCCAAGGAAAAACCAGCAAAACCTTAACCGATGCCATTCCTATTGCGAAATTTAAAAACATAAGAAAAGATTTAAAGAGTTTAAAAATTGCCTATCGGATTTCCGGGATTTTAGAAAGCTTGATAAAGGGGCAAGAAGTTGACGAAGAAATCTGGCATCTTTTGATAGAAGTCTTTAGGATATTAGATAGCTCTTCTTTTGAAGGCGAACTGCCTTACTATTATTTTTTGTGGAATTTTTTGGCAATTTTGGGATATCAGCTTTCTTTATATGATTGCGTTCTTTGCCAGAAAAAAATAACTCCGGAAAAAATATATTTTAGTCCGAGAGAAGGGGGAGTTATTTGCCAAAATTGTTCCAAAAGAGTAAGGTCCTGTAAAGAAGTAAGCCAGGAAATCGTGAAAATGATAAGAATTATTTTGAAAAAAAATTGGAAGAGTTTGTCCCGAATAAAATTAACTCCTGATTATATGAATTTTTTGGAGAAAATCTCCCAAAATTATTTGTCATATGTTTTGGAAGCGTTTAAATGAATGCTATATTAAATAATATGCGTATCAGAAATTTTCGGAAAAATTTTTTTACAACAGTGCTTATTTTGACGACAATTGCAGGAATTTTGGGCTTTTGGTATTGGGAAAAAAACAATTACTCAAAAGACAGCTTAAAATTAGAAATTTTAGGAAAGGATAACGCAAATTTTGCCGAAGATTTTGATTATATAGTCAAGTATAAAAATACCGGGGATGTTAGGCTTGAAGATGCAAAATTAATTTTTGAATACCCGAAAAATTCAATAGTGGAAGGAGGTAAGCCCTTGCGGCAGGAAATTCCATTGGAAGATATTTATCCTCTCGCCGAAAACTCATTTACGTTTTCCGCAAAACTAATTGGTCAGGAAGGCCAGGCTCTGACGGCAAAAGCAATTTTAAGTTATAGGCCTAAAAACTTAAACGCCACTTTTAATAGCGAAACTACTTTTACAACCCAAATGAATTCAGTGCCTATAAATTTTGAATTTGATTTGCCTTCAAAAATTGAAATCGGGAAAAATTTGACTTTTAGAATAAATTATTTTTCAAACGTGGACTATCCGCTTTTGGGATTGAGAGTTACCGCAGAATATCCTTTAGGTTTTGAATTTATCAGCTCAAAACCTTCTTCATTGGAAAATATAGAATGGGAGATTCCGCCCCTGAACCGGGCTGAAGGCGGCAGGATTGAAATTTCAGGAAAGATGCAAGGAGATGTCGGAGCTCAGGGCATCTTTAAGGCAAAAATTGGCATGTGGCAGGATGGAGAATTCATTTTATTAAAAGAAATCGCAAAAGGGATAGAGGTTATAAAACCGAGCTTGCTGATCACCCAAAAAATTAATGGAGTCCAAAATTACATTGCCAGCCCCGGAAATCTTCTTCATTACGAAATCTTTTTCAAAAATTTAGGCGAGAGCACAATATCAAATCTCAATTTAGTTGATACTTTAGACGGAGATATCTTTGATCTCCAAACATTAAATGCGCCCTTTGGAGATTTTACTTTGGGCGATAATTCCATTATTTGGGACTGGAGAAAAGTAAGCCAGCTTCAGTACTTAGACCCGCAGGAAGAAAGCAAGATTGAGTTTTGGATAAAATTAAAATCCGATCTGGAAATTCCAAATTTGAATGGGAATTTAGTTATTAAAAACAATGTTTATGTCTCTCCTATAAGGGAAGAGTTTACAACAAAAGTTAATTCAAAATTAGAAATATCACAAAAAGGATTTTTCCAAGATACGATTTTCGGAAATTTAGGGCAAATACCTCCAAAAGCGGGCGAAATTACAACTTACACTATAAATTGGCAGGCAAAAAATTATTATAATTCAGTTAAGAATGCACGAGTAAAAGCAATTCTGCCGGGAAATGTTCAGCTGACAGGAAAAATTTCTCCGGATAATTCAAGGTTAACTTTTGATTCAGTTTCCCGGGAAATAGTTTGGGAGATTGGAGATTTGCAAGTAGGGCAGGGCGTTTTAAATCCAGCCCCTAGTGTTTCTTTCCAAATTGAGTTTAGGCCGGTTAGTTCTCAAATCGGCCAGGCTCCGGAAATTATTGGCGAGGCAAGAATGACTGGAGAAGACAGCTGGACAGGAGAAATAATTTTGGCAAAAAGTTCAGGCATTAATACAACCTTGCCCGACGATCCAAGTATAAATCAGCAAGGAACTGTTAGATAAATTATTTAAAAGCTATGGAAAATTTAATAGAGCCCCGAAGGAAAGTCTTCGACTTCCTACGGGGCAAGAAAATTATTTATGGAAGAAAATTTGCCAAAAAAACAATTTAATTTAATGGAGAAGATTACCAGTCTTTGCAAAAGGCGGGGGTTTATTTTTCAAACTTCAGAGATTTACGGCGGAGTCGAGGCGCTTTGGGACTATGGACCCTTAGGCGCTCTTTTGAAAAATAATATAAAGCAAGAATGGTTAAAATCATTTGTTCAGGCAAGGGATGATATTGCCTTAATTGATACGCCAGTCATTATGCATCCTAAAACCTGGGAAGCATCGGGTCATCTTAAAAACTTTACCGATCCCCTGATTGAATGCAAGCATTGCCATGCCCGTTTCAGGGCCGACCATATGAAAGAAGGCAATTTTGTAGGCCAAGGCAGGGCAAAAGAAAAAAATCAATGCGTTCAGTGCGGCGAAAAGGAATTTACAGAAACAAAGCAATTCAATCTGATGTTTAAGACTTTTTTGGGGCCCATAGAAGATGAATCCCATATTGCATATTTGCGACCGGAAACAGCACAGGCTATGTTTGAAGATTTTGCCCAAGTTTTGGAAACAATGAGATTTAAAATTCCTTTCGGAATTGCCCAAATCGGCCATTCGTTTAGAAATGAAATAACTACCGGAAATTTTATCTTCAGATCAAGGGAATTTGAACAGGCAGAAATTGAATATTTTGTAAAGCCAGGAGAAGATGAAAGGGCATTTGACGAATGGGTAGAAAGCTGGGAAAAATTTATTACTGGGCTCGGCGTAAAAAAAGAGAATTTAAGAAGATACGAGCATAAAAAAGAAAATTTATCGCATTATTCCAAAAGAACAATCGATATAGAATATAAATTTCCATTTGGTTGGTCAGAATTAACAGGCATTGCAAATCGGACAAATTACGACCTTTCTCAGCATTCCAAGTTTTCAGGAAAAGCTCTCGTTTATTTTGACGAAGAAAAAAAAGAAAAGTATACGCCTTACGTAATTGAGCCGAGTTTGGGAATTGACCGCTTGGTTTTGGCAATTTTAATTGATGCTTATGAAGAAATAAAAGGAGGCAGGACGGAAACTACAAAATCAACAAAAGGGGAAGAGGTGGTTCTGAAGATTTGCAAAAAAATATCTCCAATAAAGGTTGCGATATTGCCTTTGGTGAAGAACAAGCCCGATTTAGTAAATAAGGCAAAAGAAGTTTACAAATTAATAAAAAATAAATTTTATTGCCAGTATGATGAAGTAGGGTCAATTGGCAGGAGGTATAGAAGGCAGGATGAAATCGGAACTCCTTATTGCGTAACCGTTGATTTTGAAACCTTGGAAAAAGAAGATGTGACAGTAAGAGATAGAGATACGATGAAGCAGGACAGGATAAAAATAAATAATTTAATTGAATTCTTAAGCGGAAAATTAGATTTATGACTCAAATCCCGATTATAACGATCACGAGCAATGTTATACTTGTTTTCATTTTATTTGTGACGATCAAGATTTATTTATCTTGGCAAAAATCAAAGAGCAAAACAGTAGGTTATCTTTTAAAGGTTTTTCTTTCTTTCACAACGGCTTTGCTTGTTTTTGCACCTAACGGAATAATTATAAAAGACCCTCGGATTATAAATTTAATTTTTAACATCTACACCTTCTTTTTCTTCTTAGGATTAGGTTATTTTGTAATGCTCACCTTTGAAATTAATCACCGGCAGTTGTTAAAAAGAATAATTTTTCCCATAATTATAATTTATGGCTTACTGCTTTCAATTATTCCCTCTATCAATTTGAAACCAGCTTTAGTTGGGGTTCAAAAGCCATTTATATTTTGGGAGGATACGAGAGGGCCCCTGATAAATACTTTTATTGGGGCAGGCCTTGGAATTTTGTCGTTCTGGGTTATTTTTTTCTTTTTTAATAATGGAATAAAAGTTAAGGAAAAATACGTCAGGCAAAGGTCTTTTTTAATATCCGGCGGCGTGCTTTGTTTTTTGCTTTCCTCAATAACCGATTTTGTTTTCGGGGCAAACCCCAACATATTTTATATCAGTATTTACACAATGTTTTTTAATGCTTTAGCGATCGGGTTATTATTATTTGCTGTCGAGTATAAAAAAGAAGAAAAAATTTCCGATAAATATTTTGGCAATGTATAAAAAAATAAATCTAAAAAATGGCCTAAGGATTATTACAGTTCCTGCAAAAAATACCCAGGCAGTGACAGTTTTGGTTTTAGTTGGGACGGGGTCTAAATATGAGACAAAAAAAATAAACGGAATCTCTCATTTTTTAGAACATATGTATTTTTCCGGGACAAAGAAAAGGCCTTCAACCATAGCTGTGGCTGAAACCTTGGACAAGGTGGGCGGGATTTATAACGCCTTTACTTCCGAAGAGTATACTGGATATTTTGCAAAAGTAGATTCTGCCTATTTTGAAATTGCCCTTGACTGGGTTTCCGATATATTTTTAAACAGCTTGCTTCCCGAAAAAGAACTTAAAAAAGAAAAGGGAGTGATAATTGAGGAAATTAACATGTATCAGGATCAGCCGATGAGCTATGTCAGGGTTTTATGGCAAAAAATTTTATATGGGGATCAGCCAGCCGGCAGATCTGTTGCCGGAACAAAAGAAAGTGTTTCTGGGATCGAAAGGAAGGATTTATTAAATTATATGGAAAGCCAATATGTGGCCAAAAACACTATTGTCTGTGTTGCCGGAAATATAAAGGAAGAGGAATCAATTGAAAAAGTTAAAAAATACTTTTCTAAAATGCGGGAAAGTTTGCCAAAGCCAAAACCCAAGGTTTTTGAAAAACAAACAAGGCCCGAAGTTTTAGCGCATTTTCGCCAAACTGACCAAACACATTTGTGTTTAGGGGCAAGGGCATACAATATTTTTCATCCCAAAAGATATGCCCAAGAAATATTGGGGACGATTTTGGGCGGAGGAGGGATGATGAGTTCAAGATTATTTGAAGAAGTGAGGACGAAATTGGGAATTGCCTACTATGTTGACACAGATATTGATGACAACACCGACACCGGATGTTTGGTAACTCAAGCCGGCGTTGACAATAGCAAAGTGGAAAAAGCGATTTCTACAATTTTAAGAGAGTATAAAAGAATTAGCCAAACGGAAGTCCCCAAAGCCGAGCTTAAAAAAGCAAAAGACAATATGAAAGGAAAGCTGTCTTTGCTTTTGGAAACTTCCGACGCCAAAGCCTCTTTTTATGCGGGCCAGGAACTTCTGGAGAAAAAAATATTAACACCGGAAAAAATCTTTGAAAAAATTGATAAAATTTCTGCAGATGATATTCTAAAGGTAGGAAGAGATATTTTCCAGCCCAAAAATTTGAATCTGGCTTTAATCGGGCCCTTTAAGGAAAAAGAGAAATTTGAAAGATTATTAAAGTTCTAAAAAATGGAAGGTGAAAAAATTTTAGATATATCTTGGGGAACAATTTTTAAGATCGGGATGGGCATTTTTATTTTATATGCTCTTTACTCATTAAGAGATATTTTAATGTTGGTCATTTTCGCCCTGATTATTTCCTCTTTATTTAATCCAGCGATTGATTTTTTCACCAAAAAGAAAATACCAAGAATTTTGGCAGTCGGCCTGATCTATTTTATTGTCTTTGGGATTTTGGGGATTTTGATATATTTTTCTGCAAAAGACATAGCGGTGCCAAAACAAATCGGCGGCGAATCCGAATTCCAGCAAATTGCCCAAACCCTGCCCCAATATTTTAACAAGGCCTCTCCAGTATTAAAGAATTTATTTGGACAAAATTTCGCAAATTTTGATACTTTTACAAAAGCAATACAGGGTTGGCTAAATAGTGCATCTTCCAGTATTTTTAACGCAATAGGAGCTATTTTCGGAGGAATTTTTTCATCGATAACTATTTTTTCGCTGGCAGTCTTTTTTTCTTTGGAAGAAAAAGGGATTGAAAAAACTATTTCTTTGCTTTTCCCCAAAAGATATGAAGCATATGTTTTAAGCATTTGGGAAAGAGTCCAAATAAGGGTTTCCGCTTGGTTTGGAACAAGGGTTTTGTCTTCAATTTTTGTCGGCATTTTGACTTTTATTGCCTGCGAGATTTTAGCAATAGGGCACGCGGCCCCCTTCAGTTTATTGGCAGCGATAACAAACATTGTTCCAATTGTAGGTCCCCTTATCGCAGGTGCAATCATTGCGATTTTCGCAATATTGGGATCTTGGCAAAAGGCAATATTTTTTATAATTATTTTTACCCTCATTCATCAAATTGAAGGAAATATTTTAACTCCGCTTTTAACGAGAAAATTCATCGGAATGCCGCCAGTTTTGGTAATTATTGCCTTATTGGTAGGGGGAAAATTATGGGGAGGGTTGGGGGCTATTCTTGCCATTCCGCTTTTTGGTATTTTAGTTGAATTTACAAAAGATTATTTGAAGAAAAAACGAGAAGAAAAAGTAGTTGTGCTGTAAATTAATTTAATGCCTGTTTTTTACATTGTTGCGACTCCAATTGGAAACTTAAAAGATATCAGCCTCCGCGCCATAGACGCATTAAAGGAGGTTGATTTAATTTTATGTGAGGATACGAGAATGACTCAAAAACTACTGGAGAGGTATGAAATAAAAAAGCCGCTTTTGAGTTATCATCAGCACTCGGAATTGCAAAAAATAGATTATATTATCAAGATTTTAAAAGCCGGAAAAAATTTAGCATTAGTGTCAGATGCTGGGACCCCCGGCATTTCTGACCCGGGAAATAAATTAATTGAGGAATTGGGAAAAAACAAAATTGAAGATTTAAAAATAATTCCTATCCCTGGGCCTTCGGCATTGATTTCTGCAATTTCTATTTCTGGTTTTCCAATGGACAGGTTTTTATTTTTGGGTTTTCCCCCAGCTAAAAATAAAAGGAAAAAATTCTTTGAAGAAGTTATAAATTCGAAATACCCCGTAATTTTTTACGAGTCGCCTTATCGAATTCTTAAAACCTTAAAAGAATTGTGCAAAACTCACCTTACGTACAATTGTAGCCATGGCTACAATTGTACGGCAAGTGAGGTTGTTGTTTGCCGGGAATTGACGAAAAAATTCGAGACAATTTATCGAGGAGAAATATCCGAAGTGATTGAAAAAATAGAAAAAGATAAAATCTTAGGAGAATTTACTGTAATCGTAAAAAATAAATAGAAATTAAAATTACTAAAACTTGGCTAAGAATTCTCACAAAGACGGGAATTTTTTTATTACTGAAAAAATGCACCTTAAGGTGAAAATTAAAAATTATTTTAAAAAGTTTAAATTTTAATAATTTTGGGAAAAATAAAAAAATATTGTCAAAATCCGGCAAAATTGCCAAAAAACCGCCTAAAAAAGCCAAAGATTTATTTTTAGATATAAAAAGCAAAATTAATCCTCCTATTAAAAAATCTGCAGCTACTTTTACAGAATCCGCTGCCAAATTTTTCTTAATTTCATCGGGATTGGCTTTTGAAGAACTAATATATTCTATATGAGGGATAAAATCCAAAAAGTAATGGGAGACAAAAGCTAAAAACAGCCCCAAAAACACATTTGGGTTTTTTGTCGCCAAGGTTGCTCCGGCTAAGAGATGGACAGTTGCAATCATGATATCTAAGGATTATATATAAATATGATACAATAATCTAAATTATACAAGATTTTTGTTAATATATTATGGCAAAAAATAAGTTTTATATCACAACCAGTATAGCTTACACCAATGCCCAACCTCATTTGGGATATGCTTTGGAATTGATTCAAGCAGATGTTTTAGCAAGATACAACCGGATTCAAAATAACGATGTTTTCTTTTTGACCGGAACTGACGAACATGGACAAAAAGTTGTAAAAGCAGCCGAGGCAGCAGGCAAATCGCCCGAAGAATTTACTGATGAAATTTCAGAAAAATTCAGGTCTTTAAAGTCGGTTTTAAATCTATCAAATAATGATTTTATAAGAACCACCGATCAGATCCTTCACTGGCCAAAAGTTAAAGAAATTTGGTTGGAAATTAAAAAAAACGGGGATATTTACAAAAAAGAATACGAAGGTTTATATTGTGTCGGTTGCGAGGCGTTTATTACAAAAAAAGATTTAGTTTCCGGGAAATGCAAAATTCACCAAAAAGAGCCGGAAGTTATTAAAGAAGAAAATTATTTTTTCAAGCTCTCAAAATATTCAAAAGAAATAGAGAAAATTTTAGAAAAAGACGCAGTTAAAATAATCCCAAAAGAAAGGAAGAATGAAATGTTAAGTTTTGTCAGGCAGGGCTTGGAAGATGTCAGTTTTTCAAGACCGAGGAAGGATTTAAAATGGGGAATACCTGTTCCCGACGACGATTCTCAAACCATATATGTCTGGGCAGATGCTCTTGTGAATTATCTTTCGGCTTTGGAATATCCAAACGGCCAAAAATTTAAAGAATACTGGCCGCCAGATATTCAGTGTTTGGGAAAAGATATTTTAAGATTCCATTCCACTATTTGGCTTGGCATGCTTTTATCTCTAAAATTAGCATTACCTAAAAACATTTTTGTCCATGGATTTATAACTTCAAGCGGCCAAAAAATGTCAAAATCATTGGGAAACGTGATTGATCCGATTGAATTGGTTAAAAATTATGGGAAGGATTCAGTCCGCTATTTCCTTTTGAAGGAAATTCCGTCTTCAGAAGATGGAGATTTTACTTATGAAAAATTTAAAGAAAGATACAATGCCGATTTAGCTGGGGGTTTGGGAAATTTAACAGCAAGAGTAATTAAACTTGCCGAAATTTCCAATTATCAATTTTCAATTTCCAATAAATTTTCAAACTCTAATTTTCAAAAAGAGATCACTAAAGCGCAGAAAGATTACCAGAGATTCTTAAATGGTTTTAAATTTAACGAAGCGTTGGGGACGGCTTGGAAGCTAATAACTTATTGCGATAAAGTTGTTAATGAAGAAAAGCCTTGGGAAGGTGGAAAGGAAAAAATAATTGAAGATTTATTAAGGGTAATCTCTGAAATTTCTAATTTATTAAAGCCTTTTTTACCCGAAACCTCAGAGAAAATATTTGAGCAGTTGAAAACCAAAAAAAGCGAATCATTATTTCCTCGTTTAAAATGACTTATGCTAATTGATACTCATGCTCATGTAAATTTTAATGCTTTCAAGGATGATGTTGATGAGGTGACAAGGAGGACTTTAAATAATGATGCTTGGATGATAAATGTGGGTTCCCAGTACGATACAAGCAAAAGGGCTATAGGGCTTTCTCAAAAATATCCAGAAGGAGTTTATGCTTCAGTAGGTCTTCATCCGATACATTTGGCCGGCGGGATTTTTAAAACAAAAATTGATACAGAAGAAATAGAATTTAAAACCAGAGAAGAAAATTTTGATTACAATAAATACAAGGGATTGGCAAAGTCAGAAAAAGTTGTCGCTATCGGCGAAATTGGTTTGGATTATTATTACAAACCAAAAACAAAAATTAGGTTAGATTTATTTAAAAATCTGCAAAAAGAAATTCTTCTAAAACAGATAGATTTAGCAAAAGAATTAAATCTGCCAATAATTTTTCACTGCCGGATGGCGCACGACGATCTAATTCAAATTTTAGAAAATATTAAGGGAATTTTTGGAGTAATACATTGTTTTACTGGAAACTTAGAAGAAGCCAAAAAATATTTAGAAATGGGTTTTTATTTAGGGCTTAATGGCATAATTTTTAAGCTAAATCTTGATGAAGTAATAAAAAATACGCCCCTAGATAAGATTTTGGTCGAAACAGATTGTCCTTATTTGACACCGCCGCCGATGGCTGGCAGAAATGAGCCGTTGTATGTAAAATATGTGGTCGAAAAAATAGCGAATTTAAAAAATTTAAGCATTGAAGAGATAACTAAAATTACAACCCAAAATGCAAAAAAACTATTCAAAATATAAAAATGGACCCGAAATCGCAATAATTGGCGGGACTGGTGTTTATGACCCGTCAATTTTTAAAAAAGAAAAAGAAGTAATAATTAAAACTCCTTATGGTAATCCCTCTTCGCCAATTGAAATAGGCAGCTTTTTGGGTAAAAGAATTGCTTTCCTTGCTAGACATGGGAAAAGGCATCAGTTTCCTCCTCATTTAGTTCCTCAGAAAGCTAATATTTTTGCCCTAAAAGAGTTAGGAGTAGAAAGAATAATAGGGATATGCGCTGTTGGTTCGCTGAAAGAAGAATTTAAGCCAGGTGATATCGTTATTAATGATCAATTTATTGATTTCACAAAAAAAAGAAATTACACTTTTTACGACAAAGAGGCAGTTCATATTTCTTTAGCTGATCCATTTTGTCCAGAAATGCGAAAATTATTTATAAAAGAAGCTAAAAATGCGCATATGCCCATTCATAACGATGGAACTTACTTTTGTATTGAGGGGCCGAGATTTTCAACAAGAGCCGAATCTAAATTTTTCAGAAATTTCGCCGATATTATTGGTATGACATTAATGCCTGAGGCGGCACTGGCTAGAGAGAAAGAAATTTGTTATTTATCGTTAGGGATGATAACAGATTACGATGTTTGGCAAGAAAATCCAGTTTCAGCAAATGAGGTTGTAAAAACAATGAAAGAAAATTTAGAGAAAATAAAAGAATTATTGAAATTATCAATTCCTAAAATAAACGAAAAAAGAAGCTGCTTTTGCGAGACTGCATTAAAAAATGCAAAACTCTAATAAAAAAATCATAGAGGGAAATATTTGTGATTTGGACAAGGAAAAATTTTTTTCCGGCAGAATTCATATTAAAAACGGGAATATTTCAAAAATAGAAAAGAGTTCAAAAAAATATAAAAATTATATATTGCCGGGGTTCATCGACTCTCACTGCCACATTGAGAGCTCTTTTTTGTCTCCGCAGCTTTTTGCTTCTTTAGCTGTTTCTCACGGTACGGTTTGCGTTATTGCCGACTCTCATGAAATCGCTAATGTTTTTGGCGAAAAAGGAATTTTATGGATGCTAAAATCGGCCAAGGGGTTCCCTTTTAAATTTTTTTGGGCGTTGCCTTCCTGTGTGCCGGCAACTCCTTTTGAAACTACTCCAAATAAGATTGGGATAGCAGAAACTAAAAAATTATTGAGGAAAAAAGAATTTTTTTCTTTGGGAGAAATGATGAATTATCCGGGAGTAATTTATGAAGACAAGGAGGTTTTAGAAAAAATTAAGATTGCAAAAGGACTCAAAAAACCGATTGACGGCCATTGTCCCGGATTGTCGGGCAAAGATTTAGAAAAATATATTTCTGCTGGTATATCCACGGATCATGAATGCACGAATTTGAAAGAGGCAAAAGAAAAACAAAAATCAGGGATGATAATCCAAATTAGGGAAAGTTCTTCGGCAAAAAACTTAAAAGATTTGATTGGCCTCGATTACGATAAATGCTTTTTAGTTACCGACGATATAGATGTTAAAGATTTATTAGAGGGTCATCTTAATGAAAATATTAAGAAAGCAATAAAGTTAGGCGTGCCATTTTTTAAGGCGATAAAAATGGCGACAATTCTGCCGGCAAAACATTATGATTTGAATTTTGGGGAAATAAAAGTTGGCAGAGAAGCGAACCTTGCAGAATTTAAAAATTTAAAGGATTTTGCACCCGAAAGGGTTTGGGTAGGAGGAGAGCTTGTATTCCAAAATAATAAAGTTTTATTTCCAGTAAAAACAATAAAATTGGATACTAATATAAAAGTAAAAAATAAGAGACCGGGAGATTTTAAAATAAAAACCGACAAGAAAAAGATGAAAATAGCTGTAATTCAAATTATTCCAAATCAAATTATAACAAAAGAAAATATTTTGGAAGTAAAACCAAAAAACGGCTTATTGGGGCCGGATCTAAAAAAAGATATTTTAAAAATCGCAGTCATTAATCGTTATGGCAAAGAATATATTGGTTTGGGATTTGTTCGAGGGTTTGGGATAAAAAGTGGAGCTTTTGCATCATCAATTGCCCACGACTCGCATAATTTAATTTGCGTCGGCACAAACGATAAAGATATGGCGCGGGCAATTAATATCTTAAGGGTTGAGGGCGGATTTGTTTTTGTTGATAAAAACAAAGTTTATAAGGTTAAACTGCCCCTTGCTGGCTTAATGACTAACGAAAACCCCCTGCGGCTTAAAAATAAAATTGAAAGATTAGAACGAGGATTAAAAAGGGCTGGTTGTAAGATAGAGAATCCTTTATCCCAAATTGTTTTTTTAGCATTGGTGGTTATCCCGGAATTAAAAATTTCCGATAAAGGATTATTCGACGTAAAAAAATTCCAATTCAAGAGTTTAATTGTTTAGGTATCCTATTAAAAGAAGAGAAATTCCGGCTTGAAAGGGCCGATTTTTTGTGGTAAATTAGAGAATACAAATCAAAAAATGGAAAATTACAATCCTCAAAAAATAGAAGAAAAATGGCGTAAAATTTGGGAAGCTAAAAAGGTTTTTCAAGCTGATTTAAAAGAGGCAAAAAACCCATATTACAACCTGATGATGTTCCCTTATCCCTCAGCTGAGGGGCTGCACGTCGGGAATGTTTACGCCTTTACCGGTTCCGATATCCATGGCCGCTTTCGCAGACATCAAGGGTTTGATGTTTTTGAGCCGATTGGTTTTGATGCTTTTGGGATTCACTCGGAAAATTTTGCAATTAAAAAAGGAATTCATCCCAAAATCTTAGTTAAAAAAAATGTTGATAATTTCCGCCATCAGCTGAAAAATTTAGGCTGTCTTTTTGATTGGGGGCACGAAGTAAATACTACCGATCCCAAATATTACAAATGGACCCAGTGGCTGTTTTTGCAGTTATATAAAGCGGGTTTGGCCTGCAGGAAAAAGGCTCCTGTTGATTGGTGCCCTTCTTGCAAAACTGTTTTGGCGGATGAACAAGTCATTAATGGAAAATGCGAAAGATGCGACAGTCAAGTTATTCAAAAAGAAACCGAACAGTGGTTTTTAAAAATAACTAATTATGCCGAAAAGCTGTTAAAAAACTTAGAGCATTTATCTGAAGGCGCCTTAGGGTCCAAAATAAAAATTACTCCAGAGATGGCGAAGGCGGGAATAGATTGGTCGGAAAAAACAAAATTCAGCCAAAAAAACTGGATTGGCAAATCTGAAGGGGCATTAATTAAATTTAAAATAAAAAAAGAGCCCTACGAAGAAAAGAAGGGAAGTTCGGAAATAGAAGTGTTTACAACTCGGCCCGACACTTTGTTTGGCTGCACTTATTTAGTTTTGGCTCCCGAGCACCCGGTAATTAAAGAATTTAAAACAAAAATTTTAAACCTAAAAAATGTTGAAAAATATATTGAAGAGACCCGAAAAGAAAGTGAAACAGATAGATTGAACGAAGAAAAAGAAAAAGTTGGAGTAGAGTTAAAAGGGATAAAAGTTATAAATCCCGTCAATCAGAGAGAGATTCCTGTTTGGATTGCCGACTACGTTTTAGTCCATTATGGGACGGGGGCTGTTATGGCGGTCCCTTGCCACGATCAAAGAGATTTTGATTTTGCCAAAGCCTATAATTTGCCAATGATAGAGGTGATAAGTTCTTATCAGAAAGAACCCTTGCCCAAAAAAGTGAGTCAGGTTGTTTCAAATGGAACGTTTGAAAAAGCTTACGAAGGCGATGGTGTTTTAATTAATTCTGGAAGATTTGACGGAATGAATTCAAAAGAAGCGCAAGAAAAAATTGTCGAATGGTTAAATAAAAAAGACCAGAGCGCAAAAAAATCTGTCTGTTATAAGTTAAGAGATTGGTTAATTTCTCGCCAAAGATATTGGGGAGCTCCAATACCTATGATTTATTGCGAAAAGTGCGGCTGGCAGCCAGTGCCCGAAAAAGATCTGCCGGTTTTACTGCCCTATACAAAAAATTTCAGGCCAAAAGGAACCGGAGTTTCGCCCTTGGATTCTATTGAGTCGTTTGTGAAAGCAAAATGCCCAAAATGCAAGGGAAATGCCAAAAGAGAAACTGATGTTTGTGATACTTTTATGGATTCCTCTTGGTATTTTATCCGTTATCCTTCAACAAACTTCAATAATAAAGCTTTTGATAACGAGATTACTAAAAAATGGTTGCCGGTTGACATGTATATCGGAGGCCATGAGCACGCGGTATTACACTTAATGTACAGCAGATTTATAACTATGGCTTTAAAAGATATGGGTTTAATTGATTTTGAAGAGCCATTCAAAAAATTCAGAGCCCATGGGCTTTTGACAAAAGAAGGAGCAAAAATGTCGAAATCAAAAGGGAATGTGGTAAATCCAGATGATTATTATAAAAAATTCGGGACAGATACTTTAAGAACTTATTTAATGTTTTTAGGGCCATTTGAGCAAGGCGGCGATTGGCAGGATTTGGGGATTAACGGAGTTAAAAGATTTCTGGAAAAAATTTGGTTATTGAGCGGGGAAATTAAAAATAAATCCGGAGGGGAAAATGATATCTTATTAAACCAGACAATAAAAAAGGTTACGGAAGATCTGGAAAACCTGAGATACAATACCGCAATTTCGGCTTTGATGATTTTGGTAAATCACTTGTCAGAAAACAAAGATCAGTTAACGGTAAAAAGTTTCAAAACTTTATTACTGCTTTTGTCTCCTTTTGCTCCGCATCTGACTGAAGAATTATGGCAAAAAATAAATTATCCAGGCGCAAAGCTCTCTGCTTATTTATCAGGAAATTCAATTCATTCTCGGCCTTGGCCAGAATATAACCCAAAATTAATTAAAGAAAAAACAGCAACCTTAATTATCCAAGTGAATGGCAAGATCAGAGACAAAATTGAAGTCAATGTGAATATATCTAAGGAAGAAGCGGAAGCCCTTGCAATTTCCCGCGAAAAGGTTAAGAATTGGGTAGCGGGGAAAGAAATAAAAAAAGTCATTTTCGTCCCCGAAAAACTAATAAATATCGTAATCTAACCATGTGCGGAATAGTAGGCTACATAGGCAAGGATCAAAATATAAAAATGGGTTTGGATGCTTTAAGAAGGCTCGAATACCGAGGCTATGATTCGGCTGGCGCCGCTTGGTATAATCAAAATCAAAAAGAAATATTCTGCCTTAAAAAAACTGGCAGAATAGATAATTTAGAAAAGGCAATTTCAGAGAGCAATTTAAATCTTACAGGAAATCCTTTTATTTTTCATACTCGCTGGGCAACTCATGGCGGAGTGACAGACCAAAATGCTCACCCGCATTTTGATTGCAAAAAAGATATCTATTTAGCTCATAACGGAATTATCGAAAACTATCAGGAATTGAAAGAAAAATTGATAAAAGAAGGCCATCAATTCGTTTCTCAGTGCGATACAGAAGTGGTTCCCCATTTGATAGAAAAATATTTCCAAGGGAATTTAGAAGAAGCGGTTAGAAAAGCCTTAAAAGAAATTAGAGGAACTTATGGAATAGCAGTGATTTCAAAAAAAGATCCGGGAAAAATTGTGGCTGCAAGATTATCTTCTCCACTGCTTTTGGGAATTAATCAAAACCAAGTTTTAGTAGCTTCTGATCCTGCTGCAGTTATTACTCATACAAGGCAGATTATAAATTTAGACGACAACGAAATTGCAGTTTTGAAGCCGGAAAACTTTTTCATTTTAAAAGAAAAGCCAATAGTCCAAATTGAATGGACGCAGGAAGAAGCCCAAAAAGGAGGATATAAACATTTTATGCAAAAAGAAATAATGGAAGCGCCAGAAACTATTAAAAATGCCATTCGCGGAAGGCTGCTTCCGAATGAAGGGCAGGTGAGATTGGGAGGGTTAAATACAGTTTCAAATAAGTTAAGAGAAATTGACCGGATTTCTTTAATCGCTTGCGGGACGGCAAGCTATGCCGCTCGGGTTGGCGAATATATGTTAGAAGAATACGCGGGAATTCCTTCTGAATTTGATGTGGCTTCCGAATTCCGTTATAGAAAGCCGGTAGTTGATAAAAAAACCGCTGCGATTTTTATTTCTCAGTCAGGCGAAACAGCCGACACTCTTGGAGCTTTAAGGGAAATGAAGCAAAAGGGGATTCTAACTATTGGCATTACAAATGAAGTAGGTTCTACCCAGTCCAGAGAAACCGATGCCGGCATTTATACAAGATCCGGCCCGGAAATTGCTGTTGCCTCTACAAAAGCCCTAATCGGACAATTGGTAACTTTGGCAATGTTAACCGTGTATTTGGGCAGGCAAAGAGATATGGCTTTGGTAATGGGAAACAGGATTGTTACAGAATTGGAAAAATTGCCAGAATTGGCAAATGAGGTTTTAAAACAAGGACCAGAAATTGAAAAATTAGTTGAGAAATACAAAGATTATAATAATTTCTGGTTTATCGGCAGAAAATATAATTATCCGATTGCCTTGGAAGGCGCTTTAAAATTGAAAGAAATTTCTTATTTGCATGCCGAAGGAATAGCAGCTGGTGAATTAAAGCATGGGCCTTTGGCTTTAGTTGACGAAAATTTCCCAACAGTAGCCCTTTGCCCTTCGGATTCGGTTTACGAAAAAATGGTTTCGCATGTCCAGCAAATTAAGGCAAGAAACGGTAAGGTAATTGCTATTGCCACTCAAGGAAACGAAGATATTAAAAAAATAGCAGATGATGTAATTTATATTCCAAAAACTTTGGAAATGCTAACCCCGATTTTATCAGTCATTCCTTTGCAATTTTTTGCCTATTATATGGCAATATTGCGTGGTTGCGACGTGGACAAGCCAAGAAATCTGGCAAAGTCAGTTACTGTAGAATAAAGATTCTGGAAATTTATTTATACAAATTATCAAGCCCCGCTCTTTAGGGCGGGGCTTGATAATTTTCGGCAAGCAGGTAAAATTAATCAAATGGAGGAGATTTTTTCGAAAAATTCAGGGAAGGCAATTTTATTGGGAAACGAAGCTATTGTTCGAGGCGCCTTGGAATCGGGCGTCAATTTTGTTTCTACTTACCCTGGAACCCCGGCTTCGGAAATCGGGAATATTTTTTATAAAATTTCAAAAGAAGCTGGCGTTTATTTTGAATTTTCTACAAACGAAAAGGTGGCTTTGGAAGCTTCAATTGGAGCCAGCTTTTCGGGTTTAAAAACACTGGTAGCTATGAAAAATTTTGGTTTGAATGTTTGCCTGGACGCTTTGTTTCCGTTTGTTTATACGGGCTCTAAAGGCCCTACGGTAATCATTGTTGCCGATGATCCTTCCTGCCACAGTTCTGCCCAGTCAGAAGAAAACAGCCGGGGAATTTTGCTCGCAACTCATATTCCGGTTTTAGAGCCGTCAGATCCTCAGGAATGCAAGGATTTTGTAAAATTAGGATACCAGATTTCAGAAAGATTCAAAACTCCCGTGGTAATAAGAACTACGACAAGAGTGGCTCATCAGAAAGCGCCAGTAAAACTGAATGAAATCCCAAATAACAAATCCCAAATTACAAAAGGTGAGTTTGTGAGAAATAAGCATCAGTTTGTTACTTTGCCGCCTAGAGTTTTTGAAATGAAGGCAGAATTATTGGAAAAAATCGAGAGAATAAAGGAATTTTCTGAAAAATCGATTATTAATAAAATTTCAGGCAATGGAAAAATTGGAATCATAACCTCAGGAGTTTCTTATTTAAATGTAATGGATGCGCAGGAAGAACTTGGGGTTAATCTCTCGGTTTTTAAACTCGGATTTTTTAATCCCTTGCCCGAAGAAAAAATTAAAGCGTTTTTAAGGCCTTTAAAAAAAGTTTTAGTTGTTGAAGAGTTAGAGCCATTTTTAGAGGACGAAATTAAAAGATTGGCAAAAGAAGTAAACTGCAAGCTGGAAATTTTCGGAAAAGGATTAATCCCAGAAATTGGCGAAACAAAACCAGAAGATGTGATCTTTGCTCTGGCAAAAGTGCTAAATCCTAAATCCCAAATCCCAAATCCTAAACAAATTCAAAATACAAAAACCAAAATACAAACTACGGGACGCCTTCCCCAGCTCTGTCCCGGTTGCCCTTACTGGATGGTAATTTCTGCAATCAAAAAGGCCGTTAACGAAAACGAGGTGATATTTGGCGGGGAAATCGGATGCTATATGCTTTTTGGAAACGCACCGGTAAATTTGCAAGATTATTTATTTTGCATGGGGTCTTCAATGGGAATTGCCCACGGAATTAAAAAAGCTACCAAAGGCCAACAAAAGCTTATTACTTTTATCGGCGATTCTTCATTTTTCCATTCGGGAATTCCGCCTTTGATAAACACAGTTTTTAATAAATCGAATCCTTTAGTTATTATTTTAAATAATGAAACAACAGCCATGACCGGGCACCAGCCGCATCCAGTTTCTGCTGGAATGGAAAACAATATAAACATTGAAAATATTGTCAGGGCTTGCGGAGTAAAATATGTAAAAACGATTGACCAGGCAAATCAGGAAGAATTTACCAATACGGTAAAAGATTTTTTGGAAAAAGATACGGTTTCTGTAATAATTGCAAAACATCCGTGCAAATTCGTTAAGAAGTAATCCGAATCTACAAATACGGCATTCGGATACGATTCGGATAATATTAGGATTATATTTTATGGAACAAAAAAAATTCGATATGTTAATCGTCGGAACTGGAGGCCAGGGTTTGATTACCCTTTTGCAAATAATTTCAGAAGCAGCAACTTCTGAAGGTTATGATATAAAAACTTCCGAACTTCATGGATTATCTCAAAGAGGAGGTTCAGTAGAAGTCCACATTAGATTTGGAAAGAAAATTTACTCCCCCATGGTGGCGCAAGGAAAAGCTGATTTGATTTTGGCTTTGGAAGAGCAGGAATCTTTAAATGGGGCTTATTTTGCCAATCCCAAAACGCAATTTTTAATAAACCAATTTGTAATTCCCATTCCTTTGAAAACATCTTTTACAGAGAAAGAAATTTTAAAACAATTGGGAAAAATAACCAAAAATATTACTTTAGTCCCGGCAGATAAAATCTGCCAAGAAAAGCTCGGAACCACTGTTGTTTCCGGAATTTATTTAGTTAGCTTTGCGGCTTTTCATAATTTGATTCCTCTGAAACCAGAATCAATAAAAGCTGCAATTAAAAAAATAATTCCACCAAATTATATGGAGTTAAATATAAAAACTTTCGAATTAGCAAAAAGCTAGCTTATTTTAAGGAGGTAAGCGATGGAAGAAAATAAAAAAGGTGA
Organism: Minisyncoccota bacterium; assembly: GCA_028712565.1. Taxonomy (GTDB): domain Bacteria; phylum Patescibacteriota; class Minisyncoccia; order Minisyncoccales; family JAQTPW01; genus JAQTPW01. The sequence goes on from JAQTPW010000004.1 coordinate 40,180, forward strand.
CTACGCAAATGTCGTTCTTCCGATACTAGACGAAATCAAGGAAGCCGGTCTGGTCGGCGAGCAAAACGGATATCGGTTTACCGAAGATCCGTGGCATAGAAGAGTTAAGCGCTGGGTCCTCCGCACCTTCAGCCATCTATTTAAATAGGTGGCTTTTATTTTTTCTATTGACAAAAAAATATGCTGTCATTAGAATACTAGTAAAACAATAAAAAAATAAAATTAATAGGAAATTTAATAAAAATTAATAAAATTAATCTACTAATTATGAAAAAAGCACATATATTCTTAGCAATTATTGTTGTGATGATCGGAATTTTAGGAATAAGTTCTAATGTTTTTGCCGATCAGCAGATTTTGACTTCTATGATAATTCAGCCTGGACCGGTAACTCTAAGTGTTGGAGAAAAAGGAGCATATACAGTCTACCCTTTAGACCAAAACGGGAATCCTTTCTTGGAGCGATTTACTGTAACTTGGGAGAGCTTAATACCAACAGTTGCTACTATAAACAATTCGGGGTTAATTAAAGGTATTTCTTCTGGTATTGCTACAATGATTGTGACAGTTACTAGCGGAAATTTTACGCCAATATATGGAGTAGTCCCTGTATATGTGACATCTCCGGAAGATCCTATTCCGACTACGTTTAAAATTTCTCCTTCTCAGGTTTCAATTAAAATAGGAAAAACTCAAATGCTCAAAATTTCAGTTTTAGATCAAGATGGAGATCGTTTTACGGGAAACCTTTTAAAGATGTTTGTTTCCTATGATAGGCAAATCGCAATAGCTGATGGCCAAGGTATTATAACCGGAATCTCTGCGGGTAATACCGGAATTTTTGTTGTGGTAACTGACGGAATTCATCCTTTGCTTTCCGCAACTGTGGATGTTATTGTAAGGCAGTAATCTTTGAGAGATCACAAAAAGCCGCCCGTTCGATGTGACTCAGGGCGGTTTTTTACAATGAGTCGCATCGAACTTTCCGAAGGGAAAATAGGATGGAGCGAAAATTAAATACTTAATTTTTGTCTTTGACTTTTATAAAAAGAATTGTAAGATATAGCATACTTTAAAAACTGAATAATTTCAAAAAAGAGGAGGTGAGGTAAATGACTATAAATTCTGGTTCAATTTTTCCAGGAGAAAAGGTCCCATTTAGTTACGGATTCCATCCGAAATTCGAGCATTCTTATAGAAGGTTTTATAGGGAGATGATAAGAAAAGCCAGAAAAGGAGTGTTCTACGAGAAAAAGGTATCTCTGACTGATATTCGAAAGAGCGGGAACGTATATCTTGTCCCTCGGGATAGATATATGGAGGTTGTTGATGAATTTGGAGATATAGTTGCCGTCGGCAATCTTGATAAGGCAATGTTTCCATTCAGCTCCTATGATTTTTATGCAGATATCCTTGAAGAAAAATATTTCCAAGAACTTCTTTCTCAGGCATTCTATCGGTTAGGAGAAATCAGCCAGCTTGGTTATTTGGTCCCGCCAAGACCCGAAGATTGGGATCCCAACATATCTATCTCATATTATGTTCCTGCTTTTCCGCATACGCGTTGGGCACATTCCAGATTAGTTGCTTTTTTAATGGAGGCCGTTTTGGCCAGCCATGGTTTTATGGAAAAAGAGCGGCTTCCGATAATTTTGACGGCTGCTTATCATGATATAGCAATCCCTGCCGGAGGTGATTCGATAAAGCGCGTTAATATGGAAGAGCTGGATGAAGAAAATAACTTCGAATGGGTGTTGAATCATTATGGGTTGGTCGAAGAATGGTCTAAAGAGTACGGGTTTGATATACAAGTAGCCAAACAATGGGTAAAAAACCAGGGGTTATTCGGAAGACTATTAGACGTCATCGATAAGATGGCATATACAGCCCTTGATTGCTACTACGTCGGCGTCGACCGTCCGTGTAATGTCAGAACTTTCGGGTTAAAAAATCCTTTGATTATGGATGTTTGGCAGGACATAAAGATTAAAGAAGACCGGAGCGATTTGGCCTTCACAAATCCCGACAGGCTTTTCAATTTCTTGCTCTTCAGGGCATACGAGCATACAGATCTTTTAATGAATCCTTATTCCCGAGCCCTGGACTTTTTTCTAACGAAGTTAGTCCAGCCCCTCTATGAAAAAGGTATAGTCACGCGAGAACAGCTTCTCACCCAGGACGATATGTGGCTAAAGGATGTGTTGCGGGTTTCTTATCCGAAAAGAAATGCCTCGATCATTATTGAACCAGAGCTTATAAGTTGGAAGAAGTTTGACGATCGGGAGCAGTTTGAAAAATTCTGCTCCGAAAATAAAGAAGCAGATCATACAGAATACATTAAAGGGTTTAACTTGGGTTTGGACTTTAAAGTATACGATGGGAATAAAATAACATCGGCCAGAGAAGTCTTTTCAAAAAACCAAATTGAAGAGTTGGAGGAGGCGAATAGGAAAGTAAAAGGATATTACATATATTATGCAAAGGAGTAGGGCCCGTTTGAACTAAAAGACGGGCTTTTTCTTTTAACCATGAAGTTAAAAATGTTCTAGGGTCGTCCGCCCCTCAGAAATGAGATTTCGCAACCTCGCATAGGGTGTGACTTTTTGGTAGGATATATAAATGGTAGAAGGCGCTATAAAAAATCACAAATTGGCGGCGGAGAGGCTGGATTTGGTTAAGGATAGAGCTTTTAGTTTTATAAAGAATAATCTTGGGAAAGTTTCAGAATACGACGTAAACAAATTTATTTTTTCGGAGTTTAAAAAATCTGGGTTCACTCCTGACAGAAATTATCCAGCTGTGATTGTTGCGGTAAACGAAAATGCCCAAAATCCTCATTATTTTCCGAACAAAAAAGGATCTAAGATTATAAAAAAGAATGATTTAATTTTATTGGATATTTGGGCAAATCTTAAGGGAGAAGATTCTCATTTTGCCGACATTACTTGGATGGCTTATGCGGGAAGAGAAATCCCCGGTGAAATTAAAGCAACTTTTGAAAGGGTTATTGGAGCTAGGGATTTTACGGTAAAATTCATCAAAAAAATATTAGGAAGGAAACAATTGCCAAATACGCAGATAGTGGATAGGGCGGTAAGAAAGTATTTTGGGAAAATGGGAAAATATTTTATTCACGGCACCGGACACAGTTTGGGCATTAAAGAATGCCACGGTAAATATTTCCGCTTTGACAAGAGAAGTAATGCCAAAATGAAAATTGGAATTCCGTTTACAATTGAGCCGGGCCTTTATTTTCCCGGCAAATTTGGTATAAGAAGTGAAATAAACTGCTATATTACTAAAAATTATAAATTAGAAATAACCACAAAAGTTCAAAAACAAATAATAAAAATTTAGCACTTCGGTGCGTTCAGTATTTTCGGCCCGAAATTTATGAAAGAATTAACGTTAAGAGAAATTCAAAAAAGGATTTGGGATAACAAAGTAAAAAAAGGTTTTAATACTACTGATGTCAGTAAAGAATTTTTATATTTGGCCGAGGAATTGGGCGAGGCGGTCAAGGCATATCGCAAAAACAGCAAAGACGAACTGGCTGAAGAAATCGTTGATTTGATAATTTATTCATTGGGGCTGCTTGAGATGACAAAAAAAGACGGATATGAAGAGATAATGAAGAAGATTGAAAAGAATGAAAAAAGAGAATATCACGGCAAAAAAGGCGGCTTCAGACAGTTGAGAGACGACCAAAAATCTTAAATAAAAAAATTACCATCAAAACGATTTTTTGGGCAGATGAGATATGAATAAAAAACTTCAAGAAATAATCGAAAACAGCAGTTTTACGATAGAGGAAGGAAAATTTATATATGCGAAAGTAAAAAGAGCACCTCATATGGATTGTCATTTTACGGTTGCTAAGGATTCAGATGAGATAACCGTTATTACCAAAAAAGAGAATTTAAACAAATTAGATTTGATTGAAAAAAATAAAGATTTTTACAGACTAATTGCGCTTAATGTTTCGGTGCCGTTTTATTCCGTAGGGTTTTTATCTGCAGTCAGCGACGCTGTTGCCAAAGAAGGGATGAATATCTTGATAGTTTCTACCTACTCCAAAGATTATATTATGGTAAAAGATGACTGCTTAGAGAAAGTTCGACTCGTATTACTATCCTTGGGCTTTAAACGCAAAAAAGAAATTTAAACTTTTATTAAACAGATTTGATGTCGTTCAGCAAGCGGAGTCATTAGTTTTAGCTATTAGGTTTAAACAAGCCGTTCGGGCTTGATTTTCTTTTGAGATCTACTAAAATTTGCAATTAAGGAAAGGAGTTCTTTAATAGTGATATAATAATCGAAGGAGAAGTAATATGAAATATATAGCTATCAGCGGAAGCTGGCGAAAAACAAGCGAGAAATTGGAAAAAGATGTAAGAGATGCCGTAAGAGAAATTATAACCAAAGGAGATGGCATTATTGCCGGAGGTGCTTTGAATGTAGATTTTATTGCCACCGATGAGGCATTAAAATTAGATCCGACCGCTAAGAAAATAAAAATTTTTCTACCGATCACATTAAGGATTTTTGCTAAACATTATCGTAAACGTGCCAAAGAAGGCGTAATCACAGGAGAACAAGCAGAAGCCCTTGTTGCCCAATTAAAGAGAATTCAAGAAGTTAATCCATCTTCGTTGAATGAAAACAAGAATAATACCGTAGTAAATACGGAAACATATTATGAGAGAAATTCGGATATTGTTAATGCGGCAGATGGATTAATGGCATTTCACGTTAATAAAACCTTAGGTACGCAAGATGCTATTGATAAAGCTCGTAAAAGAGGAATTCCGGTGAAGGTTTCCACTTATACTATCGGATAAAAAACTAATCTTAAGCGGCTATAAATGCCGCTTTTTTATTTCTTCTGATTTATATTTTGTTTTTTTATAATAAATTAATTAGCAAAACAACAAAAAAATCGCCCTGAGTTTATCGTCCTTCAAATTCTTCAGGACGACCCTGCGGAATTCGAACGGGTCGAAGACGATTTTTTGTTAGATTATATTCTTTTTATTTGAGCTCCGAGATTTTTTAGTTTTTCTTCAATTTTTTCGTGGCCTCTTTCAATTTGAGAGATGTTTTCAATTGTAGTTTCGTCTTTTGCAACCAATCCCGCTAAAATTAGTGCGGCTCCTGACCTGATATCGGAAGCGTTTATTTTGCCGCCAACCAATTCTGTCTTCCCAAAAATCAGGGCTCTGTGAGGGTCAACAACTTCAATATCAGCTCCTAATTTTCTTAATTCATGCAAATGCTGAAAACGGTTTTCATACAAAGGATCATGAATCAAACTTTTTCCTTTTGCCTGAGTCAGCAAAACAGAGGTTTGGGGCTGCAAATCGGTGGGGAAGCCGGGGTACGGCAAAACCTGAATTTTGGTTCCCGTAAATTCATCGGATTTTTTTACAAAAATTTCGTTGCCGGATATTTCAAAATTAACTCCGATATCTTTCATTTTTTCCAAGAAAAAGGTTAAATGCTCAGGATTTACATTTTTTATTTTTCCTTCGCCTCCGGTTATTGCAAAAGCTATAAAGAAAGTCCCTGCTTCCAATAAATCCGGGCAGATGGAAAATTCCGCGCCAGATAATTTTTCTTTGCCCGTAATTTCAATTGAATTAGTCCCCAAGCCCTCAACTTCTGATCCCATTTTTCTTAAAAAATTTCCCAAATCCTGAACTTGGGGTTCGGCTGCAGCAATTTCGATTTTAGTTATGCCTTTTGCGCGGCTCGCCAGCATCATTATAATTTCAGTTGCAGTTACCGAAAATTCTTTTAAAACAACTCTTTTCCCTTCTAATTTTTCCGGAGCTTTGAAATGGTAAAAACCGTCTTTTTCTTCGGTTTTTATCCCGAAGCTTTCCAGCGCCTGCAAATGCGTAGCTATGGGTCGTAGCCCAATTTTATCTCCGCCGGGATGCGGAATTTTAAAATTTTTAAACCTGATAACCAGCGGCCCGATTAATAAAACCGAAACCCTCATTTTTTCAAAAAGATTTATCGGGATTTTTTCAGGATTAATGTTTTTTGGATTTATTTTTACTTTCCTTTGACTCAACCACTCAACTTCCGCCCCCATTTGTTTTATGATTTCAATTTGGTCTAAAACATCGGTTACCTGCGGCAGATTGTCAATAATAGAGGGTTCTTCGGAAAGCAAAACAGCCGAGATGATTGCACCGGCTGAATTTTTATAACCTGAAATTTCCACCTCTCCCGAGAGAGGAGCTCCGCCTTTTATAAGAAATTTGTTCGTCATCCCCAGTATATTTTTCTTTGACTTAACGCTATTTTTAATCTACGATAAAAAAGAAGATATGTCAAAAAAAAGAAAAAAAATCGTTTGTTTTGGCGGAGGCGGAGGCATGCCGAAATTGATATTGGAGCCGTTAAAAGATTTAGATTTGGATTTAGTTGCGATTACTTCAATGGTTGACAATGGCGGATCCACCGGCGCCCTAAGAAAAGAATTTAATGTTTTGCCTGCCGGGGATATCAGAAGACATTTATTGGCCTTGTCCGAAGCTGAGGAATGGAAGAAAAAACTTTGGAATTTCCGATTTGCAAAGAATATTGAAATTTCTCCGGAGCATTTCGGACATAATTTTGCAAATGTCTTTATTTCTGGGCTTGAATACCTTCTTGGTGATTTTGAAAAAGCGCTGGAAATTACTCATGAATTTTTGAAAGTGAAAGGAAAAGCAATGCCAGTTACATTAGATAAGGTCCAAATAATAGCGGAATTAGAAGATGGAAGTTTGGTAGAGGGGGAGGACGAAATCGATCTTGGCCAAAATCACAATCGAAATTTAAAAATAAAAAGAGCGTACCTAAATCCAGGCGGGAAAACTTATAAAAAGGCAATTGAGGAAATTGAGACGGCTGATTTTATTATTATTGGTCCCGGAGATCTTTATTCAAGTTTAATCGCCTGCTTTTTGACTGAGGGCATAAAAGAAGTAATGAAAAAAACGAGTGCTAAAAAAATATTTATTTGTCCCGCGATGAATAAACTTGGGGAAACGCAAGGATACTCGGTTAAAGATTTCGCCGAAAAAATCGAGGAATATATGGGAATTTCTTTAGATTTCGTAATTTTCAATAATAATATCTCTGCCGACGAAAGGATAGAGAAATTTAAGGAAGAAATGAAAAAAGAATTCGTACTCGACCTTCCAAAAATTAATTATGGATTAGATGAAAATAAATTCATTGGTGCGGATTTGCTTTTAGATGAGGGGGAAATAAAATACGATAAAAATAAAATTTTTAAAGTTTTAAAAAGAATTGTTAATTTTTAAATATTATGCAAACTCAAGCTATAATTTTGGCGGCCGGAGAATCTTCGAGATTCTGGCCATTAAACAAATCGCATAAATCCCAAATTAAAATTTTAGGGAAACCTTTGGTTTATTGGACAATAAAGAGTTTGTCTCAGAGAAATATTAGGGACATTATTATAATTGCCAGCCCAAATAATATTTCTGATTTGAAAACAGAATTAAAAACAGAGACAAAAGAGCTTGGAGTAAATATTTCTTTTGTTGTGCAAGAAAAACCGTTAGGCACTGGAGATGCAATTTTCAAGGCTCGGGGTTTAATTCGCGGCCCATTTTTCGTTTTTTGGCCCTACCAGATTATAGCTGGAGAGATTGCTTTAAATATGTTGAGTTTGGCCGGGAAAGAAAAAAACAGTTATGTTTTCACCGGGGTCGAAACAAAAACACGGGACTACGGCATTCTTAAAATGGAGCATGATAAGCTTGTTGGGATAGTGGAAAAACCAAAAAATGGGCAGGAGTTTTCTCCTTTTCGTGTGGTCGGCAGTTATTTTTTGCAGCCGGATTTCTTTGAATATTTCCAGAAGGTAAAACACCATCCAGAAGATTTCGTAGATGCATTAAATCTTTCTATTAAAGATAAGACGCCGGGATTAATTATTTTAAAAAAAGATGTGGCTACTTTAAAATTTCCTTGGGATATTTTGGGCCTGCAAAAAATCTTGTTAGATTCTGCGGAGATGAAAAATTATGTAGATCTTTCTGCAAAAGTTAGGCAAAATGTCACAATGGGCGGCCTGGTTTCAATCGGAGAAAATACGATTGTCGGAGAAAATACTGTAATTTTGGGCCCTTGTCATATAGGTCCTAACTGTAAAATCGGAGCCAATAATGTCTTAAGGGGCCCTTTGGATATTGAAGGTGAGGTAGTAACGGGCGCTTTTTGCGAATTAAAAAATTCTTTGATACAAAAAGGAACTCATTTTCATTCAGGTTATTTTGGAGATTCGGTTATTGGAGAGAATTGTCGATTTGGAGCAGGATTTATAACTGCAAATAGGAGAATTGATAGAGGGAATATTAATTCTATAGTAAAAGGTAAAAAAATAGATACGGGATTAACTTATTTTGGAATGGTTTGCGGAAATAATACCCGTTTTGGAATACATTCGGGAACTATGCCCGGAATTTTAATTGGTTCAAATTGCGCAATAGGGCCCGGTTCTATTGTTTCTGAAAATATCGAAGACGGTATAAAATATTTCACCGAATTCAAAGCAACTAAGAAAAAAATTAATGCCGAATAATTTTAAGAAGGAAATTTTGCTTGGGATTACGGGTGAAAAAGAAGATTGGAAAGAAAAGTTATCCGATATAAACAAACTCGGAATTTCCGAAGCAGCTTTATTTTTAGAAAGATTTGACGAAACACAGAGAAAAAATATTTACCGGGAACTTTTAGATTCAACCTTAAAAGAAATTCCGCTTTGTCATATTAAAAATGATATGGAAGTGGAAGAATTGGTTTTTATGGAAAGTAAATTCAAGACAGATTATTTTACAATTCACGAAAACAGTTTTAGTTTTTTGGAGAAATGGCCAACTTTTCATAAAAAATTATATTTGGAAATGGATGCTAATGATTATGTTTCCCAAAAAGTAGTTTTAGAAAGAATTGGCGGATTTTGCGTAGATTTATCCCATTTTAAAATGGCTCAGACTCTGTGGTCAAAAGAATTTGAGTATACCTACTTTAAAAAGGGAAAAGCGAATTTTGCCTGCAATCACATAAATGGCTATGACGAAGAAAAAAATACAGATCTTCATGTGGTAAATAGCCTTAAAGATTTTGCTTATTTGAAAACTTTACCAAGCTTTTTATTCGGGAAAATAATAGCTATTGAAACAGATAACCCAATCTCAGATCAAATTAAGTTTAAAAATTATTTAGAAAAATTTTTCCAGAGTTGACAAAAATAATTTTAGTATTAATATCATTGATTACAGTTCGATTGGAGGCAAGGCCTCCAGTTTTTAATAATAAAATATGGATTGAAAACAAATAAGGAGTAAAAACGGATGAAAAAGATAGTAATGTTAAGTTTCCCCTTCTTTCTTATTTTTTTTGGTTTTGATGCAGTCCAACAATATGTTACTAATTTTTTCCAAGAGGAGGGAATAGTCCAAGCAGGTTTTATTTCATTGGCCTTGATTTATTTTTGTTTTGCAATTTCTACTTTTTTTGCAGCGCGGGCAGTTTCCAAATATGGAGCGAAAAAATGCATGATCTTTTCGGCCATATTCTACGGTCTTTTTATTTTTTCCCTTTTAGGTAAGTTTTTGGTTCTAATCTATCTGGCTTCGGCATTAATAGGGTTTTCTGCAGCTTTTCTTTGGACAGCTGCAAACAGCTATGTGATAAGGGCTAGCACTGAGAAAAATTATGGTGCAAATTCTGGCTTTTTCACGGCGGCAAAAAATTTAGGATCAGCATTGGGGACAATACTAATTGGCCTTTTCTTGATAAGACTTTCTTTTAACTCTTCTTTTTTAATTTTCGCATTCTTTCCCTTGCTTGGATCCCTATTTTTGACTTCATTGCCTGATGTGCGGGTTGAAAAAAATACAAATAATCCCGGTTTTTTTAGAAATCTATTTATCAATAAAATGTCATTACAACTTTCGATCGTACAGTTTTACTGGAGTTTTGTTTTGGGGCTGGTCATCGGGATAATACCTTTGCAGATCGGTAGTATACTTGGCAAGCAGTATGTAGGAATATTATCATCATTATATTTTGTAATTCTTTTATCGTCCTACTCTTTTGGTAAGATATCTGATCGAAAAAAGAGAAGAATAATGATAATACTTTCCTATATCACATGTTTATTTGGATTAGTTTTTCTCTATTTTGCTAAAAGTGCTCCAATTCTAATTTTTGGTTTTATCTTTATCGGCATAACGGAAGCGGTGATCATTCCCGTAATGAACGCGGTTATCGGAGATATCTCTAAAGAATATGCTGAATCTCTGACTGCCCTCTTCTTGCTTTTCCAGACAATCGGTGTAATTTCAGCATTGCTTCTTTCCCAAGTATTAACTACAAATATAAGCCTAATTTATCTTATATCAATTGCCGTAGTAATTGTTTCATTTTTTATTTCTCCATTTCTCAGAAAAAATATCGAACAGCTTAAAAAAGAGGTAGTAAAAGATATAACTTAATTGGGAGGGTTTATGCTGAAAGACTTTGAGAGAGTTAAATTACCTCCAAATACTTTTAATGTCTTGGAATATTTTGCCAGAAAATATTGTCTAGAAAATCAAGAAATCAGTGGATTATGGGAGAGAATAAAGGATGGACAAGAAAACCATGGACCGATCACTCAAAAAGAAATAGCCTCTTTAATTCCTTTTGTGAGAAAGGATTACGATAGGTTAATAAATGGTAAGGCAATTACCTTTGGATATTGCAAAATATCAGAGGTTAAATATTTATTAGAGATCTTGAATTTTTACCATCTTATGGCCGTCAGTTTTTAACTGCCGGCCTTTTTATTTTATTTTATGATATACTAAAAAAATGATAAAAGTTGAAAATAAATACATAATTGGCGTTGATGGCGGAGGAACAAAAACGGTAGCAGCTATTAGCGATCTTGAAGGGAAAATTCTAAAGACGAAAAGTTCTGGCCCTTCGAATCCTCACAATGTTGGCATTAAAAATTCAGCTAATAATATTTTTAATGCAATCAACGATTGGGTTAAGAAAAGAGTAATTTTATCTATTTTTATTGGTTTGGCCGGAGTTGAAGAAGATGAGAAAATTGGCAAATTGGTGAAAAAAGAAATTTTAAAGAAAATTAAAAATTTTAAAGGCAAGTTAATTGTTGGGAGCGATCAAATTGTGGCTTTTTCTGCAGGAAGCAACAAAGAAGATGGAATAATATTAATTGCCGGAACAGGCTGTGTAGCTCATGGGTGGAAAGGAAATAAAGAGGTAAAAGCGAGCGGTTGGGGATGGTTAGCTGACGAGGGTTCGGCTTTTTGGGTAGGCCAGAAAGTATTCCAGAAAGTTTTAAAAGATTCAGATGGACGGCCCTTCGACGTGGCTCAGGGTAAAGCCCAAAAAACCTTATTAACAAAGGAAGTTTTTTCGGATTTTAAGGTAAGAAACCCAAAAGAGCTGATGGCTTTTGTATACGCAAATCCAATTCAAATTATCCCAAAACTCTCAATTATTTGCGACAAGGTAAGTAAAAAAGGAGATAAGGTCTCAATAGAAATTATGCAAAAGGCAGGGAGGGAGCTGGCGGCTTCGGCGAATACGGTAATCAAAAAACTGGATTTTCGGGAGGAAAAATTTCCTTTAATTTTAGCAGGAGGAATGTTCAAATCAGAAATTATTTTAGATACCGTAAAAAAAGAAATAAAAAAATTTGCCCCGCGAGCTGAATTTATTCAACTGAAAGAAAAACCGGTTTTGGGCGCAGTGAAATTAGCAATTAAGGAGGTAAGGGATGAAAATAGATAAGGTTGGGAAAATCACTATAAATAAAATAGTTGATTTAATGAAAAAAGGAGAAGTTTTTATTTTTCCGACAGATACGGTTTATGGATTAATAGCTGACGCAACTAATAAAAAAGCAGTTGGAAAAATTTTTAAAATTAAAAAAAGAGAAAAGGGAAAATCATTACCAATTTTTGTAAAAAGCATCGAAGATGCAAGAAAAATTGCAAAAATTGATAAATACCAAGAAAAACTTTTAAAAAAATTCTGGCCGGGAAAAATAACGACAGTGCTTTTCCGCAAAAAGACGAAAGTAAAATTATACGGGGTTGATAAAAAAACAATTGCTTTAAGGATTCCAAAATATAAATTAATTAATGACTTGCAAAATAAAATAGATTTCCCGCTTACTGGAACCTCAGCTAATATTTCTGGAAAACCTGCATCTATAAAAATTGACGAAGTGATTCAACAATTTAAAAGCCAAAAAACAAAGCCAGACTTTATAATTAATGCGGGCAATCTAAAACCCTCAAAATCTTCGCGAGTGTTTGATTTAACCGGAAAAAAGCTTAAAATATTAAGATAATACTAATTTAAAAAATATGAACTTAGAACAAACCGATCCAAAAATTTATGAATTAATTGAGGCCGAAAAACAGAGGCGTAGAGATGGATTGGAAATGATTCCTTCGGAAAATCACACTTCGCCTTCTGTTCTTGAGGCATTGGGTTCGATACTTACTGATAAATATTCCGAAGGCTATCCGGGAAAAAGATATTACGGCGGAAACCAAGTTATAGACCGGATTGAAAATTTGGCAATTGAGCGGGCAAAACAGGCCTTTGGAGTGCCTTTTGCAAATGTTCAGCCATATTCTGGAAGTCCGGCAAATTTTGCCGTTTATCTTGCGGTCTGCAATTTCGGAGATACAATTATGGGCCAAAATCTTCCCGACGGAGGCCATATCAGCCACGGCTGGAAAGTGAATATTACTTCCAAAATTTTTAAAAGCGTTTCTTATCATGTAAAATCCGATGGCTACATTGATTTGGAAGAAGTTAGAAATCTCGCAGTTGAAAACAAGCCAAAATTAATTTGGTGCGGAGCCACGGCTTATGTTAGAGAATTCCCCTTTGAAGAAATTTCAAAAATAGCTGATGAGGTTGGAGCTTATTTTGTAGCAGATATCGCTCATATTGCGGGTCTAGTTATAGCCGGCGCTCATAAAAGCCCAGCACCTTTTGTTCATATTATTACAACAACTACTCATAAAACCTTAAGGGGGCCACGAGGGGGGTTGATAATGGTGACTGAAAAAGGATTAAAAAAAGATGCAGAGCTTGGAGAAAAAATAAATAAAGCTGTTTTCCCGGGAGGAGTTCAGGGAGGGCCGCATAACCATCAGACAGCCGCGATTGCTGTTGCATTGGGCGAGGCATTAAAGCCCGAATTCAAAGAATACGGAAAACAAATTGTAAAAAATTCCAAAAAGTTAGCCGAAGGATTAATGGAAAGAGGAGTAAAGCTTGTTTCCAACGGCACGGATAATCATATGGTGGTCGTAGATTTGACTCCCGACGGCCCGGGCAGAGGAGTGTTTTTACAGGATGCCTTGGATATGGCAGGAATTACAGTGAATAAAAATACGATACCGGCTGACCCGTCAACGCCATTTTATCCGAGCGGAGTTCGCATAGGCACTCCCGCAATCACCACAAGAGGAATGAAAGAAAAAGAAATGGAACTAATTTCTGACTGGATAGCAAGAGTTGCAGATTTAATAAAAAATTACAAACTGCCGGGAACCAAGGAAGAAAGGATAGAATATCTGAAAAGGTTTAAAAGCGAAATAGAAAATAACGACCAAATAAAAAAAATAAAGTCAGAAATCTCGGAATTTGGCAAAAATTTTCCGATTCCAGCCATAAATTAAATGAAGCTTTTAGACGGAAAAAAATTATCAGAAAAAATATTGGCGGATTTAAAGGGAGAAATTAAAAAAAATAACCTAAAATTGGCTTTGGCAGTAGTTTTGGTCGGGAATAATTCCATTTCTAAAATTTACATTAAACAAAAAGAAAATGCCTGTAAAAAAATTGGAGCCGGCTTTAGATTGTTTAAATTTTCGGAAAATATAAAAGCAAATGAATTAAAAAAAGGAATTGAACAGATTGTTCAGGATCCCGATAATTCCGGAATAATAATTCAATTGCCTTTGCCTAAAAACATAATTAATACTCAGGAAATCTTGGACATTATCCCTGCCGAAAAAGATGTTGATGTTTTATCGGAAAAAAGTTTGGGAAAACTTTATACCGGAGAACTAAAAATTTTGCCCCCGGTTGTTTGCGGAATTTCCCACTTTTTTGACATCAATAATATCAATATAAAAGGAAAAAATATCCTTTTGGTTGGGACTGGAAAATTGGTCGGAAAACCTTTGATGCTTTGGTTTTTACGGAAAGAAGCTGCGGTTTCTGTGGTTAATAAATTCACAAAAGATATTTCTGTTTTTGCCAAAAATGCAGATGTTATTATTTCTGGGGCTGGCGTTCCCAAGTTAATAAAAGGAAGCATGGTAAAGCAGGGGCTCGTGGCAATTGACGCAGGTACCGTAATAGAAAAAGGGAAATTGGCAGGAGATATTGATTTTGAATCCGTTTCAGAAAAAGCAAGCTACATTACGCCTCTTCCGGGAGGGGTTGGGCCCATGACAGTTGCTTGTTTATTAGAAAATTTAGTTAAATTAAACCAGAAAAAATGAATTTTGATCAAAACTTATTTCATTTTATTAATCAATTTGCCGGAAAAAATATTTGTTTAGATTCCGCTGCAATTTTTTTTGCCGAATATTTCCAATACGTTGTTGTTTTTCTCTTTTCATTATTTTTAATTTTTCGGCCAAGGAAAAATTTTAAAATGGTATTTTCTGCAATTTTGGCAGCATTTTTTGCCAGGTTTGTATTTACGGATTTAATTCGTTATCTTTTTCCAAGGATGCGGCCTTTTGTTGAAAATAATATTAACTTGCTCCTTCCTCATAATCCGAATGAGTCCTCTTTCCCGTCGGGCCATGCCGCTTTCTTTTTCGGCTTATCTGCTGTTGTTTTTTATTACAATAAAAAGGCTGGCGCCGCTTTCTTTTTCGCCAGCTTTTTAATTTCTATCTCCAGAGTTTTTATTGGCATTCATTGGCCATTGGATATTTTATCCGGGTTTGCGGTTGGGCTTCTATCTGCTTCGCTTATTTTAGAATTTACAAAAAAATTTTCCTGAAAAATATTTAAACTAGAAAAAAGTTCCGCTACCGCGGAACTTTTTTTAGTTTATACTCCTTTCCTTTTTGTTCCAAACTATAAACTGCATCTTGTGAAACCTCAATCTTTTTTGATTTAAAATCTGTTTGGCAATAATTTATTAATATCGTCCTTGCCGGTCCTCCATGCGTGACTAATAAAATTTTCTTAAATTTTTTGGTAAAAAAAGATTGGATAAATGAAATTACGCGCTTTCTTAATTGGTTTAAACTTTCTCCGCCCGGCGCTTTTTCATTTAGATTAGATAGGTCGATTTTCTCTTTAATTTTTTCATATACCTTGCCATTAAATTTTCCAAAATCTCTTTCGCGCAATTTTTTGGTAAAAACTATTTTTACTTCAAGCCATTGGTTTATAATTTCAGCGGTTTTGGCGCATCTGCCCAAATCGCTGGAATAAATAATCTCAACCCCTTTTTTATTCAAGAGTTTTGCTTTTTTCTCTGCTGACTTTATTCCTTTTTGAGTTAACGAAGAATCCTTATGGCCCTGAATAATTCCTTTTTTATTCCAAATCGTTTGCCCGTGGCAGGTAAAATAAATAATCATTTACTTAAAAACTAGATTTTTCTTAATTTTTTTAGCAAGAGAAAAATTTGTTAAGATCTGCGGTTTATTTTCAAAAAGATCAAAGCCCTCTTCTTTATAACGGGGAATTAAATGCCAGTGGACATGATTCAATTCGTCCATATAAACTAAATAAACTTTTTTTATTTTTAGAGTTTTTAAAATAGCATTCCTTGTGGCAAATACGGTATCCATTAAATAATCGTAATCTCTGTCGGGAAGCAGGCCCAAATCAGGAACTTCTTTTTTCCAGACAATAACTGTATGGCCTTTTGTAATTGAATCGTTTGCTAAACAAACATACAGATGTTCGTCATCATAAATAATTGATTCTTTTTTGGGCCTTGGGAGTTTGCTCATTGTTTTAGAATAACAAATTAAGTAGAAAATAAAAAGCGCCTTGCAGAATTCGTTTTACAAATCCACGGCGCTTTAAAAAAGAGCAATATTTATTTAGATAACATGCGTTCTGCGATAGCTCGTACGTGCTGAGCTTCTTGTTTGGGCATCTGTTTTAAGATGTCCTTCGCTTCATCAATTTTCTGAGCCCGAATGGCGTGGCGTATCAAAACGAGAAGAGCTGTGACTTTTACCTCATTCGCGTCTTTGCCTTCGCCAACGGCTCGTAAAACTTCAAAGGCATTAGGATCACCTTTGCTATATATATCTATAGCCCGGACGAATTCCGCAGAAGTCGCTATTTCGGAAGAACCTGTCATTCTATCTGCTGCGGCAATAACCATGGCAACCCAATTCTTCAAATCGGGATTGCTCATCTGATTCAGCCAGATAGTGGTTTCAATCATATGAATCGGTCCATTGATTTGTCCCCACTGGACTTCAACCGAAGATCCTTTCGTTGCATCAACTAGTATTAAGAATCTTTTCTCCAACTCAGAGAAAATTTCTTTGGTTTCGATGCCCTTAAGTAAGGCATTCCTAAGTTGGCATAGCGTTTCCATAAAATAAGCAATCGCTGCGCCAGTCTTGTCGCCAATGATGGTCGCTATTTCGGCTGATTTTCTTTGGGCTTCTTCTGCAAGATCAAAATGTTCATAGTTGGAATAAAAAATACCCATGTGATAATAAAACAAAGATTCAAGGCGGAGTTTTCTTGTACTGTCCGGTAAATTAGTGATAATGTTTTTCGTTTCCCTCGCAATCTGCAAGACAAATTCCTCACGTTCTGGGCTGACAGGGAGAAGCCGTTCGCCGCGAAGAATGGCAAGACATGCCAATGCTCCCATTTCAGGCAGATCGCGGACCCTCAGAGATACTCGTCGGCCAATCTCTGCGAATGTTTTGGGGTCATTAAGATCAATTGCTACAAATCGGTCAACTATTTGGAAAAGTACATCAGTCAGCCATCCTACCCATTGATTTTTTGGGTCGGGAAAGGTAGTATCGATTCTCGCCCGATCAACAATTAAATCAACCAAGATATCAATTTCAAAATCTTTCATTTGTTCACCTCCAAAATAGCAATAGCATAAAATATCCAGCTTGTCAAATATAAATGCAAACAAAAAAGAAACCTTATAAGGTTTCTTTTTAAACGGTGGGCGGGGAGGGAGTCGAACCCTCATGAGATTGCTCTCATGGCATTTTGAGTGCCACGTGTCTGCCATTCCACCACTCGCCCAACTCAATTTTTGAGTTTACCAAAATTTTGGTTGTTTTTCAACCTACCCGGCACAGTCTTTTTTTGAACATTTAATCTGTTTTCTTTTTGTTTCAACCATAGGCGAGCCGCATTTTTCGCATAATTTTCCTGTCGGCTTATCCCACGCGGCAAAATCGCATTTTGGCCAATTTGTGCAGCCGTAAAATATTTTTTTTCTTTTAGTCCTTTTTGCTACAATTTCGCCATTTTTACATTTGGGGCATTTCATTCCCAGCTTATTCTCTTTTAAGGATTCGGTATATCTGCACTTTGGAAATTTTGAACAGGCATAAAATTTTCCAAATTTCCCCAAGCGGATTAAAAGCGAAGAGCCGCATTTGGGGCATTTTTTTTCAGTCGGCTTTTCGGTAAATTCCTTCTTTGAAACTTCCTTATATTTTTCTTCCAGATTTTTTTCAAAAGGGGTGTAAAATTCTCTGATCATCGGAACCCATTCATTTGAATCTTGGGCGATTTCATCTAATTTTTTTTCCATTTCAGCGGTAAATTTAATATCAACGATTTCCGGAAAGTTCTTAACTAACAAATCGTTTACTATAATCCCGATTTCAGTAGGCTTGAATCTTCTATTTTCATCTTTTTCTATATAATTTCTATCTTGTATGGTTGATAAAATCGGAGCGTAAGTTGACGGCCTGCCGATTCCGTTTTCTTCAAGCGCGCGGATCAAACTTGCTTCATTATATCTTGGAGCTGGTTCGGTAAAATGCTGGGAGGAAATTAATTTTATTAATTCTAAAATTTCATCTTTTTCCAAAGAAGGCAATTCATTCTCCTCGAATTTAATCGGATAAATCTTCAAAAATCCATCAAATTTTAAAATTTGTCCCGTCGCCCGAAAAGCATATTTGTAATTTGTAATTTGTAATTTGGGATTTCCAGCTTTGATATCTATTGCGGTAGAATCAAAAATTGCCTGGTTCATCTGGCTGGCAATAAATCTGTTCCAGATCAAGCTATAAAGCTTGAATTGGTTATTGTCGAGCTCTGCAGTTTTTAAATTTTCAGGATTTCTGTCGGCATAGGTTGGCCTGATTGCTTCGTGCGCTTCCTGGGCGCCTTTTGATTTTGTTTTATATCTTCTCAAATATCCTGCCCAATAATTTTCTCCATAATTTTCGATAATAAATTTTTTTGCGGCGAATAAAGACAAGTCGGAAAGATTAAGAGAATCCGTTCTATGGTAGGTGATGAAACCTCTTTCGTATAATTTTTGGGCAATCTGCATTGTAAATCTTGCGGGAAAATGAAATTTTTGCCAGGCGCTTTGCTGCAAAGTGGAAGTTGTAAAGGGCGGCAGGGGATTCCTTTTTTCCTCTTTTTTATCAACATTTACTACTTTATATTCGGCACCATCTAAATCTTTTATAATTTTATCCGCCTCTTTTTTGTTTTTAATTTCCAGTTTTTCAAGCGTTTTATCATTTATCCTAATTAAGGTTGCGTCAAATTCGTTATTTTTGATTTTTGATTTTTGAGTTTTGAGTTTCGCAATTATCTGCCAATATTCCTGCGGCACAAATTTTTCTCTTTCTCTTTCCCTTTCCACCACCAATCTTACGGCAACTGATTGGACTCTTCCTGCGGACAAACCCCGGGCGATTTTTTTCCATAAAAAAGGAGATAATTTATATCCGACAAGCCGATCTAAAATCCTTCTTGCCTGCTGGGAGTCAACTAAATTTATATCAATTTGCCTCGGGTTTTTTAACGCTTCTTCAATGGCGGGCTTGGTAATTTCGTGGAAAACAATTCTTTCATAGGGTTCTTTGTCGCCGCCGAGCTTTAGCGCCTGCACCAGATGCCAAGCTATTGCTTCTCCTTCCCGGTCTTCATCGGTTGCTATAATCGCGGAGTCGGTTTCTTTTACGGCATCGGAAAGAAATTTTACAGTTTTTCTGGCTTTGGTCGGAATTATATATCTTGGCTCAAAATTTTTTTCAACATCAATTCCCAATTCGCTTTTTGGCAAATCTCTGACGTGGCCATAAGAAGCCAAGACCTTATATCCAGGCCCTAAAAATTTTTGTATTGTATTTGCCTTAGCCGGGCTTTCAACTATGATTAGTTGCATAAGAATTTCCTCCTAAGTTTCGTATGATACCTTTTATTTCTAAAATAGCAACAGTGCTTGCCACTGTTGCCGCAGGAAGTTTTGTTTTTTCAATAATTTTTTCAATATCTAAATTCCCTTCTTTTAAAACATCTAAAATTAAATTTTCTTCCGAAGTTTCGCCTAAAATCTTTTGTCCCGCACCCGATGAATGAGTTTTTATTTTTAGTTCTTTCAAAATATCTTCTGCATTTCCGGCGAGCTTTGCAAATCCTTTCTTGATCAGCCAATTCGGCCCCCAAGAATTTGGAGAATGGACAGATCCTGGAACTGCAAATAATTTTTTACCTTGTTTTCTGGCAAAATCCGCAGTGATTAAAGAGCCAGATTTTTCTTTAGCTTCTATAACTAAAACTCCCAAAGACATTCCTGAAACTATTCTGTTTCTATGCGGGAAAGTTAATTTTGATCCATGAGTTCCAGCGGGGTATTCGGAAAGTAGTGCGCCTCCTGTTTCTAAAATATTTTTTGCAAGTTCTAAATTTGTTTGCGGGTATATTGTTTTTTCATCAAGCCCTGTTCCTAAAACCGCAATAGTCCTTTTATTTCTTTCTACGGCTGTCGTATGCGAGAAAGTATCAATTCCCGGAGCCAAACCAGAAACAATTGTTAATCCTGCTTCTGATAAATCTCCAGAGATTTCTAAAGCAATTTGTTTTCCGTAATCAGAGCACCTTCTTGTCCCGACAATCGCAAAACAATTTTCTTTTTCTTTTAATTCTCCCCGATAATATAAAACTTCAGGCGCGTCTTTTATTTCTTTTAAAATTTTCGGATAACTTTTATCTCTAATAGAGATTGACTTTATTTCATCTGTCATTTTTATAAGTATAGCATCATTGTTTAAAATAAAAAAAAGTGCTAAATTATCTAATTGAAAATCTTAATTGCTAAATGCTATATTCTAAGTTCTGAGTTCTAAATTCTATGTCTCTTTCCGTCGGCATTGTCGGGTTGGCAAATGTAGGCAAATCTACTTTATTTGAAACCCTGACAAAAAAACAAGTTAATATTTCAAATTATCCTTTTTGCACCATAGATCCGAATATCGGAATTGTTGAGGTTCCGGACGAACGGCTTGAAGAATTGGCCGCGATTTTTCATTCGGCAAAAAAAATTCCAGCGATTGTAAACTTTACCGATATTGCGGGTTTGGTAAGAGGAGCCAGTAAGGGAGAAGGGCTGGGAAATCAATTTTTGGCGCATATTAGAGAAGTGGACGCTATTTTGTTTATTGTCAGGTGTTTTGAAAATCAAGAAATTATCCATGTGGAAAAAAGCGTAGATCCTATTCGAGATATAGATATTGTTAATATGGAGTTGATTTTTAAGGATTTGGAAACCTTGCAAAAAAGAATAGAAAAAGCAGAGGCAGACGCAAAAACTGGAAAGAAAGTAATTATTAACGAGTTGGAATTATTGAAAAATTTAAAAACCGCCCTCGAAAAGGGAATTTTGGCAAGGCAGTTTGTTGAACAAAGCAAAAATCTATTTGATGAAAGTACGGCATCGGGTTTGGAGAATTTGAAAACTTTAAAAGAAATCCAGTTATTAACTGCAAAACCTGGCATATATATTTTAAACGCCCAGCCCAAGGCTGGTCCGCCTGGGGCGGAAAATACTTTCGAGGTGTCTCCAGAACTTGTCAAAAAAATAAAAGATCTGAATTCAGAATATATTGTCGCCAGTTTAAGGGATGAATATGACAGCAGCAAATTTACAGAAGCAGAGAAAAATGAATTGGGTTTAACTGAATCAAAATTAAATGAAATTATTGTAAAATCTTACAAAACTCTGGATTTGATTACTTTTTTCACAACAGGTCCTGACGAAACCCGCGCTTGGACAATAAGGCGGGGGACGAAAGCTCCGCAGGCCTCGGGAGTAATCCATACTGATTTTGAAAATAAATTTATTTGTGCAGATACTATCAATTGGGAAAAGTTGGTGGAGATCGGCAAAAGTAGCCCTTCGACCCATTCGACAAGCTCAGGGCAAGCTGACGCTTGGAGTTTGGCTGGAAAGCAAGGACTATTAAGAATGGAAGGCAAAGAATATATTGTTCAAGACGGCGATGTGATTGAAGTGAAGCACGGTCAGTAATACAACTTTGGCTCGCTTTGCGACGATACCCCGCCTTATATATGGCGGGGTGCCAAAGATGATATACTGACCACGGTCAGTAATTGATTTTGCATTCCAAATGTTTTATTGATAGAATAGCTTAAATAACAGTTAATTATTTAAAAAATGATTAAAAAGATAATTTTATTAACCATTTTATTGTTAAGCTGTATTTTATTTCCCGAAATTTCTTTAGCGAATGATATCTCTACTGTGGATGCAATTTTTCTTGTTGTCGTTTTCTTTGGAGTGCCATTAATAATTTTAATAGTATTTGTGGTTCTAGGCATATTTTTTCTGAGGAAAATAAGAAAGAAAAATAAAGAAGATAGCCAAAGAAAATTATAAATTCTATGTATAATATTAATGTTGGAGGTTATTTGATAAGTTTTTTTCTGACGGTTTTGATTGAATTTACTGTTGCTTTTATTTTTAAATATAGAAATAAAAGATTTTTCTTAACTATTTTATTAATAAATTTAATTACTCAGCCATCCTTAAATATTTTACTTTGGGTTATCTGGCATTTTGTACATCCACAATACTTAATACGGATATTTTTTGAAATAGCCGTTGTTTTTATAGAGTGGGGGTTATTAATTTATGCGTGGCCTCAGGAAAATAAAAAAAGATTATTTTTATTATCTCTAATAATGAATTTGGCTTCTTTTGCGATACCATATATTATTTTCAACACATTTATTTTTCGATTTTTATACAGATTTTTACCCATAAGAAGAATTTATTTTTAATTAAAGTACTGCACTCGAAAAAGTTAATAAGGAGGATGAAATGAAACTTGGTTGCTATAGAATAGGGAAAACGAATAAAAAAGAAAAAAGCCAATTAAAAGATGGCATTGCCAAATTTAGGCAAGCGATTATAAATGATGAGGAAAAAGAAAGGAACAAAATTTCAAATCTGCCGAAAGATTGGGCAAGTCGTCTAATAAGAAGCTAAAGGAGGAAAAATGAAATTGATAATTGAGGTTATGCCGGGGCATTTTTATAGGGTTTGGCAAGAAGGTGCCACGGGCACGCGCGGGCCATTGTCTGAAAGGATGGAGGCGAGAGAATATTTTTCTAAAAGAGAAGTTCTTGAGGCTATTGAAACGATGCTCCCCGAAGGCAATCCCGAGACAGAAGAGAAGATTAGGAAAGCACAGCAAGAGCTCTTTAACCTGCCTTGGAAAAAGTAGACAGAGAGGAAATGGCTTCGATAGTTTTTTAAGCTCTACTTTCCAAAGTGGAGCTTTTAATTTTTTCTATGCTTTCCGATAGCATCTGGGCATAAAGATTCAAACCAATGGCATTTATGCTTCCTGACTGCTCTTTGCCTAAAATGTTTCCGGCGCCTCTGATTTCTAAATCTTTCATCGCGATTTTATAACCAGATCCCAGCTCTTCTGCTTCTTTCAAAGCTGTTAACCTTTCAGCTGCCAAAGCAGAAAGATTTTTTCCATAAAGAAAATAAGCAAAAGCTTGAATATAAGAACGGCCTATTCTTCCGCGAATCTGATATGCCTGAGAAAGCCCTAATTTCGTCGCGTCGTCGGAAATCAAAGTATTTACATTCGGCAAATCGATTCCGTTTTCAATAATAGTTGTTGCAATTAATACATCGATTTTTTTATTCTGTTCGCCCGAGGCGGAAAAATCATTCATAACTTTCACCAAATCTTTTTCTTTCATCCTTCCGTGAGCGATGCCAAAACTGGCAGCCGGAAGTAATTTTTCTAAATAATTTTTTACAGTTCCAATCGTTTCAACTCTATTGTGCAAATAATAAACCTGGCCATTTCTTTTTAATTCATTATTAATTGCTTCCTTTATAATTTCTTTTGACCAGGGTTTTATAAAAGTTTTAACCGGTAATCTTCCAGAAGGGGGAGTCTGCATTAAACTTATATTTTTCAAAGAAGACAAAGCTAAATACAGGGTCCTGGGTATTGGAGTAGCAGAAAGAGATAAAACATCTAAAGAAGTTCTGATTTTCTTTAGTTTTTCTTTTTGCTTTACCCCAAATCTTTGTTCATCATCGATTACCAGCAGCCCCAGATTTTTAAATTCAACATCATTTGATAAAACTCGGTGGGTCCCGATTACAATATCTACCCCGTTAAAAATCACGCTCGCGCTTGCGCGCCCGAAGGGTCTGCGAGGCGGGCTATTTCTAACGGGGTCTATTTTCCCCTTTAGTCTTTCGATTATATTTTCCTGCTCTCTCTTTGATTGCAGTCTGGAGAGTAAGGATACATTAATTGGCAGATTTTTTAATCTTTCTTTGAAATTATGAAAATGCTGGTTTGCTAAAATTGTTGTGGGGCAAATCATTGCTGCCTGATACCCCGAATTTACCGCTTTTACCAATGTTCTCAGGGCAACCTCTGTTTTTCCGAAACCAACATCTCCGCAGACAATCCTGTCCATTGGCTCTGGTTTCGCAAGATCGCTTTTTATATCTTCAATTGTCTGGATTTGGTCTGGAGTTTCTTCATATTTAAAACCCGAGGCGACTTGAAGATCTATCTCATTGTCGGGCAAATAAGGAGGCCGAGTGGCAACCTCTCTTTTTGCATAAATTTCTAATAATTCTCTTGCTAATTTTTCCGCCTCTTCTCTTACTCGTTTTTTTGTTCTTTGCCAAGTTAAAGAGGTTAATCTGGAAATTTTTGGTTCTGCAAATCCGATATAACGGGAAAGTTTTCTTTCCAAGCCAACCGGCACGTAAAGCTTATCTCCTTGCGCATAGTCAAGAACGTAGTAATCTTCGGTATTTTGAATTTGTGATTTGAGATTTGTTTGTAATTTGGGATTTGGGATTTGGATTTTTTCAATTCCGCGAAATTGTCCGATTCCGTGATCCAAGTGTACCAAATAATCTCCGGGTTTTATTCCCTTTAAGTCCGAAAATAATTTTTGGGATTTCAACCTCTTTTTCAGAATATCTTTTGCCTGCCTTTCGTCTTCAAAAGTTGCCGGCAATTCAAAAATTTCCTCAATTTTGTTTCCGAACAATTCAAAACGAACCGCTTGGTTCAGATTTATCGGGAAAACATCGAGAACCCCGCCCCTTTGGGAAAATTCGCCGGGAAAAGTCACCTCCAAAACTTTTTCATAACCCATTTCGTCTAATTTTCTTAAAATTTCCGATAAATTAGCTTTTTGATTTTTTTCCAAAATTATTGTATTGTCTTCAAAAAATGTTTGGGTTTTTCTCGCCTCTAAAATTTTATTTATATTCTGTGCATACCAAACATTCCCCTTTTCCAAAAAGTAGGGGGTGATG
>JAQTPW010000026.1 GCA_028712565.1 Minisyncoccota bacterium
TTCGACTTCTGCGTGAATAGCCACGGAAAAACCAAGCCTGACCGTCATACCTGAAGAATAAGTCGAAACTGACGCGTCCAAAAAATCCCCGATATCGGCGAACTCGACAATGCTATCAAATTTGCGGCGAATCTCTTTAGTTGACATCCCTAAGATCGTGCCATTCAAATAGATATTCTCTTTGCCCGTCATATGCGGATGAAAACCGGCTCCTACAGAAATCAATGCCGCGACCCTGCCGTCAATACACGCCCGGCCTTTTGTCGGTGGATAAATGCCGGACAATATCCGCAATAACGTTGATTTGCCGGATCCATTTTGCCCAACAATCCCTAGCGTTTCACCCCGATTTAACTCAAAGTTAACATCATCTAATGCGAAAAACTCCGCCTTGCGCAACACGGCTTCATCATAAGGAATACCGATCATATCACGGATAACATCAGCCGTACCATAGAAAACCCCCCGCTTTAAACTACGGCAGAATTTCTTATATAACCCGGTTACTTTAATGACAGTTTTGCTCATTAACTTTTACTTTCATATGTGGAACCCCATGGCTAAAAGTCCGGGGGTTCCTTTTCTCTTTACAACAATATCCCGCCTATGACGTCCTAGCCGATTACTCTAGGAGATCCCTCCCGTGGCAGCGTCGCATTGATCTTTCGGGTTAACCTATAAAGAATTCCACCCGAGGGATTAAATCGTTATTTTTTCAATAACTTTTTCTTCTGAGAGAAAAAATAAACGCCAGGAAAACATAAATACAAAAAAAGCAAACAATGCTGAATAAAAAAATCTGTCAGGAAATTCCATTTTTCCATAGATAATCATATCCCGGGCACCGCAAACCAAATAAGTAAGCGGATTCCATTTTATTACCTTCTGTAATAAAACATTGTCTATACGCGACGAATAAATAACCGGTGTAATAAAAATAATCAGCCCCAAAAGCATTTCAACCATCCTGTCTATCTCGGTAGCTAAAACAGCCATAACTGAGATTACCAAGCCGATGCCAGCGCCTAAAAAAAATATCGGCACCAACATCAATGGAAAAAATATTATCCCCGCGCTAGGTACTATGCCGAAGCACCAAAGGGCGATTATTGTAAAAATAAAAGTTAAAGAAAAATTCGCTAAATTTTGAGCGCATTGTTTTATGAGCAAGGCTTCATGCGGAAAGCTTACCTGTAAAATAAATCCCTTGCCGGCATCTAAAGTTTTTGCTGAAAAACTGTAACATCCCATAAAAAAACTCCAAATAGATGACCCCAAAAGAACATAGGCCGGATAAGGAATGCCAACATCCCCAGGTTTAAGAATACCGGCGGCGTTCATAAACACCCAGGAAACAATACTTATTAACGGCATGATTATTATCCACCCGACATCTAAAAAAGATTTTTTATATGCTGCCAGAAAATCCCGTTTAAAAAGTTGAATAATAAGATCACGGGATAAAAAAATATTTTTTAACATCGTTATCCAAATCCTCAAAATCCCCGTTTTCCGGCGCAACCCTGGTTCATAACATCGGACTTGTGGCATATTCATCCCCTTCTATCATAAAAACTGATGCAATTTCTTCGTGCCAAGATATCTTTATGCCCGATAATTTCTTTTTATAATTTTAAAAATATTTTCAGCGGTCAGGCCTTCTTTTTCAAGAAGACAAGCCGCTGACCCTATATCGCAGAAATGATCGTTTATGCCGATCCTTATCACTTTTGCTCCTAGTCCAGCCGCGATTTCACATACCGCCCCGCCAAGCCCGCCTAAAGCACTGTGTTCTTCCACGGTAATTATCAATTTAGTTTTTTTCACGGCTTTAATTATCGCGGTTTCATCAATCGGCTTAATTGAGGCCATCTGTAAGAGTCCCGCCTTAATCCCCTCATGAGCCAACATCTTACTAACTTTAAATCCTTCAGCCATCATCATACCGGTTGTTATTATTGTTAAATCCGTACCATCTAAAATCTGCGTGGCATAACCAACTTTAAATTTATTTTTATCAGTATAGATATCTTCCGCCTCCCCTGCGCCTAGACGAATATATACCGGTCCATCAATATTCATTGCCGCATCTAGCGCCTGGCAAACTTCTTTTGCATCGCCTGGCGCAATAACCGTCATATTTGGAATCGCTCGCATGATCGCAATATCTTCAATAGCATGATGAGTTGTTCCGGCAGTTCCTGTGCTAATACCAGCGTGTGTTACCAAGAATTTCACGTTAAGATTGGGATAGCAGACCGTTGTGCGCACCTGTTCGCAGGCCCTCATGGAAATAAAGCAGGCGAATGAATGGACTACCGGAATTTTTCCGGCCAGAGCCAGGCCGGCGGCAACACCAACCATATTCTGCTCAGCTATTCCACATTCAATATAACGGTCAGGATGATTTCTTTCAAAATTAACCGATTGGGTAGATTCTTTTAAGTCAGCTTCCAAAGCGACTATTTGTTTATTTTGTCCGGCTAATTCAGCCAGATACTTTCCAGCGACTATCCGTAAGCATTGTTTAGGCATGTTTAAGCCTTAGTTTCATTTCTGGCAATTTCGGCATTCTTGCCCTCGAGCGCCTTACCGTGCCATTCAACTTTGTTTTCCATAAACGAAATACCTTTACCTTTAACGGTATGAGCTATAATAAGCGTTGGTTTATTTTTTCTTAATGGTATGCTGTTTAACACTGGAATCAATTTTTCGACATCATGACCGCTGATTTCTTTGACTTCCCAACCAAACGATCGCCACTTAGAGACATACGGCTCAAGACTCATTACGTCTTCAGTAAAACCATCGATCTGTATTTTATTCCGATCAATGATTGCCATAAGATTATCCAATTTATAATGACTCGCAAACATAGCTGCTTCCCAGACTGACCCTTCCTGGGTTTCACCGTCACCCATTAAAACAAAGGTACGATAATTTTTTTTGTCCATCTTAGCTGCGTAAGCCAAACCTATGCCTACGGACAAACCATGACCAAGTGAGCCGGTACTCATTTCTACTCCCGGAACCTTAGTCATATCCGGATGACCAGACAGACAAGAATTATCCTGACGAAAACTCAACAGAGTTTCTTTATCAATGAAACCCTTAAGATATAAAACCGTATAAAGCGCCACTGACGAATGCCCTTTGCTTAAAATAAACCGGTCGCGATTTTCATCTTTTGGGTTTTCAGAATCAATTTTCATCACAGCAAAATACAGAACCACCATGACATCGATACTGGAAAAAGCTCCGCCAGGATGCCCACAGCCTGCACAAATTAGAGCTTCCGTCATTAAGCATCGCGCACGCTGAGCTGTTTTTTTGAGATCTTTAATTTTTTTTGAGGACTTCATATTGTTTTATTTATATTGCGGATTTCGAGCCGCACCGCTATAGTCCATATAAATCGTCTTCCAATCTGAAAAAACATCCAACGCCTGAAGGCCGGGCTCACGCTGTCCATTGCCGGATTTTTTGACCCCTCCAAAAGGCATATGCGGCTCAGACCCGAATGTCGGCGCATTCACATAACAACACCCGACTTTCATTTGGTCTAAAGCCAACATAGCGAGATCAATATTAGACGTAAAAATGGAGCCGGTGAGT